>CAVPCB010000050.1:0-19556 GCA_963702285.1 uncultured Acidobacteriaceae bacterium | reverse complement strand
TCCGGCCTCGGGCTCGCCCAGGTCCAGCGCTTCGCCGAAGGACGAGGCGGCGCGGTCTGTATTGAGAGCGAGCGGGGTGCCGGCACGCTGGTGCGCCTCTTCCTCCCGCGCGTGCACGCAGCTGGGCTCCCCAGCAGTATCGTCGGCACGGAGATCGCGTACACGCCGTCACCCGACGGCGGCGTATTCCACGTCGTCAACCCAGCGACGGCTGCGCCGACGTCGTAGCCGGCGCGAACACCTGGAGACCGGTTCAGCGATGGAGCTCATGATCCCGCCCGGCCGCCTCGACCGTCCGGTCGACCACGAGACGGACCACGTGCTCGGCCCCGCCGATGCCGAGATCACGCTCGTCGAGTACGGCAGCTACGCGTGCCCGCACTGCAGGGCTGCCAACGAGCGCATCGCGCAAGCACGCGACCAACTAGGCGACCGCGTCTGCTACGCCTTCCGCCACAGGCCGCTCACGGACAACAGCCTTTCGTTTCGGGCCGCCGAGCTCGCTGAGCTTGCCCAGACGCCCGAGGCGTTCTGGTCCGCGCACATCAAGCTGATGACGAGGTCGATGCAGCTCACAGAGGACGACCTCGTCGCGGTGGCCGCCGACCTTGGCGTGAACGCCAACTTCGCGCTCGGCGACAGCGACGCCGTGCGGCGCGCGAGGGCGAGGGTGGAGGCGGACGTCGCAAGCTCACGCGCGAGCGGCGTGAGATTCACGCCGACCTTCTACATCAACCGCCGGCGCTACGACGGGCCTTGGGACGAGAGCTCTCTCGTCGACGCGATGCTTGGCACGCTCGGCCACCGCGTCCGTACGGCAGCCCTGGACTTCGCGAGCTGGGGCCCGTCCGCCGGCATTTTGCTGATCCTCGCGACCGTGGCGGCGATCGTCTTGACGAACTCGCCGATCGGGCCGGCGTTCGAGGCGCTCTGGCGCCAGGAGCTCGGCGTGAGCTTGGGCGACGCAGCCTTTCGGATGTCCATCCTCCATTGGGTCAACGACGGCCTGCTGACGGTGTTCTTCCTCGTCGTGGGATTGGAAGTGAAGCGCGAGATGACAGTTGGCCACCTCGCAAGCCGCCGCTCCGCCGCGCTTCCGATCGCCGCCGCGCTCGGCGGCATGGTCGTGCCGGCGCTTCTGTATGCGCTGGTCATCCCTGCGGGGCCGTGGTCGCACGGGTGGGGCGTTCCGATGGCGACCGACACTGCGTTCGCGATTGCCTTGATCGCCGTGATGGGCGCCCGCGTCCCCGTCGAGCTGCGCATCTTCCTCACCGCGGCGGCCATCGTCGACGACATCGGTGCGATCGTCGTCGTCGCTGTGTTCTACTCCGGCGATATCCATCCGGGCTACCTGGCCGCGGCTGCGGCGGTGGTCGTTGCGCTGGCGCTGCTGAGCCGGTCGAGGGTCTACCTTCTCTCGCCTTACATCCTGTTGGGCATCGCGTTGTGGGCGTTCGTCTACGCGGGCGGCCTCCACGCGACGCTGGCTGGCGTGGTACTGGCGCTGTTCATTCCGACGCGCCCGCCTGCCGACTTGGCTGCCCTGATGACGCAGGCCAGCACCATCATCGCCTCCGAGGCCCGGCACGAGGGCGAGGTTCTCAGGCACGGCCCCTCCACCCCGGCACTGCACGCGCTCGACGCAATCTACGACAGACTTGAATTCGCCCGCCGACCGGCTGCTGCGGCACGCCGGCGCGCGGTCGAGCTACGCTGTCCTCCCGATCTTCGCACTGGCGAATGCGGGCGTGGCGATCAACCCGGGCGTCTTCGTTGGGCATGGCTGGCTCATGGCCGCGATCGTCGCTGGCCTCGCCATAGGAAAGCCGCTCGGCGTCTTCCTCGCGGCTGCCGCGGCCGTGCGCGCAGGCATAGCCGTCAAGCCGGCGGAGTACACGTGGCGGCAGTTGGCCGGGGCGGGAGCCCTCGCTGGCATCGGCTTCACGATGTCGCTTTTTATCGCCGGGCAGGCGTTTCCAAGCGCCACCGACTTCTCGGCCGCCAAGATCGCCGTGTTCGCCGCGTCGATTCTTTCGGCCGTCGTCGGGACTGCTCTGCTCTGGGGAGCTTCGCGCCAGGAGCTTATCGAAGAGGCGCCGCAGAGCGCCAGCATGCAAGTATCATAGCCCGCCGGCGTTTATGCGGGATCGTGAACAGGAGGTCTTTCGATGATTCTACCTACCGGTACGACAGTAGCAGTCGCTGACGGCGAGACGGTCCGCCTGTTCCACAATACGGGCGTGAAACCTGGGGTGCATTTGGTCGAGATCACGGCGGCTCCGCCTGCGCCCGCCCACTCAGGCTCGGGTGCGCGCCATCATACCGGCTCTGCCAATCCCGATGGCAGGCGGCTCGTCGAGGACGACTTCGCGGCGGCGACGGCCGCGTTCCTGAACAAGCTCAGCCTGGACGGGACCATAGAACACCTGGTCGTTGTCTCCGACCCCAGGACCCTGGGGGAGATGCGCAAGCACTTCCACCGCGACCTGAGAGGCAAGATCATAGGCGAGCTCGCGAAGGACTTCAGCCGGCGTCCGCTCGAGGACATCGCCTCACTGATCGCCGACGCCTGACGCGCCTCTGGAAACGGCTGCCGGCGCAAGCCCGTCCAGTCATAACCCGCGCGAATAACTCAAAATCTTCTCGCTGGTGACTCACCGCTCACGACCGTTCTAAATCAAAATTCAGCGGGGTCAGCGAGCATCGCCCGCTGAGGGAAGACCTGAAATGAGGAAAAGTGAGAGGCTGCCCGTGGCGGCTCCGTCGAGGCCTTATAAGCGTCATGCTGAAGATGCGATGCGAGGCGCGACTGAGTACCTGATTGCGACGGGACAGGCTGAACCAGCCTCGTGACCATCGTGGAAACCGCATGGGTGCTGCGACGATCATTCGATATGTCCGATGATGCAGTCGCCGCGATCCTGGAACAAATCCTACAGACCGAGACACTCGCCGTTCAAAACGAACGCGAAGTCTACACCGCTATGATCGTCCTCAAATCTGGTGCCGCCTCCTTCGACGACGCGCTCATCGGCGCGCTGGGACGCTGGGCGGGCTGCTCTCACAGCGTCACCTTCGACCGCAAAGCCGCTCGCCTTCCCGATTTCCGCCTCGCCTGAAAGGCCGACTCGCGCTGCTCCTCAAGCCCGCGCCTCACTTCCACACATGCGGCAGCGCTCCTGCAGGCTGATGCTGCGTGATCTCCGCCCAGGCGATGGCAAAGTCCGTTGTCAGATCCTTCGGCGCCCAGTCGCGATCGCGATCCGGCAGCGTCGGCGTCATTTGCGCCAGGGTCTTCCCTGCTTTCACCTGCGCCTCCACCGCCGCATACAAATCCTCAAGGAAGGTCATCTGTCCGGCGAGAATCTCCTCGCCTCCCGCCGCCCCATGCCCCGGCAACACATGCAGCGGATGAAAATCCTCGGCGCGCTCCAGCACGCGCGGCCAGTTCGCCAGATTCGCGTCCCACAGCTTGTTGCGCGGTCCCTGCTTCCCCGGCGTCGCGCTCACTCCGTCGATCGCGGCATCGCCGGTACACAGAATCCGTTCCTTCGGCAGCCAGACAAATCCGTCGCCGCGCGTGTGCGCCCATCCCAGGAATAGAAGCGCACTTCGCGCGTGCTGTCCTTGAGGATGAAGGGGCTGGTGCGAAACGTCAGCTGCGGCCGCGGAGCGTCGCTCAGGCCCGTCTGGCGCACATCCTCGCGCTCGGCCGCCGTCGTGCGCCAGCGCTCTGGCTCGTAGCGATCCATCTCTTCCACCACGCCCTGGTACGCAAAGGTCGTCGCGCCTGCATCGGTCCACACCTTGTTGCCGTAGGAGTGATCGCGATGCGCGTGCGTGTCGAAGACGAACCGTACCGGCTTCGGCGACAGCTCGTGCATCTGCGCGACCAGCTCGCGGGCCCGTCCCGGATAATTCGCGTCCACCACGATCAGGTAATCCTGCATCTCGATCACGATGTTGTTGCAGTACCCCTTCGACGAATCCCCGGGCAAGAACCACACACCGTCGGCAATCTTCTGCGCACCCAGCGCGGCAGCCCAAGCCGCAGGCGCCAGCAGCATCGCCACGACCAGGGCCATCCATCCCACGACCGCTTGTCTCCGCATCAGCCAACTCACCTCATCATCTGCAGTCTAAGGTTCGCCCTCATCATCTACTCTGTAAACATGGGCGCAATCGAGTCCCCCACCGAATCCTTCGACGTGCTGGTCATCGGCGCCGGCCCCACCGGCATGGCCTGCGCCATTGAGGCCCAGCGCGCCGGCTTCCGCTCCGTTCTCGTGGACAAAGGGTGCCTCTGCAATTCCCTTTTCCACTACCCGTCCCACATGACCTTTTTCACGACCTCGGAATTGCTCGAGATTGGCGATATTCCCTTCCCTTCCATCAACGCCAAGCCCTCGCGCAACGAGGCGCTCGAGTACTACCGCAAGGTCGCCATGTTCTATAAACTCGACATCCGCCAGTACCAGCGCGTCGAGCAGGTGTCCGGATCCGACCTCAACTTCACCATCCGCACCACCGACCCGTTCGGCCGAACCAACACCTACGCCACCCGCAAAGTGGTCGTCGCTACCGGCTACTACGACCTGCCCAACCTCATGAACATCCCCGGCGAAGACCTGCCCAAGGTCCACCACTACTACAACGACCCCCATCCTTATTACGATCTCGATGTGGTGGTCATCGGGGGCAAAAACTCCGCAGCCATTGCAGCTCTGGAGCTTTGGCGTCACGGCGCTCGCGTCACCGTGGTCTATCGCGGCTCCGCCATGCAGCCCCACATCAAGTACTGGATCCTCCCCGACATTGAAAACCGCATCAAGAACGGCCAAATCACCGCTTATTTCAATACCGAGGTCACTCGCATCGATCCTGACACGATAACGATCCACGACGCGGCCGCCGGCACCCGCGTCATCAAAAACGATGCCGTCTTCGCTATGACCGGCTACCTTCCCGACTTCGAATTCCTCGAGTCCCTCGGCATCCGCATCGAGGGCGAAGACCGCTGTCCCACCTGCGATCCGGCCAGCCTTGAAAGCAATATCCCCGGCCTCTACCTCGCCGGTGTCATCGTCGCGGGCGATCGCACCAACGAAATCTTCATCGAGAACGGCCGATTCCACGGCCGCCAGATCGCCGATGACCTCAGAGTGAAATTAACGTCATCGTCGGTCGAACCCCTGAAGGTGTAGGATCACTGCAAACCCCATACAAAGTCTGCCGGTGGCGGAACCTGCTCGACGCATTTCCGCCTCAGTGCAGACAGGTTCCTGACGAAACACGGTTGCCCCCGGACGATGCCGCTGCCCAGACCACGGTCGATTCGCGGTCAGTTTATGGCCGCTCTGATCCTCTTCGAGATCATTGTCGTGGGCATTTTCACTCTTCTGCTGCTGCGCCAGGAGCAGTCGGAAATGACGCAGCGCATCCACCGCCGCCTTGAGAGCCAGGCATTTGAGATGGCCTCTCTTGCCAGCTTCGCCTTTGCCGATCCCAAGCCGAACTCCCTCGCCAACGTCTTCGCGATCGCCACCAGCAGCAACAGCATCGGCGCCGCCCAGATCACCGATCTCAGCGGGAGAAACCTCGCCAGCAGCGATCCCGCGGCCCTCGGAAAGACCACGCTCACCGCAGGCGAGCGCACCTTCCTCCCTTTTCCCGCCGACCCGGTGATCTTCCAGCCGGCCAGAGGCCAGTGGGAAATTGTTGCGCCGATCATGGTCGGCGGCCACGCCCAGGCCCTGGCGTGGATCCATTCCAACAACCACCAGGACAACCTCGACCTGCGCGCCCTGCTGCGCATCACCGCGCTGTGGTCGGCCTTCGTTCTGGGCGCCTGCACTCTAATCGCGGCGATCCTCGCCCAGTCCATCACTCGCCCCCTGGGGATGCTCACCCGCGCCACGCGCCGGCTCATCCAGCACCCTGAAGAGCCGAGCGCCGATTTTCCGCTCCCTGTGAAAACCTCCACCGAAGCCGCGGAGCTCACGATCGCCTTCAATCGCATGGTTGCGTCGATCGAGGATCAGCGGGCGGGGCTTAGCGAGACCCTGGCCCTGCTGGACTCCATGCTCGCCAACGCTCCGATTGGATTTGCTTTCTTCGATCGCAAGTACCGGTTTGTCCGGGTCAATCAATTTCTGGCGGACATGAACGGCTACTCCTTCGCGCTCCACCTGGGGCGCGGTGTCGGGGGCATCCTGCCACCCAATACCGCCGCTAAACTCGAGCGCTCGATCGAGACCGTCTTCCAGAGCGGCGAGCCCGTGCGCAACCTCGAACTCACGTGGGAGCCCGAGCCGCGGCGCTCCCGCACCTGGCTCGTTCACCTTTATCCGGTCCGCACTGAAGTCGATGCCACGCGCTGGGTCGGCGCCATCCTCGTGGACGTCACCGAGCAGAAGCGCGGCGAAGAAGCGCTGCGCCGCACGGAGAAGCTCGCCGCCGCCGGCCGGCTTGCCGCCTCGATCGCACACGAGATCAACAATCCTCTCGAAGCTGTCACCAACTTGCTGTACCTCATCCGCCAGGAAAACCTGTCGCCGGAAGCCGCCAACTTTGCCGAGCTGGCCCAGCAGGAGGTCACGCGCGTCTCGGAGATCACCCAGCAGACGCTCCGCTTTTATCGCCAGTCCACGCTCCCCTCCCTCAGCAACGTCGCGGAGCTGGTCGATTCCATCATTACGCTTCACCTTGGCCGCATCCAGACCCTCCAGGTGGACCTGCGCCGGGATTACGACCGCACACTACAGCTTTTCTGCTTCGCCGGCGAGCTGCGCCAGCTGTTCGCCAACTTCATCAGCAACGCGCTGGATGCGATGACCCCGGACGGCGGCCGGCTCGTCGTCCGCATCCACGCCGCCACGCTGAAAGGCATCGCCGGCATTCGCGTCTCGGTCGCCGACACGGGCAGCGGCATCACCCAGGAAGCGCGGCGCCACATTTTCGAGCCCTTCTTCACCACCAAGGAAGCCACCGGCACCGGCCTCGGCCTCTGGGTCAGCGAGCAGATCATCCGCAAGCACCACGGCACGGTTCGCGTCCGCAGCCGCGCCACCGGCCACACCGGAACGGTGTTCAGCATTTTCTTCCCCGCCACCGGCGTCGAAGCCGACATGATCTCCACCGAACCGGCGAGCGAGACCGTGTCCTCCTCCTGAGGAACACCGGGGCCCAGCTTCCTGCTTCTTGCTTTTGCTGTACCCTGTTCGTTCGATCCCTGCACCACTTCTGGAGGAACCGCGCAAATGTTCGTTCGCACTCGATGTCTCGCTGTTTTCCTGCTCGCCGCCACTCTCCCCCTCTTCGCTGCCGATCTTTCTCTCCAGGCCCAGAAGAAGAAGGCCGCACCGGCCCCGGCGTCCGCCGCAGCCTCCGATGCCGACGCGGGTCCGTGGTCCGAGCCGCAGCCTGCGGTGGAAAAACTCGATCTCACCATGTACCAGAAGATTCGCGAGGAAGGCCTGCAGCGCTCGCGGATCATGGATTACGCCTCCGCGCTCACCGACGACATCGGTCCGCGCCTGACGGGCTCGCCCAACATGGCCAGGGCCAATGCGTGGACCCGCGATCAGCTCACTGCAATGGGCTGCGTCAATGCGCATCTCGACGACTGGGGCGAATTCGGCATGGGCTGGCAGCAGCTCAACACCTGGGTTCGCATGACCTCGCCCGACACGGCCGTCTTCATCGCGCAGGCTACGCCGTGGTCGCCGGCGACCAGCGGCCCCATCACGGCGGACGCCACGTACGTCAATATCCAGTCGGACGAGGACTTCGCGAAGTACCAGGGCAAGCTCGCCGGCAAAATTGTGCTCCTCGGCGAAATGCGCGCCGTTCCACCGGTCGACGCAGCGCTCTTTGAGCGTTACAGCGACAAGGAGCTCGAGGAGATTGCCAGCTTCCCTGTCGAAGACCGGGCCAGCGCCGCCTTCCAGCAGCGCCTGCGCATGTACATGCAGCGCATGAAGCTCACCGACAAGCTCATCCAGTTCCTCGCTGACGAGAAGGTCGCCGCCGTCATCCGTCCCAGCCGCGACGCCGAGCACGGCGGCGGCTCCGGCGGCACCATCTTCGACGACAACGGCGCCGCCATGGGCCGCACGCCGTACATCCGCGGCCACGAGATGAAAGTGCCTACGGTGGTGATGGCCATTGAGAGCTACGGCCGCGTCTACCGGCTTCTCGAAGCGCACGTGCCTGTCAAAATCGAGATGGACGTCGAGACGAAATTCACCGGCGACCATGAGCATGGCTATGACACGATCGCCGAGATCCCCGGCACCGACCCCAACCTGAAGGATCAGGTGGTGATGGTCGGCGGCCACCTGGACAGCTGGATCGCCGGGACGGGCGCCACCGATAACGGCGCTGGTTCGCTGGTTGCAATGGAAGTGATGCGCATCCTGACCGCGCTGCACGTCCAGCCGCGCCGGACGATTCGCATTGCATTATGGTCCGGCGAAGAGGAAGGCCTGTTCGGTTCGCGCGGCTACGTGAAGGAACACTTCGGCTCCGCGCCGCTCTCCACCGCGCCCGATCAGGCCGCACTGCCGGAATTCATGCGGCGCGCCTCCGGCCCGCTGGAACTGAAGCCTGAGCAGCGCCTCATCTCCGGCTACTTCAACCTCGATAACGGGAGCGGCAAGATTCGCGGCGTGTACCTGCAGGGCAACGCGGCGATCGGGCCGATCTTTACCCAGTGGATCGAGCCTCTGAAGGACCTCGGCGTCACCACCATCACCATGCAGAACACCGGCGGCACCGACCATCTCTCCTTCGATGCGGTTGGTATCCCCGGCTTCCAGTTCATTCAGGATCCGCTCGATTACGAGACCCGCACGCACCACTCGAACCAGGATGTTTACGAGCGGCTGCAGCCGGGCGACCTGAAGCAGGCGGCAACGGTCGAAGCCATCTTCGTCTACAACGCGGCGATGCGCGATCAGATGCTGCCGCGCAAACCGCTTCCGCATCCGGAGCTTCGGCAACAGGAGATGGCGCCGATCAAGAACCTGTTCCCGGATGCTGTGCCGGAACAGACTGCACCGCAGTCGTAACCGAATTACGGGTGCCCCAACGGCGGCGACAAGGGTGGGGCACCCGATTTCTGTTAACGGTCGGCACAATTTGTAGTTCTTATTCCAGGTCGTCTTCGGCCGCTGTTGCAACCGGAACGCCGCCTTGCCGCTTCATCAGCAGGTAGCCGCGAATGAAGGGATCGAGATAGCCGTCGAGAACCTTGTCGACGTCGCCGGTTTCGACTCGGGTGCGAAGGTCCTTGACCATGCGATAGGGCTGCAGGACATAGTTGCGAATCTGCGAGCCGAAGTTGATGTCGAGCTTCGAGTCCTCGATCTTGCGCGTCGCCGCATGCTTTTTCTCGAGCTCGTACTCGTAGAGCCGCGAGCGGAGCATCTTCATCGCCTTCTCTTTGTTCTTGTGCTGCGAGCGCTCGTTCTGGCACTGCACCACGATGTTGGTGGGGAGATGCGTGATGCGCACGGCGGAGTCGGTGGTGTTGACGTGCTGGCCGCCCTTGCCGCCTGAGCGATAGGTGTCGGTGCGAATCTCGTCGGGCTTAATGTCGATTTCGATGGTGTCGTCGATCTCCGGCGACACATACACGGATGCGAAGGACGTGTGCCGCCGCTTGGCCTGATCGAACGGGGAGATGCGCACCAGGCGATGCACGCCGGTCTCGCCGCTCAGCAGTCCGAAAGCATATTCGCCTGTGACGGTGAAGGTTGCCGATTTGATGCCGGCCTCTTCGCCGTCCTGGTAGTCGTTCATCTCGGTTTTGAAGCCCTGCTGCTCGGCCCAGCGCAGGTACATGCGCATGAGCATCTCGGCCCAGTCCTGGGACTCGGTGCCGCCGGCACCCGGATGCACCGTGACGATGGCGTTGAGCGGATCGGTCTCGCCCGACAGCATGGTGCGAAACTCCAGCTGATCCACCAGGTCCCCGAGCGCCTTAATCTCGCGCTCCAGATCGGGCTCGACGGCCTCACCCTCGCGCGCGAGTTCAAAGTAGGCCTCAACGTCGCCGGTGCGGCGCTCCAGATTGGCATCGTCGGCCAGCTGCGCTTCAATGCGCTTGCGGTCACGCATGATCGGCTGCGACAGCGCAGGGTTCGACCACAGCGCCGGGTCGGCGAGCTTCTGTTCGATGGCAGCTAGATCGGTTTTGAGCCGGGACGAGTCAAAGATACTCCCGCAGGCCGCGCACTTTATCGCGGACGGGAGCGTAGGCGAATTCGAGATCGGAAAGCATGACTGTAGCGATTTTAGCCGATGAAGGGGACAGAGCCGGGAGCCGGGAGCTGGGAGCGCTTAAAAGCCTAAGTCCGTTAGGCCGGGATGATCGGCCGGGCGCTTGCCCAGCGGCCAGTGGAATTTGCGTTCGGCTTCGCGGATGGGCGCCTCGTTGATGCTCGCTTCGCGACGCCGCATCAGGCCGTTTTCGTCAAACTCCCACAACTCATTGCCGTGGGCGCGAAACCAGTTGCCGGAGTCGTCGTGAAATTCGTACTTGAAGCGGACGGCCATGCGATTTTCGCGAAACCCCCACAGCTCCTTGATGAGGCGGTAGTCGAGCTCGCGCGCCCACTTGCGGCGGAGGAATTCGACGATCGCCGCACGCCCCGCGAAGATCTCCGTGCGATTGCGCCAGCGGCTGTCTTCGGTGTAGGCCAGCGACACGCGCTCGGGGTCGCGTGTATTCCATGCGTCCTCGGCCATGCGGACTTTCTGCGGCGCGGTTTCGAGGCTAAACGGCGGAAGCGGAGGACGAGGTTCGACCATGGGTTGAGGATAGCTAAAGAGCGGTCAGCGGGGAACGGATGCCTGTCGCTTCGCAGTAAAGGCAAGAACCAACCCCACGATGAATGTACAGAACCCTGCAAACACGTCGCCGAAGCGCGTGTAGAACGTCATGTCGGATTTATATCCGTAGCGCGCGACGAGTGACGTGATCGTGTGCCGCGGCGCCGACACCGTCACCCGCCCGTACGGATCGATCGCGGTGGTGACGCCGTTGTTGGTATCGCGCAGGAGCCAGCGGTCATTCTCGATGGCGCGCATCCGCGCCATGTTCAGGTGCTGCCAGGGAGCGCTGGTGTCGCCGTACCAGCCATCGTCGGAAATATTGACGAGAACCTGGGCGCCGTTCTTCGCAAACAGCCGGACCTCGTCGGCGAAGACCGATTCGTAGCAGATGAAGACGCCGAAGGAGTGGCCGTCTGCACGAAAGACGGTGCGCTGGTGGCCGCGCTGCAGATCGACGAGCTGGTGGGTGAGTTTCTTCGCGAAGAAGAACAGATTTCTGTAGGGCACAAATTCGCCGAACGGGACGAGGTGGATTTTGTCGTAGCGTCCGGCGATGGCGCCGTCAGGATTCGCGAAGACAGCGGAGTTGTAGGTTCCGGTGTCATCGTGACCAAACATGCCCACGATGAAAGGCGCGCGCGCCGATGTCGCAACCGTTCTTACCAGCGTTAAGGTGCGCGGATCGTCGCTCTGGAACCAGGAGCCGACCTCGGGCCACAGCACGAGGCCCGGAGGAGGCGTGTTCTCCGGACAGGTGCGATCCGGCGGCGCACATCTTCGCCTGGGGCATGCCCGCGAAGGCTGGCGTGCAGGTCTGCTGGGCTGCCTGAGTCAGCCAGGCGACGCTGCCCTCCCACTGCGGGCCCTGCCAGTTGTCGTTCTGCGCCACGTCGATGTTGGGCTGCAGCAGCACGGCGTAATCCGAAGTCGGTGACGGAGCCGGGGCACGAAGGCTGAGACTCAGCCAAACCAGCGCGAGCACGAGGAGCCGGAGGGCGAAACGCAGCGAGGCATGCACGCGCTTTACGGGAATCCAGTCGGCAAGCAGCAGGGCGTTGCCGGCGACGAGCACGAACGAGATGCCATAGACGCCGGTCCAGGGTGCGAGACGTGTCATCCACAGGTTGTCGACCTGGGAGTAGCCGAGTTGATCCCAGGGAACGCTGGTGATGCGAGCGGCGGCCAGTTCCAGCGCGGTCCAGAGGAACGGCGCGAAGGTCAATGCCCAGGCGAGTCCAAAGCGCCGGCGAACGATCGCCAGGCCAAGACCAAACGCGCCGAAGTACAGGCCCAGGACGGCGCTGAAGAGCACGACGATGCCCGCCGAGCCGAAGGGCGGCACGTTTCCGTAATAGAGCATCGTCTGGTAGATCCAATAGCAGTTGAGGATGTACCAGAGCACCCCGCAGATGTATCCGGTGAGCGCGGCGCGGCGGAGGTAGCGGGGATGCTGAACGGCTCGCGCGTGGAGCAGCGCCCAAAGCAAGGGAATGAGGGCGACCCAGGCGATGAGCGCGTGCCAGCGAGGCATCGGGCCGGCGACGGGAAAGCAGAAATCCAGGAGAATCCCTGTAACGATTGCGAGGAGAATGGAGCTTGTCAAAGTGGTGCGTTCGGACTGGGGAAGATTTGTAACGGGGGTCTTAACGGTAGAAGCCACGTCCGTTTCCGGAGCTAATCCTTGCTCACGAGTTGGGTGAGGTCCTCAAAGAAGCTGATGACGACCACCAGCAAAGACCCGGCCATCCCAACCAGAAACATCCAGGTCAGGACCTGCATAGCGACGAAGCCGATGGCGAGCACAGAAGTATCCTAAATCATCGGCTATCGCATTCGCCTGCTTACTCGGGCGTTTCGGTCGCCGAATTGGAGCGAGGACTGCCAGGACCCGATGGGCGAGCTACCGGGAGCAGCGTGGTAGCATGAGGCGAGTCCAGGCCATGAAGCGGCGATCTGTGTTCCTGCGAAAGCCCTGGCCGTCAGCACAAGGCGGGTTGCGGCTCAGAAATTCCGGCTCCGGAAACGGGGAGCCCATCGAAGAGCGATGAGTCAACAGATCTCCATTGCGGTGGTGGGGTCGGGGTACGTGGGACTGGTGGCAACTGCCTGTTTCGCGGAAATCGGCCACCGGGTCATCTGCGTCGATAACGACGAGGCGAAGCTGCACACGCTGGCGGCGGGCGGAGTCCCGATTCACGAGGAGTATCTGCCCGAGCTGCTGAGCCGGCATCGCGGCCGATCCATCGAGTTCACCACCGATCTGCGGGCGGCCACGCAAGCGGCGCAGGCCGTTTTCATCGCGGTGGGAACGCCGCAGAGCCAGACCGGCAGCGCCGATTTGTCCTACGTGGACGCTGTGGCCAGCGAAATTGCGCGCTCCATCGACGACTACAAGGTGATCGTCGAGAAAAGCACCGTGCCGGTTTACACCAACGAGTGGATTCGCCGCGTGGTCGAACGCAGCGGCGTCCCCCGCGAGCTTTTCGACGTGGCATCGAATCCGGAATTCCTGCGTGAAGGGACTGCGGTGGCGGACTTTATTCATGCCGACCGCATCGTGATCGGCACAGATTCGGATCGCGCCGCCGATCTGCTGAAGCGGATCTACGAGCCTCTGACATCGGGCGCCTATTATCGCTCGGGAGCGGCCGTGCCCGGCTGCTGCAGCGACGCGCACCGGCCGCCACTGCTGCAGACTTCGACCAAGGCAGCGGAGATCATCAAGCACGCCTCCAATGCGTTTCTGGCTGCGAAGATTTCCTTTGTCAACGTGGTGGCAAATATCTGCGAAGCTGCCGGCGCCGATGTGGAGGAAGTTGCGCGCGGCATCGGGATGGACAGCCGCATCGGGCCGAAGTTCCTTCGCGCCGGAGTGGGTTACGGCGGCTCCTGTTTTCCGAAAGACGTGGCGGCGTTCCGGCATGTGGCAGAACAACTCGGCGTCGATTTCGGCCTGCTGAAGGAAGTGGAGAAAATCAACGAGGAGCAAAAGCGGCGTTTCTTCCAGAAGGTACGCTCCGCGCTGTGGACCTTTCGCGGCAAGAAGATCGGTGTGCTGGGGCTTGCGTTCAAAGGGGGCACGGACGATATTCGCGAATCGCCGGCACTCGATATTGTTCGTCAACTGCTGCACGAAGGGTCGATCATCGCGGCGTACGATCCGGCGGCCACGGAGCGCGCAAAAGAAGTGCTGCCGCCGGGGCAAAATATGCACTATGTCGACGACCCGTACGCCGCGGCGCAGGATGCCGATGCCCTGGTGATTCTGAACGAGTGGCAGGAGTTTGCCGAACTGGATCTCAAACGGCTGCATTACACGCTGCGCTATCCCATCATCATCGACGGCCGCAACCTCTATGACCCGGCAACGATGACGGAGAACGGCTTTACTTATTTAAGCGTCGGCCGGCCGGGGCTGCCATTCATGCGCGACACGGCTGTGGGACAACGGTCGCACTGAGGCTTTGATATGCACCGGTCAGTGGCAGCAGACCGCAGGGCAGTTCGCCACTTCGCTGCCAATCAGAAGAACATTGCCGATTTGGTGCGGGCGAGTGGCGAGTATTACCAGGGCGAGGCCCGTTGGGCTGGTAGTCTAAAGGTTGACTGGACGCGCGTGAGCGAAGGATGTCCAGTGCAGTTCTGATCGTTGACAGACACGGGAACGACCGGAAAAAACCGAACGCGAACTTAGTTTCCACATGGATTTCACAAAGGTCGAACGAGTCCTCATTTACAGGCTGGGAAGCCTGGGGGACACCATCGTTGCCTTGCCTGCACTTCATTTGATTGAGCGTGCATTCCCGGCATCCCAACGGATGCTGCTCACGAACATGCCGGCGCATGCAAAAGCGGCGACGGCCTTTGCCGTACTCAGCGGCTCCAACCTGGTACACGACTTCATCAACTACCCGGTCGCCACTCGAAGTGTGCGCGATCTTGCGCGCGTCTGGTGGCAGGTTCGCAGGTTCGGACCGCAGGTCGTGGTCCATCTGTCGCATCGCGACGAACAATCCCTGCGACGCGACAAATCGTTCTTCAAATTCTGTGGAGCGCGTGAGGTGATTGGCCTGCCCGTTGGAGATCCCAGGCAGCGTTTGTATGACGCGCAAACCGGACGATGGGAGCATGAGGCCGCAAGGCTGGTCCGTTGTCTGCGGGATCTTGGCACGGTTGACCCCAACGACCTGGCAAACTGGGACCTGCGACTGACGCAGGCGGAGGAAGAGAAGGCCCGAGAAGTCCTTGCGCCATTCCGCGGAACGCCGCTGATCGCGTGCGGGCCGGGCACAAAAATGCAGGCCAAAGACTGGGGCCAGGAAAACTGGAGGGAACTACTGGCCAGGCTAAGCCGGCAACTGCCCGATCATGGACTGGTGCTGGTGGGCGCCGGGGACGATGCAGAAGTCAGCCAATACGCCAGCGCAGAGTGGCGTGGACCCGTGATCAACCTTTGCGGCCTGCTTACACCGCGCGAGAGCGCCTCGGTTCTGAAACATTCGGAGCTTTTTCTGGGGCCGGACAGCGGACCGATGCACGTTGCGGCGGCCTGCGGCGTCCCCTGCGCCGTTGTATTCTCGGCGCGACAGAACCCCGGAATATGGTACCCAATCGGCCAGAACCATCGCATCGTCTACCATGACGTTCCATGCAAAAACTGCATGCTGGAGACGTGCATCGAAAACAGGAAAAAATGCATCACCTCCATCACAGTCGACGAAATGCTGCAGGCCGCGATGGAGGCATGGAAGAATGGACAACAAGCCCGGGATGCGCAGCGGGCATGATCGAAGATAAGGGTCGTTCAGCATGTATATCGTTACCGGGGGCGCCGGTTTCATCGGCAGCAACCTCGTTCATGAATTAAATCGCCACGGCATCACCGACATTCTGGTGGTGGATAATCTCGCGGATCCGCAGAAGCTGGTGAACCTGCATGGGGCGCGCTTCGTCGATTTCATGGACAAGCGGGAATTTCGACGAGCGCTGGCGGCGAAGAGCCTGGGGATTCCGCGCGTGGAAGCGATTTTCCACCAGGGAGCCTGCTCCAACACGCTGGTGGACGATGGCGTGTACGTCATGGACAACAACTTCACCTGCTCGAAAGAAGTGCTGGAGTACGCCATCGAGCAGGGCGCGCCTCTCGTTTATGCCTCCACGGCCGCGGTGTACGGGTTAAGCGGGCCCGGGCGCTTCACGCCCACTTTGGAGAACGAGAAGCCGCTCAATGTTTATGGATTCTCCAAGCTTGCGTTCGACAACTATGTTCGTCATCGCATCGAGCAGCAATCACTGCCTGTCACCGTTGTGGGGCTCCGCTATTTCAACGTCTACGGACCGCGCGAAGCCCACAAGGGGCGAATGGCGTCGGTGATTCACCACTTTTCGAGGGAGATCAAAGAAACGGGAAAGGTGCGGATGTTCGAAGGATCGGGAGGGTACACCGATGGCGAGCAGCGGAGGGACTTTGTGTTTGTCAAAGACCTGGCGCGGTTGAATCTGTTCTTCGCTCAGGTGGGTCCGTTTGCTCCGACCGGCGGCAAGCCGGCAAAAACCTGGCATGCGGTGGTCAACGCGGGCTCGGGACGGGCGCGAACCTTCAACGAAGTGGCCAGGGCGCTGATGCAGGTTCATGGCGAGGCAACGATTGAGTACATTCCTTTTCCGGCAGAGCTCAATGATGCGGTACCAGCACTTTACGGAAGCCGATCTGAGCGGGTTGCGGGCGACGGGCTGCGATCTGCCGTTCACTTCGCTCGAAGATGGCGTGCGTCAGACCTTCGCCGAGATGCCGTTGTCCGCCTGATCCTGGACGGGTTGGATCAGATCAGATGCTGCACAGCGGCGGGCAGAGACTCGGCCGTCAAGTCAGCAAGTTCGGCGGCCCGGTCACTGCCCGGCTTCTGCGTCGACGGATCTCCGGAGATGAAGATCGACGGCATCTTCAGGGCCCGCGCCGCTTGGATATCCGAAATCGAATCGCCGATCGCGATGCTGTTTGCGGCGGAAGCCTCGGGGAAATCGCGAAAGGCCTGGAGGAACATCCCGGTTCCGGGCTTGCGGCAATCGCATTCGCCCTCGTCGTGCGGACAATAGTAGAAGGCATCGATGTGCGCGCCGTGCAAAGCCAGATGCTCCTGCAACCGCCTGTGCAGCGCCTCGACGTCGCCGCCGGTGTAGTAGCCCAGCGCGATGCCGCGCTGATTACTCACGACGATGACGCGGCGTCCGGAGCGATTGAGCGTGGCGATGGCCGCCTCGACTCCAGGCAGAATGTGCAGTTCATTCCAGTGGGCGACGTATTTCCCCTCCGGAGCCTTGCGATTGATCACACCGTCGCGATCCAGAAAGACATACCGGACATCGCGGAAAGGCGCCGTCATCGAAGCAGGTCCGAGCCCCGGGGAGTCATGGCCATGGGTGACTTGTATCATAACGAAGAGGCTCAATCGGCTCGCTTCCCGAGAGAGAAACCACGTTGATCCAGGATCTGCACCAGGTAATCCGCCTCATCGAAAACGACTGGCGCAATGCGCGGGTCCTGGTGGTTGGCGACGTTATGCTCGACCGCTACATCTGGGGCAACGTCGAGCGCATTTCGCCTGAGGCTCCGGTCCCCATCGTCCACGCCAGCCATCGCAACGAGCGTCCGGGCGGGGCGGCCAACGTGGCGATGAATATCGCCGGCCTGGGAGCGAAAGCGGTTCTGTTTGGATTGGCGGGCCAGGACCCGGACTGCACTCAGTTGCAGGATCTTCTGCGCGATGCCGGGGTGGAGTCGCAGCTGACGCAGGTTCCGACCCATCCCACCATCGCCAAGCTGCGCATCCTGAGCGGCAGGCAGCAAATGCTGCGGCTCGACACCGAACAGGCGGCCGGATATCCGCGAGAAGCTTACGACGCCATGATGGCGAAGCTCGAACCGGCGATAGCGAATGCGGATTCCGTCGTGCTCTCGGATTATGCCAAGGGCTGTCTGACCGAGGATATCTGCCAGCGTGTGATTCAGGCGGCCAACCGGCGGGGCATTCCGGTACTGGTCGATCCCAAACATCGCGACCTCTCGCGCTATCGCGGAGCAACGACGATTTGCCCGAACCTGCAGGAGCTGTCGGTGGTTCTCGGCATCCCGCCCGGTGAAACGGACGCTTTACTGGCTGCGGGACAAAAGCTCGCGGCCCAGCTTGAGCTCAGCTACCTGACCGCAACCCTGAGCGAGAAAGGAATTGCGGTACTCAGGGAAGGATCGCGGTGGATCGCCCCGGCCGTAGCGCGACAGGTATTCGACGTCTCGGGCGCCGGCGACACGGTGATTGCGACGCTGGCGCTGGCCGTCGCCAGCAAACTACAGATCGAAACGGCGGTCCAGCTTGCCAATATTGCTGCCGGCATTGTGGTGGGCAAAGTCGGAACCGTGCCCGTCAGCCGCGACGAACTCCTCACCAACCTCACGCCGGAAATTGAGCTTGCGGCGGTGGAGAAGGTCCTGAGGCTGGAATCGCTGAAGGTGAGGATCGCCGCCTGGCGTTCGTCCGGGCAGAGCATCGTCTTCACCAATGGCTGCTTCGATCTGCTGCACATCGGACACATCACGCTTCTGGAAGACGCTCGCCGCGAAGGCGACAAGCTGATTGTCGCCATCAACAGCGACGAATCGGTTCGCAATCTGAAGGGGCCGACCCGACCCATCGTGAGCGAACGCGACCGCGGACGAATTCTTGCGGCCCTGGCGGCCGTCGATGCCGTCATTGTCTTCAACGAAGCCACGCCGCTCCGGCTCATCACAGAACTGAAACCAGATGTCATCGTAAAGGGCGGCGACTACAATCCGGACACGGTGGTGGGGGCAGAAGAGGTCCGGTCGTGGGGCGGGCGCGTCAAAATCGTGCCCACGGTCGAGGGTTTTAGTACAACGAAACTGATTGCGAAGGCGATGAACGATCCTGCCGCCTCGATGCCCGGCACGAAGCCGCCCCTACAGTAAGGCTTTGCACTCGGCATTGGAGAATCCGAGCCGGGGCGCACGAAGACTGCTCCTCACCGTACCGGGGCTGCCGTCGGGACTCCCTCGCGCTGGAACATCTGCCGGATTCCACGCAGGGCCTGTCGGGTTCGCTCTTCGTTTTCGATCAGCGCAAAGCGCACGTGGCCATCGCCGTATTCGCCGAACCCGATGCCTGGGCTTACCGCTACTTTCGCTTCATTCAGGAGCAGGGTGGAGAACTCCAGGGAGCCAAGATGCCGCCAGGGCTCGGGAATCGGGGCCCAGACGAACATCGTCGCCTTCGGCGAAACAACTTCCCAGCCGGCTTTGTTGAGTCCGCTCACCAGAGCATCGCGCCGGCTCCGGTAGTTGTCGCGGATGTCTGCGACGCACTCCTGCGGCCCTTCCAGGGCAACGATGGCGGCTACCTGGAGCGGGGTGAACGTGCCGTAATCGAAGTAGCTTTTGAGGCGGGCCAGGGCCCCCACCAGCTCCGGGTTGCCAACCATGAATCCGATCCGCCAGCCGGGCATGTTGTAGCTCTTGGAGAGGGTGAAGAACTCCACGGCGATGTCTTTGGCGCCGGGTACTTCCAGGACCGAGGGGGCGCGGTAGCCGTCGAAGACGATGTCGGCGTAGGCCAGGTCGTGTACCAGCCAAATTTCATGCTGGCGGCAGAGAGCTACGACCCGCTCGAAGAAGCTGAGGTCGACACATTGCGTCGTGGGGT
>CAVPCB010000049.1:0-64538 GCA_963702285.1 uncultured Acidobacteriaceae bacterium | reverse complement strand
TGGTATTGGCCATGCTTGGCATCCTGCCACGGTTTTCTGGGTGCTCGCGGCCGGCCCCCCTCTCGGTCTATGTTATGGTTGAGCCCGCTCAACGGGGGAAGTGTGTTGGCTGGGATCACCCTTTGGAGGTTGACGTGTCCCTTACGACGAGGAAGAACCAGGCTCAGGCCCAGGCCAGCGCCGGGTTGGACCTGGCGCGCAAGGCAGCAACGCAAGTGACCCCGCTCGCGAAAAACGCCAGCACCACGGCCGCACAGTCCATGCAGGACGCACGGAGCTGGGCGGCGCCGCGGGTCGGCCAAGGCGTGCAGAACGCGCGCGAGTGGGCCACTCCCCGGGTCGAGCAGGGTGTGCATCACGCCCGCGGCTGGGCCGCGCCCCGGATCGAGCACTTCGGCCGGGCGCTGCAGGAAACGGTCGCCCCGAAGGTTTCGGGGGCGCTGACGCAGACCGCGCGCCGGATCGAGCCGTCTGACCAGGCCCGCAAGCGCAGGATGTGGCCCCGGCTGCTGACTGGGCTGGCCGTCGTCGCGGCGACGGGCGGTGCCATAGGCGCCCTGCTGCGCCGGCGCTCGGCGAAGCTGACCGAGGACATCATCGCCGAGGACGAGGCGGGCCTGCAGGCGGTGCCCGAGGCCGACGAGAAGCAGGACAGCGAGCGACCCCTGGCCGACGTCGAGGCCGGTTCCAACGGCCGGGTGCACTGAGGCAGCTTGCGGCGGTGAGTCCGCGAGTCGCGGCGGTGAGCCCGCGAGCCTGACGCGTGAGCGTTAGCTCGCGGGCTTGACGCTGATCAGGAAGTTCGACCAGGTTGAGGCGCTGGACGTAGTGGTCGGCTGGTCGGTGACCACGTTCGTCATCGTGACAGTGAGCCCTGAGGTCAGCGGCCGCAGAAGCTGCAGGACCAGGGACAGCGGGCTGCTCGTGGTGAGCGTGATCGGAATGCCCAGCAGGTCGCCGGACAGCTTGGTGGCGTAGAGCACCACGTTGCCGCTGAAGGACAGCAGGGACGTGCTGGTCGTGGCGACGCTGTTGTTCTGGTGGATGGTGAGGGTGGGCGGGGGCTACGGGGCGCGCAGAAGTGCTGCGTGCTGCGTGGAAAGACAGGTTTAGGATGATGAGCTTGGTGGGCTTGGAGGCGCTGCATGGGGCGGATGGGTACAGGGCGTAGATGGCGAGGTTTGGGCGGGGAAGAGGGGGATGGGAGGGCGGCGATGTATGGAGTGGGCAGGGAGGAGAGGGCCGCGGCGGTGATGAGGAAGGTGTAGTGCCTGCGCAGTGCCATTGTCGTCAGCATGGGCAATAGTGTTGTGAAAGCTTTGTGAATAGAAAACACAAGCAGGAGGGGACCTACTTTGGGTATACCTGCGGACCCCTTATTCCTGGATAGTGTACCGCGCGCCACGCGCTGCAGTAAAAAGGGGAGCCGGAATGGAAGTAGACGCCCTGAATCCCCTGTACCGCGCCATGGAGGACGTAATCGAGCTGCCATAACGCGGCGCCCACCGTGTTGCTCACGCCGGCTTTGCCGTGGCACGACACGGACCCGTCTCGCCCATGTTGAAGGCTATACCGGCAGCGCGCGCGGCGCTGATGGAAGAGGACCACTGTGAGAAATATCTGAGCGTAGTGGTGTGGTTCATTAGCTTGGGGAGGGAGACTTCCGCCGCTCGCGTGTCGGCGAGCTGGCGCGCCATGGAAGCGGCATTGAGGCCGCTCGCGAAATCCGGCAGGGTCTCGCCGCGCTCTTCGAGTTTGCGGCGGATGCTGCGCGCGCGGACGGCGGCGTATTGCACGTAGGGGCCGGTTTCGCCTTCAAAGCTGAGGGCTTCCTGGAGGTCGAAAGCGATGACGGAGTTGCGGGTGAATTTGAGCAGGAAGTAACGCAGGGCGCCGATGGCGATTTGCGTGGCGACATTTCGCTGCTCGGCCTGGGGAGCGTCGGCGTGGCGGCTGGCGACTTCGATTAGGGCTTTGGCGATCAGCTCGTCCATGAGGTCGTCGGCTTTGACGCGGAGACCTTTGCGGCCGGAGACTTCGACGTAGGGGCGCTTCTTGTCTTCGTCCGAGAGGGGGATGCCGAGGTCGGCGCAGCAGCGGGGTGAGAGCGCGACCATCTCGTAGGAGAAGTGGATGGAGCGACCGGCCTGAGAATCGTAACCGAGGGCGCGTAGGCCGGCGACGACGACGTCCTGGAGGTACGATTGGCGCGCGTCGATGACGTTGTAGACGCGGGCGCCGTGGCCGAACTGGACGTTGTGGCCGGTGGGATGGTCGGTGGTCACCCAGAGGACGCGGCCATCGGCGTAGGTTTGGAAAGGCTCGTAGAAGAAGTCCTGGCCGAGGAGGCCGAACTTCCAGAGCTGGTAGGCGATGTCTTTGCCGACGTAGGTGACGGTGCCGTTGGAGCGGACGATGACTTTGCCTTCTTGGGGGGGCCGGGCATGACCCAGCAGCCGGCGTTCTTGCCATCGGTCTCGAGGTAGATGGCTTTGCGCTCTTTGAGGAGTTCGAAGGCGTGCGCCCAGAATTTGAGGTGGAGGATTTCGCTCTCGCGAGGGAGGACGTCGTACTCGACGTCGAGGCGAAGCATGGTGGCGAGGTGGGCCTTGACGATGTTGTCGGCGACGAGGTGGGCGAGGTCGGCGATGGCGCCCGAGCCCGCTTCGATGGCGTGCAGGACTTCGGCGCGTTTGGCGAGGAGGTCTTGGTTGCCGGCGTACTGGGCGGAGATGCGGGCGTAGAGGTCCCAGCAGTAGTAATCGAAGCGGACGGCGGGGTCGGCGAGGAGGGCTTCGACGTCGGCGGGGGTTTTGCCGTCGAGCAGGAAGCCGACGACGACGTCGGCCACCTGGACGCCGGTGTTGTCGATGTAGTTCTGGACTTCCGACGGTCTCGCCCATGGTGCGGAGCATGCGCACGAAGGTGTCGCCGAGCGTGGTGTTGCGGAGGTGGCCGATGGACACGAAGAACTACAAAGTCGTCGAATTCAGCTGGACGGAAAAGCGGCAGGATCTCTTCGATGGGGTCGACACGCTGCCTGAGCCGCTGCGCACCGAGGCCCGGACGAGCATCGAGGCTCTCACGCCCAAAGAACCGCAGCTCGCTGGCGCGAAGGCGCACCCGCCCGAGCAGACTCTCGAGACTGAGCACTTCCTCGTCGCGCTCGATCCAGCAACCGGAGCTATCCGGCAACTCCATAACAAAACCACCGGAGCCGATTGGGCGGATCCCGCGCACCCGCTGGCGCTGCTCACCTATCAGACCCTGTCGCCGGCTGACTATTCCCGCTTTTTCGCGAACTACATCGTCAGCACCGCCGACTGGGCCAAAAAAGATTTCGGCAAACCGAACATTGAGCGCTTCGGCGCCGAAAGCCGCGAATGGCATCCGGCCGTTACACGTCTGGATGTGGCGGAAGATGGGGAGGGGCACCATCTGATGGCGCAACTGGCCATCCACGATCCGGAATCGGTTGCCGCCGGCCGCGCAAGTTTTCCAGAGTCGATATTTCTCGAACTTATGTTTCCCCGCAACGAGCCCGTCGTGCAGATCGAGATTTCCTGGTTCCGCAAGCCGGCAACCCGCATGCCGGAAGCGCTGTGGCTCACCTTCAATCCCAGGGTGGCCGACCCGCGCGGCTGGACGATGGATAAATCCGGCGAGACGATCTCTCCTCTCGACGTGGTGGCAGCCGGCAGCCGCCATCTCCACGCCGTGTACTACGGGCTTCGGCTACCAATTCGAGGGACGCTCCTTGCGCATCGAGACCCTCGATGCGCCTCTGATCGCCGTGGGCGAGCGCTCTCCGCTGAACTTCTCGCGCGAGCAGCCCGATCTATCCAGCGGCATCCACTGCAGCCTCTTCAACAATGCGTGGGGAACGAACTACATCATGTGGTTCGGCGAGAACATGCGCTTCCGGTTTGTGGTGCACGCGTAAGCTGGCCCCCGAAAGGTTCGGCTGACCGAAGCCACCGCAAAGTAAAAGGCGCAGCGTTCATCGAACGCCGCGCCCACTTTTCTGCTGACTGCTGACTGCTAGTACCTGTAGTGCTCGCTCTTGTACGGACCCTCGGGTGCAACCCCGATGTATTCCGCCTGCTCCTTCGTCAGCCTGGTCAGCTTCACGCCGATTTTCTCCAGATGCAGCCGCGCCACTTCTTCGTCCAGCTTCTTCGGCAGCGTATAGACGTCGATCGCGTAGGTGTCCTTGTTCTTCCACAGATCGATCTGCGCCAGCGTCTGGTTGGAGAAGCTGTTGCTCATCACGAAGCTCGGATGTCCCGTCGCGCAGCCCAGGTTCACCAGCCGGCCTTCGGCCAGGATGAAGATGCTGTGCTCCTTCTTGCCGCCCTCCGCCGGGAACGTGTACATATCCACCTGCGGCTTGATGTTCGTCTTCTTCGCATTCGAGTGGTTCAGCGGATCCATCTGAATCTCGTTGTCGAAGTGTCCGATGTTGCACACGATCGCCTGGTCCTTCATCTTCTTCATGTGATCGAGCGTGATGATGTCCACGTTGCCCGTGCACGTGACGTAGATGTCGCCGCGGCCCAGCGTGTCCTCGATCGTCGTGACTTCGAAGCCTTCCATTGCGGCCTGCAGCGCATTGATCGGATCGATCTCCGTCACGATCACGCGAGCGCCCATGCCGCGCAGCGAGTGCGACGAGCCCTTGCCGACGTCGCCGTAGCCGCAAACCACGGCCACTTTGCCCGCTACCATCACGTCGGTCGCGCGCTTGATGCCATCCGCCAGCGACTCGCGGCAGCCATACAGGTTATCGAACTTCGACTTCGTCACCGAGTCGTTCACGTTGATCGCCGGCACCAGCAGCTTGCCCACTTCCTTCATCTTGTAGAGCCGGTGAACGCCCGTCGTCGTCTCCTCAGAAACGCCGCGCCACTCCTTCACCATCTTGTGCCAGTACTGCTTGTCTTCCGCGTAAACGCTCTTCAGCAGCTTCTTGATGACGGCTTCTTCCTCGCTCGTCGAGGGCGAGTCCACCCACTTGTCGCCGTTCTCCAGCTCATAGCCTTTGTGGATGAGCAGGGTCGCATCGCCGCCGTCATCGACGATCAGCTGCGGCCCCTTGCTATCGCCGTGGCTCAGTGCCTGGAGCGTACACCACCAGTACTCTTCGAGGCTCTCGCCCTTCCACGCGAACACCGGCGTTCCCGCAGCGGCAATGGCCGCCGCCGCATGATCTTGTGTGGAGAAGATGTTGCAGCTCGCCCAGCGCACCGACGCGCCCAGATCCTTCAGCGTCTCGATCAGCACAGCGGTCTGAATCGTCATGTGCAGCGAGCCGGAAACGCGCACGCCCTTCAGCGGCTTCTCCGCGGCGTACTTGTGGCGAATGGCCATCAGGCCGGGCATCTCGGACTCGGCGATCGAAATCTCTTTGCGCCCCCAGTCGGCCAGCGACATATCGGCGACTTTGTAGGGGAGGGTGTTGCGTTCAACGGCGGCGGTTGCCATGCGTGGATCTCCTGTTTCTGATCTCGTTACGGTATCTCTTCGATTGTAACTGGGCCGCCCCCGCTCCCAGCCGATTTTCAGCGGACGGCGGCAGGCTGGCGTTTAATGGCAACTCCCCGCGTCTGAACGCCCTTTGCTATCGGCTACCGGCTATAGGCTGCAGATACACGGTTTTCCCGCCCACCACAGTCCGGAGCACCCGGGTGGCCAGAATCGCTTTCGGAGCTACCTGCGTCAAATCCCGGTCCAGCACCACAAAATCCGCCACGTACCCCGGAGCCAGCTTCCCCTTCCACTTCTCCGCAAATTCCGCATAAGCCGACCCCTGGGTGTACGCGTACAGCGTCTCTCCGATGGTCAGTTTCTGCTCCGGATGAAACGTCTGCGTTCCGGCCTCGTTCATCCGGGTCACGCCGGCGTAGACGCCGCGAAACGGCGCGATCGGTTCTACCGGATAATCCGTCCCAAAGGCCAGCGGCACGCCCGCATCGAGAAACGACTTCCAGGCGTACGCATATTTCTCGCGCTCCGGGCCCAGCCGTTGTCCCGCCCACGCCATATCAGTGAGCAAATGGTTGGGCTGCATCGATGCGATCACGCCCAGCTGCTTATACCGGACGAAGTCTCCCGGGCTCACC
Organism: uncultured Acidobacteriaceae bacterium; assembly: GCA_963702285.1. Taxonomy (GTDB): domain Bacteria; phylum Acidobacteriota; class Terriglobia; order Terriglobales; family Acidobacteriaceae; genus Palsa-343. Next base: position 58,416 of record CAVPCB010000049.1, on the reverse strand, counting down.
ACCTGGCTATGCTCGATGCGGAACCGGAAATCGCGGCCATGGATCTCGAACGACGGCCCCGCGATCGGAGTGACGACCTGCGGCTGAATCGGACCTGCGCGTACCGCCGCTTCTGCCAGCGCAAACGCATCCAGCGCCATGTCCACCGCGCGATCGCCGATCGCGTGAAATCCCAGCTGGAACCCCGCCTTCGCCCGCTCCACGGCCATCGTGTTCAATTGCTCCTGCGTATAGCGCGGAATCCCCGAGTTCCCCGGATCATCGGCATACGGGGCGTTCATCGCCGCCGTGCGCGATCCCAGCGACCCATCCATAAACCCCTTCAGCATCGTCGTGTGCAGCATCCGATCCGTCGCCGGATGATGCGCCGCCTGCTCCTTCTCCACGCTCAGCGGATCGGCAAACCGCAGCCACTCCGCAATCCGTACCGGCAGCTTGCCTTCCTTCTCCATCTGCTCGAAGACCAGAAAATCGTCCCAGTCCGACAAGTCCTGCACCGATGTCACGCCGTGCGTAATCGCGTCTTCGATGGCAAGCTCCAGGCCTTTCCTGCGCAGCTCCGGCGATGGCGGCGGAACAGGCACCAACCCCTGCGCCGTCTCGCGCAAAATTCCAGTCGCCTCGCCCTGCGCATCGCGATCGATTTTCCCACCCTGCGGGTCGGGCGTGTGCTCCGTAATGTTTGCCACTTGCAATGCCGCTGAATCCGCCACAGCAATATGCCCATCCACGCGCACGAAGATCGCCGGATGCCCCTCGGCCGCTGCGTCGATGTCCGCGCGATCCGGCAGCTTCCCGCTCGCCCACAGCGTGTGATCCCACCCGCCGCCGCTCAACCACTGTCCCGGAGCGGTCTTTGCCGCCGCCGCTCGAATCCGCTCCTGCATTTCAGCCAGTGACTTCACCCCGAGCAAATTCACCGACAGCCGAATCCGCCCGCCGTCGCCCAGGTGCGCATGCGCATCGTTGAACCCGGGCATCGCAAACGCCCCGCCCAGATCGACCATCTGCGTCTGCGCGCCTTTATATTTTGCTGTAATCGAGGAGTCGTCCCCAGCGGCCAGAATCTCTCCATGCGCCACCGCAATCGCCGATACCCGCTGCGGATGCTCGCTCTCCAGATCGACGCCGGTCAGAATATTGCCGTGATAGTAGATCGCATCGGCGGCAGATCCAGCCTGTCCCCATACCAGCGCGGCGGCGAGAAAGAATCCAGAGAGAATTCCGAGAGGTTTCACGCCAGCCAGTCTAACCGCCCGCTGCCGCCAGCAACAGCAACAAGATGCGCTTCAGTCCCAGGTCGCGCCCCTTCGCGTCGTACCACTCCCCGCGCGTGTGGATCCCCCCGCCCTCCCCGCCGCCGCCGATGCTGACCGCCGGCACGCCCAGGGACAAAGGAATATTCGCGTCCGTCGATGCCAGCCGCATCTCGGTCCGAATAGCAAGGTGCCGATCCACCGCCTCGACCAGTGCCATCAGCTCCGACTCCGCCGGCAGCCGCCCAGCAGGCCGGTCCCCAATCTTGTCGATCGAAAAGCGAACCACGCCCGCTTCGCCGAGCTGTCCGCGATTCGCTTCCAGCACAACATCCTCCACCGCCCGATGCAATTCCACCTCGAGCCGAATCAGTTGCTCCGGATCGGTCGACCTCAGATCGAAGCGCGCCGCGGCCCGCTCCGGAATCGCATTCACCGCCGTCCCGCCCTCGATGGTGCCCACGTTCATCGTGGTCCGCGGAATATCGGGCAGCGTCACCGTCGAAAATCGCTGAATCGCGCGGCTCAGCAGCACGATCGGATTCGGCCGCCCCGCATCCGTCCATGAATGTCCACCCGGCCCCGTGATCGTCACCAGGTGCCGCTGGCTCCCCAGCGCATGCGTCACCGCCGACTCGTGTCCCGCGCCATCGAGCACGATATGGGCCGCAATCGCGCTCTTTTCCATCGCCTCAGCACGATAAATGTGACGCATCCCGCGCAGATCTCCCTCGCCCTCCTCGCCCACGTTGCCGACGAAGAAAACATCGCACTCCGTCGTGATGCCCGCCTGCTTCATGGCCGCTGCGATCGCCAGCATCGCCGCCACGCCGGCTGCATTGTCACAGGCCCCCGGCGCGCTCAGCCGCGTACCTTCACGACGAACCTCAATCGGCGTCCCGGCAGGAAACACGGTGTCGATATGCGCCGAAAGCAGCACACGCCGTCCGCTGGTCCCGGTGCCCCGCTGCACTCCAATCGCATTCCCCACCTCGTCGAGGTGCGGATTCTCCAGCCCCAGCTCCCCAAAGCGCTCGCACAGCCACTCTGCCCGCGGCTTTTCCCCAAACGGCGGAGCCGGCACCGCCACCATTTCCGCCTGCCATTGCAAGATGCGCTGCTCCTGCAGGTGCAGCCACTGGAATGCCTGGTGTACGCGACGATCCGCTGCGATCTGCGCGACACAGGAAGCGGCGGGTGCAGGCGAGGCCATGGGAGATTTCAGCCTAGCGAACGGCGAGCGGAAAAGCGAGCGGAGAAGGAGCGGTCAGCAGTCAGCAGTCAGCAGTCAGCAGTCAGCAACAGGCTTTCAGTGAGGAACTGTTGGCAGAAACGGCTTATTTCGCTTCGGCACTGGCTTACTGCCCTGCTGACGGCGCCTCGCACGCTGCCGTTCGCTAACCGCTAGCCGCTGCTTCAATACTCCACGCGATCCAGAAAGAGTCCCCGCGCCGGCGCGGTCGGGCCCGCCTCTCCCCGCGAACGCGCCTCCAGAATCTGCCCCATCTCCCCCGCCTCCATTGCCCCACGCCCCACATCAACAAGCGTTCCCACCAGATTCCGCACCATGTGGTGCAGAAATCCATTCCCCCGCACGCGATAAATCAGCAACTCGCCCTCAAGCCGCCAATTCGACTCGAACACCACCCGCACGTTCCCCGCAGTCTTCGTCTCGTCCCCATCGTCGAGCGCCCGCCGTATCGCCAGATCCGGATCGCTTGCCGCGAACGAAGTAAAGTCGTGCGTGCCCACCACTGCCTGCGCCGCCTCCTGCATCCGCTCCACGTCCAGTGGCCAGTTCAGCGCCCACGCATACCGCGCCTCCCAGGGCGGACAAATCTCCCCACGCCAAATCCGGTACTCATAGGTCTTCGCCTTTGCCGAGTGCCGCGCGTGAAACTCCGCCTCCACCCGCTCCGCCCGCAGCACCCGCACCGATTCCGGCAGCTTCCGGTTCAGCGCGCGCTGCAGATTTTCGGCCGGGATCGCAGCCTCCAGCCAGTACGACGCCACCTGCCCGCGCGCATGCACCCCCGCATCCGTCCGCCCGCTCCCCTGCGGTAACACGCGCTCGCCCGTCACCCGTTCAATCGCGTCCGCCAGCGTGCCCTGAATCGTCACCCGCTCCGGCTGCACCTGCCAGCCATGGAAATCGGTGCCGTCATAGGCCAGTGTCGCCTTCCAGCTCGAACCGCCTCTTGTCTCTTTTTCAGCTGCCATTTCTTAACTTTTTTGGCCCCGTTGGTCGCACGATTTTCCGCATCGCAGCTTCTTCAGAAACCATCGAATCGCTACGATATACTCAGTTTTCCTGATTGTTTACGAGTTTACGGAACCCGGCGGAGGCTCGCCTCGTATTCGAGAAAAGCCAAAACGGTTTTTTCGCGACCAGCAGCGCATTTCCGCCTCGCATGCGAAGCGCTGTTTGCGCCTTCGTTCATCGAATTGCAGTTGCCCTGCCAGAGGAGTGGAGACGGCCCATGTTAGTTTCCCGCAATCATCCTGGAAAGAGTTCAAATACTTTCTTCGCTAAATTGAGAGCCGTTGCGGCCATTTCCTGCCTGCTCGCCGGCACCGCGCCTTCGTATGCCCAGGCCCCTCAGCAGACCGCGCCCGCGGCTCCCGGCCTGCCGCCCGAGCCGACGCCCAACTACACTCAGCCGCTGTTTCTCCACGATACTTCGCGCGATTTTGCGAAACCCCGCGGCTATTTTCCCAATCTCATTGCTCCCTACGAACCGGCAACGGTCCAGCAGCCGAATTTCCTGAACTCACAGCATCTCGACTCGCTCATTAAGGACGGCAAAATCTATCTGAGCCTCGGCGATGCCGTCCTGCTGGCTCTGCAGAACAACTACGACATCGCCATCCAGCGCCTCAACCTCGACATCTCCGACACCGATCTGCTCCGCACCAAAGCCGGCCAGCTTCCCCAGGGTACGCCCACATCGCTGGTGACCAACACGCTCGGCAGCAGCGGCTCCAGCGTCACCTCCGGCGCTCCGGGCGGCTCCAGCGTTGCCGGAACCGGTGTCGGCGGCCTTGCCGTTTCCACCAGCGGCGCCGGACCTGCGCCCGAGAACCTCGACCCGTACCTGCAGGGCACCATTCAGTTCCAGCGCCAGAAAACGCCTCAGCTCAACACCCTCTTCAGCGGCGGCAAATCCTCCCTCACCACCAACACCGATGAGTACAACTTCACCTACAACGAGGGCTTTCGCAGCGGCACCGCGCTCGTGGTCGGCTTTACGAACAACCGCGTCACCAGCGACAGCCCCTTCAACACCTTCAGCCCTGCGTTGACGACCACCTTCAACGCCCAGCTGACCCAGCACCTTCTGCAGGGCTTCGGCTGGGGTTTGAACAGCCGCTTCATCGTCCAGGCCACCAACAACCGCCGCATCGCCGACTCGGTGTTCCGCTCCCAGCTCCTCTACACCATTAATCAGGTTGAGGACATCTACTGGGGCCTGGTCAGCGCCTACGAAGACCTGCAGTCCAAACAGCGCGCCCTCGACCAGTCCACCTCGCTGGAAAAGGACGACGAGAAGCAGCTCCAGATCGGCAGCATGGCGCCGCTCGATGTGGTCAACGCCCGCAGCCAGATGTCCAGCGATCAGCAGGCGCTCATCGCCTCAGAGAGCACCCTCGAATATCAGCAGCTGCTCATGAAGCAGGCCATCGCCCGCAATCTCGACGATCCCCGCATCGCCAGTGCCCCCGTGATTCCCACCGACCGCGTCACCCTGGCGGAAACACCGGAAGAGCACATGTCGGTCGATGACCTGGTCCGCCAGGCCGAAGCCAACAGTCCCGCCGTCGAGCAGGCCATCCTCAATATGAGGAACGACGAGATCACCCTCAAGGCCGCGAAGAACGGCATGCTGCCGACTCTTGACGCCTACGCCTTCTACGGAGCAGAAGGCCTCGGCGGCGCGCAGAGTCCCAACTGCGTCAATTTCTTCACCGGCACTCCCTGCACGCCAAACCAGTATCCGAATGTGAGCTACGGCACCACCGTCTCCCACCTGTTCAACAGCAGCGGCCCCAATAAGGGCGCGGGTTTCAACCTGAACATTCCCATCCTCAATCGCCCGGCGCAGGCACTCCAGGCGCGCTCCCAGATCGAATACCGCCAGGCGCAGATGCGGCTCCAGCAGCTCTACGTGCAGATCCGCATGCAGATCATCAACGATCAGTACGCGCTCACCAACGATCGCGCTGCGGTCAATGCCGCGACGGCCAACCAGGAATACAACCACCAGAGCCTCGACTCGGAAATCAAGAAGCTCCACCTCGGCGCCTCGACAACGGCCAACGTGCTGGTGCAGCAGAAAGGCCTCGCCGCGGCCGATGCTCAGCTCATCTCCGCGCGCGCGCGTTACGCCACGGACCGCGTTGCTCTGGAAGAGGCCCTGGCCAGCACGCTGGACCGCTACGGCATCTCCATCGTCGATGCGGCCACCGGCCAGGTCAATACGGCGCCCGTCATTCCCGGCATCGAGCCGGCGAAAACCCTGCCCGACGTGACGCCGCCCAGCCAGCAGCAGCAACTCCAGCAGCAGGAGCAGAACCCGACGCAGCCGCAGGCTGCTCCCACGCAGCCACAAACGCAGCCGCAGTCCAACCCGCAAAGCTAGGCGCGGCCCCTGATGTCATCGCTCCGAAGGCCCGCATGCGCGGGCCTTCCGTTTCGCTTTTGCCGCGCACTCGTTTCTCCGCTCGCTCTTTATGCTCGTTTTCCACTCGCTTTTCGCTCCGTCACCGCCACTCCCTGCTAAAATCTATTGAATCCACTCATCGGAGCGGCAATGCAGGCAATTCTTGCGCTCGAAGACGGGCGCATCTTCAGGGGCGAAGGCTACGGCGCCCAGGGTGAATGCCGCGGAGAAGTCGTTTTCAATACATCGTTGACCGGTTATCAGGAGATCTTCACCGATCCTTCCTACGCTGGGCAGATTGTCGTCCTCACCAATCCGCAAATCGGCAACTACGGCACCAATCCCTCTGACGATGAATCCGCCCAGGCCTTACATTGAAGGCCTCGTCACCCGCGAATTCTCCGTCACGCCTCCAACTGGCGTTCCCGTCGCGTCGCCGATGAATATCTCGAGCACAACAACGTCCCCGTCATCTCGGAAATCGACACGCGCGCCCTCGTCCGCCACCTTCGCACCAACGGCGTGATGCGCGGCGTCATCTCCACCGACGGAATCCAACCCCGACGTCCTCGTCGAAGCGCCCGCTCTATCCGCAAAATGGACGGCACCGACCTCGCCAGCGTCGTCTCCACCAAAGACCGCTACGAGTTCGAGAGCGATGGCCCCGATCCGCTCAATCCTGACGAAGTGATCGCCCGTCCGGATCTGCACGTCGTCGCCTACGACTACGGCATCAAGAAAAATATTCTCCGCATGCTGAACAGCGAGGGCTGCCGCGTCACCGTCGTCCCCGCGCAGACGTCCGCCGAAGACGTGCTCGCGCTCAAGCCCGACGGCATCTTCCTCTCCAACGGCCCCGGCGACCCGGAGCCCGTCGACCTACGCGCAGGACAACATCCGCCAGCCTCGCCGGCCGCACGCCCGATCTTCGGGATTTGTCTCGGCCACCAGCTCATCGGCCTCGCCCTCGGCGGCAAGACCTACAAGCTCAAGTTCGGCCACCACGGCGGCAATCATCCTGTGAAGCGCAACGACACGGGCAAGGTCGAGATCACCGCGCACAACCACAACTTCGCCGTCGATCCCGACTCGCTCAACACCAGCGAAGTCGAGCTCACCCACGTCGACCTCAACGACAACACCCTCGAAGGCCTGCGCCACCGCACCCTGCCGCTCTTCAGCGTGCAGTACCACCCCGAAGCCAGCCCCGGCCCCCACGACTCCCACTACCTCTTCAAAGACTTCAGGAAAATGATGGAGGAGTGGAAGGGATGAAGAAGCTGCTGCTGATCGCGATTTTGGGATCGAGCGGCCTTCTTTTTTTAAAAACGTTGGCATTAGTCCTGGAGGCAGTTCAGACGACTTTGCGCTGACGAGAAGGCGCACGGCGAATCTGCAATTGCCCGATGCGAAGCGTGTGCAAGTGAGCACAGGCATCGATCAGACCGGTGCGAGGTTTGAGACAGGAGTAACGGTTGCAGCTCCGCTGCCCCAAAGTCTGAGAGAGATAATCCGGAACGCGCCGGCCCTCGCCATAGGCCATCGTCGCGACATTTACAGATAGGAAAGCATGCCACGCCGCAAGAATATTGAAAGAATAGCGATCAAGGTCGCAATCTTCGCTGGTTTGCTTGTGGTCGCTAATGAAGCTGTTTATCCGCAATCAGATTGTTTCGGGCAGCATGACATCGTTGTTTCCGATTTTCACGGTCAGGTTTTCGACCCCAGTGGCGAGCCAATCTCGGGCGTATCGATAGCTGTTTCGCAGAGTGAAAAGCCTATCGCTACAACAACGACGAATGAATCGGGAAGGTTCCAAATACAAATATCCGAAGGTACTTTCTGGATCAAGGCCTCGGCTCCAGGATTTTCATCTTCCAGCTTTCGGGTTCGCCTGTACCGAGCAGCTTCAGGAAGACCCCTCCGCGTAATCCTTGGGGTGGGAATTTACACTCCGTGCCCGTCAGCGACCTTGAGCGATAAAGAATTCAAGGGCCTAATCAAAAAATACCAGGATCAGATCAAAGCAGATGCCACGCCGCAACGACATCACTAAAATCCTCGTGATCGGCTCTGGCCCGATCGTCATCGGCCAGTCCGCCGAGTTCGACTACTCCGGCACCCAGGCCTGCAAAGCCCTCAAGGCCGAAGGCTACGAAGTCGTGCTGGTCAATTCGAACCCGGCCACCATCATGACCGATCCCGAGCTCGCCGACCGCACCTACATCGAGCCCCTCACGAAGGACTACCTCGACGAGGTCCTCCGCCTCGAATCCGAGATGCTCAAAGAAGAAGGCCGTGACGGCGTCTTTGCCGTCCTGCCCACCGTCGGCGGACAAACCGCCCTCAACCTCGCCGTCGAGCTCGCCGACTCCGGCATCCTTGAGAAGTACAACGTCGAGCTCATCGGAGCCAAGCTCGAAGCCATCAAGAAAGCCGAAGACCGCCTCCTCTTCAAGGATGCGATGACCCGCATCGGCCTCGATGTCCCGCGTTCCGCGCTGGTCAACAATCTCCGCGACGGCCTCGACTTCGCCACCAAAATCGGTTTCCCCGTCATCATCCGCCCGTCGTTCACGCTCGGCGGATCCGGCGGCGGGATCGCCTACAACCGCGAAGAGCTGCTCGATATCCTCGCCCGCGGTATCGACCTCTCGCCCGTCCACGAGTGCCTCATCGAGGAATCCGTGCTCGGATGGAAAGAGTACGAACTCGAGGTCATGCGCGACCTCGCCGACAACGTCATCGTCGTCTGCTCCATCGAGAACATGGACCCCATGGGCGTCCACACCGGCGACTCCATCACCGTCGCCCCCGCCCAAACCCTTACCGACCGTGAATACCAGGCCATGCGCGACGCCGCCATCCGCGTCATGCGCGAAATCGGCGTCGAGACCGGCGGCTCCAACGTGCAGTTCGCCGTCCATCCGAATAACGGCCGCATGACCGTCATCGAGATGAACCCGCGCGTCTCGCGCTCCTCCGCGCTCGCGTCCAAAGCCACCGGCTTCCCCATCGCGAAAATCGCTGCGCGTCTTGCTGTGGGCTACACCCTCGACGAAATCCCCAACGACATCACCAAAATGACGCCGGCCTGCTTCGAGCCCACCATCGACTACGTCGTCGTCAAAATTCCCAAGTGGCAGTTTGAAAAATTTCCCGGAGCCGACGAAAACCTCGGCCCCCAGATGAAATCCGTCGGCGAAGTGATGGCCATCGGCCGCACCTTCAAAGAAGCGCTCATGAAAGCGGTGCGTTCGCTTGAAACCGGCAGGAAAGCCGGCTCCGAAGTACTCGACGCGCGCCGCATGACCCAGCGCCTCGTCACCCCGCAGCCAGAACGCCTCAGCTACATCCGCTTCGCCTTTCGCGAAGGCCATCCGGTCCGCGAAGTTGCCCGGCTCACCACCATGGATCACTGGTTCCTCTACCAGATCAAGGAGATTTCCGACGCGATCGCCGCGCTCCCCGCTGACCCGCGCGAAATGTCACCGGAACAGTTACGAAAAGCCAAGCGCCTCGGCATTTCCGATGAGCGCCTCGCCGAAGCCTGGGCTCTGGCCGGCAACGATGGTATCGAGCAGGTCCGCATGCTCCGCCGCCAGCACGGCCTGCGCCCGGTGTTTAAGCTCGTCGACACCTGCGCCGCCGAATTCGAAAGTTTCACGCCCTACCTCTACTCCAGCTACGACGAAGAGGACGAAGCCCCACCCACCTCGCGCCGCAAGGTCATCATCCTCGGCAGCGGACCCAACCGCATCGGGCAGGGCATCGAGTTTGATTATTGCTGTTGCCACGCCGCGTTCGCTCTTCGTGAAGACGGCTACGAGACCATCATGGTCAACTGCAACCCCGAAACCGTCTCCACCGATTACGACACCAGCGATCGTCTCTACTTCGAGCCCCTCACCCTCGAAGACGTTCTCGCTGTCTACGAGCACGAAGCTTCCGGCGGCGCCGAAGTTGGCATGATCGTCCAGTTCGGCGGACAAACGCCTCTCAATCTCGCCCTCCGCCTCAAAGCCGCCGGAGTTCCCATCATCGGAACCTCGCCTGAATCCATCGACCTCGCCGAAGATCGCAAGCGTTTCGGAAAGCTCCTCGAAGACCTGCAAATTCCGCAGCCACCTGGCGTCATCGCCACCACTGTCGATGAAGCGCTCCGCGGCGCCGAACGCATCGGCTATCCCGTGCTCGTCCGTCCTTCCTACGTGCTGGGCGGCCGTGCCATGGTCATCGCCTTCGACGCGGAAGGCGTCTCCCGCTACATGAAAGAGGCGGTCGAGTACTCCCAGGATCGCCCCATCCTCGTCGACCACTTCCTCGAAGACGCGGTCGAAGTCGACGTCGACGCGCTCTGCGACGGCGAAGACGTGGTCATCGCCGGCATTATGCAGCACATTGAAGAGGCCGGCATCCACTCCGGCGACTCTTCGTGTGTTCTGCCCGCCGTCGACCTCGCCCCCGCCACGCTGGAAACCATCCGCGGCTACACGCGCCAGCTCGCCCTCGCGCTCAACGTGATTGGCCTCGTCAATTTGCAATTTGCTATCCAGCGCAAGCCCGGCATGGCCGACAAAGTTTTTGTCATCGAAGTCAATCCGCGCGCGTCGCGCACCGTCCCGTACGTTTCCAAAGCCACCGGCGTCCCGCTCGCCAAGATCGCCTCGCGCCTCATGACCGGCCGCCGCCTCAGCGAATTCCTCGACGTTTCCTCGCACAACGATCTCGAGACCGGCTCGCACTTCTACGTCAAATCGCCCGTCTTTCCGTGGAATAAATTCCCCGGCGTCGACACCGTGCTCGGCCCCGAGATGAAGTCCACCGGCGAAGTGATGGGCGTCGCCGACAACTTCGGCGAAGCCTTCGCCAAAGCCCAGCTCTCCGCCGGCCAGCAGCTTCCGCTCAAAGGCACGGTCTTCTTCAGCGTCAGCGATCGCGACAAGACCAACCTCGTCAACCTCGCCCGTCAATATATGGAGTTAGGTTTTCAGCTCGTCGCCACCGAGGGCACGGCTAATGCCATCGAAAAGGCCGGCATGACCGTCGAACGCGTCTACAAAGTGAAGGAAGGCCGCCCCAACATCGTCGACCTCATCAAAGGCGAGCGCATTCACCTCATCATCAACACGCCCCGCGGCCAGGATCCTTACTTCGACGAGAAGGCCATCCGCCGCGCCGCCGTCATCGCCCGCATCCCCACCATCACCACACTGGCCGCTGCAAAGGCCGCCGCCGAAGGCATCGCCGCGCTGCAGAGCCGCCGCATCACGGTCACCCCGCTGCAGAAGCTCCACGCGGAACACCTGGCCACACGCTAGCCGCCTACCGCCTACGGGCTACCCTCATCCCGCCACAGCGCCACGCCGCCCAGCAGCCCGTCCAGGTTCGACACGATCGTGACGTTGGGCCGAAACTGCAGCGCGATCAGCTTCGTGTTTCCGCCGCCCAGGAACAGGTGATCCCAGTTGAACGTCGCCGCCGTCTGCGCGATGGCTTTCCGCAGCAGCTTGTTCCATTTCTTCACGCCGAATTTCTTCAGCCCGCGCTTGCCCAGGTAGTCCTCGTAGGTTTTCTTCAGCCACGGATGATGGCCCAGCTCCAGCCCGGGACAGAGCCGCCCGTCCGTAAACAGCGCCGACCCCATTCCCGTGCCCAGCGTGATGATCATCTCCACGCCACGTCCCTGAATCGCACCGAATCCCTGCACCGCCGCATCGTTTGCCACGCGCACCGGCTTCTTCCACCGTTTCTGCAACGCGGACTGCAGCGGATATCCGATCCACCTGGGATGCAGGTTCGCCGCCGACAGCACTACGCCCCGCTTGATCACGCCCGGATAGCCGACGCTCACCCGATCGAACCCCGGCATCTTCGCCCGCAACTGATCCAGCACCGCCAGCAGTCGCGCCGGCGTTGCAGGATTGGGCGTCGGCACCCTCAGCCGCTCGGTGAGAGGTTTTCCCTCAGCGTCGAGGCACAGCATCTTCAGCCCCGTGCCCCCAATATCCACCGCAAGCGTGACCAGTGATTTTTCGCCCATAACTCCAGAACAGACCGCGGACAGTGTATCGCGCTCATCGTTCGGCGATGTCAAGCTCATAACCAGCGCTAACCGCTAATCGCGAATCACTGACTGCTGACCGCTGACTGCTGTTTCTATCGGCTTTCGCCCTGTATCACGATAGGCAGTGACGGCGTCTCCGATCCGTGCCCCAGTTCCACCGTCACCTCGAACTTCCTCGCCTCCGTGTTCGCCGGCACCGGCGGCAACACCACCGTCGCGCCGTGATCCGGGTCCGGGCGAAACAGTCCCGCCGGAATCGGCGCCTTGCCGCCCGCCGGAATCAGCCACAGCTCATACGCCTTGTCCGCCTGCAGATCGCGCAGGCCGCCGGCGACAAACACCAGCGCCCCCTCGCTCTGCAGCCAGCTCACCTGCCCCACCGGATGCGCGGGCTGCCGCGTCTCGCTCAGCACCACGTGCGCCGACTGCGGCGAACTCAGCACCGCTACAATCTGATTCGCGTGGTCCAGCTGCACCTTCATCTGCGCCGTGCCGCCCTGGGCCGTGTTCAGCTGGCCCCGCAGCCACGCAACGTGATGCGCCAGCACCGCCGCGCTCACCGCAAACACCGCCGCCAGCAGCCACCCCAGCCACGTCAGCGGATGCCTCTGCTTCATTTGTGTCGTCTCATCGGTCATCGCACAATATCCGGGGATACACCCCGCTCGCTTTCTCTTTTAGGATGCGACATGAGCACGCATAGTGTCGCCTGGAAAACCGTCCATCCGTCCATGAAGATCCTCCCATGAAAACCCGCCTCGACAAACTTCTGGTCGAACGCGGCCTGGTCCCTACCCGCGAGCGAGCCCAGGCCCTCATCCTCGCCGGCCGCGTCCTCGTCCACGAACAAAAGTCCGACAAGCCGGGCCACTCCGTGTCGGACGACGCTCCCATCCGCCTCCTCGGCTCCGACCTGCGCTACGTCAGCCGCGGCGGACTCAAGCTCGAAGCCGCCCTCGACCACTGGCACATCGACCTCACCGGCCGCTTCTGCCTCGACATCGGCGCGTCCACCGGCGGCTTCACCGACTGCATGCTCCAGCACGGCGCGGCCCGCGTTCTGGCCATCGACACCGGCTACGGTCAGATCGCCCAAACCCTGCGTGACGATCCCCGCGTCACCCTCATGGAGCGCACCAACGCCCGCCTCCTCAACCCCGGCGACCTGCCCCCCGGCATTTCCTTCCTCGCTGTGGACGTCTCCTTCATTTCCGCCACCCTCGTCCTGCCGCCCGTCCTGACTGCTCTTCGCACCGTGTCGGACAATGTCCGACACGTGTCCGACGCCGTCGGACATTCGCCTCTTGAAGCTGTCACCCTCGTCAAACCCCAGTTCGAAGCCGGCCGCGACCGCATCGGCAAAGGCGGCATTGTCCGCGATCCAGCCGCCCACCAGCTGGCCATCGACCGCGTCCGCGACTGTGTCGGACAAATCGGAGCCGCCAACATCGAAGTCATCGATTCCCCCATTACCGGCGTCGAAGGCAATCGCGAATTTCTGCTCCATGCAATGTGGGCCTGACCTTCCTCCCCTGTCGAATCGTCCATGCGCTGTTGTATTCTGGTTCGACTTCAGGAACCCACGCCTGACCTCGTCGAAATCTGCGGGAGCGCTATGAGTCAAACCTTTTCTATCGGCATCGGAGGCGCCGCCGGCCAGGGTGTCGCCACCCCCGGCGACATCTTCGCGAAGATTTTCTCGCGGCGCGGCCTCCATCTCAACGCCTACAACGCGTACCAGTCCATCATTCGCGGCGGCCACACTTTTCTGACCATCCGCGCCGGCGTCGACCCCGTCACCAACATGGGCGACACCCTCGAGCTGCTCATCCCGCTCAATCAGGACACCATGGACCGCCACCTCCGCCTGCTCGGTGCCGGTGGCGCCTGCATCTACAACGCGGACGCCATCAAGCCCGGCGAGCATGCCGATGGCGTCCAGCTTTGCCCGCTCCCCGTCTCCACCCTGGCCGACATCACCAAGAATAAAGTCGCGCAGAACACCCTCGCCATGGGCGCCGCCCTCAGCATGATGGGCATCGGCTTCAACTCCCTCGAGTCCGTCATTCGCGAGCAGTTCGGCAAAAAAGTCGCGACCGTTGCCGACGAAAACATCGCCGTCGCCCGCGCCGGATACGACTACGCCACGCAGAACTTCAAGCCCTTCGCGAACCCCGTCCCCATGACGGACACCAAATACGCCGTCCTCAGCGGCAATGCCGCGCTCGCCATGGGCGGAGCCGCTGCCGGTGTCAAGTTCTACTGCGCCTACCCCATGAGCCCCTCCACCGGCGTCCTGCACTGGTTCGCGTCGAACGGCCGCAAGGCGGGCATCATGGTGCGCCAGGTCGAAGACGAAATCGGCGTCGTCAACATGGTCATCGGCGCTGCACAAGCCGGCGTCCGCGCCATGTGCGCCACCTCCGGCGGCGGATTCGCCCTTATGTCGGAAGCGCTCGGCCTCTCCGCGATGGCGGAAATTCCTATCGTCGTCATCGACTGTATGCGCGCGGGCCCGTCCACCGGCGTCCCCACGAAAACCGAACAGGGTGATCTCTGGCAGATGCTCGGTGCAGCCTTCGGCGACTATCCCCGCGTCATCGCCGCGCCCCTCGACATTGCCGACTGCTTCACCCTGATGGCTGAAATCTGGAACATCGTCGATAAATTCCAGGTCCCCGGCCTCGTCCTCGCCGACCTGCTGGTCTCCGAAGGCCGCCTCAGCGTCGATCCAAAAGTCCTCGACTTCAAGCCGCCCATCGATCGCGGAGAGATGATCACCGAGCCCAACGGCGACCACGGCGAATACAAGCGCTACCTCATCACCGAGAGCGGAGTCTCTCCGCGCGCCATCCCCGGCGTCCCTGGCTACACGCACGTCGTCTCCAGCGACGAGCACGACGAAAATGGTGTGCTCATCAGCGACATGTACACCAACGCCGGTAAGCGCCGCGCCATGATGGAAAAACGCATGCGCAAGGAGCAGGGAATCGCCAACGCTGTTCCGCCCCCTCGCCTGCAGGGACCGAAAGACGCTGACGTCACCCTCATCGGCTGGGGCTCGACCCAGGGCGTGATCGAAGAAGCCCGCGCTCAGCTGGCGGAGCAGGGAATTACCGCCAATCAGATCCAGATTCGCTGGCTCGTTCCGCTCCACGGCGATGCGATCGTCGATCAGTTGCGCAACGCGAAGCGCACCATCATCGTCGAGAACAACTTCAGCGGCCAGTTCGCCCGCTACCTGCGCAGCGAAACCAGCTTCGTCCCCGACGGCCACATCCGCAAGTACGATGGCGAGCCCTTCATGCCGCACCACATCGTGGAAGCGGTGCGTGAACAACTCGCCGGCGACACGACGGTGTCCGTCCCAACGCACGAGATCATGGTTTAGTTAATGAGATCAACTACAGTTACAGATTCGGCGCTTTTGTATCAGGGCACGAGTTTACTCGTGCCGAAAAGGCTTCAACAAAGACTCGGGCTTTAGCCCCTGCGTTTTGAAGGGGCACGGCTTCAGCCGTGCCGAAAAAAGATCGAAAGTACAGTGGGCTTTAGCCCCTGAGGGAAGTTTCCAAGGAGAAAAAATGGCCACCATTGTCGAATCCCCCAAGCCGCTTACCATGGCCGATTTCAAGGGCCGTGTCGATCCCGACTGGTGCCCAGGCTGTGGCGACTTCGGCGTTCTCGCCGCAGTGCAGAAGGCCCTTGTCGACCTGCAGATTCCCAACCACATGATCTGCACCATCAGCGGCATCGGCTGCTCCTCGAACTTCCCCGGCTTCATCGAAACCTACGGCATGCACACGCTGCACGGCCGCTCGCTGCCCGTCGCTACCGGCGTCAAGATGGCCAACCCCGACCTCACCGTGCTCGTCACCGGCGGCGATGGCGACGGCCTCGGCATCGGCGGCAATCACCTCACCCATACCATCCGCCGCAACGTCGATCTGACCTACATCATCATGGACAACCAGATCTACGGCCTGACCACGGGACAAACCTCGCCCACCAGCCGCCTCGGCATGAAGACCAAGAGCACCCCCTTCGGCAGCATCGAAGGTCCCCTCTATCCCATCACCATGGCTCTGGCCGCTGGAGCCACCTTCGTCGCCCGCGGTTTTTCCGGCGACCAAAAACACCTCACGGACCTGATCAAGCAGGCCATCCAGCACAAGGGATTTTCGTTCCTCGACGTCTTCAGCCCCTGCGTCACCTACAACAAGGACAACACCTTCCAGTGGTTCCGCCCGCGCGTGAAGCGGCTCGAAGACGATGCGACTTACGACTCCTCGAACTGGATTGGCGCGATGGAGAAGTCAACGATCTGGGGCGAAGAAATCCCCATCGGCAAGTTCTTCGAGCGCACGGATTTGCCCGCGCTGCATGAGGCCGAGCCGGTCACCCAGGGCCGCACGATGCTCTCGTACCCGGCCCACATCGATGCGGCGGCCGCGCAGTCGTTTATCGACGAGCTGATGTAGGCCGGGCGATTTGCGTTCTACCTACTGCTGTGGGCGCGGATCTACCGACTCATCTAACCCCGATGCGGGATTCTCCTGAGCCCTGCGCTCTGAGCCATGCGCTCTGAGCCCTGTCCTACTCCACCCCGGCTTCCGGCGCCTTTCGTCCCCGCTTCTTCGGCTTCTCCACCACCGGCTCCGGTTGCGGCTCCCGCGACACGTCGTAGAACAGCAGCCGCCCGCATGACTCGCACACCAGCACTTCCCCCGCACGAATCTGATTCCACATTTGCGGACGAATACCCATATGGCATCCCGTGCAACGCTGTCCCTGGGCATACGCGATCCCGGTCGCGCGCGACGAGGTCGAAACCCGATCGTAAGTCCGCAGCAGTTCCTCGGAAACCAGCGCCCGCTCCTTCGTCCGCCGCTTCGTCAGTTCCTCCAGCTTTTTCTGCTGCTCGGCCGACTCGGCCCGCGCGTCTTCCTTCTCGATCTCGACCGCCTTCGCCGAGTCCTTCAGATCGCTGTCCGCGGCTTTTCGCTTTTGCTCCAGCTGCTCCGAGCGCTCCATGCTCTCCAGTTCGCTGTCTTCGATCCTCTTGATCTCCGCTTCGGCAAATTCGATCTCGTGCTGGAACGCCCGATACTCCTCGTTCGTCTTCACGTTCGACATCTGATCGCGCAGCTTCACGATTTTCTGCTGCTGATCCTTCAGGTCGCTCTCGCACCTCCGCTTGAGCGCCTCCTCATCCTTTAGCGCCTTCACGGCCTGTTCCAGCGCCGCCATCTCGTCGTGGAGCTTGGTCTCGAGCGAGGCCAGCCGCTTCGGGAGAGCAGCAATCGCCGCCCGCAACTGTGTCGTCTCCCCATCAATGGTCTGCAAACGCATCAGCGCTTCTAATTCTTTTTTCATCGTCGGAATCTGCAGGATATCACCCACTGCCGGTTGTTTTCGGTGACCATCACCGCGGCATCACCGCCGCGTTGCCCTGTTTTCGTGCAAACTCATGGAGCTTTTTGTCGAAAGTGACCAATGTAGCTCCCGTTCCGGTGGCAAAGGCCAGCACCCAGCAATCGCCCACCCATTTCGAAGAAGGTTGAGCCGCGAAAGGTTCTGTAGCCTTTCGAAGGGCGGCGTCTGCGTTGCGCGGTTCCGGATAGAACTGAATCCGGGCGTCGCTCATCCATCCATCGAACACTGCCCAGGCCTCTCGAAGAGTCAGCGGGTGCCTTCCAGTTATTGCGGGATTCGTGAGCAGGCGCAGCAAGCCAAGCTGCGTGTATCGGGAAAAGAGGAGTCTGCTGTTCGCCGGGACAGAGTCCAGCCATTTCCACGCCACTTCCGTATGCGAATGATCGGCAATCGACAGCGCCAGCCAGACATTCACATCAGGGAAGAATAAGGTCATGTGGAGTCTCGTCCACGGGGAACCGAGGCCCCGGGTTTCCGCGCAGCTTGACCAT
Source organism: uncultured Acidobacteriaceae bacterium (assembly GCA_963702285.1). Lineage (GTDB taxonomy): Bacteria > Acidobacteriota > Terriglobia > Terriglobales > Acidobacteriaceae > Palsa-343. Next base: position 40,505 of record CAVPCB010000049.1, on the reverse strand, counting down.
CGGTCCTGTCACTTTTCGGCCTTTGCCCTTTTCCGTATAGGTCTGCTCCAGAGCGCGCACAATCAGTGATCGGATCGAAACGCCTGTGCTCACGGCCCTGTGCCGCAGCGTTTCATGCAGGGGCTCCGGGATATCGACTGTGGTTCGAACCGCCATGACATAATTATGTCACAATGAAAATGGCCTGATCAGTGTTTCTTGGAGCGTATTTCCGGCGGGAGATCCGGGATTGCCTCGATCCAGTTCTTGAAATCAGTGTCGAAGGTCAAAACCCAGTTCATCGAAATCACCACCTTTTGGGCGTCGCCTTCGCGTGGTACCAGAGAGAAATTCAAACCTCTCTCCTCTCTTACCCGTCTCTTCCCCGCTATATCCGCGATCCTCAGAATCTGGTGGCCTCTTCTGCCAAAGACTTCAATAGCATCCGCTGACCAAATCACTTTCGCGCGCAGAGCACGCGTCATGAACCGGATGGCGACAAAGAGAAGGCATACCCCTCCGAAGAAGCCAAACGACAGCCATATCAGCCATATCCATGTCGGGGGTTCTGGCCCTGACGAACTGATCGCAAATAAAAAAAGTGAAACAGATCCAGATCCTGCGGCAAGCAAAATGACTCCGGCCAGGACGACAAATACTCTCATCCCGGTGGAGGGTGTATAGGTTCGGGGAAGGTCCGGGGGCGTCCGCAACGACAGGGAATTCACCCGACTAGAAGACGCCAAATTCGCCTTGAGGTGAAGAGGGAATTTGCTGCGGAGTGTTGTATCGGAATATCCCCCAGTCTCCTGTTCTCTTTCGTTTGCCGCGCCGTTGCTCCACCCCCCCACTTTTCCTGCATCCTCCTGCTACTCTTAACCCTCCAACCCTTTATCCATGCCCCAGGATCCCGACGCCAACTGGAAGCCCAAACATAATCCCTGGGCCGTCGCGCTCACCGTCACCCTGGCCACCTTCATGGAGGTCCTCGATACCTCCATCGCCAACGTCGCCATCCCCCACATCGCCGGCGGCCTCGGCGCCTCGCAGGACGAAGCCACCTGGGTCCTCACCTCCTACCTCGTCTCCAACGCCGTCATCCTGCCGGCCAGCGCCTACCTCGTCGGCTTCCTCGGCCGCAAGCGCTTCTACATGATCTGCGTCGCGCTCTTCGGCATTAGCTCCATGCTGTGCGGCCTCGCGCCCTCGCTTCCGCTGCTCATCTTCTTCCGCGTCCTCCAGGGAGCAGGCGGCGGCGGACTCCAGCCCAGCGAACAAGCCATCCTCGCCGACACCTTCCCCCCGCACAAGCGCGGCCAGGCCTTCGCCGTCTACGGTATGGCCGTTGTCCTCGCGCCCGCCATCGGCCCCACCCTGGGCGGCTGGATCACCGACAACTACACCTGGCGCTGGATCTTCTTCATCAACGTCCCCATCGCTATCGTCTCCCTGCTTCTCACCTCGCGCATCGTCGAAGACCCGCCTCACATCCATGCCGAAGTCGCCGCGCAACGCAAACGCGGCCTCAACCTCGACTACATGGGCTTCGGCCTGCTCGCCATCGGCTTCGGCTCCTTGCAATTCGTCCTCGACAAAGGCCAGGAGAACGACTGGTTCGGCTCCCACGTCATCACCACGTTCTTCATCCTCTGCGCCGCCAGTCTCGTCGCCCTCATCGTCTGGGAAATCGCGCAGATTCGACGAGGTCAGCGCCCCATCCTCGACCTCACTATGTTCCGCAACCGGAACTTCGCCCTCTCCTCGTTGCTCATGTTCGTTCTCGGCTTCACCCTCTTCGGCACCACCGTCCTCATCCCGCTTTTTGTCCAGCACATGATGGGCTACACCGCGGAACAGGCCGGCCTCGTCATCTCCCCCGGCGGCATCGCCATCCTCTTTCTCATGCCCCTGGTCGGTTTCCTCGTCGGCCGTGTCGACAACCGCTACCTCATCGCCATCGGATTCGCCACCCTCTCCGCCGCCCTCTACGCGCTGCGCTCCATCGATACCCAGGCCAGCTACTCCTATGTCGCCTGGATGCGCATCTTCCAGGCCTCGGGCCTCGCCTTCCTCTTCGTCCCCATCAACACCCTGTCCTACACCGACGTCCCCCGCGAGAAGAACAACGACGTCTCCGGCCTCATGAACCTGGCCCGCAACATCGGCGGCAGCTGCGGCACCTCCTTCTTCGTCACCATCCTCGCGCGCCGCGCTCAGTTCCACCAGGATCGTCTCTCCATGTCCTTCAACGGCGCCAGCCTCCAGTTCCGCCAGTCCATCGCCGGCCTCGCCAATCATCTCCAGCAGAACGGCATCACCGCCTCTGCCTCCCAGGCCCGCGCCCTTGCCCAGGGCAGCATCTACCAGCAGCTCGTTCGCCAAAGCACCCAGCTCGCCTACCTTGACGTCATCGCCATCCTCTCCATCGGCACCGTCTGCATGATCCCCCTCATCTTCCTCATGAAGAAGCGCAAGCCGGGCGGCCCTGCCGCGGCTCATTGATTCGTCCCGTTTTTCCGCCGCAAAGGTTTAGAATTCTCCTTCACGAATCATCCCGGCGCCGCCCACCGCCGCCCCTGGAGACCCATTTCTTGCGCAAGCTTCGTCCCGGACTCTGCCTTCTCTCTCTTCTCCTGGTCTCCTTCGCGGCCCTGTTCGCTCAATCCGACCATCCCTGGACCATCAGGAAATCTTCGGCCACCCCGGCAATCTCACCGGCGATCCACCGGAAGGCATCTCCTGGTCCCCCGACGGCAAATCCGCCACCTGGATCGATCCCGGCACCGGCGACCTTCTCGAGATTCAGGCTCCCGACCCCAAACCCAAAAAGCTCATCCCCTATAACAAAATCGCCGCGCTCCTCAACGCCTCTATCCCCGAGCGCGACCGCGACCACCGCGGCCGCTACGACCAGCCCGACTACATCTGGACTCCGGACTCCGAGCACCTCCTCTTCGACACCAACGGCTCCCTCTGGCTCTTCTCCCTCAAAAACGGTACCGGCGTCCAGGTCGGCAACACCGGCGCCATGTCCGGCGACGACCCCGAAATTCTCCCCCAGCGGCCAGCTTGTTTCCTACGTGCGCGACGGCAATCTCTACGTCCAGCGCATCGATGGCTCCGAGCAGCCCCTCGCCCTCACCAACTCCACCGACAACACCATCCTCAACGGCGCCGTCGACTGGGTCTATCTCGAAGAGCTCGACGTCCGCAGCAACTACTTCTGGTCGCCCGACTCGCGCGAGATCGCCTACCTCCAGATGAACGAGGCCGCCGTTCCCCAGTACCCGCTCGTCGACTGGATCCCCGTCCACGCCACCGTCGACATGCAGCGCTACCCGCAGCCCGGCGATCCCAATCCCGGCGTCCGCGTCGGCATTGTCGGCGCTGGCGGCGGCGCCACCCGCTGGATCAGAATCCCCATCGACTCCGGCAACGACTACATCCCGCGCTTCGGCTGGGTCAATCCCCACACCGTCTGGATCGAGACCCTCTCACGCAACCATCAGCGCCTCGACCTCTGGTTCGCCGACATTCGCAGCGGCGACATTCGCCGCGTCCTCCAGCAGTCCGACCCGAAGTACCTCACCATGACCTACGACGTGAAGTTCGTCGGCGATCACACCTTCTTCATCCTCAACTGGCGCGACGGCCACACTCACATCTACCGCTATACCTTCGATCCCAACAACCCGCTCACCGCCCTCGCGCAACTCGCCAATCAGGTCGAAAGCGGCGACTACGAAGTCTCCGCCATCAAAGCCGTTGACGAAACCACGCAGACCCTGTGGTACGTCTCCAGCCAAAGCGACCCGCGCCAGCAGCAGACCTGGGCCATCCAGTTCGATGGCGGCAACCGCCGCCAGATTTCCCAGGAACCGGGCTTCCACGATCCCGTCTTCTCTCCGCACGGCGGCGCCTTCATCGACACGTACTCCAGCTTGCTCGAGCCGCCCACCGTTGCCGCGTGTTTCCCGGCAGCGTCTCCCGCGTCGGTCAACTGCACGCCCTTCTGGCATTCGAAACCCATTCAGGACCACACCGTCCTCGCGCCCCAGCCGCTCGAGCTCACTGCGTCGGACAAGACCACCACCCTCTACGGCACCATCCTCCTGCCTCCCGGCGATCCTGCGCCGCAGAGCGTGCCCCTCATCGTGAATCCCTATGGTGGCCCCGGTGTGGGTTCAGCGCGCGACCGCTGGGGCGGCAAGCACTTCCTGTTCGACGAGCTTCTCGCCGAGCATGGCTTCGCCGTCCTCCACGTCGACAACCGCGGTATGGCAGGCCGCGGCCGCGACTTCGAGCAAGTCGCATACCACAACTTCGGCCCACCGCAGTTCGCCGATCAGATGGCCTCCATCGACGAGGTCCTCCGCCAGTTCCCGGAGATCGATCCGCACCGCCTCGGCTGGTGGGGCTGGAGTTGGGGCGGCAGCTTCACTCTCTTCGCGCTGTCACACAGTAATAGTTTTCTTGCCGGGGTCGCCGGCGCTCCTGTCACCGACTGGCGCGATTACGACTCCATCTACACCGAACGCTACCTCGGCCTGCCCTCCGAAGACGCGCAGAACTACCACGACGATTCCGACGTCAACTCCGCCGCCGACCTCAAGGGCCACATCCTTATCCTGCACGGCACCGGCGACGACAACGTCCACATCGAGAACGACACGCAATACATTCAGAAGCTCATCGAAGCCGGCATTCCGTACGACTACAACATTTTCCCGCGCAAGACGCACAGCGTCTCCGGCGTCGACGATCAGACGGAACTCTACGCAAAGATCCTCGACCACTTCGATCGCTATCTGATGAACGCCAAGCCACCCGAAGCCAAACCCGCCGAACCCAAACCAGCCGATACCAAACCCGCTGAGAGCAAGCCCTCTGAACGCGCCAGACGCTGAAGGCATCGACAAATGCTCTCGTGTCCGCTAAACGCTAAACGCTAAACGCTAAACGCTAAACGCTGTTCTACTGACATGCACCCCAGCGAGCGCCCCGACTCCTCCAACCCCATCCGCGGCCGCACCACCGTCGGCGACTTCGAACTCACCGTCCTCTCCGACGGCCCCTACTTCCTCGACGGCGGAGCCATGTTCGGCGTCGTCCCCAAACCCCTCTGGGAAAAACGCGCCCCCGCCGACGAGCAGAACCGCATCCTCCTCGGCCTCAACACCGTCATCGTGCGCACCGGCCGGCACACCATCGCCATCGAAACCGGCATCGGCAACAAGCTCCCACCGAAACTCAACGCAATTTACGGCGCCCAGGCCCGGCTCCTCAACGCTTTCGCAGCCGCGCAGATTCGCCCTGAAGACATCGACATCGTCATCAACTCCCACCTCCACTTCGACCACTGCGGATGGAACACGACCCGCACGCCCGACGGCCGCATCGTCCCCACCTTCCCTAACGCCCGCTACTTCGCCCATCGCGGCGAAGTCGCCCACGGCCATCTCCAGCTCGAGCGCGACGCCATCAGCTACATCTCCGACAACTACGACCCGCTGATCGCCTCGGGCCAGATGACCCTTCTCGATACAGAACCCGGCGAGACCACGCCCATCGTCCCCGGCATCTCGGTCGAATGCTTCCCCGGCCACACCGCGCAGCTTCTTGCTGTCCACATTGATTCAGCCGGCAGGCGCGCCACCTACATCTCCGACCTCATCCCCACCGCGCTCACCTCGACATCACCTGGGTGATGGGCTACGACCTCGACCCCGTCACCTGCATCGCCGAGCGCAAGCGCTTCTACCAGCGCGCCATCCCCGAGAAGTGGCTCGTGCTGTTTACCCACGACCACCACGTGCCGTTTGCCCACATCCAGCTCAACGAGAAGGGGAAACCGGTCCTGGACCGGCGATAGATTGGGTGCCCCATTCTGATTGCGCGTTGTGTTGCGCAATCAGGGTGGGATCGTGCGAAGCGCGACCGTTGAGTCGACCCGTCACAAATCGTGACCTCTCCGACCACAAACCAATGCCATACTCTCCACCACCGGAGCGCCTGCATGCCCACCACCCTCACCCTCGACCAGATGAAGTACCGCGTCCGGACCCACTTCGAAGACTTCGTGAACAACCGCAAAGCCGAAGTCATCCGCGCCAACATGACCCCTGACTTCCACGACCACGACGGCCCTGGCGGTCAGCCCACCGGCGTCGAGGGCGACGAGCAGATGATGCTCGCGATGTACCAGCGCATGCCCGATCTGCACCTTACTATCGAGGACATGATCGCCGAGGATGACCAAGTCGTTTGCCGCAACATCTGGCGCTGGACCGATGCCGCCTCCGGTAAAAAGATGTCCTTCCAGGGCTTCGTCCTGTGGCGCTTCGAAGGCGACAAAATCGCGGAGCGCTGGGCCACCGTCACTCCGCCGGCGGAAACCTCGTCCTGGCATCGCTGACCCGCTGACCGACCTGACGGCCAGGCCCCGCCCAGGCCACAATAATTCCATGGCCACCACCGCCGCCCCAGCCCTCCTCACCCTCTCCGCCTTCACCGAAGCCCAGGCCCGCATCAAGGGCGTCGCCGTCCACACGCCGCTGGTCCGCCTCACCATCCCCGGCTTCGACGACGCCGAAGTCTACGTCAAGGCCGAAGGCCTGCAACCCATCGGCGCCTTCAAAATCCGCGGAGCGTACAACAAGATCGCCCAACTCACCCCCGACGAGCGCTCCCGCGGCGTCATCACCTACTCCAGCGGCAACCATGCTCAGGCAGTCGCTTACTCCGCCCGTGCCGTTGGCGCCAAAGCCGTCATCGTCATGCCCTCGAACGCACCCGAGATCAAGAAGCGCGCCACCGCGGCCCTCGGCGCCGAAATCGTCGAAGTCGGCCAGCCAGCTCCGACCGCCTCCGCAAAGCCGAAGAACTCCAGGCCGCGCACGGCTACATCATGATCCCGCCCTACGACGACGACCAGATCATCGCCGGCCAGGGCACCTGCGGCCTCGAGATCCTCGAAGACCTTCCCGACGTCGACCTCGTCCTTTCACCCGTCTCCGGCGGCGGACTCCTCAGCGGCATCGCCACCGCCATCAAGCTCTCCAACCCCCGCACACCGGTCCAGGTTCGCGTTATCGGCGTCGAGCCCGAGCTTGCCGCCGACGCCCAGGAAAGCTTCCGCACCGGCCACGTCGTCACCTGGCCCGCCGACATGACCACCCGCACCCTATGCGACGGCCTCCGCACGCAGTCCCTCGGCGAGCGCAACTTCGAGCACATCCGAACCTACGTCGACGACATCATCACCGTCACCGAAGCCGAGATCCGCTCCGCCATGCGCACCCTGCTTCACGCCACCCGCCTTACCCCCGAGCCCAGCGGAGCCTGCGCCGCCGCGGGCATCCTCTTCCACCGCGATCAGCTCCTCCCCTTCCGCAAAGCCGTCATCGTCATGAGCGGCGGCAACGTCGAGCCGGAAGTCCTGCAATCGGTCCTCGCCGAGAAAGACCCCCAGTGATCCAGAACTCGCGAGACCAGGTGAGACGAATCACTCACTTTTTCCGTCCTATCTCCGTGACCCGTCTGCTCCTCGCTATCCCCCTGCTCGCCGCAGCTACCGCCCTCGGCCAGAAGCCCATGCCCCGCCAGGAAATGCCGCGCAACGGCACCCTCGCCACCCTGGTCCGCGAAGCCAACCTCTACGCAAATCCCGACGACTCCGCCGGCCCCATCGCCGACATCCTTCCCGGCCGCGAGCTGGTTGTCTCGGAGAAAGGCGCCAAGTGGGTCCGCGTCTTCGCCAACACCGACGCGCCCGACACCCGCCAGGCCGATGTCCCCGTCTTCGGCACCGAAGGCCAGGCGCAGCCTATCTCCGGCTGGATTCTCAACAAAGGCATCGTCGACACCAACACGCCCCATGGCGACTCCATCCTCTTCGGCACCGCCGACGACCTCGAGCAGCAGGCCGACGTCTCCAACCCGCCGCCCCACGTCGCCGAAGAAGCCCGCCTTCTCTACCGTCGCATCGTCACCATGTATCCGGACTCGTCCTGGACCCCCGAAGCCATGTACCGCGCCGCCGACATCCGCTGGCAGATTCAGAAAGCCGATGCCGCCAGCCTGCCCTCCGCCCATGAAAAGGAGAACTACCTCCGCGAGCAGATGGATGAAGACGAGATGCGGAAGATCCTGAAGTATTTTCCCGGCACGCAGTGGGCCGACCTCGCCGCCTTTGACCTCATCGACAACAAGCTTTGCGGCGACTGGCAGGGCTCAGAGAAATGTCCCGAGCAGGAGACGAGCTACTACCTCAAATACGTCGACGAGCATCCCAACTCACCCAAAGCCGCCCAGGCACTCTACAACGCGCTCTGGCGTCAGGCCGCCGCCGGCGATATGTGGACCGCCGATGGCAATGGCAAGCGCGCCGACGAGGACCGCGGCCACGCCAAAGCCATCCTCGACCGCATGCAGCAGAAGTACCCTCAGTCTCCCTTCACCGCTCGCGCCGCCGGCCTCGTCTTCAAAATCGATCAGGGCGTTCCCGTCTACGGCTCCAGCCGCGAGTGACGCCGCCCGCAATGCCCACCGTGGCACCCGCGCGCAAATATGCTCCCGGCTGCCGCTCGCTTTGCGCCCCGAGTCTGCTATATAAAGTGGAACGCCGAACACGCGTCAACCGCGCGATCCAACCCCTCCCCCGAGGCCGGTGCAAATTTGAACGACTACGTGATCTCCGTACTGCTTGGGATCATCGAGGGCCTCACCGAATTCCTTCCTGTTAGTTCCACCGCCCATCTGCGCATTGGCGAAGCCCTCTTCGGCATCGGCCTCGACGATCCTTACTGGAAGATGTACACCATCGTCATCCAGCTCGGCGCCATCGTCGCCCTTACCCTTCTCTTTGCCGGCCGCATCATCGAATTCCTCCGCACCTTCCCGCGCGGCGAAGACGGCAAACACACCGTCCGCAACCATCCGCTCACGCTCACTCTCGTCGCCTTCGTCTGCACCGCCATCCCCTCGCTGGCCCTCACTCCCATCATTGGCGAACACCTTGAGAACCTCCGCGTCATCGCCTCGGCTCTCATCATCGGTGGCATCGTCATGTGGATCGTCGATGCCTGGAGCGTCCGCCAGGATCCCTCCATCTCCGAGCTCGAGCAGATGTCTCTACCCCAGGCCATCTGGATCGGCCTCTGCCAGGTCACCTCCGCCGTCTTTCCCGGAACTTCGCGCTCCATGTCCACCATCGCCGCCGGCCAACTCGTCGGCATGACCCGCCCCGCTGCGCTGGAGTTCAGCTTCCTCGTCTCCATCCCCACCATGTTCGCCGCCACGCTCTACGACTTGCTCAAGGCTCTCCTGCCCGGCTTCCATCTCCTGCACCGCCATCACGCGGGCGCCGCAGCCGCAAGCCACGCCGCCCTGGCCCCGATCGTCATGACCGGACACGGCTGGGCCGTCCTCGTCGTTGGTTTCCTGATTTCCTTCTTCGTCGCGCTCGGCGTCGTCGAGTGGTTCCTGCAGTGGGTCCGCAGTCACGGCTTCGTCCTCTTCGCGATTTACCGGTTGCTGTTAGGCATCGCGCTGTTCCTGTTCGGCGGCCGTTTGATCGCCGGCTCGTAGAGGAAACAGGTCCTGGTCACGCCTCGATAGATTGAAAGCCGAGTTGCCGGGCCGCGCTGAGCAGACGCGCATCTCCGCAAATGAAGACTCTGCCCCGCGGGTTCCCGCCCGTCCACGTCACCGCCGCAGCCAGCTGAAAGGAATCCGCCGCACTTAGCGGAAATCGATGCAGCAGAGACTCCGCCTGCGATCGCAGTGCGTTGTCCGGTCGCACTTCCTGCCATGTGCTGCGCAGGCGATTCAGGCGCGCCTCTCCGCCCGAGTACTCCGTGGAGCTGAGTTGTTCCATCCGCACCAAACGTTCCAGCCCGCTGCGAATCTCAACTGAAGTGCCCCACCAGGTGACAATTTCATATTTCCCGAGCAGCCGGTAAACGCTCGGGCTCGCCTTCTGCCGCGCGCAGAAGGGAACCAGCGCACTGCTGTCCCAATATGCCGGCTTCAACGATCTCCCCGGCTCTCAATCAGTGCGCGAACCGCAACCTCGCGAGGAACATCCCCCGCGGGCAGAGCAAAAAACTCATCCCAGTCCATCTTCTTCTCCGGCAGCTTCAGTCTTCCCTCGGCCACCAACCGCGCTTCAACGTCCGACAGGGATTCGCTCTCGAAAGGCAGAATGCGCGCCACCGGCTTGTTCCTGTCCTTCACGATCACCTCTTCGCCCTTCCGCACATATTGCAGATAGGCGCTCAGCTGGTTCCTCAGCTCCCCGATATTCACGGTCTTCATGGGATCAGCCTACCTCAATTTGGCTAACTTAGCCAAATCCAGACCCATCAAATCCTGACACCAACTCAGCAGCGGTCTGCATGGCGCCCTACTCCCTATTACCTATTCCCTACTCCCTCTACCCTGCACTTTCGCCATACCCACTCCGGTTCCCCCAGCCCCTTTTCTCCCCCTTCCCCCCCTCATCTGGGATAATGATTTTGCTCTGGCGGTTCAGTCCGTTTTCGCCTCGCCCTCACCGGCGTGGCGAATCCCCTCGACCTGTCTGCCCATGAAACCCGCCCGTTTGGTGCTTACGCCCACCCGCAGCCGCCGGCTCAATGAGCTGATTGGCCTGCTGGTCCTCGCTTCTGCGGTCCTCCTTTTTCTCTCCCTGGTTTCTTACCATCTCACCGACCCTTCCCTAAATACCGTTGGCTCCGGCTCCGTCCGCAACTGGATCGGTCCCGCCGGCGCGTACCTCAGCGATGTCATGCTGCAGATGGAAGGCATCTCCGCCTTCCTGCTGCCCATCCTCCTCGGCGCCCTCGGCTGGACGTGGATGCTCTCCCGCCCCGCCGGCTCGCCCGGTTTCAAAGCCATCGGCATCGTCCTCATCCTCCTCTTCGCGCCCGCACTCTTCGCCCTCGTCCCTGGCCGCCCCACCTTTTTCGGACTCCCTGTCGCAGGCCTCACCGGCCGCCTCGTCGCCGATCTGCTCGTCCGCTTCCTCAACTATCCTGGCGCGTGGATTGTCACCATCACGCTCGTTGCCGCCGCCATCTACCTCTCCACTACGTTCAGCTTCAACACCGCTCGCGAATGGCTGGGCATCAAACTCGCCTTCCTCCTCGCCTGGCGCGATCGCTTCGCCAACTGGCGCCGTAACCGCGCCCGCAAGCGCGAGCTCAAAGCCGCTCTCCGTGCCGACCAGCTCCGTGAGAAGGAACTGAAGGAGGCGCGCAAAGTCGCGGAGAAAGCCGCCAAATCCGAGAAAACTGCGACTCCGGTCGTGGTCGCCGACGAACGCCGCGATCTGCCGCACCGGCAGGCCGGCTTTGTCGAGACCCTATCGCCCACTACAAGTGCGCCAACCGCAAAAACCGTCAGCACCTGGGACAACATGCCGCGCACCCTGGCGAAAGAACCGCCTCCCCCTGCCCAGCCAGAACCGCCAGCATCCCCGCGTGCCCAGCCCGCAGAGAAGAAAGATGCGGCGCCACCGGCGCCCTCCATCGGTGAGCGCGCCGACACCGAACTCCGCACCGTCACCGTCGCTCCCAAGAACGTCAGCGGCTATCGCCTGCCGCCCAGCACGCTGCTCCATCGCAGCGACGATCCCTCACCGGTCAGGGAAGACGAGCTCCGCGCCTCCGCCCAGGTCCTCGTCGAAAAATGCGCCGAGTTCGACGTCACCGGCCAGGTCGTGCAAATCAATCCCGGCCCCGTCGTCACCACCTTCGAGTTCCGTCCCGACGCCGGCATCAAGCTAAGCCGCGTCACCGGCCTCGCCGAAGACCTTTGCCTCGCCACCAAAGCCGAATCCATCCTCATCGAGCGGATGGCGGGCAAGAACACCGTCGGCATTCAGGTTCCCAACCAGGAGCGCGAAACCATCTGGCTCCGCGACGTCATCGAGTCGGAGAACTTCGCCACCTCCCGCTCCAAACTCACCATCTCCATGGGCAAGGACATTAACGGACGCATCGTCGTCGCCGACCTCACCACCATGCCCCACGTCCTCATCGCTGGCTCCACCGGCAGCGGAAAATCCGTGGCGATTAACGCCATGATTATGTCCGTGCTCTACAAATCCACGCCCGAACAGGTTCGCCTCATCCTCGTCGATCCCAAGCGCGTCGAGCTCGGCATGTATGAGGGCATCCCGCACCTCTTCACGCCCATCATCGCCGAGCCCAAGCAGGCCGCCAACGCCCTGCGCAATGCCGTCAAGGAAATGGAGCGCCGCCTCAAGCTCCTTGCCTCGCGCTCGGTGCGCAACATCGAGCAGTACAACCGCCTCTTTGATGCCTCCACCCCCTCGCTCTTCGACCAGGCTGAGCAGGAAGAGAAGCCGCTGCCCTACATCGTCATCATCATCGACGAGCTCGCGGATCTGATGATGATCGACAAAGCCAACGTCGAAGAGTCGATCACGCGCCTCGCCCAGATGGCCCGCGCCGTTGGCATTCATCTCGTCCTCGCCACCCAGCGTCCCTCGGTCGACGTCATCACCGGCCTCATCAAGGCCAACGTCCCCACGCGCATCTCCTTCCGACTCGCCACCAAGGTCGACTCGCGCACGATCCTCGATTCCAACGGCGCCGAAGCTCTCCTCGGCCGCGGCGACCTGCTCTTCCTCCCGCCCGGAACTTCGCGCCTCCACCGCGTTCACGCGCCCTTCGTCACTGAAAAAGAAATCGCCGCGGTTACAGATTTCTGGAAGAAGCAGGGAAGCGCCGACTACGTCACCGGCTTCCTCGAAGCACCCAAAGATGCGAATGCCAACGAAGGGGGATTCGAAGGCGAAGACGGCGAGGACGGCAACGACGATCTCTTCGAAGACGCAGTCCGCCTCGTTCTCGAATTCGGCAAGGCCTCGACGTCGCTGCTGCAGCGCCGTCTGCGTATCGGCTACGGCCGCGCCGCGCATCTCATCGACATGATGGAACGCGACGGCATCGTCGGCCCCGCCGAGGGCTCCAAACCCCGCGAAATTCTCAAACCGCCCGACTGGCTCAACGAAGTGGAAACCACCCTGCGCTAACCGTGACCGCTCGTCTTTGAGAGTCGTCTATGAGAGCGTCATCTTTGAGAATCTTTGAGGGTCGCAAACCGATGCTGGGCAGCCAGGTTCACCCCACAGCAAGAAGCTTGATCCTCGAACGAGGCGAAATCAACACTGCAAGTTCGGGCTCCTAACCCAAAGTACTCCTCAGGTCCCGTTTTGAAACTCCGCCGGATTCACGCCAGCGGCACTGCGCTGGACGGCCAGGTTCACCCCACAGCAAGAAGCTTGATCCTCGGACGATGCGAAATCAACGCTGCAAGTTCGGGCTCCTAACCCAAAGTACTCCTCAGGTCCCGTTTTGAAACTCCGCCAGATTCACGCCACAAGGGCACGACGCAGGAGCAGCCAGGTTCACCCCACAGCAAGAAGCTTGATCCTCGGACGAGGCGAAATCAACACTGCAAGTTCGGGCTCCTAACCCAAAGTACTCCTCAGGTCCCGTTTTGAAACTCGGGCCCCCTCACCCAAAGGCACAAGCAGGAGCGGCCAGGTTCACCCCACAGCAAGAAGCTTGATCCTCCGACGAGGCGCAGATCAACACCGCAACTCCGTATTCCCAACCCAAAGTACCCTGTCTGCGCCGTTTTGAAACGCCGCAGTTTCAAATCGGCGCTCTCTTCTTCGTGAATTTCCTCGGTCCCGCCGCCAACGACTCCAGAAAGCACCCCGGCCCGAGCCTCGAAAAAGGACTACAAAGCCAACGTCCTTCGCGAAGCCTGCTCTCTCCGCGCTGGACCCCATTACCCCTGCAACCGCTGCTGGATTAAAAGCATCCCAACCGATGTTTCCGGCCCAAATCCCCCCACGGAGCCTCCATGCAATCCAGACGGACCTTGGCTTTTGTTTTTCGCACGCTAACCTTCGCCGCGCTCTTCGCCCTCGCCACCACGCCCGCGCTGCGCGCCCAGCCGACCGCCGCCGACGATCACCTCGTCACCCCCACGCAACTCCAGCAGCAGGTTCAGACCGCATCCGCTACTCGTCAGGCCAACATCGAAAACCTGACGCACTTTCTCTCGACGCCCACTGCCCAGAAAGCCATGCGCGATGCCAAATTCGATCCCGCCCAGGTGAAGACCGCGATCCCCACCCTCTCCGATCAGGAACTCGCCTCGCTCTCCCAGCGCGCCGCCCAGGCGCAGCACGATTTCGCCGCCGGCACGATCAGCAATCAAACCCTGCTCATCATTATTCTTGTGCTGGTCGCAGTCATCCTGATCGCCGTCATCCACTGATCGCGCGGGTCGACCGTCGCTCCCACGTCAGAGGGTCGATCCGCTACCCAACCGCCTTCGCCCCCTTCGCCGTCCGCACCGCCACCACCCCCAGCACCAGCACCACTCCCACCAGCGCCACCCACAACAACCCCGGATGCCTCTCCGTGAACGCCCGCTCGTCCGGCCGCGCCTTATATTCCGGATTCGCCTTCTCCGGTCCCAGCGCTGCCGCCTCCGCACTCGCGTCCGGCGCAAACAAAGTCGCATAGTCATATCGCGGAGCCGTCAGCGCCGCATCGCCATACATCAGCGCGTATGGCGCGCCAGCCGCCGCGTCGAAACACATCCGCCGCTCCGCCATCTCCAGCTTCACATCCGTGATCGCCAGCGCAGCATCGTCGCCGTTGTCTACCGTCACCGTCCAGGTCGAACCGGCGTCCCCCAACCCCACCCACGGCGCACCGACCGCCAGATCCTCCTCGTCGATCTTGTGCCCCTCGCGCGTCGTATGCAGCCGCAGCAGCGTTCCTGACGACTCCACCGGCCGCCGCGGCTCCTCCTCTGTATTCTGTTTTCCAGTCAGCACCGGCGAAGCCTTTACCGTCACATCCCGGCTGAAGTTCACCGGATCCGCGCCCACCACAAACTCCACCCGCTCCACCGGCACGTGCGCCGGCACTTTGAATGTCGCGACCGTCTGCTTCCCCTTCTGCGTCACTTGATTTGTATCCGCGACGGTGACATATTGCCGCTTCGCCGGCGCCCGCTCCACTGAAAGCCCGTGCACATCCTCCGGCTTCACCGGCCCGTCGATCCGGAAATACAGGTACTTCAAATTCGATTCCGGCAGATGCAGCACTGTACTCCGCCCCAGTTTCTGCCCCGTCAAATCGAAGATTGTAAACATCCCCAGCTCCGTCCCCTCGCGCCCGCTCTCGTCATCCGCTCCTGTAACAGCCACGGTTGCAATAAAGTCCTTCGCCGCGATATCCAGATCGACGTCGCTGTACCGCCCCGCCGGCATCTCTGCCTCAAACGTCGTGTGCGCGCCCTTATGCCCCAGATTCAGCGGCGCAATCTCTCGTTGCTGTGGCTCCACCGGCGCCGCCTCGCGAATCGCATACGGAGTCTCCTTGCTGTCGGACCCGGCTCCGCCCCGATACAGCCGCACATCCTCCAGCCCCGGCGCCGCGTGCGCATAGACCCCCGCATCCAGCACCACACACGTCTGCCCCGCCCTGGTCACGTCCGTCAGCGGCCTTTCATACCGGAAATACCGCACCTCCGGCGTCGCCGCTGCGAGCAACAGCAATACCACAGCACCACGCAAACCCATCAGCACCAGGCCCTCACTCTCAATGCGCCGCTTTCCGCAGATTCAGCCAGTCTTTCTGATACGCAAAGCTCACCGCCAGCAGCAGTGCTCCCAGTCCCAGAAAGCTTAAGATCCGATATCCCTGGCTGAGCGCGCTCACGTCCACGGTAAACACCTTCCCAATCGCCACCGCCATCAGCACCAGCGCCTGCCAGCGCAAAAACGCTACCCGCCGCCAGAATCCCACCGCCAGCAGCACCGCCCCAAACAGCATGAAAAACGCCGAGTAGGTGAACTGCGCGTACATCCGGTAGTCGTGCATCAGCGTCCAGTTGCCGCGCCACTGCAAATACCACCAGTACGCATGGATCTCCCAGCCCACAGCAAGAAGGATCAGCGCATTCACCGCCAGCCCCGCCCCCGCCGCAATTCCTTTCCACGAAATCGGCGACTCCGGTCCCGGCTCCCTCGACGACTGCAGCGCCAGCCACGTTACAAACCCGCACACCGCAATCGCAAACACATACGTCCCGAACCGCTCGTTGAACACCGGCGTCAGCGATGCTGCCGGATTCATCGCCACCAGCGCCCCCAGGCCCAGCACCAGGCACAGCAGCGCCAGCGCCGTCAGCAGCGTTGAGCCGATCCGCCGCGCCAGCCACACCAGCGCCGCGCCCTCCGCCAGCCACCCAATCGTCATCCACCGCCCGTGGGTCTTCAGCGGAATCGCAATCGTCAGGAACACCACCGCAATCGTCAAATGCAGCGCCGACGTCGCTTCCGCGCTGCCATGAATCGCCCCCCGCGCCGGCAATCGCAACAGCAATAAGTAGAACGCCGCAAACGCCACCGCCACCCATGGAGCCGCCGCGCTGCCCGCATCCTGCAGCATCAGGTAATAGCCCAGAAACCCCAGCCCCGCATTCGCCAGCGGCACCAGCACCAGCGCCAGATAGTCCCACGCCGCATGCGCTCCACCATCCTCGACACGCAGCCGCACCAGCCGCGGCGCCCACGCAAAAATCAAAAAGAACACCGCCAGGAAAAACGCCGTGGTCCCAAACTCATCCGTTGCGTAGTACGCGAACGACCAGCTCAGAAAGAAGAGCCCCGTTCCCAGAAACGCCGCGCACAGCAGGCGCGACCACGGCTTCAGCGCCACCAGCACCAGCACCACCAGATCCAGCAACAGCAAGTAGGTGAATAGCGCAACCTCGTGGTTCACGCCCGTCGAGAGCAGCAGAGGCGTCGAGAAGCCGCCCACGATCGCGTACAAGGCCAGCAGTTCCGCGTCCTGCACCCACGACAAAAATCCGTTAAATACCGTCACCACGATCATCGCCGCGAACGCCGCGCCCGAATCCACCAGGTGATAGAGCGAGAACGCCGCCCACAGCGATAAGTAAAGTACGCCGCTGCCGATCGCCTTCAGCGAATACGAGAACGCTGCATACCCGCGTGTCCTGAACCGCTCCGACCACGCGATCAGCCCCGCGCCCGCAACCAGCCCGATCAGCACCCGCCCCGCCGGCCCAATCCAGTGATTGTCGATCGCCAGCTTCAGGAACCACGCCGCCGCAATCAGCACCGCCAGAATCCCAATCCGGTTGAACCACTGCGACCCAATCCGGCTCTCCAGCGATTGACCTTCGTACGCAACCACCGGCTCCGCCGCCTCAAACGGTGCCGCAGCCACCGTCTCCCGCGCTTCTTCCGCCACCGGCCCGGCTTGCGCAACCATCGGAGCTCCCGCGACGACAGCCTCAACTCGCGCCGTCTCCGGTTCCTCCCAGAGCGCAATCCCATGTTCCTTCAGCGTCTCTTCCAGCCGCCACACGCGCCCGCGCAGCGCCGCAATCTGCGCCTCAAGCTCCTTCGTGTCCCGCGATTCCATTGCCGCCAACTTTACACCGCGCGCCGCACCGATTCCATCCGCATCGCGCCGCCCTCACAGCAACAAGCTCCGCCTGACTCTCTCCGTAAAACAAAAAGGAGCCGCCATCGCGGCTCCCAAAGAGGAAGTGGCCCAAAACTCAGTACAGAATCTTCAAACCGAACTGCAGAATCCGCGGCTCGAACGTGCTCGAAATCTGTCCGCCGCTCGATGGCACCCCGCCGCTGATCGCCGACAGCCCCGGCGTCGCGCCCACTCCCAGCGTTGACGTTGTCGTCCCCTGCGTCCCGCTGATTGAGTTCGGCAGATACAGATTCGTGTGGTTGAACACGTTGTACGCCTCGGCTCTGAACTCGATCTTCAGCGACTCCAGCGGCGTGTTGAACTTCTTGTTGATGTCCAGGTCCGTCTCGTAGAACGCCGGGTTCCGGCCCGGATTCCGCGAAGCATCCCCAAACGGGCTCAGCGCATTGCCAGCCGCGTCCTTTACCGGCGGCAGCACAAAGGCCGCGAAGTTGACGTAGTTCACGTACCCGGTGTTCGCTGCGCGCGAGCTGGTCCCCTGCGTCACTTTCTTGCCCGGCACAACGTCCGGCCGGTACTCGTTCGCGCCGCGATAGGTCGCCGAAATCTGCTGCGACACCTGCTGCGCCGCATTCGGCGTGTAGGTCAGGTTGAACGGCGTTCCCGACTGCATGGTGTTGATCGCGCTGATCTGCCATCCGCCCAGCAGCGCATCCTCCGCACCGTTCAGGCTCGACAGGTATGGCCGTCCGCGCCCAAACGGCGTGTCGTACACCAGGCTCAGCGTGTCCGCGATCGGCAGGTTGTAGTCCGACTGCCCGTAGTCGGCTCTCAGGTTGTACGCGTTCTGCGGCGAAGGCGTGTTGGCTTCGAGCGATGCCGCCGCGTTATCCAGCGCGTGCTCCCAGGTGAACGAGTTCAGCAGCGTCAGGCCCGCTACCGCCCGCTGTTCATACCGCACCTGCAGCGCGTTGTAGTTAGAGAAAAATTCGTTGTAGGCCTCCGTGATGTCGCTCGGCCAGTTCGCAAATGGCCGCGCAAATCCATTCGCCGGATTCTTCTGGTTCCCGTTCATGAATCCTTCCAGGTGCAGGCCGTGATTGCCGACGTACGCAATATCCACCAGCGAGTTCTTCGCCAGCTGCTGCTGCACGCTCAGGAAGTAGCTCTCCACGTAGCTGTCCGGCCGGTCCTTCGGAATCCACGTGATGTTGTCCGTCGCTGGATTGAACGCCGTCACCAGTCCCGACGGATATCCCTGGCTCGCCGCCGCGAAGCAGCTCGGCTTCGTCGATCCGGTCGGAATGATCTGCGCCGGCAGCGGTGTCGAGCACTGGTTGGTCGTGCTCGGAGTCGGCTGCGTCACCACCGCGAACTGCGCCTGTGGCGCGTTGATCGCCAGAATGTCGCCCGAGCCCGCGCGCGTGTAGTGTACGTACCCGGTGCCGAATCCGCCGCGGATCGCCGTCTTCGCAAACGGCGCATACGCGAACCCGATCCTCGGCATAAAGTCGTTCAGGTCCGGATTCACCAGCGTGCTGCCGTACACTCCGCCCGGATGCACCACCGTGATCCCGTTGCCCGTCACCGCCCCCGGCGCGATCGTCAGCACCGTCTGCGTGGTCGGATCCCAGTTCGAAATATTGTTCTTCCAGTCCGAATACGGCGAGCCGTACTCCCACCGCACTCCCAGGTTCAGCGTCAGCTTCGGCGATACCCTCCAGTCATCCTGGGCATAAGCACTGTGCAGACTCTGCCGCAGGTGGACCACAAAATAATTCGCCAACTGATAGCTGCTCGTCGTGCCGAACAGGAAATCCGCCCAGTACGTGTCCGACACCGGAGCCGTCGGCGCTGCCGCTCCGCTCGCCGTCGTCGCGCAGTTGGCGGAGATCGCCGCGTCGCACAAGCTGTATCCGCCGCCGTACGTCCACGAGCCGTACAGCGGGTTGTTGTCGTTCACCGCCATCCAGATGTGCTCGTATTCGTAGCCGAACTTCAGCGAGTGGTTTCCCTTCACCCACGTGAAGTTCACTTTCGGATCCAGCAGTGCCGGGTTCTGCCATTGCGGATTCGTGCTCTGCCGTCCGAATCCGGAAAACCCCGTGATCCCTTCGGAAGGCAACCCGCCCGCCACGATGGGGTTCGAGGGCAGCCCCGGAATCGTGAAGGCATTGTCGCCGATCGACAGGTTGTACTTGCCCGCCTTCGTCTTTGAAAGCCCGAGCCGCGCGTCGAGAATTTTGCTCGCGCCAAACAGGTGGTTGTAACCCAGCGCTACCTGCTCATCCAGAATGCGGATCGTTCCGTTGGTCTGCCCATCCAGCGGCAGCGGAATCGTCACATGGTTCACGCCGGTCTCTTTCCGGTCGCTCACGCGCAGGAACCAGGAGCTGTTCGCATTCTGCTGATAATCCAGCCGCAGGTCGCCCTTGTCCGAGTTATCGGTGAACGGCGGTTCCACCGAGTAGTCGTTCGAGTTCAGCCCCGTCGTCGCCAGTCCCGACTGCGGCAGAGGAATCTTCTTGAACGCATTCACCACCTGCGCATTCAGTGGATCGAATGCCGTCGTCGGAATCGCTGTCCCCGCCGCGTAGGTCGTCCCCGTCAGAGGATTCCGCACCGGCACCACCAGCACCCCGTTCAGCTGGTTCTGCGTCGGCAGCGTCAGCACGCTCAGCGGCGTCAGCGTTTGCCGGAACCCTTCGTAGTCCAGGAAGTAAAACAGCTTGTCCCGCATAATAGGGCCGCCGAAATTCAGCCCGAACTGATTGCGGTTGAATGCAGGCTTGTGAAACGGCGTCACCTTGCCCGTGTTGCTCACAACGTTCGGCTTAAAAAATCCCGCCGCATTCAGATCCGTGTTGCGAAGAAATTCGTACAGCGTGAAGTGATACGAATTCGTCCCCGAAGCCGACGCCACATTGACCGTCGCCGCTGACCCCCGCCCGTACTCCGCGCTCTCGTTATTCGTGACCACGCTGAATTGCGCCACCGAGTCCGGCGGAACCGCGATGATCTGGTTGTCGAATCCCTGGTTGCTCTCCCCGTACGCATTGTTGTCCATGCCGTCCAGCAGAAAGTTGTTGAACATACTCCGCTGGCCGTTCACGTTGTACGAGCCCGCGCGCACCAGGCTCGAGATCGAGCTCGTCGTTGCCTGCGAAGGCGCCTGGCGCGCCCCCGTCACCAGCCCCAGCATGTCGGAGTAGTTCCGGCTCACCAGCGGCAGTGCCTCGGTCTGATAGTTCGTGATCGTCTGGCCGCGCTGGCTCGAGTCCGTCTCCAGCTGCAGCGCCACGTCGCTCACTTCCACCGTGGTCTCGGTCTGCCCCGGCGTCAGCCGCAGGTCGATGCGCTGCCGGCTTCCCACCGAGATCGTGATGTTTTTTGCGATTGCCTCCGCAAACCCCTTCTGCGTCGCCGAAATCGTGTAAGCCCCGGTTCGCAGGGAAGGGAACTCGTATTCTCCGGTATCGTTCGAGGTTGTTTTCTCCGTGATTCCGGTGGCCGTGTTGCTGGCGCTCACCGCCGCTCCGGAAACCACCGCTCCGCTGGAGTCGCGGATCGTTCCCACCAGGCTGCCGTTCTCATACTGAGCCTGTGCGATCGGAGTGCCCGCGAAGATCAAGCCTGCCAAAAAGAAAACTGCGGAAAGAACTCTATATTTTGCATTCATGCTCTTGATCCTCCCGGACCGCCAAGAATGCCCCGTTAATACTTAGCAAATGGACAGTGAATCTGTCACAATCCATGTGTAAAATCGTCACCAAAATGGATTCCGGGCCTTCCCCCCACCCCCGCCGCATCATCGCCGTCGATGACGACCCGGTGAGCCTCGCGGTTACGGCAGTCCTGCTGGAAGCCGAAGGCTGTGTCGTCCTCCAGGCCGAAAGCGGCTCTCAGGCCGTTGACCTCGCCCTCTCCGACCCCCCCGACTGCATCCTCGCCGACCTCCGCATGCCCGGCCTCAACGGTCCGGCCCTCGCCCGCTCCCTGCGCAAAGCCGCTCCCCGGGCTCTCCTCCTTGCTATGAGCGCCTCACCCCCGCCCCAGCTCGACGGCTACGATGCCATCCTCAAAAAACCGCTCTCCCCGGAGAGCCTCCGCTCCGCCTTCGCCCGCCGCCCCATCCCCGCCCCCAAGTCCCCCAAAGAAGACGCCGTCCTCGACCCCGACATCTTCGAGCGCCTCCGCCGCGCCATTACCCCCGACGGCCTCGAAGAGGTCTTCACCGTCTTCATCAACGACACCCACCAGCGGATTCTTGCTATGCGCACCGCCGACCCAGCGACCATCAGAAAAGAGGCGCACACTATTAAAGGAGGCGCCTCCATGGTCGGCGCTCTCCAGATCTCCCGCGGCGCCGCCGTCCTCGAATCGGGTGTTGACGATCCTGATGATCGGTTGCGCAAACTCGACGAGATGGAGGCTCAATGCCGTTTCGCCGCAATTATCCTGAAACAGAGGCTTAATGCATGAACTCGCCTACCCGGTCCGCTCGCCCCGCCGCTCCCGCACGTCCCACCAAAACCGCGTCGCCCGCGATCCGCATCCTCCTCGCCGACGACCACCCGGTCATCCGCATCGGCGTCCGCAACATGCTGCAGAGCGAGCCCGGCCTCGAAGTTGTCGGCGAGTGCTCCGATGGCGATGAGGCCATCACCCAGACCCTCGAGCTCCTCCCCGACATCCTCCTGCTCGACGTCTACATGCCCCGCCTCCCCGGCATCGAGGCCATGCGCGCCATCATGAATGGCTCGCCCACCGTCAAGATCATTCTCCTCACCAGCACCATCAGCACCCAGCAGATCATCGAAGCTCTCCAGATCGGCGCCCGCGGCATCGTCATTAAAGACGCCGTCGCCGACCACATCACCGCCGCCATTCGCGCCGTCTCCGGCGGCGATTACTGGATCGGAGGCCGCCGCGTCGTCAACCTCGTCGGTGCTCTCCACGAGCTCATGCAGCAGGCCGCCGTCCCCGACCGCAAGACCTTCGGCCTTACCCCGCGCGAAATGGAAGTCGTCGGCTGCATCGTCGAAGGCTGCTCCAACCGCGACATCGCCAAGCAATTCGGCCTCAGCGAAGAAACCGTGAAGCGCCACTTGTCCAACATCTTCGACAAAACCGGCGTCTCCACCCGCCTCGAGCTGGCCATGTTCGCCATCGCCCACCACCTGGTCCAAACCGAACACTAGGAACTCCGCTGAAACAGGTGCTGCGGCCCAACGGCAACGTGGTGACGTGCGCCGATTCGGTGATGGGCCCGTGGAATTTCAGCTCCGACGCGGCCCCCCTGGGGAGCGAAGCCTTCGTGCAGGAACTGGACGAGAAAACGGGGCGACAACTGGCTCCTCGGAAGGGAGGCCGCTTGGGCGGTGACAGAAGATGAACGACAAGGCGAATTCAACAGCCTCGCCCTTAGTTCTCTACGCCTTTTTGGTCCACGCTGAACCGTTGGCCCACTTAATTGTTCCCGGACTTACGAGAGTTCCCGTAATGGTGTGGTCATCGGGAAATTTCACCGTGATCGTGGAGCTATTAACGATTGTTCCCTGCGCATTCGGACGATCAAAATCGGACATATCGACGGTCAGCGACGCAGGACCTTCGAAAATGACCGCAATCCAGGGACTACCATCTGTCCAATTACCGTTCAAATCGAACGCAGTGTTAATTAATTTGGTCCATTGTGAGCCGTTGGACCACCTGATCGCATTGCCGACAAGTTGCCCCTTGTAGCTTTTATCATCTGGAAATGTGGCTGTTATCTCGTCATAGCTATCGACTGTCCCACTCGCCGCAGGCCGGCCAAACGCCGACATATCAATCGAAAAAGAACGGCGTGAGACGGAAATGACAGCGCTGTGGGAGCTGCCATCGGTCCAGTTCCCATTCAAATTATCAAGGTGACGATCGGCGTCCAGTTAGCCGGAAACAATGTCGGCCAGGAAGCTGTTTTATAGCCCAGGCACCCACTCCCCGCTGTCACAACGTCGGCAAACTGCCTGTGATGCCATTGAGCTGACAAATACCCGCGACCCGTTCGGGTTGCTGCGCGAGAATTCCCCAATCGCTCAGATCTACGTGGTTGTCGTTGAAGTCCGCTATCGCTCCCATGCCGCCAGCCGGAAACTGCTGACATGGCGCATTGACGCTCATGTAATCGATGGCGGTAATGGCGGCCGCTTCAAAATTGGTCGCGGTGTTCCAAACGCTGATGCCAACACCCATCTCCCAGGCCCCAAGGTCAGTGATCGAAGGACCTTGTCTCCACGCTTGAAAGCCAAGACGCCCGTTGCGGATGCGATATTCCACATACGAGCCATCGTCTAAGGCCCATCGCTCAGCATCGTGGACGATACCTGTCATTTTCAAGGCCGGCGCGTCGAATACAACTGCACCTCCACCTGAGCCATTTGTCTGAGCCATCGCTGCTGGCCGCAAAGGCGTTAGATCGATGGTTCGATTACCAACGACAAGCTTTCCGGTGGCCGATGAGATCGTGTCCAGGATGGGTCGCCAAACGTGACGGTCGGAGTTCCATCGGCGGATTGACGAACATATTTGCCTTTGCAGGCGAGAGCCCCACCGATACCTGCCCTCTGCTTTTTTGCGCCTAACATGTCAACAAAGTACGCGTTGAGCTCATCCTGGTTTGCAAACGAATATCGACCCGGCTGAATCACGGCGTCATGAGTTACGAAGTCTGCCTTACCGGCCCCACTTATAGTCCGCATCCCGTCCATCGTAAGCTTATCTTGTGTCGGCATCTGAATATCTCCTTTTGCATTAAGTGTGACTTATCGTGGTTATGAGGCAAAGATGCGGCGCCGCAGGCGAAACCCCAGCTCAGGGGAACGGGCAGCGACAGTTTTATTCGTGGAATTCGTTAGTCACTCCACGCGCGTTGATCTTGTTCGGGGGCTTTGGCCACCAAATTCGCATCGGATTTCTCCTGTCGCGATTTGGATTTGCAAGATAGTGTCCCGACTCTGTACAGCGTTTCGTTAAAATATCCCTTCATTACTACTTCATATAGCTGGCGTTCAGTTCGTCTGGATTGCTGAACTTCGGATGTGGGAACCTGGGGACAGGGACCTGGGGGAAACCTGGGGACGGGGAAACCTGGGGACAGACGGGAAGTTCCCCCCACGGCCGAGGCGCCAGGTTCACCCCACAGCAAGCAGAAGACTCCTTCCACCGCCCGAACATCAACCTCCTTCTCCCGCTCTCCAACCCCAAAGTACCCCCCGCGTCCGTTGTGGAACGCGCCAACCCCCAGGACCGAAAACGCCCTTCCGCGAAAAATACCCTCCCGCCCCGTGACCCCCACCCCAATCCGGCACAACCCTGCGCCAGCGCCGAAAAACAATTGCGCCTCCATCTCTGAGCACGTATCCTCAATTCCTCCCTGATCTCTTTCCTCGGCGGTGAACGTGCAACCCATCGGGCAGCCCATGTCCCCCATCGGACCCCACCTATGGTGAACTCCGCCCCCACATTCCCCCAAAAACCGCCCCGCTCCAAACTGCGCGGGCTGGCGAAATTCGCCGCCGCCTTATGCATCGCAGTCTTCGCCCTCTACTGCCTCGCAGGAGTCATCTACCGCCACCGCGCCGCCAAAAATCTCCCCGCATACGAGCCCATCGACGACGTCCGCTACCTCGATCAGGGCTGGGGCCTCGATCGCCAGTCCCCGCAGCGCGAGCTCTTTTACTACACCGGCCAGGGCACCCAGATGCGCAGCGTCCGCTATCGCTGGTTCGTCAGCCTCGAACAACCCTTCAGCAAAACGCGCCTCGCCGATCCCGACCACCTGCGCGCCCTCAACTTCGTCGTCGACCCCGCCCCCACCCCCGCCAATCCCGACCAGCTTCCCGTCGGATTCGCGAAACGTTACGACGACACCCTCCACGACAACGTCGTCGACATCACCTGTGCCGCCTGCCACACCGGCCAGCTCAACGTCACCCGCAACCGCCGCACCACCGCCATCCGCATCGACGGCGGCGAAGCCATGACCGCCTTCACCGACGTCGACGCCGGCAGCTTCCAGATGGGCCTCGGATTATCCATCGCCGAAACCCTCGTCAATCCGCTCAAGTTCAACCGCTTCGCGGCCCGCGTCCTCGGCCCCCATGCCGGCACCTTCTCCAACAAGGGCACCCTCTGGCACAACCTCGCCGCCGTCGAACTCGACCTCATAAAAGTCCTCCGAGGCTCCTCCGCGCCCAGGCTCTATCCCGTCCAGGGCGGCTACGGCCGCACCGACGCACTCACGCGCATTAGCAACGTCGTCTTCGGCGATCACCTCTCGCCCTCGAACTACCACACCGGCAGCGCCCCCGTCAGTTATCCCTACCTCTGGAACATCTGGAAGTTCGACTGGGTCCAGTACAACGCCTCCGTCAGCCAGCCCATGGCCCGCAACATGACCGAAGCACTCGGCGTAGGCGCCACCTTCAATCTCATCGACGACCGCGGCAACCCCATCCCCCCCAGCCAGCGCTATCGCACTTCCGTCCAGTTTCAAAACCTCGCCCGCATCGAGTCCACTCTCCAGCAACTCCAGCCGCCACGCTGGCCCGAAGATCTCCTCGGCCCCATCGACCAGGCATCCGCGGCCCGCGGCAGAATCCTGTTTCAGAGCCTGTGCGTCAAATGTCACGGTCCCCACGTCGCCTCGCCGGTGCTCAAGGCTTACACCTCGCCCGGCCGGCTGCCCAACGATCCGCTGTGGGAAATCTGGCCCGTCGCCGTCCAGCAGGTCGGCACCGATCCCACCGCCGCCAATAACTTCGCGCAGTACCGCGTCGACCTCACCCGCACCGGCCTCACTCCGGACCAGGTCGACCCGCTCCTGAAGCAGCAGTACGAAATTCAAAAAGCGCGCTACGCAACCCTGATTCCCGCGCTCGAACTGCAGATCGCGCAGCAAAAGAAGGCCCCCGCCGCTCCGGCAACGCTCTATGGACTCGCCAGGGAACTGCAGCAGGCCCAGGCCTGGCCCGTCACCGATGCATCCATCGCGCAGAAGCTCAACTCCATCGACCTCCGCTCCCTCAACGCCGGCGAGGCCCTCAGTATTCTCGGCCTCGTCATCCGCGACCGCTATTACGCCGACAACCACTTCTCCCCACAGGCCCAGGCCTGCTTCGCCGGGTTCGATACCCTCGACATCCCCCAGGTCCTCGACGCCTACAAGCCCCGTCCGCTGGAAGGCGTGTGGGCCACCCCGCCCTTCCTCCACAACGGCTCCGTGCCCAACATCTACCAGATGCTCTCCCCCGTCAAAGAGCGCTCCACCCGCTTCTTCGTCGGCCGCCGCGAGTACGATCCCGTCAAACTCGGCTACGTCACCGAACCCCTCGCCGGCTCCACCAGCGGATTCTGGATGGACACCACTCTTCCCGGCAATCGCAACACCGGCCACGAATTCGGTCCCGGCTACATCCCGTACGACCCGGCTAACCCAGCGGCGAAGGGCTCCCCCGGCATCATCGGACCCGCGCTCACCCCCGCCCAGCGCATGGATATCATCGAGTACCTGAAAATCCACCACGACGATCCCCAACCGCAAACCCGAACCCCGCAAAACTGCTTCGCGCTCCTGCACTGAAGCGGCCGGCGCCGTCGTGGAAAAACGCCCACCACCGCCCCAAAATTGAGAATCTCATCCTGCCCTGACCTGACCCCGTTTTTCGTCCAATCGACCAAACGAGATTCATAGTCGCCGTCGGGGCGGTGGGAATGTATGGTCCGCCGCCCGATTGCAAGGAAAATCTCTGTCGTGGGTGGTTGGTCTGCTCAAATGTATCCGGCCTATTTGTGGAGCGATGCTCCTGGCCATAATGGAGTCCGCGCGTCGCCGGTCTATAAAGTGGGTCGAACTTGAGAGTTCTCATTCCCACGCAGGCTTGGGCAACGCCGGTTTGTGACCGTTCACTCACGCATTGATTTCTCTCGCAAACCCGGAAGCTTGTGAAGCCGTTGTTCGTAGCAGCAGGGTCGAAAATGTGGGAATCCGCGTTCTCTGCGGATTTCCAAACGAAGTGGGAAAGTCAGCTCTTCGACTTTTCCACGAAGTGCCATTTCCGAACCTGCTTTCAGGCTGCTATCGGAGCTGGCGCGCAGTAGCTGGTCCCCTTGCTCAGGAGCGCCCACGCGGTTCGCGCCATCTTGTTTGCTAAAGCGACCACAGTGACGTTGCGATGAGTTCGTGCGGATAGTTCACTGAGCCACATTCCAAGTGCTGTGCGATTTCGATCTATCTGCGCCACAACCGATCGGGCCCCATGCAGGAACATTCGGCGCAGATATTCATTGCCGCGTTTACTGATGCCGAGCAGCCTGGTTTTACCCCCAGTGGAGTGTTGGCGCGGAACCAGCCCCAACCAGGCAGAGAGATCGCGACCTTTGCGGAACGTGATGCCATTGCCGATGGCTGCGACCAGCACTGTCAACACGAGTGGTCCAAACCCGGGAATTTCCATCAGGCGGCGGCATCCATCATCCTGTTTCGCGATCTGTTGCAGCTGAAGGTTGACTGCTTCGATTCGTGTCTCAAGCTCTTCCCATTCGTGCTTCAGTTCGAAAACCAACAAGCGCAGCTTGGCCGACAAGGGCGTATCGGCATCCTCCAGCAGCTCATTCAGGCGGGTCGACAGATGAGAAGGGCCTTTGCGTATTGTGATTCCTCGCTCCATAAGAAACCCGCGGATCTGGTTCATAACCGCGGTTCGCCTTGCCACCCAACGGTCGCGCACCCGGTGCAAACCCTGCAAGTCCAGTTGGTCGTCCGTCTTGATTGCAACGAAGCGCATGGTTGGCCGCTGAACCGCTTCGGCAATCGCCTCAGCATCCAGGTAGTCGTTCTTATTCGATTTGCGAAACGGCTTCACAAACTGCGCGGGCATCAGTCTGGCGTCGTGCCCCTGAGCCCGAAGGGCACGAGCGAGAAAGTGCGCTCCGCCACAGGCCTCCATACCGATCAGCATCGGCTGTCGATTCGAAGTGAATTGGATCAGTTGCTTGCGGGAGCACTTCCTCCGCAACACAATCTCACCCCGGGCGTTAAGCCCAATCGCATGAAAGCTGGTCTTGCTCAGGTCGATGCCAATTGTCGAAATCTCCATGGAAAACCTCCTGCCAACCAAAATAGTCTGCCGATGGAACAGGCGGCGGACCATTCCAGTAGTGGGAAACGCCAACGGCGTTTTCCAGGCGGGCGCAGCCCGCTTCTTTTCCACCGCCCTGTTGTCTTAACCGCCGTGCAAAGTCGTCCGGGGTGAGATAGGTCTCCAACCGCCTCGAGCTGGCGATGTTGGCCATCGCCCACCACCTGGTCCAAACCGAGCACCAGGAACTCTGCTGAAACAGGTTCTGCGGCCCAACGGCAACGTGGTAACGTGCGCCGATTCGGTGATGGGCACGTGGAACTTCAGCTACGACGCGGCGGACCCGGGGGAGCGAAGCCTTCGTGCGGGAACTGGACTAGAAAACGGGGCGACAACCGGCTCCTCGGAAGGGAGGCCGCTTGGGCGGTGATAGAAGATGAACGACAAGGCGAATTCAATTCTGACCTGGCCGGGATTCGCGCGGGGAACTTCCCGTCTGTCCCCAGGTTTCCCCCAATTCATGTCTAATCCTAATCAACGATTGGGATACCTACTGACCAACGGGATCCTCCAGGAGATAACGCCATGATGATGAGCAAGAGTCAAGAACTGGATGGCTGGAAGTTCGAAATCCGTGAGGTCTCGGCTGGCGTCTACACTGTCGATGCAAGGCATCTGTCGGGAGCGACATTCTATCTTAAAGGAACTGGCACCGACGGTGGTGAATCATTTTTGCGCGCCTATGCGACGGCTGTTGCGAAAGGCACTTTCCTGAGTACGCTTCACAACTTAGACAACTGGCGCGTTTGTATTTGCGAGATGACCGTCAGTGTATACCAGGTTGACGCGACACATCAGTTAGGCCCTAAGATCTCATTTAAGGCAACGAGTATCGACGATGTGGTGTCTCAACTGCATTCATACGCCAGTGAGCTTGAGAAGGCAATCGAAATTAAACGTCGCCAAGCATAGGTGCTAGTTGAGGAAACCTGGGGACAGACGGGAAGTTCCCCCCCGGCCGAGGCGCCAGGTTCACCCCACAGCAAGCAGAAGACTCCTTCCACGCCCCAACATCAACCATCTTCTCTCTCTCTCCAACCCCAAAGTACCGTCTCCCGCCCGTTTTGGAACACGCCCCCCCAGGACCGAAAGAGCCCTTCCGCGAAAGATACAGCCGCCCCGCCCCGTGATGCCCCCTCCTTGCTCTGGCGCATCGCCCAATCCCTTTGCTACCGTCTCCGCAGACCACGCGCGCCTGTCTCCCCCCTCGCCGCGCAGTGATCGGCCCACAACCCGACGACCAAGGATCCCGCCATGCCAGCCCGCCTCCGGCCTCTCCCCTTTGCCCTGTTTGCCCTTCTCGCCGCAGCGATCCACGCCCAGACTCCCCCCGCCGTCCAGCTCACCCCCTACACCGCTCCCGACCAAACCGCCTCCGCCGGCGTGCCCTCCGGATGGAAAGCCACCGGCGCTGAAACCGTCATCACCATGACCGGCCCTCAGACCGAGACCCTCACCCTCGGCCGCACCTTCATCGCCCGCAACGCCCCCTTCCAGCCTGGCCAAAGACCCGCCTCCCCCGCCGACCTCACCATGCCCTACAACGCGCCCCTCACCCAGAAGCTCACCATGATTTACCAGCAAGCTGCCGCCCTCAGCGGCAAGCCCACCCCGCAGGTTGCCTTCACCTCCACCACGCCCCTGCAGGTGCCGGCCATCCTCGGCCAGTGCGGCCGTTTCGTCGCCAACCTCACCGGCCTCCCGCAGCCGGCCAAAATCATGGGCCTCTTCTGCTCCTTCCCGCTCGACACGGGAGGCACCTTCAAAAACGTCATCCTCGTCGCCCAGGCGCCCGCCACCATCGCCGCTCAGGAAGCCCCCATCGCCCAGGCCGTCTTCTCCAGCTACCGCATCCCCCAGGTCATGCTCGCTCGCAAACTCGCCCCCGTCACCGCGCCTCCGCCACCTCCGTCCGCCGGCGGCATCAGCAGCACCCTCTGGGCCCAGCAGCAGTCCAACATCACAGCAACCTGTTTCGACGAGAGCGTTATCCGCGAGTACGGTCCCCGCCAGCTTCCCCGCGAGTGCGGAGGCCTCGCCCCCAACCCATAACGCTCCCAGCTCCCAGCTCCAGGCTCCCAGCCTCGCCAGCTACAATGAACGCAGCAGGGTCCAAAAGGGGGCTACAGAAAGAATGCAGTCGGAACAATCCGCCACGCTGGAAGCCGGCCACAGCACCACCTGGTCCCGCAACAACCCGTACTCCGCCACGGTCCTTGAGAACCGCCTCCTCACCGGCTCCGATTCGGAAAAAGAAACCCGCCACATCGAGCTCGACCTCGGCGACTCCGGCATCACCTACCTCCCCGGCGACTCGGCCGGCATCCTCCCCCTCAACGCCTGCGACGCCGTTGACCTCGTCCTCGAGCGCCTCCAACTCACCGGGGCAGAACCCGTCACCGACTTCTACGGCAAGCCCCTCGACCTCCGCCAGGCCCTCTCCTCCTGGCTCATGATCGGCAAGCTCTCCGGCTCCACCCTCAAAGCCTGGGCCAAACACACCGGCAACCCCGAGCTCTCCGACATCGCCGCCAACCGCGAAAAACTCGACGCCTATCTCTGGGGCCGCGACTTCCTCGACCTCCTCGAGCACGCCCCCGGCAAAGTCGAAGACCCCCAGCAGCTCTTCAAAATCCTGCCGCGCCTCGCCCCGCGCCTCTATTCCATCTCCTCCAGCCAGTCCCTCCTCGGCACGCAGATCGACCTCTGCATCCGCGTCGTCAAGTACAACACCCACGGCCGCGACCGCTTCGGCGTCTGCTCCACCCACGTCGGCGAGCGCACCCCCAAAGGCGAGCGCCTCCCCATCTTCATTCACAGCAACCAGCTCTTCCGCCTCCCCGCCGACCCCGACGCGCGCGTCATCATGGTTGGCCCCGGCACCGGCGTCGCCCCCTTCCGCGCCTACCTCCAGCACAAACAGGCCGGAGTCGGCCGCTGGCCCATGTGGCTCTTCTTCGGCGACCAGCGCGCCTCCCAGGACTTCCTCTATAAGGAGGACTTCGAGGCCTGGGTCGCCAACGGCACCCTCAATCGCCTCGACACGGCCTTCTCCCGCGACCAGAAAGACAAGATCTACGTCCAGACCCGCATTCGCCAGAACTCAGCCGAGCTATGGAGCTGGCTCAACGAAGGCGGGTCCTTCTACGTCTGCGGAGACAGCAAACGCATGGCCCCCGACGTAGAAGCAGCGTTGCTCGAAGCGGTAGCGACCCACAGCAACAAAGGCCCCGACTACGCCAATGAATTCCTGGCGGAGATGAAGAAACAGAAGCGGTATCTGAGGGACGTGTACTAGAGCACTGCGAATCTGAGTTGTGGATGTTGAGCGGACGGCGCAGCGAGAGCAAAGTCGGAACAGCTTACAGGCTGACGGGTGACATTTCGAAGGCGGCTGGATCGAGGCCGTCTATGCCCGTATTCAGACCTTAAGCGGCCACGTCGCGACCGCCAGCTTCGC
Source organism: uncultured Acidobacteriaceae bacterium (assembly GCA_963702285.1). Lineage (GTDB taxonomy): Bacteria > Acidobacteriota > Terriglobia > Terriglobales > Acidobacteriaceae > Palsa-343. The sequence continues at coordinate 8,346 of CAVPCB010000049.1, read as the reverse complement.
CAATCGTTCCTGTCTGGCATTTATCTCTCCGATATTCCAATCGGTCAGCGCGCCTATCTCGCTCGTGAGTGAAAACTCCGACTTGGCCAATATTGGCTTTTTAATTGAGAACTTCTCGCTGCCCACACCGTTGTTCTCGGTGGCTTCGAGGAGTGCCAGGTTTCCGAGACGATTGAGGTTTGCTTTCGCTTCCTCTTGAGAAAATGTGGGGTACTCTTTAGGGTCTTTGGGCAAGACATGCTCAAGTGTCACTGACGCGCTGTCAAACGGCCCATATTGCTTGCTGGCGTCGGTAGTGATTTGCAATGCTCTGAGGTAATAACGGGCAAGCTGAGGTTGCCCGACATTTGCCACAGCAACGGCCGCCGCAAATCGATCATCAGGCGGGATGACGCCCGCGACCTGTGCAAATGCTCCCGAGACGTCGATCACTTTTTTGGCCGTGATGTTTTTGGCGGTCTCAGAATAGTAGCTTTCTAGCGTCCCGCTTGGGACGCCAGAAAGCAAACAGCGTACGGACCAATTGATGCATGCCCTAAAGAGCTTAACCAGTTCCTTGTCGTTGAACGTCCGCATGGCTGCCATGAGTATGGGACGAATCTGCCGCACTCCAAGAATTCTCAAATCGCGAATGTGGTTCTTCATGTCCGGACCATACTTCGCCCACGTTTCATGCGACGCATTAAGAATGGCAGCATATTCGCCAGCCCGAACTTCCAAATCCACCGCAAGATCAATCGCGGATGTTTTGCTAGTCACTCCTGTCTTCATCTTTTCGTACAGGTCTTTGCTCCTGACGAAGCCCTCTCTGCAAATCCAGTAGTAGCGCAGATATTCAACGACACCCTCGTCCTCATCTTCGATAGTTTCGAGGATGGCTGTCATTGCCTGCCACTTTTGGAGGGCCTCCTGCTTGCGATCTTCCGCTCTGGCGTACAGACAATTCTTGAGAAGATCCGCCGCAGACAGCTTCAGCCCCCTATCGTTCATCGTTTCGAAGATTGTGAACGCCGTTTTCTCGTCCGCTACCTGAACCCAGATGACGCGCGCCGAATTCTCGATAAAGTCCAGCCACGTATGGAGCGTGTTGAGCTGATCTTGGAGCGCTCGCTTCTCGATGATTGCCTTTACCCACGCTTCTGCTTCAGCAGCAGCGTCGTGAATTCGATCGTGGGACTCACGAGTCCTGTCCTTTGCACGAAGTGCCGTTCGAATGGGATCGGTGAGGCGGCGTAAGACCCGCTTTACAAAATAGTCATTATCCTCAATGTTTAGCGTGAAGCGCGGAAGTATTTCATGGGTGCGCCTATTTTGTGCCCAGAGAAAGTCGTTTTCGGTTTGTAGAGCACTTTTGTCGTCTCCCAACACCAGAAAACAGTCTCGAATGGCGCCGATCAGGATCATCGCAGTTGCGATTCTCTGCTGACCGTCGTGCACGTCAATGGAGCCCGGAGCCGCGACAACGATAACCGAGCCAAGGAAGTACTCCTTTGGAAGTGGAGCAAAATCTTGGAACAATTGTTTAACCTGATCCCTCTTCCAGGCATATGAGCGCTGGTTTTCAGGGACGCGCAGCGATTTCCTATCAGCCAAAATGTGGCCAATGGTTTCATGATCGATGTCGATGGACTGGACGGTTTCGTCAGACATATGGTGGTTACGAAAGATCATAGCTTACCGGCGTGATTACGGCCGTGTCGCTCTGTCTGCCCTGCGCGGCATGGCACGAACCAGCGATGAGGGCTGACTCCCGCACCTCCCGTCCCGCAGGAGGACGACGGTAGAAGCCATGGCCTTCAGGCCATGGAAAAAGATGCGTGCGAAGCGCGCCTCCTTGCTGCCGCGGGCCGTCCCCGGGGCTGCCTCCCGCCGCGCCCTTCGGGCGCGGCGGGCATCGATCTCCGATCAGCGAACGCGTCTCCGACGCGATCGCCGGAGATCCCACGCTAAGGCCGGGAAAAAGCCGCAGACGGGGCCCGCGCCGAATCCGCTTCGCTTTCCCCAATCTCCATGCGTTCGATCAGACCGTTGGCGATCGTATAGACGTGCCACACCTCGCTGTCCGAAAGAACCTCGCCGCCGAGACTCTTCACGAGCTGGTGAACCCTGACCTCGGTCTTGCCCCCTTCGCGCTCGATCACTTCGATCGGCTCCACGTGAGGATCGAATTCCTGCCACTGACGGGTCCAGTAAGCACGAATCTCTTCTTTCCCAACCGCCCGCCCACCCTCCGATGCCCTGGGCCAGCTGACGTTCTCACTCATCAGCGCGAGGACGCCGTCCATATCCCGCCGGTTAAATGCGGAGTAGGCCTGAGCGATCACTATCTGTGGGTTTGCCATGATCCCTCCAGCCTGAATTGAACCCGGAACCCGGAGCCCGGAGCTCGCTGCCCCGTGCCCGGTGCCCGTCCGCAGTACTTCCGTACTGTAGCCCCCTGCGAATTCCCTTGAACAGCCCCGCAAACCCTCCTACGCTGGAGAAGGAAAGTTCTGTCTGGTCCTGGACCAGCCCGCTCCGAGCCTTTCTACTGCACCGTCCCGGCTCAGGCCGGTTCGCCGACGCTCTTCGACAACGCAGCCGCGACGACAATCCGAAAGCCAGGGTTCCCCTGCCTGAGGGCGAAGCGCTTTGGAATCAAATGCCAGCGCACAACCCCTGCAAAATCAAATGCGTAGGAGAAACTCATGTTGTCAAGTTTGTAAACTTATATCAAGTAATGCAGAATCAAACACTTACAAACTTGTCCCTCCCGGAAACACAAATTCTCCTCGGTACAGGGCACGCACAAAAAAGGGGGACCCCTCAGGGCCCGCGACGACAGACGCTAACCAACTCGCCAATACCAGGGGGTCCGAAATGCGGCCCGTCTGAGCAGAATCAACAACATCCCGAGGGGTCGACCCCCCTCAAGCCCCAAATCGCCCCCCCGAGTCTGCCTACCCCGTCGGCCGCAACTCGACCCGGTAGTCCCGGTAGTCGACCTTGACGACCGTCTCGCCAAACATAGAACTGCTGCGACTGCGCCCGCAGATGGGTGGCCTCCGGATAGCCGTCGATGTCCGCATACTGCCGCACCATCTGCGTCGGCCCCGTCACCAGCGACGAGCTCTTCGACCCCGTCCCTTCAATCTGCACGATCGACCCATCCCGGGCGTCCACCCACAAATTTCCTTCAATCAGCCAGGGAGCCTTCCGCCTCGGGGTCAGCTCCACAACCAGGCACTCCCGTCCATCCAGCAACTGGGGTCCGCCCGGCTTCAGTTTCATCGAATAATTGGCCGAAGTGACCCACGCGCTTTCGCGCACGCCAGGCTGATTCAGATGCTTTTCATTCTCCAGAATCGTGTTCAACACCAGATCGCGCAGCAGAGCTGAGCCGGACTGCGAGACGACCACGTAGCTCTTCCCCGACTCCTGCTTGTAGGTCGTGTTGACCACCATGGCGGCGACCGGGTGGACCTCATCCTTGCCCCTGTAAACGGCATAGTGCTCGGTCACGGTATAACCGGCGATGTGATCGACCCTGGCCTTGACCGCTGCATCCACTTTCTGGATCACGGCTGCCGCATCGGATGGTTGCCCCGGCGCCACCCGGATGCCGAAGAACGGTAGAAACAAGGCTGCAAGCAATCCGACGCGAAGCCGACGCGGTGAGAACTCAATCATCATCAATGAGATGCGCGTCACTCTCCGGGCAAACCCTGCCGGCGCAGGCTCCTTCACCCGCACCCGGTTAACTCACTCGCCAACACATAGGGGTTCCAACCCAACACGGACCTAGCAGAATCAGCAACCTCCAGAGGGGTCAACCCCCTCCACCACGGAAACGCAGGGGTGCCCGAATCCACCCGGGCACCCCACTCCGTCAGTGTCCGGTCGACCCGTACCAGTCCGCCATGTCGTGCTTGAACTGCTTCAGCGCCTCGACGTTCAGGTACACCATGTGCCCCGCCGGGTAGTAGCCGAAGCTCACGTTCTTCGCCAGCTCAGGCGTCAGCATCATGTGCGCCAGGTCGTACTCCGTGATGAAGAACGGCGTCGCCAGATCGAAGTACCCGTTCGCCGAGAAGACCTTCAGCTTCGGGTTCTTCCGCATCGCATCGGCCAGGTCGCCCGCCAGATACGGCAGGGAAGCGCGTCCCCCACCGCCGCCACCGCCGAAGCCGCGCTGCCCCGGCATCACGTGATGCATGTCCCAGGGCACTTCGGACTCGGTGTGGACGCGGTACGTGTCGGTGGTCTCGTACTTCAGCTCCCGCGTCAGATAGTCGTGAAACGCGCTGACGAAAGCGCCCGCGATCCCGGTGTCCGACGGGTCGTAGCCCGGGAACTCGCCGGCGTTGTCGACATCCGTGGCTTCAAAGCGCGCGTCGTAACGCCCAAGGATGTCCCCATCCTCGCGCATCAGCTCCTTGCGGAACCGCGTCGGACTAATCCGCAGGTGGGCATCCTTCACGTACTGGACGCTCAGACCCGTGTAGCCCGCGATCTTTGCCGCGATCGCGTCGTACTTCTCCGGCGAAAGCTGATCGCCCTCGCGCAGCGCCTCGGCATAATCGCCACGCGCAAACGTGCGAACCTCCTGGACGAACGCCTTCACGTCGGCAGGCTTGTTCTGCAGCTTGTTGTGATACCAGGCGATCGCCGCGTAGGAGGGCAGGGTGCCGATCGCGTCTTCGTCGAGCCCCGGCGCCATCACGTTGTAGTTCAGGATCGAGGAAAGCAGCACCACGCCGTTCAGCGAGATGCCGTCGCCCTCCAGCGCATCGGCCAGGCCGCAGGAGCGCGGCGTGCCGTACGACTCGCCGAAGAGGTACTTGGGCGAGTTCCAGCGCTGGTTGACCGTCACCCAGCGAAGAATGAACTTGTCGAACGCCTTGATGTCCTGATCGACGCCGCGAAAGTCCTTGTCCGTCCCCTTGCCCACCGCTTTGGAGTAGCCGGTCAGCGGAGCATCCACGAAGACCAGGTCCGACTTGTCCAGCAGGCTGTACTCGTTCGGAACCAGGTGGTACGGCGCCGGCCCCGTGGCCTTTGGGCTGTCCGTTTCAATGCGGACCGGGCTGAAGGAGCCCATGTGCAGCCACACCGTAGCCGAGCCGGGACCGCCGTTGTAGAAGAAGGTCACCGGCCGCGTGTTGGGGTCGGCCCCATCCAGCGTGTAGGCCACCGAAAAGATGCTCCCATAAGGATGGTCGTCTTCGCCGTCGCGAATCAGCAGCGTGCCGGCCGTCGCGGTGTAGTGCAGGACCTTGCCGTCGAGATTGAGGTCGTGATGGGTAACGGAGGTCTTCTCCGGCGGGACAGCGGGCGTGGCTTCCGGCTTATTGGCTTCGCCGTGGGCTTCCTCGCCACGGGGCGGTCGCTGCTCCTGGGCGTGGAGCGCCGGAACTGTATAGAAAAAGAGACACTGCGCCCAGCGCAAGGGCGCAGGAGATGCGATGAAGCTGAGTCAACTCGACCTCCGGATCAGTAACAGCAGGATGTGGATTTCGGTCAGGGGTAACCTTGATTGCAGTGACGAACGAGCCGCGGAAACAGTCTCACGCAGATCGACATTTGAGGCAAGAAGGCTGGTAGCGGACAAAAGCGGCCGGAACGGGCCTCGCTTCTCAGGCTCCGGTGCCGCGAACCACCACGTTGGCCGTCTGGATCAGGATCCGCAGGTCGAGCCAGAAGCTCCAGTTTTCCACGTACGCCGTGTCGAGGGCGATGTACTTGGCGAACGATGGATCGTGCCGCGCCTGCACCTGCCATAGGCCCGTCAGCCCGGGCAGCACTTCAAGCCGGCGGAAGTGCTCCAGCTCGTATTTCTCGACTTCGGAAGCGATCGGAGGACGTGGCCCGACGATGCTCATCTCGCCGCGGAGCACGTTCAGGAACTGGGGCAGTTCGTCCAGCGAATACTTGCGCAGAATGCGGCCGAGCCGCGTGACGCGCGGATCGTTGGAGACCTTAAACAGAACAGCGTCGCGCTCATTCAGCGCAGTGAGGTCCTTCTGCATCTTCTCCGCGTTGTCGACCATGGTACGGAACTTGAAGCAGGGAAATACCCGGCCTCGTTTTCCGATGCGGTCCGAGATGTAAAACACCGGTCCTTTGCTCTCGATCTTGACGGCGAGAGCAACAAGAAGCATCAGGGGAGCCGTCAGGATGAGCGCGAACAGCGAGAGCACGGTGTCCACCACGCGTTTGCAGAACAAACCAATCACCCGAGGCTGGCTGCGGTGCAGGAAAGACACGGGGAAGATGCCAAGGTATTCCACCGGAGCGTTGGCCGTGAGTTCGCCGTAGTAGCCGGAGATGGCGCGGACATCGATGTCGAGCTCGCGCGCGTCCTGCACCAGCCGGATCACGTTTTCGGTGGGACAGAACTCCGCAATCACCAGCTCATCGATAAAGTGCTGGCGCGCGAGCTGCCGAATCTTCTCCACTCCGCCGAGAATCTGGTCGGAGGTGATTTCAGCGCTCACCGATGAGCCGGGAGTCATCACAAACCCCACAAAGCGGTAGCCGAGCCGGCGGTAGTCGCGGATGTGACGGCTCAATGCATAGCTGAGCTGGTTTGTGCCAAAAATCATCACATTGCGCAGTTCCACGCCCTGCTCATACTGCTGGTAGCGGGAGTAGCGCCATACGACCCTGCGCACGCTGAGCGTGACCGCGGCTGCGCCCACCAGCAGCGCGATGAGAATGCGCGATATGTCGACTGCGTGCAGCATGTAAAGAACGCCGCACAGCAACAGGCCGGCGTTGACGCAGCCCTGAATAACGAGGCGCAGCTCATGGGCGGCGGCAGCCGCTGGTACCGGGCCGTAAAGACCATACCGGCGCGCCGCGAAGACGTAAGCCAATGCAAACCAGCCCAAAGACAGAAGATCGATGGCGGTCGGCCAAAGGGAGGGAATAACCGAAGGAACGATCCTTGCGAAAACAAACGTGCGCACCGTCAGTGCGATGACGAAGGCCAGCAGCACCATCAGAATGTCGCTGGACATCATGACCGCCGACGTAACCGTCGCCGATCCGAAGGCGGTATGCCGCGACGCCGGGGGAAGCTGCAAAACCGGGGCCTGCGGTCTTTGTCCAGCTTTGCCGTTACGCAGGTATTCCGATGTGGCCATATCCTCAAAATCCGGGGCTGAAAACCGCTTCCAACGTGCCGCGGCGGCTCCCATTGCAGGTGTTCTTCAGAACCCCTGACAAAAGCTGAGATGTTTCCGACGCCATGGTTGCGAAAATGGTATTTGCGTTGCTCCCAGGAGACAACACTACGATCTGGGTCTTAACGTGCATGGGTCCGGCGGAACCCGGCTTGTCCGCTTTGAGAGCCTGCGGATTTATGAAGGCCTGACCTGATACAAGCACCATACATCAAAACCCTCGCGTTTGCATTACCCCGGTAAGGCCACGATGCGCCAAATTGCACATCGGGCGAAGGCTCGCTGATCCCTCCTTCGCTCCTGATCCTAAAATGCCACGACGACTGTGTCGATGGGTTTCTGGTAATGGAATCATCCATGGTGTGCAAGCCTTCCCACATTGGCAAACCTTGGGAAGAGGGCCTGAAATCCGCGTTACAAAAGTCTCATGGAGCTGATTACAGGAGAGCTCCGGCCCATTACGTTGAGTCCCCCAGGCTGCTTCGTCGTTGTCGGCCATCGTTCGGATCGACCGGCGGCGTGGTTGCCTGTTGACTACGCTTGTTCCCATCGCCCGCGTAGTAAGGATCGGAGCACTGCGGTAACTTTCGATCCGTTGCAATCCTGCTGTTTCTGAACGACTCTGGAACAGAGCCATTCCACTCGAGGACCCCATGCACGAGTTTCAGCGTATTCGCCGTCTGCCGGCTTACGTCTTCAACATCACCGGCGAACTCAAGGCTGCCGCCCGGCGCCGCGGAGAAGACATCGTCGACTTCGGCATGGGAAACCCGGACGGAGCGACCCCGCAGCACATCGTGGATAAGATGATCGAGGCTGCGCGCAAGCCGGAAACCCACCGCTATTCGCTTTCCAAAGGGATTCCCCGCCTGCGCCGCGCGATCACGAAGTGGTATGCCACCCGCTACGGGATTGAGCTGGACCCCGACACCGAGGCGATCGTCACCATCGGTTCCAAGGAAGGCATCGCGCACCTGTGCCTGGCGACCCTCGATCAGGGCGATGTGGTCATGGTGCCGAACCCCAGCTATCCGATCCACATCTACGGGCCGGTGATTGCGGGCGCGAATATCCGCAGCGTCGCCATCCACAACGCCGATCATTTTCTGGCCGAGCTGGAGCAGGCGATCCCGCTCATGTATCCACGGCCGAAGATGCTGATCCTGAACTTCCCCGCCAA
>CAVPCB010000048.1:0-17335 GCA_963702285.1 uncultured Acidobacteriaceae bacterium | reverse complement strand
GCCGATCATGGTGTGCGCTTCATCGATGAACAGGATGATGGGGTGAGGCGACGACTTCACCTCGTTGATCAGTCCCTTGAGGCGGTTCTCAAACTCGCCCTTCACGCCGGCTCCGGCCTGCAGCAGCGCCATGTCCAGGCTGTGCAACTGCACATTGCGCAATGCGGGAGGCACATCGCCGGCAGCGAGACGCAGCGCGAATCCTTCGACGACAGCGGTCTTTCCTACTCCGGCTTCGCCGGTCAGGATCGGATTGTTCTGCCGGCGGCGCATCAGGATGTCGATCACCTGGCGGATTTCCAGATCCCGGCCCAGCACCGGATCGATCTTCCCCGCGTTCGCGTGTGCCGTCAGATTCACGGTGTACTGATCGAGGTGCTGCGTTTTGCCCGAACCTGCCGGCCGCGGTGCTTCACCGGCCTCTCCCGGCGCCGAGGCCGACGCGACTTCGGTCTGCTCGTGCGACTTCTCCGTGACCGTGTAGAAGTCTTTGCGCAAGGCCTCCACCGGAATGAGTTGTAGTTCCTTGCTGACGTCCCGCATCATCCGCGCGAGCTCATCGCTTTGCAGCAGAGCCAGCAAAACAAAACCGGTGCGAATCTGCGTGGCGTCGTATTCGATGGTCGCGATGGTCCACGCCTCGGTGAGCATCTTGACCAGGTAAGGGCTGAAGGCGGGGCTGCGCGCGTTGCCGGTCTTCAGCCGGTCGAGACTGCGCTGCAGCTCCGCGGTGAGGCGTGAACGATCGACGCCGTACTGTTTCAGGATCCAGACGATGTCGTTGTCGGCGTTGTCCAGCGCCTTGAGCAGAAAATGCTCAATCTCAATGTCGTAGTGGGTCCGCGCGACGCACAGTCCGGCCGCAGCCTCCAGTGCATTGCGTGTGCTGTCGTTCAGCTTGCCGATCAGCGATTTCAGATTCAGGCTCATGGTCCCTTGCTCCCCGATTCACGATCTGTCTACGACAAGCGGTAAGTGGCCTCGTCCGGATCGCGATGGAGAGGCCGATTTTTGACCCAGCTCACCAGACCGAGACGCGACGCTGTCTCGCCCTGATCGCCGAGTTGCATGGGCGGCGTTTCGTCGCGCTCCAGCACCGGCTGGATGACGAAGTTGAATTCGCGATTGGCATAAAAATGCAGCCAGGCGCGCAGTTCGATGAAGGCTCGCCCTCCGGGCAGGAATTCCAGGTAAGTTGCGAAGTTCATCGGACCCAGGCGAAGCGTGACGGTGCCGTGCTGATCCCAAATCTCATCGCCCACGATCGTTCCCATTCCCAGACTGCTCGCAGAAAACTCCGCGGTCGCGCAGAAAGGTTTGGTTCGTCGGCGGCAGAGGGTTCCACGTGCCGGTGAATTGCTCGACGCGGACGGCTACTCCGAAGTAGTCCTCGAGCAGTTGTTTCAGCCCCTCGGCCGTTGGGCGGCGCTGGCCGATGAGGCTCGCGTAGTAGAGGCACGCTTCGTCCTCGATCGCCATGCGGTGCGTGAGCCCGTTGCTTCCCAGTCCGATGAGGTGGAGGAGGATTCTGCTGATTCCGTCGTCGCTGGCGCCGGAGCGCTCATACGCGATGTAGAAGCGATACTTTCTGCCAGCCACGATGGAAGAGCGAAATGATCCGGTGGTTGAATAATATCGAAGAACTCGGCCGGCGCCGGATCTTTCGCCTTGACGCGTTCGAGCAGAAACTCCGTATAGGGGTCGGGCAACGCGCCCACCGCCGCACGAGGCCCATGAAATTCACCTGAATGCGCGCGGGCTTCGACTGGTCGGGCATTTCGAGCCCGGCAATCTCGCTGGCCGGAAACGACAGCGAGGGAAGCGACGAAAAACGCACGACCTCCGACGACGGCGCAACGAACAGGCCCACAGGATTGCGCTCCGGGTAAAGGCGCTCCATGAGACGCACTGCCTGAAAGAACTGGACACGATACGGCTCCTGTTCGAGCAATGCCCGGAGCCGCTCGAATTTCAGATCGACTAGCGGCTGGTAGCCCGCCTTGGGTGGCCATTCGCCCAGCAGCTCCTTTCTTTGATTGGTGCGCGCCGCCAGTTGGCAGAAGCTGTTGATGGAGGTGTAGCTTCCGAGAAAACGGTCGAGCACGTTGGCGAAGAAATAGACGCCGCCGCCGACAAACTGACGCTCGTCAAGTCGATCTCCACGCGTGTGCCGCGCGCGGGCAGGTTTCCGTAGACCGGACTCATCAGGGCAAAATGCGGGCTCGAATTCAGTCCGGTGATTCCGCCAATCTGGTTTTCCAGATAGGACGAATCGGTGAAGTTATGCAGGCGCAGAATCTCCTGCAGCGCCCAGTTACGCCTTCCTCGTCCAGCGATAGGTAATTCAGCGACAGCTGCGAAACCAGCCGCCATATCTGACCCTTCGCGTCCGGCGGATGCTAGGTGGGCGTCGGCCGGCGCAGGGCCGTGATCAGCGGATCGCCGGAGAGTCCTCCGCGATGAAATCGCCCTCCTCGGCTCCGAAAGGAAGGCGCGAGGGCAGATCGAAATTCGAACACTCGCAGCGGACGGTGAGCACTTCGGCGTTGGGTTCGGTCAGCAGACCATCGACGTCGACCAGCGACAGATAGAGCGATGAAGGTTCGCGCTCACCGAAGACATTCATGCGCCGAATGGCGTGCCAGTAAACGCGCTTATTCTCTCTGCGCGCCTGAAAGCGATAGGCGTATAGCGGCTCGAGGCGGATGCTCTCGCGCCGCGCGGTGTTGGAGGCCATGACTTCATCGATGGAAAACACTTCTGTCGTTTGGCGATGACGCACATCGGGAATGACCTCGTACTCCTGCTTCGTATGCGTGACCAGAATCGGCTCTGCCACCTGCGATTGCAGATTGATCACCGGGGTGCAGCTCAGGCGAAGCGTTCGCGTGGTCACGCCGGTCTCGAGATCCTGCTGGCGCTCGGAGCGATCGAAACGCGAAATGCAGAACAGAATCTCAGCCTCTTCCGTGCATCCCGCCTCGGCAACGGCCTCGAGGCCGCTCAGCTCAAAGAAAAGAAATTTTTCCGGGAAGGTGAAGTACTCCTGCAGCAGGCGGTAGCCATCGAACGCTCGTTTGGGCCAGGGGAAGCAGGGCCTCGCCGGGTTCGAAGCCCATCGGCCGCAGTTGCGACGGGGAGAGGCTCACTACCTTGCCCCCTCGTTGCTGGGGGTTGCGCACCAGGATGGAAACGCAGTTCCTGCACAGCAATTCGTAGAGGGTGTGGACGAGGTTGGTTTCGCCCGCCAGGTGGAAGGACAAATTCCGCATCGCCAGCTGGTCGAAGCTGACATCGCGTCCGCATCGCAACAGCAATCGCACTACGGCGACCGCGCCGGGCGCGCGCACCGGATCCGCCAGCCGCTCCGGCTGCCGCCACTCGCATAGTTTTACCGCGATGGGCCACAGCGTTACCGGGTAGGTTGTCCGAAACCTGCAGGACAATCCATCCACCGTGCGCTTCGTCACCAGAGCGCTGCCGGAAGGAAGCTCGACCGCCGCGGTCTGCTTGCCCTGTTCCGGATCCAACTGGCATTCGACCACCGACATGGATGGAATCGGCCGCAGGTAGTGTGGCGAAACAATGCCCAGCAGCGCGGAGGTGATCTCAGGAAAATCGTCGTCCACGCGCAGATGAACGCGCGCCGCCATGAAGGCGAAGCCCTCCAGCAGGCGCTCCACATGCGGATCGTCGCAGCGGTCCGGCTCCAGCAGCAGGCGGCTGGCGACGCGCGGATATTTCTTCGCAAACTCGCCCCCCAGCTGGCGCAGGTAGGTCAGTTCGCGTTCGTAGTATTCGAGAAGTTCTTCGCGCATCGTCTACTTCACCGTGTACTCACCGCTGGCCAGCTCCAGCACTGTGTCAAACGTGACTTCTTCGGGCGCCGGATCGAGGTTCATCATGCCCTCAATATGGAATCGCAGACGCCGGTCTCCTCGATCCGAATCGTCAATGGACACGCGCACATTCGTGAGCCGTGGCTCAAAGGCGCGCACGCACGCCTCGATCGCGAGGCGCATCTGCCGATGATCCGAAGCCGAGGCTAGGCCCAGGCTGGTGATATCGGGCAGCCCGTAATTAATCGAGGTTCGCGCCAGCGGATAGAGCTCAGCTGCGGCAGCGGCGGCTGGCGCGTATTCAGCAGCCATTCCAGATCGCGCTTCAGAGCGTCTTTAAAAAGCGCAGCGACTGCAGTCGCGTGGACGGCCATTCCTCGACGGCGGTCAGCCGATCCAGAACCGATTGCGTCACCAGTGTCTCAGTCGCTCGTGCCATTTGTTGCCGGTTCCTTTGCCTTAGTGGGAGATGTTCATAGCTGCGATGGGATCGATCCGGCAGAGACGAGAGAACAGCGCCTCTCTGGCGCCGTTGTTGTCTCCGTTCTCAAGACATTGCAGCAGCAGCGACAGCGCTGGCGAGAGCATTTCGCCGTCTTCCCATTCCTCCAGCCGCCGCTCCTCAATTTCCTTCACCAGCTCTTCCAGCACCGGATGCGCGATCTTCCCCTGCCCGGCGCTCATGCACAGCTGGGCGATCTGCAGACGACGCTGGAAGCGGGCGCGGCCGCTGGGCTGCTGCGCCGCATCGCGCATCAGCAACTGGATCGCCTGCGGCAGCTGTCCTCGCCGGATGAAGTCGCGCGCAATCTCCAGAACATCCGGAGGGGCATCCTCTGCGGCCGCGGTCGTGTTCTGAGCGGCCGCGTATACCGGCGGCTCTGCTTCCGAAACGGGCGGCGGCGGAGGAGGCAGCACGGTCTCCTGCAGCCAACGCTGCGTTTCAGGATTCGCTGCCGGGGTGTCGTCGTTCAGCGTCCACGTGGGAATCTCGGGAATATCTTTCAACAGCCCCTGCAGGCGTGGATACCACCGCACCCGCCACGGCGGGGAAGCCGGCTTCGCTGCTCGGCCTTCCAAACGTAGCGATGGACGTCCAGGCACGCGCGTCCGCAGGGCTCACCGACGGCGGCGATGGCGGTGCGCAATAACTCCTCCCAGTTCGACTCCGCGGCCAGACGTTTCAGGTTCTGCCGGATTTCGGTCGGCGGCGAAACGAGAAAATCATACGAAGCCCAGCTTCCCTGCTCTCGCATCTCGCCCAGCCGAATCGAGGCTTGCAACAGATAGGCTGCAGGATTTGCGGGATGGTTCTTCTGCAGATACTGCGCGCAGGAGTGCACGCGGCGGATCGCGTCCTCGTCATCCGCAGGCTCGGCGGAGAGGGTTTTTTTGGAAACGGACGCGGCTGCGGGCTGTGCAGCCGACGCTGTTTCAGTTGACGGAGACTCAGGCTCTGCTTCTGGCTCCTCCGCGGCCGGCTGCTCGACAACGGCGTCGGGCTCCAGCTTGCGCTTCTCCGCCAGCAACGCCGATACCACCTGCCCTACTTCTTCCAGCGTTGTGCGCAGTTTTCCGAAGCCCGGTCCGTCATCGCCGTATTTCTCTTCGCAGAAGACCTGCAGCGCATCGAGAGTCTCGCCTGAGGTGGCGATCGCGCCTTCCAGTCCTACGTAGAATGCCTTCGGCGTGGCGGACAGCGATTTATCGAAATCCTCCGCGGTCAGCTTTTCGTCTGCGATCGCTCGCTCCCGCGCTTCGCGTTTGGCATCGTTCGAGGCAGCATCGGCCTCATAGCCGATCGCACGCGATTCGCGGTACTGATAGAAGTTCAGGCCGTCGCGCGTGAGCGACGATTCGCGCAGGATCGTCGCGATGCGATTCGCGGCCCATTCAATCGGAGAGGCTCGCATGCCGGCGTCGCCATCTTCGATCTCGGGATAGAGCGTCTCCCAAAACTGCTGCTGCAGATCGAGCAGGAGTTTCAGACAGGCTGGAACGAGCTGGATGCCCTCGCGGCGAACATGCGCCTCCGCCAGCCAGGCAGCCAGCTGCAGATCCTTGCTTTTGGTGGCGAGCGCGTCTCCGGCCAGCTTGATGACCAACTGATGGTCGGCTTTTTTTGAGGTGCGCTCCCAGGCGCCCGCGGGGATGGAATCATCCTCCTCGGTGCGCGCTTCCTTAATCTGGTCGTAGATCCGTTCGTAGCGCAGACTCACGCCCGACGGGTTGTCGCCCGGGATCGGATTCAGCAGATCGTCACGGAGTGGCACGGGCCGCTGTCTCCCCAGCGTGATGAAAACTCAGATTCCGCATCTCCAGAATCGGCACCTCATCGTCGCCGCAACGCAGCAGCTTTTGCCCCACGGGAATCTCGCCATACTTCGCGTGCTCTTCCCAGGTGGTGGTGCGACCCAGACGCACAGCGTCGTCAGGATTCTTCCAGGAAAGCGGGCTCAGCACGGGCAGCAGAACTTCGCCCAGATCCTGCAGCCGAAAATCCGCTGTTGTGTGCAGCGTTGCCGGGAGCCAGAGCAGATCGCGGAGGCGCTTCGGCGCCTGGGTCTCAATCGCCTCGACGTAGGCCAAGGGAACCCACGTGTAACTGCCGGCGATGAAGACCTCAAGATGCGCACCAATGCGGGGATCGGCATCGGTGAGTTCGCTGAACGCAGCGCCGTTCAGCTCGCCGGGAAGCGGTGCGTGCGCGGAACCGAGCGGCAGCTCATCGCGGGTAAACATCTCCTGCCGGGTTCGCTCCGCATGCAGCGCGGAACGATACAGCATCGCGCCCGCCGAGGCTTCAGGGCTGGCATCGGCGAGGATGTCAAGATGTTTGGCTGCCCGGTCGTAGTCACCGGCAAAACAGAGCAATTCGAACAGAAAAGTTCGGCGCCTGACGTCGAGCGGCTGCTTCTTCAGCTCGCCGCCAAGCGCATCGATGGCCGGTTGCAGCTGACCGGCCTGGTACAGGGACAGCGCGTCCATACGGATCGCCTTAGGAGAGTTTGTTTTCCTTCGTACTGTAGGTCACAGGGCCGGTGCTGGCGAGATTGCCCTGCTCGTTCTGGGTCGAGTAGTCGATCTTGATCTCGTTGTAAGAGAAAGCAATGCTGACGCTGGGAATTTCGCTTGACCCCGAGATCTGCAGACTATGGACAAAGAGCTCCTTGAAGTCCACCTTCAGATAGGGCTTGCCGTCGGCGCCGGATTTAATGGCGCTCATCGTGCCACTCTTGATATGGGTGCCGGCGCAGATCGACTTGAAGAACTTAGGAGTCGATTTGTCGAAATAAGCCATGATCGAGAAGTCGGACAGGTCGGCTTTCCCTGCGCCCGATCCTCCGGTGCCGGCCACCGATGAAACCTGGGTGGCGCCCCAACTCCAGCTCATGATTTGAATTTCATCTTTGTGGTCGGAAACCTGGGACTCGCCCTGGATTCCGTCGAGTTTGAGAAAGTAATCTACTGCCATCGCAAGCTCCTTTCATCAGGCAGGCGTTCGGAGTCGCCTGCTGTTGCGGGCCTGAGCACAGGACGAGGTGGCCCGGTTTATTTGCGTGCCGAAGCAGGAAGGTCCGCCACCAGTCGCAGAGAAACCGAGAGCTCGTCGAGCTGGAAGTGCGGTTTGAGGAACGCGACCGCGCGGTAGGCTCCGGCCTTTCCAGGCACTTCGGAAACCTGGATCACCGCCTCGCGCAGCGGCAGTTTTGCCTTGGCTGCCTGAGAAGCGTTGTCATCCGCACAGATATAGCTACTGATCCACTGATTGAGAAACTTCTCGCAATCCTGACGGGACATGAAGCTGCCGATCTTATCGCGCATCATGGCTTTCAGGTAGTGGGCAAAACGAGACATCGCGAGAATGTAAGGCAACTGCGCGGATACCCGGGCGTTCGCGTTCGCGGCATCCTTGTCGTAGAGTTTCGGCTTGTTGGCTGTCTGCACGCTGAAGAACGCTGCATAGTCCGTGCCTTTGCAGTGCACCAGCGGCACCAGGCCCTGATCCGCCAGTTCCTTCTCGCGGCGATCGGTGATGGCGACTTCGGTGGGACACTTCAGCGCCACATCGCCTTCATCGGTGCGGAAGGTGTGCGCCGGCAATCCTTCCACCAGGCCGCCGCCTTCCACGCCGCGAATGGCAGCGCACCAGCCGTACTTCGCAAAGGAGTTGGTCAGCCGCGCTGCCAGACCATAAGCGGCGTTGCCCCACAGATAACGCGAGTGCTCGGTTCCGTCGACCGCTTCCTCATAGTCGAAGGCCTCGATCTGTTTGGTGTCTTTTCCGTAAGGCAGACGCATGAGGATATGCGGCAGGGTCAGCGCCACATAGCGCGAATCGTCCGATGCGCGGAACGACTTCCACTTCGCATATTCCGTCGAGTCGAAAATCTTGCCGATGTCGCGCGGGGCGCCCAGCTGGGTATAGCTGCCCAGGTTGAGCAGATCGGAGCTGGCCGCTGTGAGGAACGGCGCGTGGGCTGCGGAGGCCACCTGAGATACGCGCTCCAGCAATTCGATGTCTTCCGGGCCGCGGCCGAACTCGTAGTCGCCTACCAGCGCGGCAAATGGCGCTCCACCGAAGACTCCAAATTCCTCCTCATATACTTTGCGGAAGAGCGCGCTCTGGTCGAACTCCGGCGCTCTCTGCAGATCCTTCAACAGCTCGCGCTTGGAGGCATTGAGCACCTTGATCTTGAGCATTTCGCTGGTTTCGGACTGATCGACCAGATACTTGATGCCGCGCCAGGTGGCTTCCAGCTTCTGGAAGGCCGGGTAGTGGAGAATCTCGTTGAGCTGCTGCGAAATGAGACGGTCGACCTGCGCAATGCGCGCCTGGATGGAGGCTTCCGCATCGCGGGTCAGCGTCATCTGCCCTGCCAGAACCTGGGAGACGAACTCTTTCACCATGTCCCGGCCGCGTTCTAACGTCGATGCGTCGCGGTTGAACCGGCCCTGGGAAACGATCTGCTCCAGCAGGCTCTGTTCGGAGGTCTGCTCTGCGGTTTCCGTTGCGGCCACGGCCTGCGCTTTCTGCGCGCTCATTGCTCACCCCCGGTTTTGCCCAGCTCGGCGCGAAGCTTCTCGCGCGTCTCGGTATTCGACACAGCCTCGAACAGCGCTTCGTCCAGTTTGTCGTTGCCCTGCAGGCTTCCCCGCAGATCCGACAGCCGGGTGCGCAGATCGAGAAGTTCCTTCAGCGGTCCCACCTGCTTCGCCACGTTCTCCGGCGAGAAATCGTCCATGCTCTCGAAATGCAGGTTGACCTTCAGCTGCCCCGCATTGGGATCGTCGGAAAGCTTGTTCGCCACGGAGAAGGCCAGGTGCGGCTGCATGCCTTTGAGGACGGTGTCGAAGTTGTCGGGATTGATCTCGACGAATTTCCGGTCCTTCAGCGCGGCCAGCGGCTGGTCGGGCTGCCCGCTCAGATCTCCAAGAACGCCCATGACGAAGGGTAGTTCTTTCATTTCGATGGCATCGCCGATTTCGACGTCGTAGGTGATATGCACGCGCGGCGACCGTACGCGATCCAGCTTATGCTGAGTGCTCTCTTTCGCCATGAATCTATCCTCCGGGCTTGCGCGCAGGGCGCAGCTCATCGACAAACTTTGCCTGCCGGAACCAGGTCTGAGACGACTCCGCTCTACTGTGGTCGAACCGGCGCGCAGACTTCTGAGCTTTGGGGCAGGTCCTTGCGTTGGTTGCAGGGGCGGACTGATTATTGCCTGTATACCTGGGTGCGTGTCAAGCCGTTTGTTCGGCCCTTTCCACGGTTCGGCGCCGCGCCAAAGCGCGAATCGCGTTGCAGTATACTCAATCCCTCACGGAGTTGACGCATGCGCCAGCTGCAGCCTGTGGTGTGGTCCAAGGGAGTGTTTTTGTCGCCGCAGCATCTGCAGGCGCAGGACCGCTACTTCGAGGAGAATCTGCGGTTCGTTTCCGGCGCGCTCTCGTTTCGTAACTGGGGATTCTCGTCGCTGCAGCTGGACGGCGCAGGCCTGAGCGAAGGGCGGCTGACTCTGAGCCAGGCGGCCGGGATCTTTCCGGATGGTCTGCTGCTCGACATGCCGTTGTCCGACGCGCCTCCGGGATCGCGCACTCTCGACGAGTGCTTTTCCCCGGGACGCACAACCTGTGCTTTCTGGCTGGCCATTCCGCAGGAGCGTCCCAGCGGGATCAACGTCGGCCTGCAGCGAGGTACTGCAGGAACGCGGTTCTATTCCGAATTGCAGATGCTGCGCGACGAGAACAGCTCCGGAGTGGAAAAGCCTGTGTCTCTCGCACGCAAGAATCTTCAGATTCTGGCCGAGGGCGAGAATCTGGAAGGCTCGGTCCTGCTGCCGCTCGCCCAGGTACAGAAGACCGAAGCCGGCAGCTATCGGCTGGATCCGGAGTTTGCTCCGCCCCTGCTCAACATCAAAGGCAACGAGCTTCTTACCGGGATCCTGCGCAGCCTCATCGAGACCCTGATCGCGCGCAGCAGCCAACTGGCCGGGTCGCGCCGCCAGCGCAACCAGTCGCTCGCCGACTTCAGCGCTTCCGACATCGCGAATTTCTGGCTCCTCTACACCATCAATTCGCACCTGCCTGGGGCACGCCATCTGCTCGAAGCCACGCAAGTCCACCCGGAAGCGCTCTTCCTGCAGATGCTGTCCCTCGCCGGCGCGCTCACCACGTTCTCGCCGAAGATGGAGCTGCGCGATCTGCCGCAGTACGACCACGACCGGCTGGGCCCCTGCTTTCTGGCGCTCGACGCCGCGATTACGGAATTGCTGGAGACGGTCATTCCCAGCAATTTCGTTGCGCTGCCGCTTAAGCCGCTGCGCGACTCGATCTACGCCACCGCCATCGACAAAGACCAGTACTTCGAGAACTCGCGCCCGTATCTTGCGATCGCCTCGGACCTGCGCGATGCCGATCTGATCGGGCGCGCGCCGGGCCTGCTGAAGGCCTGCTCGGCGACTCATATCGAGCAACTGGTGCGCCAGGCGCTTCCCGGCCTCAAACTCACTCACGTGCCGGTGCCGCCGCGCGCCATCCCGGTGAAGCTGCGCTACCAATACTTCAGCGTTGAAAAGAGCGGTTCCGTTTGGGAAGCGGTCACGCGTGCGCGCAACTTCGCCGTGTACGCTCCGGGAGAAATTCCCAACCCCGAAATGGAGCTGATCTTCCTCTTCGCTAACCCGGAGTAAGCGGCACTTTAGTGGTGCCGCAGCACGAACACCAGAATCAGCACAATCGCCACGAGCAGAAACACATTCACCAGCAGGATGAGCGGTAGATGTTTTTGCAGCCCGCTCGGCGCTGGCGCGGGAGCAGGCGCCGGGGGCGTGGGTGCGGGCGGAAACGAGAAGGCCCGTGGCGTAAGCGGGGGCGATGCCGGAGCAGAAGGCATGGCCATGGGGGGTGCGGTCGGAATCGCGGGCCGTGCAAAGTTTGCAGGCGCAGGAGGTAGTGGTGCGGATGCGGGAGTCCCGGGTTGTGGCGGAGGGGTGCTCTGTAAATCCCGCAACTGGGATCCGGAAATCACTCGCGTGTATTCACCGGGCCCGCTCGCAGCAGGCGCCGGCAGTACTCGGAGGTGGTACAGCTGCGATCGGGGCCGGAGCTGCGGGCGCAGATTCGGTCGAGAGCGTCCGAAGCAGCTGGGTAAATCCGCCTCCCGGAGCGGCAGTTGGCGCAGAAGGCGGCGCAGCTGCCGGCGGAGGCGAAAACGAAGCTTCGGAAGGCTTGTAGGGTGCGGCCCCCTCGTCATTCAGCGTCTCAAAGAGCCTGGTAAATCCGCCCTGCCCTGAAGGTGCGGGCTGAGGCGACGCCGGTGGATTTGCGTTCGACCAGAAATCGCCCTGCGGCGGCGGCGCTGGGGAAGCGGGTGGGGGCGGGGCCGACGCTGCCGGTCGCGAAAACATTTGCGTGAAGGATCCCGGTTCGCTCTTCTGCGCCAGCTGCGTGGGAAAAGCTGGATCGGGCGCAGCGGCCGGCGTCGCGGGTTGCGAGAACTGCTGCGTGAACGATCCAGGACTTGTCTGGACCGGTTGCGCCGGAAAGCCCGGTGGCGGCTGCTGGGCCGGAGCTGCTGCCGTGCCGTGCACCGCTTTGAAAAACTGCGTGAATTCACCCGCTGGCGAGGAAGCAGGCCTCGAATCTGCAGCTGGTCCCGCGGGCGCAGCCACCGGTTCCGCAGCGGCAGGCCGACTGCCCAGGGACTGAAACATGCTTGTGAAACTTCCCGGCGCGCCCGCAGCTGCCGGCTGTTGCGGAGGAGGCGGCGCAGGGGCCGGACTGCCTGGAGGCGTGTTGCTGTGGGGCGAGAAGACAGAAGGATCGGGCGCGAGTTTGCGTTCCACCGAAACCTGCCTGAAGATGCCGGCCAGATCCTGCGACGCCGCCGGTTGCGGCGTTGGGGCCTGCTGCGAACCCTGCGTCTTGAGCGTCTGGAGCATCTGCGTGAACTCACCCGGCCCCGCGGGCTTGGCCGACTCCGCCGGCTTCTCAGGCTCGGCCGGAATCTTCGCTTCGCTCTCTGCTGTGGCTGGCGGGGCAGACGCCCGATTCACCTGGCGCAGAGATGCCAGGAAATCCTCATCCGGCGGCGGATTGGGCGGCGCAGCGATGGTTCCAAAAATTCCTGTCGCGCTCGCCGGCTGGGAGTTCTCCGCGTCGTTACCGCTGCCGGGTTCCGGATTTCCGAAGGGAGTCTTCGGCTGGTCCATACATCGCCATCCTCTTCACCAGTATCGCGCGCTCGGGACCCTCAGGGTACATGGCGTTAGCTTGACAGTAAAGGGTCGGCAGCCTAGGATTCACACACGCCAGGCGGCACTCAGTGAGAATGTCATCAGCGAAGCGCCCATCCCGCTGATCGCCGTGGCTGCACCCTGTCCGCGCACGGTTCAGCTGCCGCACTCCAGTACCGGTTTGACCTATGAGATTCCTGTCACGCGTGGTGTGGTCGGAGGGAATGTACCTCAGCCCTCACCATTTTCAAACCCAGAGCCGCTACTTCGAAGACTCGGTCGCCTTTCTGGCGGCCAGCCTGTGGCATGAGCCGTGGGGGCTGCTGCACGCCGAGCTGGATCAGAAAGCGATCCGTAACGGAGACGCTGCCCTGCTGTACGCGTCCGGAATCTTCCCCGACGGCCTGACGTTCGACATCCCCGGTTCCGATCCAGCGCCGCAGGCTCGCTCGCTCGCCGATCTGTTTCCTCCCACCGACGCGGCGCTGCCTCTGTATCTTGCTGTGCCCGGCCGCCGCGACAATGGCTTCGACTTCGATCCGAACGAAGCCGCCAACGGCAGCCGCTTCACGGTCATGCAGCGCGTCCTCCGCGACGAGACCAACGGCCTGGATGAACGCGAAGTCACGCTGGGGCGCAAAAACATTCGTCTCATTACCGAAGCCGAGCTCACCCCCGAGATGCTCTCCATTCCCGTCGCGCGCGTTCTGCGCGATGGCCGCGCGCACCTGGTTTACGACGAGGACTTTGTTCCTCCGTGCCTTCGTCTGAATGCGAGCGAGCCTCTCATGCTGCTGGTGAGGCGCCTGCTGGACGCCGTCGGCGAAAAGAGCGCAACGGTCTCGCGAACCGCGCGCCGCCACGGACGCTTCGAAGCCGGGACCGCAGCGCTCGATGTCGCCAATTACTGGTTTCTCCACGCGCTGCACAGCGCTCTCGCGCCGCTGCAGCACCTGGCTGCCACGCGCCACGCACACCCCGAAGACGTCTTCCTGGAACTGTCGCGCCTGGCAGGTGCGCTCTGCACGTTTTCGCTCGATTCCGATCCGCGTCAGCTGCCCTCCTACGATCACCGCGACCCTGGACCGGCGTTCCGCGCGCTGGACGCGCATATCCGGCGCCACCTTGAAATCGTCGTGCCGTCCAACACCGTACGGCTCGACTTCCATCCCGTCGAGCCGTACATCCAGGCCGCCGACGTGCGCGATGAGCGCTGTTTGCGCCGCGCCCGATGGATTGTTGGCGTTCGGTCCTCCAGTTCGGAGTCTGATTTGCTCCGTCAGGTTCCGTTGCTGGTGAAAGTCTGCTCCTCCAAATTCGTGCCCGAGCTCGTCAAACGCGCTCTGCCCGGCCTCACGCTCACGCATCTTCCCGTTCCGCCAGCGGCCGTCCACGCCGAGGCCGACATGCATTACTTCTCCATCGAGACCTCCGGCCCCTGCTGGGAACACATCCTGCAAACCCGCAGCGTAGGCGTTTATATTCCGGGTGAGATCTCTCATCCGGTCTTCGAAGTTATCGTCGTCGTGGAGCCTTCATGAGCGTTCCTCGCGTCAACAGTCTCGCGTTGTGTTTTCAGGAAACCGTCACCGCCATCCTGCGCGTGCGCTTTCATCGCCAGCAGGTGCAGGAGGCCGAGACCTTCCGCACGCATATGCGCCGTTCGCTGCAGTCCGCCATGCAGGATGCCCGGGCGCTCGGCTACTCCAGCGAAACCGTGCAGATGGCGGTCTTCGCCGTCGTCGCCTACATGGATGAGAGCGTGCTGAATCTGCAGAGCCCGGTCTTCGCCGAGTGGGCGCGCCGCCCGCTCCAGGAAGAGCTCTTCGGCGGCCACCTCGCGGGCGAAACTTTCTTTCGCAATCTGCGCACCCTGCTCGCCCAGCCAGACTCAGGGGAGAATGCCGATGCGCTCGAGATCTACTGTCTGTGCATGCAGGTCGGCTATCGCGGACGCTACGCGCTGGGCGACACCGGTGAACTGCACCAGCTGCAGCGGCAGGCCATCGCGAAGATCCAGCGCGTGCGCGGTCCAGCCCACCTCACGCCCATTGTCACTCGTCCGGAAGTGCGGGCCGTTGCCACCAGGGATCCGTGGACCCGCGCGCTGCTCATCGCCACCTTGGCTCTGGCCGCCCTGGTCTTCGTTGCCTTTGGTGGATTCGACCTTGCTCTGGGTTCAGGTGTTGCCCACATTCAAACCTCCACCTTCAGCGCGCAATAGGAGCCTGCGGTGCTATCGATTCTGGTCTCAGCCTTAGTCCTGATCGTTGCGATCCTGCTCGCATGGGCAGCGGGACCGCTCATGGGCCTGACCGGCGCCGCGCTCATCGTGCTTCGCATCCTGCTCATCGCCATAGGTGCGGGAGTGGCGGGAGCCATCCTCTTCATCTACTTTCGCGACAGGAAGCGTGAGAGCGGCGCTGCCGGTCTTCCTGGGTCGTCCGATCTCGACACGCTGCTGCGCGAAGCGGAAAGGCAGCTCGCCACCGCACAGCGCACGGGTCCGAAGACCCTCGACAGTCTTCCGCTGCTCTACATCCTTGGCGAAGCCAACTCCGCCAAAACTACCACCGTGCTCAAGTCCGGGCTCGACCCCGAGCTGATTGCAGGCCAGGTTTATCGCAACCAGGAGATCGCGCCAACGCCGGTGGCGAACATCTGGTACACGCGCGAATGCGTTCTGGTGGAAGCGGGCGAGGCGGTTCGGAAAAACCCCGCGCTGTGGAGCAAGCTCATTCGTAAAACGCGCCCGCAGCTGGTTCGCTCCGCGATGGGCAAACAAGCTCCCACGCGCGCCGCGGTTCTGTGCGTGAGCGCCGAGCAGTTCTCCGGACCATCGGCTCAGGATGCGGTGATGGCCGCCGCGCGCGCCGGCAATCAAATGCTGCGCGATCTGGCGCGCCAGATGGGCACCGGCATTCCGGTCTACGTCATCGTTACCAAGATCGATCGGGTTCCCAACTTCACGGAGTACGTGCGCAACCTTAGCCCCGACGAGTCGCTGCAACCGCTGGGCATGGTTCTGCCGCGTTCCGAGTCCGGCGCGGGGGTTTACGGGGAACAGGCAAGCAGGGAAATCGCGACCGCGCTCGACCAGGTGGTCTTCTCTCTCGGCGAGTTCCGGCTCGAACTGCTCACGCGCGAGAACGACGCGAAGAACCTCGATCCGGTTTACGAATTTCCCCGCGAGCTGAACAAACTGCGCAATGCGCTGACCACGTTTTTGGTCGAGTTAGCTCGACCCAGCCATCTGAACGCCAATCCTTATCTCCGCGGCTTTTACTTCGCGGGAGTGCGCGCCCAGGTGATCGAGCAGGTCGTCGCTTCACCCGCTGCTACACCGAGTGCTTCTCCGATGGACGCCGGCGCCACGCGCATGTTTTCCGTGGAGCAGATGCGCGCCGCTGCGGCAGTGGCACCTTCCCCCCAGATGGTCTCGCAGAAGGTCGCCCAGTGGTGCTTCCTGCCGCGCGTTTTCTCCTCGGTGATTCTCGACGATCGCGCCGCACTGGCCGCCACCAGCAACAGTGGCCGCACTCACTTTTTCCGCCGCGTTGCGCTGGCTTCGGCAGCTTTCCTGCTGCTCCTCTGGTTTATCTGTCTGCTGGTTTCCTGGGTTAATAACTCCAGCCTTCAGCAATCCATTGCTTCAGCCGCCAGCGCGCTGCCGTCCGGCAACGTGCCCGCGGGCACGCTCGCTTCCACCCGCGATCTCGCTGCTCTGGACGCTCTTCGGCAAAGGATCGTCCAGCTCGAGCTCTACCAGCAGGACGGCGCTCCGCTCAGTTATCGGTGGGGCCTCTATCATGGCGACGATCTGCTGAAGCCCGCGCGCCAGATCTACTTCGACCGCTTCCGCGCGCTGCTGCTGGCCAACACGCAGGCCAATCTTCTGGGCGCGCTAAGCGCTCTTCCCGCCACACCGGCCTCCGGCGCGGACTACTCCGCCGCCTACAATCCGCTGAAGGCTTATCTGATCACCACCAGCAATCCCAACAAGAGCACGGTGGAATTTCTCAGCCCGGTGCTGCTGCAATATTGGGAAAACGGCCGCACCCCCGAGACCGACGACCAGCTTCGTCTCGCGCGCCAGCAATTTGACTTCTACGCCGCTCAGCTGGTGCGCGCGAATCCGTACTCGATTGCGCCCGACATGTCGGTTGTCACGCATGCGCGCACTTATCTGGCAAGCTTCGGCGGATTCGAGCGCATCTATCAGCAGATGCTCACGGCCGCCGGGAAGGTCGCGCGCCCCATCGATTTCAACCGCGATTATCCCGGATCTGGGACTACCGTTATCGACGCGCACATCATCGCCGGCGCATTCACGCACGATGGCTTCGCCTTCATGCAGGACGCGATCCAGCATCCTGACCGCTATTTCAGCGGTGAGGCCTGGGTGCTGGGCAATCAGGCTCCGCCCTCGCTCGACCGCGCCAGCGTCACGCAGCAACTCACCACGCGATATGAGCAGGATTTCCAGAACGAATGGCGCGCGTGGCTGCACGCGGCTCAGGTGATCCGCTATCACAGCCTCGCTGACGCGGCCGCAAAGCTCCAGGTCCTGTCCAATCCCAGCTCTCCGCTGCTCGCGCTCTTTTACACGGCCTCGCACAACACGGCGGTCGCCGATCCGCAAATCGCGAAGGAATTCCAGCCGGCGCAGGCGGTCGTCGCTCCACAAAGTACGGACAAATTTGTCGGTGCCGGCAACACGACCTACGTCAACGGTCTTCTCGGCTTGCAGAGCGCGGT
>CAVPCB010000047.1:0-12373 GCA_963702285.1 uncultured Acidobacteriaceae bacterium | reverse complement strand
AATTATTTGCTGGACCGATTCGTGTTATCTGGAGCAGTGGGACGAATTTCTCGAAGGCCGGTACAAGGAAGGCAAGTCGGAAGCCGAGTTCCGGCAATACGACGCCAAGGCCACCCTGGTGTGGCCGAATTTTATCGGCTGAACCATGAGCACCAGACGGTGGATTATGTGCTGGGGAAGGAAAAGAGTACTACGGCCTGAACAAGGGGACGAAGACGATTTGGGAGGCGGCGGAGTTTTTGAACACGCTGGTGGACGACAGCGATCCGGATACGGACCTGACGCAGATCGAGCATTTGCTGCAGACCTCGGAGGCGATTCGCGCGCGACGGGCATCCGCGCTGGATGGTTCTGGTGGGATTTCTTCACGACCTGGGGAAATGTTTGTGCCTGTATGGCGAGCCGCAGTGGGGGGTGGTTGGGGACACGTTTCCAGTGGGCTGCGCGTGGTCGCCGGATATTGTTTTTCCGGAGTACTTCGCGGGGAATCCGGACCGCAATGTGGCGGAGTATCAGACGAAGTTCGGGATCTACGAGCCGAACTGCGGGCTGGAGAAGGTCCACATGTCGTTTGGGCACGACGGATATGTCGCGGAAGTGATGAAGCCATATCTGCGCGACGAGGCGCTGTACATGCTGCGCTTCCACTCGTTCTATCCGTGGCACCGGCACGGAGCCTACGACTACCTGTGCAACGATAAGGACCGGGCGATGATGGAGTGGGTGCTGAAGTTTAATCAGTACGATCTCTACTCCAAGGGACACACGAAGCCGGATGTGAAGGAACTGAAGCCGTACTATGACGAGCTGTTCGCGGAGTTTCTGCCGCCGGTTCTCGCCTGGTAAGGTGGCGGACTACTTCCGCGTCATGCGCAGTTCGATCATCATGCGCTCGTTCCCCTTGTCGTCGATGAGGAAATGACGATGGAGGAGGACGCGGCCGTTCTCTTCGAGGTGAGCGCGGGCGACGGTTTTGCGGCCGGGACGGTCGGGCTCGAGTGGGGTGGCCCACAGGACGATGTTCTGGCCATCGAAGGTGCCGTCGCTCTGGCGAATGGACATGGTGGTCTGGCGTGAGTCGAACCAGACGGTGGTGAAGCGGTTGGATTTGGAATCGAAGCCGGAGATGCCGGTGCCGGTGCTTTTGGTCCCGTCAGGATTGAAGAAGGTGAAGTCGGACTCCAGGAATCTGCCGTCCTGGACCATGAACTGTTTGCACTCGCCTTTGGTGACGATGGGCTTTCCGTTCGCGGGGAAGAAGCTTTTGACGACGTCCCAGTCGCCGACAAACTGCGCGAGGAGTTTTTGACCGGCGCCGGGCGCATTGGGCGGCTCGTATTGATTATGGGTTTGCTGCGCGGCTGCCAGGGTGGCGATGAGAAAGGTGGCGGCGACGATCCATTGCTTCATAGCGCGCGATGATAGGCGAAAAGGGCGGGTAAGGAAAGGGCCGCTGGGGCTGAAGCCCATTTGGTTTGGGCGATTTCGCGCCCTGATACAAAGCGGTGGAATCAGGGTCCGTCGTTCCCACCCTGCTTGCGCCCAACTGCAAGCGCAACCAGGATGGGGCACCCGTTGATTCGTCGCAGCTAAAGAGGCGGCTGGGTCGCGCTTCGCGCGAACTCATGTCCCCAACCGCAGTGATGTTATACAGGTTGGAAAAGCGTTCGCCGGGATGCGATTGCGCAGGAGGAACGATTGAGCAGAACCGCCCAGGATCTTCGCTTTGCGTTGCGTGTGTTTCAAAAGAATCGGGCATTCAGCGTAGCGGCCGTGCTGTCGGTCGCGATCGGCGTGGGGGCAACGGTTGCAGTGTTCAGTGTTGTGAATGCGCTTCTGCTGAAGCCTTTGCCTTACCAGGATGCTGAACGGCTGGTGATTCTCTGGAATACTTCGCCGGGGCTCAACATCATGCAGGACTGGTTTTCTACCGCACAGTATTTCGACATCAAGAACGGCCACCACGGCCTGGAGCAGGTGGCGCTCGCGATTGGCGGCAACGAAAATCTGACGGGGACGGGCGATCCTGAGCGCGTGGGGACGATCCACGTTACGGGAAATCTTTTGGGGATGCTTGGGGTCGAGCCAGGATTGGGCCGGCTGCTGCAGCCTTACGAAGACGATCCGGGTCATGCGGCGACAGCGGTCCTGAGTTATGGAATGTGGACGCGGCGATTTAATTCCGACGCGCGTGTTCTGGGCAAATCGATCACGCTCAACGGCAAGAATTACGAAGTGGTGGGAGTTTTGCCGCGAAGCTTTGCTCTGCCTCGTGAAGTGCTTCCGACCCTGGGAGGCGCGGAGCAGGCGGATATTCTGGTACCGCTGGTGCTGGGACCTGCGCGGCCACCAATCGGGATCACGAAGACTACAACATTATCGGCAAGCTGAGGCGCGGCGTTTCCGTCGCGCAGGCGCGCGCGGAGATGGACACGATCACGGCAACACTGCGTCACGACCACCCTGACGTGTATCCGCCCAACGGAGGGTTAACCTTCGCCATCGTGCCTCTGCTGGAGCAGGTGGTGGGCGACACGCGACGTCCGCTGATGGTGCTGTTGGGTGCAGCGGCCCTGGTGCTGCTGATCGCCTGCGCGAATCTGGCCAACCTGTGGCTATCGCGAGCGCTGGCGCGGGAGCAGGAGATTGCGGTACGGACGGCACTGGGCGCCGGACGCAGCCGCGTGGTCCGCCAGCTCATGACGGAGAGTGCGCTGCTTGCTGTGACTGGAGGCGTGGTGGGAACCGGGTTCGCAGCGGCAGCGGTTGCGGCCTTCCGGTCGATGAGGCCGGTCAATGTTCCCCGCGTTCAGGATATTGCTGTGGACTGGCGGGTGCTGGTGTTTTCTCTGTTGCTGTCGCTTGTTGCGGGGCTGCTTTTTGGCATTGTTCCGGCGCTGCGGTCCTCGCGTGTCGATCTGACCTCGACTCTGAAGAGCGGGGGGCGAAACGCATCGGAAGCAGGATCGTTGTGGGGGCGGGCGGGAAGTTGCGCAAGCTGCTGCTGGTTTTCGAGGTGGCTCTTTCCGTTGTTCTGCTGGTGGGCGCGGGGCTGATGACGCGGAGCTTCGCTGCGCTGCTGGTGGTCAATCCGGGATTCAATGCCGATCGCGTATTGACCCTGGGATTGACCATGACGGGCCGCCAATACAGCGATCGTCAAAAAGTTGTGGCGACTTATCGCCAGCTCTGGGATCGGCTGGATCACATTGCCGGTGTCACCGCATCAGGCGGAATCACCTCCTTGCCGTTGAGCGAGATGTACGCGTGGGGGCCGATCACGGTGGAAGGACAAGCTCTGCCGCCGGGCGAAAACTTCATCAATGCGGATGAGCGGATCGTCGCCGGGCAGTACTTCAGCGCGATGCAGATCCCGCTCATCCGGGGCAGGCTGTTCACAGAAAACGACAATGCCACCACTCCGAAAGTCGCGATCATCGACGATTTTATGGCCGCGCAATTCTGGCCGGGTCAGGACCCGCTGGGCAAGAGAATCCGGCTGGGCTCCTTATCTTCGAAGGAACCGCTGGTGACGGTGGTGGGGGTAGCAGGCCGCGTGAAGCAATACACCCTGGACTCGGACTCGCGCATCGCGCTCTACCTGCCGCATCTGCAGTTTCCGACGCGGGATTTGAATGTGGTGGTACGGACCCAAAGCGACCCTTCCAGCGTGGCTGGCGCGGTGACGCGGGCGGTACACGATCTGGACCCCACGCTTCCCGTGTATGCGGTTCGGTCGATGCAGCAGCGGGTGGCCAACTCGCTGGCGCGGCGGCGCTTTGCTATGGGGCTGCTGGCGTTCTTTGCTGTGGTCTCGCTCACGCTTGCAGCTCTGGGAACCTTTGCGGTGATCGGGTGTCTGGTGAACAGGGACTGCGCGAGATCGGGATTCGCATTGCGCTGGGCGCTACTCGGCTTCATATTCTCAGGCTGATCATGGGACGCGCCATGCTGCTGACCGTCTGCGGGGTTGCTGCCGGCCTGGTGAGTGCATCGATCCTGAGCCGGTTCATCCGCAGCTTGCTGTTTGGAGTGCTGCCGCATGACCCGGCAACCTACCTTGTGGTGTCGCTGATCCTGCTGTGCGTCTCGCTTCTTGCTATCGGCATTCCCGCGGGACGAGCGGCGAGAACGGATCCGGTGACATGCCTGCGGAGCGAATAGCTGTCGCGCTCCTGGAAGACGGATCAGGATTGTTTCGATGAATCCGCCGGCAGACGGCCGGAGCGCCAGGCCATTCCCTGGAAGGGTTTTTCTCCGCGCTTGCCCCACCACGCGGCCATGAGCAGCGCGACGACCAACAGCAACGGGATGACGACGACGCTGCCCTCGGGACCGGTGGCGCCGCCGCTCCAGAGTGGCTTGCCGATGGGATGTTCGGCGAAGAGGTGGCCCTGGGCGACGAGTCCGCTGTCGGCGGTGCCGAAGAAGTAGGACTGGCCCCAGTCCCACGCAGGCGTGGAAGCCGACGGCCCACCAGAGCGAGCCGGTGTACCAGAGGCTGAGGCAGAAGATGAGACTGGCGGCGGCGACGCCGACGAGTCCAACCGGAGATTCGCCGGGGTTCGACGCGTGCAGGAGTCCGAAGGGGAGGCAGAACAAGAAGGCTCCCCACCAAAAGCCGATACCGCGGGTGACGGTGAACTGGGCGTAGCCGCGGAACATGGATTCCTCGCAGAAGCCGACGAGGAGAAACATCGCAGCCCAGGCTACGGCGTAGCGGAGAGCGGCGATGCCTGCGATGGTGCGGCCGTCGAGCGACAAATAGCCGAGCTGGCGCAGGACGAGGACGACGACAGAGATGGCGATGAATCCCCAGACGAATCCGGAGACGAGGCGGAGCGCGCGTGCGCGACCCTGGAATCCGTAGGACAGAAACGGGCGGCGCTCGAGCGCGGCCATGATGGCGGTGGCGGCGATGACGGGAACGATCTGAGCGAACTCGATCAGCAGACCGGTGGACGGCGTTATGGGAACGCCGGGAACCAGATGCAGGAAGGGACCGACAGCCCATCCGCAAACGATGACCAGGACGGCGCAGATAGTGGCGTAGACGAGGATCGCCCAGCCGGCGCGCAGGCCCTGCGGCCGAAGAAGAGCCACTGGCCGGGGACGCCGGGAGGTTCCGGGACGAGGCGAGGCCCGGAATCGGGAGAGGGCGCCTGCTTGCCGGAATGCGGATCGGTCAAAGAGTCTCCAGCGCGTGGCCGACGCGGAAGATGGTGGCCTCGTCGAAATGTTTGCCGAGGATCTGCATGCCGATGGGGAGGCCGGTGGTCGATTGTCCGCAGGGAACGGAGACGCCGCAGATGCCGGCGAGACTGGCGGTGACGGTGTAGATATCGGCGAGATACATGGCGACGGGGTCGTCGGATTTTTCGCCGAGTTTGAAGGCGGGCGTGGGTGCGGTGGGCGTGAGGATGGCGTCGACTTCGCGGAAGGCGTTGAGGAAGTCGTCGGCGAGGAGACGGCGGACCTGCTGCGCCTTGCGGTAGTACGCGTCGTAGTATCCGTGACTGAGGACGTAGGTTCCGAGCAGGATGCGGCGCTTGACTTCGGCGCCGAATCCGAGGTCGCGGGTACGGCGGTACATGGCGGCCAGGGTGTCGGATTGCGGCGCGCGGAAACCATAACGGACGCCATCGAAGCGGGCGAGGTTGGCGCTGGCTTCGGCGGTGGCGATGACGTAGTAGGTGGGGATGGCGTAGCGCGTGTGGGGGAGCGAGATGGGAAGGATCTGGGCGCCGGCTGCGCGGAGTTTTTCGATGCCGGCTTCGATGGCGGCGCGGACTTCGGGGTCGAGGCCTTCGGCGAAGTACTCGGCGGGAACGCCGAGCTTCATGCCCCGGACGCCGTGGTCGAGGTTCGCGGTGTAGTCGGGGACGGGGAGGGGCGAAGAGGTCGCGTCCATGATGTCGTGGCCGGCGATGACGCCGAGGACGGTGGCGGCATCGCGGACGGTG
The DNA here is from genome assembly GCA_963702285.1 of uncultured Acidobacteriaceae bacterium. Classification (GTDB taxonomy): domain Bacteria; phylum Acidobacteriota; class Terriglobia; order Terriglobales; family Acidobacteriaceae; genus Palsa-343. The sequence goes on along the minus strand of CAVPCB010000047.1, from coordinate 6,410 downwards.
GCGGCGAAGGGGCCGATGCGGTCGAGCGAGGAGGCGAAGGCGATGAGGCCGTAGCGCGAGACGCGGCCGTAGGTGGGCAGCACGCCGACGACTCCGCAGAAGGACGCGGGCTGGCGGATGGAGCCGCCGGTGTCGGTGCCGAGGGTGGCGACGGCCATGCCCGCGGCGACGGCTGCCGCAGAGCCTCCGCTGGATCCGCCGGGGACGCGATCAAGGTCGTGGGGATTGTGGACGGGTCCGTAGGCGGAGTTTTCGTTGGAGGAGCCCATGGCGAACTCGTCGCAATTGAGCTTGCCGAGGAAGATGGCGCCGGCGGCGGCGAGTTTCTTTACTGCTGTGGCGGTGTAGGGCGGATGGTAGCCTTCGAGGATCTTCGAGCCGGCGGTGGCGGCAAAGCCTTCGAGGGTGAGGACGTCCTTGATGCCGAAGGGAACGCCAGCGAGTTTGGGCAGAGGATCGCCCTTCGCGGCGAGGGAGTCGATGCGAGCGGCCTGGGCGAGGGCGTAGTCGTTGTCGACGCTGAGCCAGGCGTGGATCTTGCCATCTTCGCCGGCGATGCGGGCCTGGTAGATTTCGGTGAGGGCCTTGGCGGTGGTTTCGCCTTTTGCTATGGCGGAGCGGATGCCGTCAATGGAAGCGGCTGGTGCGGTGGTGGCAGCGGTACTCATCGCTCGATCACTTTGGGGACTTTGAAGAAGACGGAGTCGGTTTCAGGGGCGGAGGCCATGACGGCGGCGCGATCGAGGCAGGGGCGGACTTCGTCGTCGCGCAGGACGGATTGCTTTTCGGAGGGCGTTTCGCCGGAAGTCGCCAGGACCTCGGAGACCTGGGCCATGGGCTGGACCTGGGCGGTGTCGAGCTCGCTCAACTGCGCGACGTAATCGAGGATGGCGTTGAGGTCGCGGCGCATGCGGGGCTCCTCGTCGGCGGTGAGGTCGAGGTTGGCCAGCTCGGCGACGCGGCGCACATCGTCGGGAGAGACTCGCTCCGTTTCGGGCATGGCACCAGTTTAAAACGGCACGCCACAAGATGGCCGAATATGCCTGTTGACAGACGCGCGTGGCCAGGTACAATCTGCCCCATAACGACTGTCAATTGCTCCCAATCACCCCATGAATACGGTCTGCAAGCACCCCAAGGTCCGCGTTGTGGCGCGCGAGGACGATGTCGAATTTGTCGAATGCCTGGACTGCGGAGAAGTGTTCGACTCCAACGAATTTCGGGACATGCAGATCGAGGATCTGCAGGACGAGGAAGAGACCGCCTGAGGGCTGTGTGTGTTTGGACTATGGTCCGATCCAGGCGTGTGCTGGTTCGATCTGTCGTGTGACGTGAAATCGTCCGTCGCAGCTACAAAGCGCAGCGGCTGAAGCCGGGGTCCATTATGGAGCCTTTTCGGCACGACCAAGGTCGTGCCCTGATACAAGAGCCCAGGGCTAATACCCGGGCAAAGTGAGATTGTCGATGCCCAACACCTCATGCGGCGTGCGACCTTGTTGGCGAAGGGTGCGGATGGCGAGGGCATCGTGGCGTTTGGCGAGGCGTTCGCCGCGCTCGTCGAGGACGAGCGGGCAGTGGTACCACTGGGGCTCGGGCCAGGCGAGCGCCTTGTAAATGAGGATCTGGCGCGCGGTGGAGAGAAGCAGGTCGGCGCCGCGGACGACTTCGGTGATCTGCATGGCGTGGTCGTCGGCGACAACGGCGAGCTGATAGGCGGGGACATCGTCGCGGCGCCAGACGGGGAAATCGCCGAAGTCTTCGCCGGCGACATATTGCTGTGGGCCGAAATGGCCGTCGCTGAAGATGACGACTTCGCCGTCGGGAACGCGGAATCGCCAGTTCATGCCGGCGGGGCTGTCGTATTGGTTGGCGAGATCGGGGGAGCCTGGTTTTGGGCGGCAGGTGCCAGGGTACATCGGGCCTTCGTCGCCTTCGAAGCGGACTGTCTGGCGGCTGGGGGCGTCATGGTGGGGGGCTTGCGCGATGCCGCTGAGCTCGCGGCGGGAGCAGGTGCAGGGGTAGAGGAATCCGCGGGCGAGCAGCTGGCGCCAGAGGCCCAGGTAGCGATCGCGGCGCTGGCCTTGGGAATAAGGGCCGAATGTCCCCCCCACATCGGGCCCTTCCTGCCACTGGATGCCGAGCCAGCGGAGGTCCTCGATCATCGCGTCGGCAAATTCGGGCCTTGAGCGCTGAGGATCGAGGTCCTCGTTCCGCAGAACCAGGGTTCCGGCGGCCTTCTGGGCACGGACAAAGGCGGTCCAGAAGGTGCGAGCGTGGCCGAAGTGCAACAGGCCGGTTGGTGAGGGCGCGATTCGTCCGCGATACTGCGGGTCCTGGCTCACGCGGACAAGTGTATCGGTCTGGGGTGAGTATGTTTCCTGGGGAACACATCCTCGCTGCGGAAATATCCGCTTTAATTTTCCGGCTTTGACCGGTTGCGGCTGAGAGAGTTTGGGCTGGGCTTCGGATTTTCCCGAAACGGATTCGGCAGGGTGAGAAACAGTACGTTTGTACCGGGTAAACGTCAATTCGCGCTGGCAATTGGAGCGGAGAGAGAGCTAGCTTCTTGCTGTGGGGTGAACCTGGCCGCTCTATGCCTGGGTTTTGGTCCTTTTTCTGCGGCACGACCCAGATCGTGCTCCCATAGAAAAGCCTTCGCTTCGGGCGAGTCCCACTTTTCCAACATCAAGGATGTGGGGCACGCAATGTTTCCGTTGCGAGCTGGGCGGCCGTCCCCATCCAAAGAGCGGAGTTTTCTTCTGCAGGCGGTGGGGTGAACCTGGCTGCTCATGCCGGGGCCCAGGTCTTTTTCAATTTGCTGGCTTTCAATTTACCGGCTTTGGCAGTTCGGCTGAAAAAGCTTTGGGCAATGCGTAGTGAGCCGCAGATTTTCCCAAAACGGATCAGCAGAGTGAGAAACGGTACGTTTGTACCGAGACCAGGTCAATTCTCACTGGCAATTGGAGCGGAGAGAGAGCTAGCTTCTTGCTGTGGGGTGAACCTGGCCGCTCTATGCTGCGGCCCGGGGTCTTTTTTTCTTCGCTACCAGCAAGGTCGTCCATGGTACAAAAGCGTTCGCGCCTTGCGCGAACCACCCATCCCCAACACCAGGGATGTGGGGCACCCAGTATTCTCCGCAAGCTGGGCGGCCGTGCCGTTCCTGGAGCGGGGGTTTCTTCCGCAGGGTGTGAGTTGGGTGCTTCAACGACCTGAGCCCTTCCAAATGCTGGACGTCAGGCGGCGCGATCGGAGTTGGCGCGGTTTTCCGCTGCATCGGTGAAGCTAAAGACGGGAGCGGTTTTCTTCGGGCGCGGGTCTTCGGAGGGAATGGCGTATTCGAAGAGCAGGCCGATTCCCTGCCCCAGATAAATCGTGGCGAAAACGGCGGGGGCTCGCCATGCCGACCTGAATCCGTGGCTCGAGCCAATTTGCATGCAGGCCAGCAAAACGGAAACCGGAACCAGAGCCAGAGGCGCGGTGATGAAAGCTGCCGTCGCTTGCGGCAGACGCGCCCAGGCAACGATGGCGACCACCACGGCGAGCAGCACGGTGAGCGGAGCGATCTCGGGCAGCGAGGAGCATTCCGGATGCTTGCGCATCCAGTGGCTGGCGCCGCGGCCGTGGCGGAACATTTCAGCGAAGAGGCGGCGCAGTTTTTGCGGCGGCTGTTCGTGGACGGCGAGACGGGGGTCGCAGTAGGCGCGAATGCCGGCCTGGCGGATGCGCTCATTGAAATCGAGGCCGGTGCAGGCGTCGAAGGTCTCGTCGAAGAGGCCGATGTCTTCGAAGACGGTGCGGCGGAAGACGCCGGCGAAGGCCGGGGGATCGAGGAATCCGGCGAGATCGGGCGGCGCAGAGCCGCGGCCGATGCGGGTGGAGCGCGCGTGGGCAATGGCCTCGCCCATGTGAGTTTCCGCAGCAGCGAGCAATGGCTGAGGACGGCACAGGCATCCGGCCCCGGTGGTTTCCAGAATTTCCGCCGTATCCGCGAGCAGGTTTTTGGACGGGATCGAGCAGTGTCCGGAGAGAAACAGCATGGCATCGCCGGAGGCGGCGCGGATGCCGGTGTTGCGTCCAGCGGCGACGGTGCGCCTGGGGTTGTCGAGGACGCGAACGCGCACGCGGCGGTTGCTGTAGCGGCGGCGGATCAGGTCCGCCGTACCGTCGGTGGACCGGCCGTCAACAACAAGAATCTCGTACAGCTCGACTGGATAGTTCTGTTCGAGCAGCTGATCGATAAGCCGAGGCAGCATTTTCCGTTCATTCCGAACGGAAAGAATCAGCGAAAGATAGGGCAGCATGAGACGTCCTGTGTAGTCTTGTACGTCTTACTGCTTTGGTTTGATGTTCGTTTATAGCATCGAAAATCAACAGCTCACGGCCATTGATGGCGACTCTTTGGTGAGCGAACTTCGGGGTTCGCAGTAACAGAACTGTGGTGTCGGGAGGGTGTCTGTCGTTTCACGCTGGCGGAACTGCGGTCAGGGGTCGGGACAGGGTCTTCGCGATCCCACCCTTGTTCAGGGGCTGAAGATCGGACGGTAAGTTGTTTCGCTGTGTGCTTCGTATGCCATGTACAGTGGCTGCGGGAGTAGCACTCCGGAGCATGAATACGGTGCCTGCGGAGAAATTCCGACGCGTGGTGGACAGCGGACCGAGTGGGCCCGACGGCTGGAGAACAAGTTTTTCCGGACGCTGGACTGGCGCAAAGTTGGGGGAGGCTCGGTTCGAGGAAGCTAATGCACGTTTGCCACGAGCTTCGGGTCGAGCTGAAGATCCATGGTCTCCCATGCGGCCGTTGCTGGCGTCCCAGACGGCGATATAGAGGTAGGCGTCGGTCTTCTTCGGCAGATCGATGATCTGATCGAAACTCAGAGCTGCCATGGGCGCTGCTTTGTAGAGCGACTCCTGAAAGGCGAGCGTCACCTGCTGGGAAACGTGGCCAATGGGCTTGCCGTTCTGGTCAAAGGCGACGATGGCCGCGCCTACAGTGGCTTTGCCATCACCGTGTTCCACGGTGTGCTGCAGTTCCACGGCCGGGATGTCGTAGTGCACCCGGTAGGCATCGGCTCCGCGAGCCGCCGAGCCGTGCTCCGCGGCAAGCTGTGTACGGAAGATCAAAGGCCGGCTGCCGGGATTGGGAGCGTCGATGTCCTGCCCCCCGGCGCGAATCGTGGTTCCCTTTCCGCGTGGGCTGCGGTGAGCACCGACAGGGTCGTCGTAATAGCCGCGCCGGTAGCTGAGGGTATAAGGTCCGTCCACCCGGACACGCACCGTGTGCCAACTGCCGTTTTCCCGCAGATCGTTGGGAGCATAGCTGAGGGTGTAGTAGCTGTCGCCTCTCTCCATGGCGAGGGCCGCGGCCGTGGCGATGTTGTTGAGGTTGAAAAACGCCTCGCCGCCGGTAGCCTCTGCAAATGCGGTTTCGTAGAGATGCTGCGACGGTATGGAGTGGACGCCCGAGGGGTTGAGCCCGCGCACGTCGATGGGGTAAACCGCGATGCGTCCTGCCTCGATGCGGTCGTAGAGGAGCCGAAAATCCTCGCCGGGGGAGGGCCCCGAATCGTCGATGGGGATGGAGCCATCCGTGTTGGGCGAGGCACCCGCCGGCGAGAGGTTACTCCAGGGGCCCGGATGGTTGAAGATGCTGGTGCCTCCGGTGAACCAGAGCAGGTTCTTGCGCCCGGGCGTCTGGCCGAGATAGCCGACGATCTGTTCCAGACCGGCGGACTCCGAAAACGTATCCGCACCCGGCATAGGAAGACCGGGAATAGCCTTGCGGATGGCCGTCTTGATGGCTGCATGGTCCGAAGTGAAATCCTGAAGCCGCACGGTGAACTCGTATTTGCGCAGGAATACAGAGATCGGGATACCGGGAGACAGTTGGTCAACGAAGCGCAGCAGATATTTATAGAGGGCCATCTGATCGACGATATCCATGTTGGTGGTGTCGATCAGCAGCGCGTTTACCGCGGATGGGGCATGCAGCAGAAAGCTGTTGGTGTGGACGCCGGCGGGAAGGTTGACCGGCTCTGGCTGGCCGATGGGCGCGCCGCTATGTTCCTCGAAGGCATTGAGCGTTTCCGCGCGGCCATCGTCGAAGATTTGAAAAGCGGTCCGGCTCAGGCCATGCACCGGATGGCCCTGAGCATCCGTCACCACAACGTCGGTGAGGACGTCGCGGGAGTTCACATGCAAGGTCAGCGGCGCATTGCCCGCACTCTGCTGCTGGACCCAGGACGGCGGAGTCATTCCAGCCAGGGACCCGATCAGGACAAAAGCGAACCAGCGATTCCTCATGGCCAGGACTCCTTCGGGGCACCAACGCAGCGGCAACCGATGCGCGACGGTTGTAGCCCGAGATAATTCTGAACTACACGCTACTTATCTAACTGCAAGCTACTTTTCCA
>CAVPCB010000046.1:0-6761 GCA_963702285.1 uncultured Acidobacteriaceae bacterium | reverse complement strand
CTTTCCTTCATCTGCGCTTCAGTCTCTTTGATCCCTTCCGGGCGATTATCACTTTTATGCTCGACGCAGAATTTGAGGTAGGGGACGAAGCCGTATGAGCGGTGAGTTCTGAAGTGGATCGGAAGATCATCTTCATACATTCCGGGACTGTTTGTGTAAAGACCCCAATTGTGATGGGAAATCGCAACGAGCCGTATTTCTTCCTCGGAGCTAAAATGCTTGTTCTTGTACTTCATAGAAGCGATATAAATGAGATTGAAGGCAGCAGCGCGCTTCTGTTCTTGGTCAGGAATGCTCCTCCACTCGGGAATGTTTTCTTTTGCCAATATCCACTTCCGGATATTGTTTGGAGTATAGAGGCATTTGTATAGGAATATGTGCCTACTTAGTGCGAGTTTTAGTTTTCGTGCATCAAATCCAACACAGAAATTCCCGTATGCTCGCCATTGTTCAAGCGAGTCCTTTTTTTGGAGAACGACGCCATATAGTGAACCGGAGCCTCATTGGGGTTCCGGTCAAGCCACGCTTCCCTGACGGCGTCGTTCGTGAACTCGCTATCTTGCAGCAAATTCCTAGGAGTTTCCAGCGCCCGTAGCTCGGTACTGTCATTCACAAAGGCAGTATTCGACATCCAGATCTCGCCTTTGTCGATAATGCCGGAAATGGCGTCAGCCGAAGTGTAGTGATACAAGGTCCCCCTGTATGGCTCCGAGAAGGCTTGCATCAGTTTCTTCAGTTGTTCGTACTTCTTCGCCTGCGACATTGAGGTTAATTGTAGAACCTTGTTCTGCTACGTTGACGGCCGACGGTCCCCTTCGCTACTCCGTCACATGCACCGAATGCTCCAGCCGGAACGTCACCAGCGTCTCCGCCGGCAGCAGAATCTCGTGGTTCCCGGTCACCGCACTGCCCGCAGTCCCAGCACCGGCACCGGCCAGAGCACCGATCGCCGCACCCTTGCCACCGCCGGCCAAGCCGCCAATGATCGCCCCCAGCGCCCCGCCGCCCGCCGCAAAGCCCGCTGTCCGCTTACCTTTGCCTTTCTCGACCTGCGACATCGTGCTGGTCGCGACTGGATAGCTCCCCCAGCGCGTCTTCACCCGCTCCAGCCGCAGTTCCAGCAGGGCGCCACCCTTGAAGTGCCCCAGGCCTTTCGCGTCGATCACCGTCCCTTGGGCCTCGGCATGGCGTGGAATCACGGTTCGCCCGTCCACAACAACGTCGTCGGCGACCGTGGCGCTGGAAGTTGTCGCCCGGCTGGCTGATCTTCGATCCCAGATCCTGATCCAGCCGCACGCGCAACTGGGTTCCGGCGGGAATCACAATCGTCGGCGGAGGAGCGGGCGTCGAAGGAGGTGGAGCCGCCGCCTGCGCAGCAGGAGCCGCAGGGCTCGCCGCCGCCGCATTCTGATCCGGAGGAGGCGCCGGAGGATTGCTCGCCTGTGCCGGTTGACTGGGATTGGCAGTCGGGGTCGCTGCCGGCGGATTGCTGGTCTTGTTGCATCCGGCGAGCGTAACCAGCCCCGCCAGCGTCAGGAGCGTCCATCCGTGAAGAAATCGATTGGCTTTCATGTCGAACACCTTTGCCTGTGGTTTTTTCTTTGCTGTTGGATGCCGGGATGCGGGCTCCCGGATTTGCCCTCGCTCAAAAAGCAGCCGGCCCCCTCCTAACGCCTATAATCAGAGGCAATTTGGAGCGACCTTTGGCAGACCTGAAGCACCGACGAGCCACCCTGATCCTGCTGGGAACCGCCGTCTTTGTCCTGCTGCTCCTCCTCATCGGCCTCAACGCCTTCAATGTGCGCGCCCTCATGCCGCACACCACCGGCCAGATTATCCTGCTCACGTCGGTCTCCGTCCTTGTCTTCCTGCTGTTCGTTACCGTGCTGGTCCTGTTGCTACGGAACCTCATCAAGCTGCTTGCCGAGCAGCGCAGCCAGGTCCTCGGCGCGCGCCTGCGGACCCGCATGTTCATCGGCGCTCTCCTCGTCTCGCTGGTTCCCGCACTCTTCATGTTTTTGTTTAGCTTCCTGCTGATGAATCGCTCCATTGACAGGTGGTTTTCGCAACCCGGCGTCGATGTCCGCGACGATTCAACCCGCATCGCCACCGAGCTTTCGCACTACGCCTCTCTCAACGCCCGCGCGGAAGCCGAAAGCATGGCCCGCTCGCCGGAGCTGTCCGCGGCCCTCACTTCCGGCGATCCCCAGGCCATTCTCAGCGGCATGCGCCAGCACCAGATTACCCTCCAGGGCGGATTCGCGGTTCTCTACACCGACGGGACCCCCATCGCCGCCTACCAGCTTCCGCAACAGGCGGGGCCCGCGGAGTTCCGCTCCTGGCTCAATGACGACGACGACAACCGCCAGGGCATTCCCGCCGGCCAGCCCCTTGCGGGCGCAATCCTGAAAGCCGCCCATCGCTCCGACGAACCGATGCTGGTGGTGGGTGGCTCCGAGTTCGCCCTCGGCATGGCCAGCCTGCCCAATGGCGGCGAGCTGGTCGCGGGTCTGCCGATGCCCTCCGGCCTCAACGCCATCATGTCGGACCTCACCGCCGGCACCAGCCAGTACTGGGCACTCTACCGCGAGCGCCGCATCATTCGCATGACGTATTTCCTGCTGCTGCTCATGCTCACGGCTCTCGTTTTCTTCTCCAGCAGCTGGCTCGCCCTCTACGTCTCCAGGCAGATGACCCGCCCCCTCGAAGCGCTCGCCGACGCTACCGTCGAAATCGGCAAGGGGGACTACAGTCATCGCGTCACCGTCGAGGCCACCGCCGAGATGGCAGAGCTGGTCCGCTCCTTCAACCATATGGCGGCCGACCTCGAGCAGAGCCGCCTGCTCGCCGAGACTTCCGCGCGCGAGCTGTCCGCCGCCAACCTCGCCATCGAATCCCGCCGCAAAGAGCTGGAGACCATCCTCGAGACCATCCCCTCCGGCGTCGTCACACTCGACGCCTCCCGCCGCATCGTCCTTGGCAATCGCGCCTTCGCCGAAGTCGCCCGCATCGACGGCCAAAGGGATCTCGACGGCGTCCTGCTCGACTCGCTGCTTCCCCCCGAGTTCACCGAGGAACTGATTCGTCTGGAGCGCCGCGCCCGCCGCATGGGTACCGCTTCGTCGGAACTCGAGCTCCATACCCCGCGTGGCGCTGCCAATCTTTCCGTCACGCTCGCTGCCCTCGACGCCCACAACGGTCAGAGCCGCGGCTTCATCCTCGTCGTCGAAGACATCTCAGACTTCCTCCACGCGCAGCGCCAGGCCGCGTGGAAAGAAGTCGCCCAGCGTGTCGCGCACGAGATTCGCAACCCGCTCACGCCCATCACCCTCTCCACTGAGCGCATCCGCCGCCACGTCGATCGCGCCACGCCCGACTCTCCCGGAGTCATCCGCAAATGCTGCGACGTGATCCTCGGCGCCGCCGAATCGATGCGCACCCTCGTCGGCCAGTTCGCCGCGCTCGCCGAGTTTCCGGTCGCACATCCGCAGCCCTCCGACCTTAACGAGATCGTCGAGAGCGCCGTGATGCTTTTCGAAGGCCGTATCCAGGGCATCCGCGTCGAGAAGCATCTCGACCCGCAACTGCCGCCCGTGCTCGCCGACCCCGAAGCGCTCCGCCGCGCCATCGCCAATCTCATCGACAATGCCGCGGAGGCCATGCAGGACAGCCTGCTGCGCGTGCTCTCCATCGAAACCGGCGCCGGCGAACGCCCCGGCATGGCGGAGATCGTTATCGCCGACACCGGCCCCGGCATCACCCCCGACATGCGTGAGCGCCTCTTCCTGCCGTGGTTCTCCACGCGCCAGCGCGGCACCGGCCTCGGCCTCTCCATCGTGGCCAAGATCGTGCAGGATCACGGCGGCTCCATCCGCGTCGAAAGCAACCTTCCCGCCGGAGCCCGCTTTATGATCGAGCTGCCGCTGGCCGAAACCAACGGTGCGGATCGCGCCACAGCGACACTGACCAAGGCCGTCTGACCCATGATCCTGGCGACTTGCTCCCAGCTCCCGGCTCCAGCCTCCCGGCTCACCCCATGAATCACATCCTCATCGTGGACGATGAAGCCGAGATTCGCGAGTCTCTCGAAGAGATCCTTCGCGAAGAAGGCTATGCCGTCGCCAGCGCCGGCAATGCGGCTGATGCGCTCGTGCTCGCGCGCGACCCGGTTCACGATGTCATGCTGCTCGACATCTGGCTGCCCGATCGCGATGGCCTTGAAGTCCTGAACGAGCTGCGCGCCATGGACGCGGAGACGCGGCCCGAGGTCATCGTCATCTCGGGTCACGCCACCATCGAGACCGCCGTCAAGGCCACCAAACTCGGCGCCTTCGATCTGCTGGAGAAACCGCTCATGCTGGAGCGGACCCTCATCGTCGTCAAGAACGCCATCGAAGCCAAGCGTCTGCGCAGCGAGAACATCGAGTTCCGCCGCCAGCTTCGCCTCGAACAGCAGATCACCGGCGAAAGCATCCAGGCCCGTGCCCTGCGCCAGCAGATCAAGCTCATGGCGCCCACCAACGGCCGCGTGCTCATCTACGGCGAGTCCGGCTCCGGCAAGGAGCTCATCGCGCGCGCCATCCACGCCGAAAGCCTGCGCAGCGAGCGCGTCTTCGTCGAGCTGAACTGCGCCGCCATCCCCGAGGACTACATCGAGAGCGAGCTCTTCGGCTATCGCAACGGCGCCATCGCCGGTGGTCCGCCGGAGAAGCGCGGCACCTTCGAGCGCGCCAACGGGGGCACGCTTTTCCTCGACGAAGTCGGCGACATGAGTCTCAAAACCCAGTCCAAAGTGCTGCGCGCCCTCGACGAACAGCGCTTCGTCCCCGTCGGCGCAACCCAACCCATCAGCGTCGATGTGCGCGTGATCGCAGCCACCAACAAGGATCTGGAAGAGGAGATCGCGAAGGGCAACTTCCGCGAAGACTTCTTCTACCGCCTCAACGTCATTCCGTTCTACGTGCCGCCGCTGCGCGATCGCAAGGAAGATGTTCCCCTCCTGGTCCGTGAATTCCTGCGCAGCTTCGGGCGCGAGTATGGCCGTCCGCGGGTCGAGATCGCCGACGACGCCATCGAGCTCCTGCGCCAGTACCACTGGCCCGGCAACGTGCGCGAGCTCAAGAACGTGATCGAGCGCGTGCTCATCCTCAATCCGCAGGTCCACCGCATCGAACGCCGCCACCTGCCCATGCTCGTCCACCGCAGCGCAGGCCGTGGCGGCGACTTCGACACGCTGCAGCAGGCCCGCGACGCTTACGAGCGCGAGTACATCCTGAAAAAGATCGATGACTGTGCCGGCAATATGACCCGCGCCGCCGAAACCCTCGGCCTCGAACGCAGCCACCTCTATCGCAAGATGAAAGCGTTAGGCATCGCGGTCCGCGAATCTCCTCAGGAACGGTGAAGCGGGGCCGAGGCTCGACTACCCAACCCGTTCCACCGCATCCGCCTCCGCACCAGGAAGGATCGCGCTGAGTGCCTCCAGCAGCGCCTCCGAGCCGTCGTGCTTGCACACGAAGCTGCTCACCCCGAAGCACCGGCAAATCTCGCGCTCGTGATCGCCCATCACGGTCCAGATGATCACCGGGATCGCCTTCAGCCGCGGATTTCCGTACCAGAACCGAAGAATCTCAAAACCGCTTTCGAGACCCAGATCGAGGTCCACCACCATCGCGTCGGGCAACGGCCCGTGCCCGCTCATCCCTCTTTCGAGGTAGAGCCGCGCCTCGCTGGCGAAGCCGTTGAGCTCAATCTCGGCGAACCCCGCCCTCCGCGCAAGGTCGGCTGCCCTGCGCCCATCGGCTGGATCGTCTTCGAGAATCAGAACGAGCGCCATCCGCCCTCCATTAACCCGTTTTTCTAAGGTCAAATGGACGTGCAGGCGGACAGCTGTGGCCCTCTTCCCACTTCCTCAGACTCCCATCTTTAGCCGACACCACTCTCGATGCGCCGCAGAGCCGGCACACGGACTGGATCAGGAGCCGGTCTTCCCTGGGAACGGGCTTGCGCTCATACAGATCGGACGGGTTCAGCATCAAGCACTCCCCCCGCTTGATCCGGCGTGATACTGATGACTCCCCAGGGACAATTGCAAAGACGCACCACAACCCCGCGCGGCATCTCTCTGTAGAGCTCTCGGCAGGTTAGCCCGAGACTACGCCGATTCCGGGCGCATCCAACGCGCCAAAGTCTGCCACGCGGCTCTTTGATTCGTCGGATCCGGGCACGACCTGGCCCTCGCGGAGCCTCCATCGAAAGTTGGACCTCTGTTCCCACACACTGCCGGATGTGCGGCCTTCGCCGATGCCTGTAGTGTTACGACGATCGCGGCGGGACCCCAGACCGGCACGAACCGGCACGCGAACCCCAAGCCTGACGCGAATCGAAGCAAGTCCCCATTTCCAGGAGAGGTCATCCGCATGTCCACACCCGTACTGCAACTGCTCCGCGTCCTGCGCATGCCCAGCCGAACCCTCCGGGCTGCGATCGTTCTCGCCACCGCCATCTTCATCCTGCTGAGCGTCCGCAGCGCCTCAGCACAAGGCTGCATCCTCGCGCGCTCGCCCGAAGGCGGACTGCCCACAGGCCAGGGGGGCATTCTTGAGCCCGGACACTTTCAGCTCACCATTGGCGAACGCCATCAGTTCTCCTATCAGCACTACGTCGGCGATGTCTATCAGGTCCAGCGCCAGCAGGCCCACAATCAGGTCGAGAATCGCATCAACCTCGTCACCGCGAATCTGACCTACCAGTGGACGTCT
>CAVPCB010000045.1:0-3189 GCA_963702285.1 uncultured Acidobacteriaceae bacterium | reverse complement strand
CCTGATTCTTCCGCTCCGTACTCATTTTGAGTACAATCGTACTCAAAATGAGTACAGCAACCCCATCCATCGCAGACCTGCTCCTCGGCCAGACCCGGGGCCAAATCCTCGCCCTCCTCCTCGGAGCCCCCGACGAGTCCTTCTTCACTCGCCAAATCGCCCGGCAAATCGAAACCAGCGTCGGCACAGTACAGCGCGAACTCACCCGCCTCGCCGATTCCGGCCTCATCGTCCGTTCCGCACTGGGCAGCCAGGTCTTCTACCGAGCCAATCGCGACCACCCCATCTTTCCCGAACTCCGCGCCCTGCTCGCCAAAACCCTCGGCGTCTTCGAACTCCTGAAGAAAGCCCTCGCGCCTCTCGCTTCCCGGATCGACTTCGCCTTTGTCTACGGCTCCGTAGCCCGCGGCGATGACAACGCCGCCAGCGACATCGACCTGATGGTTGTCGGGCGCGTTTCGCTCGACGACATCCTCGACGCCGTCAGCCCATTAGAAAAACAGTTGCGCGCCCGTGAACCCGACCCTATATTCTGTGAAAGACCTGAAGCAGAGATACCGCGCAGGCAATCATTTCCTGCGGTCCCTCAAGAACGCGAGCAAAGTCTTCCTGATCGGCGCTGAAGATGACTTTAGAAAAGCTCTCGCAATTCGGGTGGTACAAGGCTGAGCCGACCAGCCCGAACGAGATTGCCGATCTCCTCAGCATCGTCGACCGCTCGCTCTCGGATCTGATGGTCGGGGGAATCTCCGACGACCTTCGATTCCAGGCCGCCTACAACGGAATCCTGACCCTCACCAACATCGCCCTTCGCGCCAACGGCTTTCGAGTCGCATCCACCCAGGGTCATCACCAGCGAGTGATTGAGAGCCTGATCCACACCCTGACTACCCAGGACAAGGCTGCGCTTGAAAAATGGGTGCGCAAGCTCAAAGCGCACTCGCAAAAGCGGAATGCCGCCAGTTATGACGCAGCAGGCGCAGTCTCGCCCAACGACATCGCTCAAATCATTCGTGACCTGGCCAGCCTGCAGGAGCAGGTAATTGATTATCTGCAGCAAACTCACAAGGAACTTCTTCCGCACCGTTCAGGGAGCCACAATGAACAACCCAACCCAGGTAACCCGCAGCCGCTTCGAACTCTCCCAGGACAACAAAACCAGCTACCTCGAATTCGAAACCGACGGCCAGGGCTGGCTGACCCTTATCCACACCGAAGTCCCCAAAGAACTCCGCGGCCGCGGCCTCGCCCAGGAACTGGTCACCACCGCCTTCCAGTACGCCAAAGACAACAACCTCAAGGTCGACGTCCTCTGCCCCATCGCCCACCACATCGTCCAAACCCACCCCGAGTTCCAGCCCTTAGTCCATTCCAGATAAGCCATAGCAAATAACGGTGGTGCGGCGGTACCCGCTGGTTTGTTATCCGCTAAACGCTATCCGCTACGCCCCAATATCCGCATTGTCCTGCGCCATGTCTCTCCTGTCCTGAAACAGCCGACCAGGATCATACCAGCCCAACCGAATCGCCCCGCCCATACAACCGCGCCTCCCTGCGCCGCATCTCCATGAACTTCGCGTCATGAAGCGTTCACTCTTTGGGCTCGCCGGCCTCGCCTGCCTGTTGGGTCTCATCGGCAGTTGCGGAACCACCACGGTCGGCGGCGGCTCTTCCGCCTCCGACGACGGCCCGCCCGTCTTCACCAGCTCCAACCATCTCCTCGACCTTCTCGTCATCGCCGAGCCAAAGCCGATCACCCTCGGCCCGTTTCAAGCCCACCGCCTGGGTCTTCGAGATGTGCCCCACCTCGGTCGCTCAGGGCGATAGCTGCCCCGCCGGCTCCCAGACCGTCGCGCCCTACGGTGGCATCCGCCTCCAGCTTTATCCCGGCGATCATCTCCGCATGAAGCTCGTGAATCACCTGCCGCCCGCGCCCGCCGACGCCGAAAACGCGCACGGCAGCGACCCCATGATGAACGCCATGCTCGCCGACAACCCTATCAATATTCATACGCACGGTCTGATCGTCGAGCCGCGCCAGGCCGACGCCACCGACCCCACCTACGGCGACTACGTCTACGTCCTCGGCTATCCCACCGGCAAGCTGCCGTCCATGGTCATGGCCGATGAGACCGCCACCGACCAGCCCATCCAGTACGACATCTACATTCCGCCGGGCCATCCTTCGGGCGTTTTCTGGTTTCATCCGCATGTGCACGGCATCGGCATCAACCAGATTTCCGAAGGCCTCTCCGGCATCATCACCATCGGTTCGCCCACCGACTACCTCACCGCACCCGCCGGCACTTCCATTCCCGAACGCTACTTCATCCTGAAAGACATGCAGGTGCTCGCGAACGGCAGCGTGCTCGACCAACAGAACGCGGAATTCTGCGCGCCCACCGATCTGGCCGGCGTCCAGCGCAACGGATACTGCCAGGGCCACCTCACTTCGGGCCTTCCCGATGTGTACCGCGGTCCTCGCTCCCAGGCCGCCGCTGCGGGTCCGCCCGACTACACGGGAGGCCTCTGGTTCCACACCGTCAACGGTCAGGTCTACCCGCAGCTGCCCGCGCCCACCGGTTCGGGCGAACTTTGGCGACTCCTGAACACGGGCCCCAGCCGCACCTACGATCTTGTTCTGCAGGACGATCAGACCGGCGCGCCCATCCAGTTCCAGATCGTCTCGCTCGATGGCGTTGCGGTTGCGCCTCCGCCCGGCACCGCCACATCCGCGATCAAGGCGGACACCGCTGGCGCCATCGATGCCGTTGCCTGCCAGGGATTCGCCACCGCGTACTCCACGCAGCCCGTGTGCGCCACGCACCTCGTCATGTTCCCCAGCGCGCGCGCCGAAATCTGGGTCACTCCGCAAGCCCATCCGGCAACGCTGCTCACCAATATGGTTGACACCGGCCCCGCGGGCGATCAGTGGCCACAGGTCAATCTCGCCCACGTCGCTGCAGGTTCCGCCACCGCGCCCGCCGGAATGCTCTCCGTCCGCCCCGTTGCCGGCGCGCTGCTTTCCGGCCGAGGTCTGCTCGGATCGCCCGTGCGCGCGGGCTTCGCCGGCATTCCCGGCTCGCTCGATTTAGAGGACGCTCGCCAGCTCGCGCATGGCGCAGCAGCCGCTCCCGGCGCGGTTGCCGTCGATGCCTCTCAGCTCGCCACTATTCGCACGCGCATGGC
>CAVPCB010000044.1:0-33383 GCA_963702285.1 uncultured Acidobacteriaceae bacterium | reverse complement strand
CGAGATGTCGAAACCGGTCGCCTCCATCGCCTCGCCCAACTGCTCCGCGCTCCCCGCCGGACATCGTCGCCGCATCTTCTTTGGCATTCCCTCCTCCGATCCCACGAAGTTCGGACTCGGCTACGAAGAAGTTGACGCGAACGACAACCCCGTCCCCGGCACGTTTGAGGACATCACGGCTTTCGATCCTTCCTATATCAACGTGTGTCTGCCGCTCGGTCCCGGCAACACGCCCGTCACCGAGGAGTGGGAGCTGGTCAACACTGCCGGCGAGGCGCATAACTTCCATATGCACCAGACCAAGTTTTATGTCGTGCCGCAGAACGCGCCCGCGGGCGATGCCGGCGAGCTCATGGACAACATCGCCCTCCCCACCGGCGGAGCCAGCTGCGATGGAACCGTCGCCACCTGGCGCTCCGGAGCCTGCCCCGTCCAAACCGTAACAGTGCAGATCCCCTTCGCCGAAGTCGGCGACTTCGTCTACCACTGCCACATCGGCGAACATCAGGACGGCGGCATGATGGCCCACATCCGGGTTATCGCCTCGCAGTGATATCCGCCTGGGACTGTGAGAATGCTTTTTTCGGGCGGCGCGTGCGAAGGCCAGTGTGAAATGTCGCGGTTGTACTATGAACTCGTCCAACCCTCGGCCTACGCTGTCCTCCATGAAGAGCGAAGTTTTCGTTGTCCAGCGCGATCTGAACCGTTGGGGCAAGCGAGTTGACGGCTCCGTATCGCCGCTCGATTCGAAGCAGCGCTCCGGCTGAAAGGAACTTCCTCTTTCCAATCATGGACAGCCATCGCTCACCGGCTGGGATATCACGATCAGATGCATATGACGAGGGACTTTCATGCACTCGCCGGCGACTGCCCGGGTCGTTCCATCGCTCAGGTTGCGCCAGAACACATCATGAGTGCGCTCACGCAAAAAGAGCCATCCTGTCTGAGTGAATTTGGGTTAGTTCCCACAAGAGTGACTGATGACCGCCCTCCGCCCCTAACTCTCCACGATGCATTCAACCCGCGTTTCCAGATCCAAAGGCCTTCGAAACGCCGAGACCTTGATCAGCAAGAGTGGTAGCGGGTCGCGGCTTTCTCACAGGTGCTGCAGAGTTCTCAGCGGCTTCCGGAGTAGAACGGACATCGCTATTTCTCTTCCAGCGTGAGGGCATAGATTTCGTCGCTGCCGGCGTCACGAATCAGCAGCGGTGTGTCGGTCGGGTCCAGGCCCATCCAAAGGAAGTTGGCCCCTGTATAGCGGAATTCCTTCAAGTCGACGATGCGCTGGGGATTGCCCCCCGTGACAGGAACTCGATACACGCCGCGGCCATTCAAGTCCGCGAGGAAGTAAAGGTAACGGCTGTCCGAGGAAAAGGAAGGATAATCCCGCTCCCCTTTTTGCAGTTCATGCCATTGCCCTGTTTTGAAGTCGAAGATCGAGATCCCGCCGTCCTGCAGCATGGCGGCAATATAGCGGCCATTGGGCGACCAGCGCGGCGACCACATGCCCTGGGACCCAGGCATGGTCACGATCCGGTTGCTCGCGAGCTCCAGGATCTTCAGTACCTGATGCGATTTGCCGCGTCCCCATTCCCCGGATGTAAAGACGATCCGGCGGCTGTCCGGCGACCAGTTGGCATCGGTCTCGTCCTGGGTGTCTGCCGGAAGCACAAGCTGCGGCGATCCGCCCTGCACGCCTACCGTATAGCCCCGCGTATTCCCGGCGGGAGTGGCGCTGCAGAAGAGGATGCGAGTTCCGTCCGGTGACCACCGGGGATTGATTGGGTAATAGGGCGAACTGGTCAGTTGGACGGGGTTGCTGCCATCGCGGTTCGCCCTCCACAGGATGCCCTCAGGAAAGGTGACGTAGGCCACCGAAGTCCCATCCGGCGAAAAGGTCACGAACTCGGCGGAGATTCCTCCAAGCCATGGTTCGAACTGCGCGGATTTCGCATTGAAGCGCACAAGCTCACCGCGCAGAATCAGGCCGTCGGCGAAAATCTTCTTCCGTCTTTGCCGGCGACGAGCGTGTTCCACCGGATCGGCCCGGAAGTGAGGGGGACGGGCTCATGCAGTGGACGCTTGAGAAAAGCGGGACGTTCATCCTTGACCCAAATCTGGTTGGCGGGCAACATCGGATTCGTGAATGGCTCGCGCATCAGAAAGAAGAAATACCTGCCGTCCGGTGTCCAGCGGCCGCAGCAGAGTCTGGCCGATGCGTGCCAGCCCTCCAGCAGCGGATGCAGTCGCGATCCATCGGCGAACATCTCCCAAATTCTCCCGTCCGATCCCGTGAACCGAATCCTTCTCCCGTCCGGCGACCAGGCCAGGTCATCGGACGGCAATGGACTTTTTGCATTGACACTGGCGGCCAGCCGGTGCGCGCCGCTCCCATTGCTTTTCATGGCATAGCCTTCACCCACCGTCCTGCCACTTGTTAGTCAGCAGGTGTCACCGTGGTCTCCCGGTTCTCGTGCATAAAGTTTCCAGCCGTGTCTGGGGTCTACGACTACGCAGGGTCGATGAGACTCGCGCTCCCGCCCACCCTCGTGTTGCCTTCCGCTATAAACGACGTCGGCACCCTGATTACGGATTTTCGACTCAATACCCAGCCCGCCTGTGCCCCTGTTTACGCTTCAACCGCCACCTCGCGATGACGCCCGCAAAACTCGGGGTCAGATGGTTCGCTACTCCTTTCCTGTGCCGCTCTTTCATCGGCGACTTCATGCCGGTTTTATCCCGGCGTTTTTTTTTTTTTGCAGTCCCTTTGCCACTACTCAAACTACGTATGAAACCTGGGGCGAGGCGGAGTTATTGTCTGAGACTGTTATTTCTATTTCCGTTCAACGGTCAGGGCGTAGATATCCTCCGTCCCCACGTCGCGAATCAACAGCGAGGCGTGTTTGAGGATCGGCCCATCCACGTGGTTAATGACCCTGTGAACCGGAAGCCCTTCAGATCGACAACGCGCTCCTCAACACCATCTGAAACGCGGACTCGAAACACTCCTGGATCATTCCGCAGACACAGGAGGTAGAAATGAATTGGCTGTTGGATGACCACGTGGGCCAATCGATCTCGCCCTTTTGTTGCAGGGGGGCTGACCATCGTTGCGTCTCAAGGTGAAGAGCTCAGACCTCCCGAGAAACTAGTGTAGAGCCCGGCGATGAAGCGGCCGTTGGGTGACCATCGAGGCGACCACTCCTCCGACCCCGGCAGCGTGGTGATCCGGTGGCTGACGTGGTCGAGGACCTGTCTGACGGCGTTCGAGGAACCTATTTCTTCAAATGTCGGAAGTGTAGAAAAGACAATCCTGCGTCCGTCGGGGGACCAATTCGCTTCGCCCGTTCCCTCCTGCTGTTCCGGGAGAAGCAACTGAGGCGCTCCGCCCTGGGAAGGAATGATGTAGCTTCGCAAGCGCCCTGCCGAATCATTTTGGAAGAATAAAGTCTTCAGCACCGTCGGGCGACCAACGGGGATTGATGGGATACATGGGAGGGTCGGTCAGTTGCACGGGGTTGCTGCCGTCCGATTGGCCCTCCACATCACGCCCTCCGGGAAGATGACGTAGACCACAAACTTACCGTCCGGAGAGAAGGATCGGACTCGCGGCAGAGATCCCTGCGAGCAGGGCTGGAGCTGATGGGACTGGGTGTCAAAGCGAACCAGTTCGCCGCGCAAGATGACACCATCGGCAAATATTTTCGTCCCGTCTTTGCTGGAGATGGGTGTGTTCCAGAGAATTGGGCCTGAAGTCAATCGAACGGGTCCCGTGGGCGCATGCCTGAACAGCCCACGACGCTCATCGAGAGCCCATAGCTGGCTTCCGGAAGGATAGACGCTACGACTTAGAAGGGTGCTGACAGGAAAACGAAGAACTTGCCGTCGGAAGTCCAACGACCGCAGCATAACGGCGACGCGGGGCGCCAATCAGACAGCAGCGCGTGAAGTTTCGATCCGTCCGACGACACCTCCCAGAGCCGACTATCTTTAGAAAAACGAATCCTGCTGCCGTCCGGCGACCAACTGAGCGTGCTGGTAGCGCCTCCTGCGTCGGCCAGCTTTCGAATTCCTGTTCCATCGCTTCTCATGACATCGACTTCGCCGTCCCCGTGCGTAGACCACCGTCTCATCGTCGGGCGACCAGGCTGCACTCCAGAATCTCCCGCCTGTCAACCGGCGGCGCAGCGAGCCTCCCGGAACCTGCACGCTCCACAGCGATCGCCTGGTCGCGATCCTCGGAGAGAATCAGAATGCCGAACCGTCCGCCGAGACATCGTAGAGGCTGGGGTTCGGAAGTGCGATTGGCACCGCCGCGATCTTTCCTCCGCTATCGCAACCTCACCAACCGGGTGCGGTTCGTCATCCCTGTGATATAGACCCTGCTTCCGTCAGTTCCCACAACTTCTTTCTCCCCACCATCGTGGGTGATCGGGGTACATGCGGTGACTCGCAGAGGCGGCAGCGGGCGGCCGAAGGTACCAGACTGCAAGGGCGACGCCCGCGAGCAGGGCGACACAAATAGCGGCCACTCCGAACCCTGTTGTACCTCCCTTCTGCTGCTTCCGTTTCTTTCCTTGTCGTCAGCCAGCATGTCGGTCTCGCCGGATTGCATTCGTCACTACCTCCGCGGGCCTTGCGCATTTCTGGGTGTCTCGACAAAATCACCCTCGCTCAGGCCATTCGCCTTGTCGGTCGCATGCAGAACTCCCGAAGCGCTTTCAAAAACTCAACCTTGCCTACAAAGCCGATAGCCAACAGTGGCGACGGTTTCGATAAACCGCGGTGTGCGGGCCTCGTCCCCCAGCAGCTTCCGCAGCAGCGCGACAGCACGGGCCAGAGAATTCTCCGTCACGGCGGCATCGCCCCAGACGGCGTCCATCAGGTCCTGCTTGGAAATCAGTCTTCCCGGATTGCGCAGCAGTACCAGCAGGACGCGGAAGGCTTTCGGCTCGACGGGCACAACCTGCCCGGCCCTGGCGAGCGAGAACTCGCGCTCCCGGACTTCCACATCCGCGAACCTGAAAACCAACGACTTACCGGCCATCCATAACTCCATCACAACCGCATGGACGGCCTTGAAAAGAAATCAGGCCTGCCCACAAACAGATCATGAGCGGTTCAGGACCATGCGGAGACATACGGCCAGAGTGCCCTCAGCCAACCCGGCTGAGGAGCTCCGGCAATGTCCATCTTCAGAGGTCTCGCAGTCACTTTTCTCGCGGCAGCCTTTGCCGCTTCTCTCAACGCTGAACAACGCTGCCCCGGACGTGCCGCCAGTCTACGCTACAGCCCGGGCCATGGCCATCCAATGACGGTCTCCGTCTCCGTCAACCACAGCGGCCCATTCACGTTCCTGTTTGACACGGGTTCGCAACTCAGCATCCTCGAACCGTCGCTTGCGGCGGAACTGCACCTGCAGACTCAGGGCACCGCCGCTTTCATCGGATTCGTCGGGCCCTCGGGGTCCTTCGCCCAGACCGACATCGTAGAAACCGGCTCCCTCGCGGTCACCAGCCTCAACGTGCTCGTCTCCGACCTGGGATTCCTCCGCGCCGGCGGAGTCGACGTACGCGGTATCCTCGGCCAGGACTTCCTCCAGCACTTCGATCTGCTGATCGATAACGCCCACAACCTCATTTGCCTCGACGATTCGGGCACCCTGCGCGAGGCGGTGAGGGGCCCGCGCATCCCGCTCCAACCCTTTGCAGCAGCCTCCCACGCGGCGCTCCCCGATCTTCTGATCGTCTCCGCGCGTCTGACGGACGGCTTGCGGCCGCTGCGGCTCGCGCTCGACTCCGGGATCAAGGTTCCTGTCCTCTACAACGCATCCGCCTGTCTTTCGCTGGAAGCGATTGCGCCGTCAGCGTCCAATCCGAACCATCGATCGTCGGCCTATGACGGACGCCAACACTATGCCATGCTCGCGCCACAAGAGATGAGAATCGGCCCTGCTAAATTGCCTCAGGTTTCCTTCGTGAGCATCGTCGGCTCCGGCAAATTCCCACAGGACTTTGACGGCGACCTCCCTTTGGATCTCTTCCGTCGCATCCTCATCGACCAGCACGGCCACACGATCCTCCTTGAACCCTGGTGATCCTCTCCTCATTCACACGCGGCGATCATGCGCGTACTGAACCCGCCTCCGTGACCGACTATACTGGCGGAGAAAATCCCCAGTTTGACCGAAATGATGCCCCTGGCCTTCCTCTTATTCACGACGGTCGCGGTTCTGCGGGCGCAAAATTCAATAGCCGCGCGCTGCCTGGTGCTGTGGCTCAATGCCAGGAGTTTCACCGCGTTCCGCCGCGCAGGCCTGTACCTCCTGATGGTTTCCGGCGTATTCGCCGCCGGGACGCTCGCGGTTGCGCAGACCTCCTCCCGTCCGCCTGCCTCGGCTCCGGACACTCCTTTCTTTGCGGAAGACCTCGGCCGCACCTATGTCGCCATCGATGGCGCCTGGGCATTTCACCCTGGAGATAATCTCGCCTGGGCTGCCCCCGGTCTCGACGACAGCCAATGGACGCGCATCCAGACCGGCCGTGCCTGGGAGGGCCAGGGATTCCGCGACATGACCGGCATGGGCTGGTACCGGCGTCGCATCGTCCTCGCGTCCCCACCCGCCAACCATGCAGCCTGGCAGCTCGCGCTGGTTCTCCCCGGGGTTGAAGACGCTGCCGAAATCTACTGGAACGGCCGTCTCGTCGGCAGCTACGGCAAGCTCCCTCCCGATCCTGTCTGGTACGACCAGGCCGGCGCCGGAATCACCTGGATCAGCCCGCATTTCCCCCCGTTCGTTCCCCTGGGCAGCCCGCAATCCGGCATCCTCGCCATCCGCGTCTGGAAGGCGCCCTATGTCTTCTACAGCTTTCCCGATGAAGGTGGCCTGACCGAAACACCCCTCCTCGGCAACGCCCAGTCGCTCGCCGATCGCAACCAGGCCGTCTGGTACGGTTGGCTCCGCGCCAGCCTCTGGCAACTGGGCGTCGCCCTGCTCTCCGGCGTGGTCACGCTTCTGGCGCTGCTCGCCTGGCTGCGCAACCGCGCTCAGCGCATGTTGCTGTGGCTCGCGCTTTACACCATCCATCCCCTGGCTCTCCTGTCCGTGGTCGGCATTCCCGGCCTGCTCAGCTTCCGCTGGGGTTATGGTCTCGTCGCCCCCATCATCTGCGTTGAGGACATCTCCCTCTGGTTTCTCCTCCTGTATCTCCTCGGCCTGCGCGACAATCCCCGCCTCGTCCGCTGGACCACGTGGATTGCCGCCATCGCCATCCTCGGCAACTTTGGCGATGGCGCGCTGCAGCTCTTTCCCTGGACCACCTGGCCGCCCCACCTCTTCCTCGCTCTCGACATCGCCTTTACCATTCCCGCGCTGCTGGTCGAAGCGTGGGGCGCCATCCTGGTTCTCTTCGCCTTCCGCCGCAGGCTCGACGCGGCCCGCTGGTTTCTTGCCATCGTCGCCATGCTTGCCGATCTCTTTCAGGCGATGGGCAACTGGTTCAGCCTCGGCCAGCGCTGGACCCACTGGACCTTCTGGGAGCCCTTCCAGCGGCCGCTCTTCTCCGTCCTCGGCAACGACTTCGACGCGCTCTCCATCCTCAACAGCCTGCTGCTCGTGGCCATCGTTTACGCCGTCTGGCGGTATCAGGTCGAGCAGGCGCAGCGGCAGAATCGTCTCGACGAGGAGTTCCGCAGCGCCCAGGAGCTCCAGCGTGTGCTCGTCCCTGATAGCCTGCCGGCGGTCAAGGGCTATGCCGTCGCCAGCGTCTACAAGCCCGCGCTCGAGGTCGGCGGCGATTTCTTCCAGATCATTCCGTGCCGCCAGCCCTCCGATTCGGCCCTGCTTGTCGTGGGCGACGTGAGCGGCAAGGGACTGAAGGCGGCCATGACCGTCTCGCTCATTGTCGGTGCACTCCGTACCCTCGCGGACACCACCACAGATCCCGCCGAAGTGCTCGCCGGCCTCAACCGCCGCCTCCACGAGCGCCTGCGCGACGGATTTTCCACCTGCATTGCCGTGCGCCTCGATCCGGACGGTCGATGTCTCGTCGCCAACGCCGGTCACCTCGCGCCCTATCGCAACGGCGTCGAAATCCCCCTTGAAAATGGACTGCCGCTCGGCATTGTGCCGGAGATCCGCTATCCCGAAGTCTCTCTCCAGCTCACGCCCGGTGAAACCCTCGCCTTTGTCTCCGACGGCGTCATCGAAGCCCGGAACCAGCAAGGCGAGCTCTTCGGCTTCGACCGTACCCAGGCCATCAGCACTCAATCCGCCGAAACCATCGCCGCCGCCGCTCAAGCCCACGGCCAGGAGGACGACATCACCGTCCTCACCCTCACCTTCGCCGCAGCAGAAACCGTTGACGCGTAAGGACTCGCCCGGCCACCAGAAAGGCTACGGCCTTGGAAAAATGGTTGAGTCCTGGTCCCCCACAGGCATACCTCGCACGCTCCTAAGTAGCCACAACCTGTCAGTGCTTTGAAGCACTGGATCGGCCGGATCGCTTAGTGATTGCGCTCTTCGGCAATCGCGGAACAGCCTGAACGCCCGCCCAAAGCGTGGCGATCGTTTGCTCGACCACGAGAGTCTGCTCAGGCAACTCAGGCACAACCCCCTGGATGACCATGAGCGTGGCGAGGCCAAAGATCGCAAACCACCAGGTGTGAGCTACCACTACGTCATTCTTATTTGGCAATCCCTCCTCCCTGGCAACATTGAAAAAGAGCTGCACAAATCGTCCGAACAACGGCGCGCCAATGTCGTTGATATATTGTCCAGCGCGGACGCCGTTGCGGTTCTCCGGCCCGAAGAAGACGTTACGGAACTGCTGTGGATGGGCAGTGCAGAACTGAATCAAGCCGCGTGAAGTCGCAAAAAGACGCTCTTTCGGTGAAAGATGTTGAGCGGCAATCGCGTCGAAGTTCTGAACCATCAGCCCAATCGTCTCGCGGCTCAACTCGGCAAGAATATGCCATTTGTCGGGGAAATGCTGATAGATCACGGCGTGCGTATAGCCAATCTCCTGAGCGATCTCGCGAAGCGTCACGGCTTCGTAGCCGCGATCGGCAAACATTTTGCTCGCGGCCGCAAGGATTTCGCCCCGCAGCCTCTCCTTACGCTCTGCCCGGCGACTTGGTGATGTGGATGTCACATCCATAGCCTAGCCCCTTTTGACGAATGTTGCGACCGTTTGTTGATTTATGACCGGTGGTTTGATGACCAATGATTAATTTGCAACCATTGGTTATTCCGAACCTCTAATCGTCAGGTCGCGCATTTGCATGGGCGGCCAAATACGAGCAAAAGGAGAAACCGACATGTATTTAGTCATGGGAATTACCGGAAACGTTGGGGGTGCCACCGCGCGGCATCTGCTGAAGCAAGGCAAACAGGTGCGAGCGCTTGTGCGCAATCGCGAGAAAGCGGCACAGTGGGCAAACCAGGGCGTGGAGCTGGTGGATGGAGACTGGAACGATGCGACAGCCATCGCGGCGGCACTCAACGGTGTTGAGGGCGCATTTGTTATGTTGCCGGCTGTGTGGGCGCCCTCGCCCGATTACAGAGAAGCAAAGGGCGTGATTGCGAACTATGTCGAGGCGTTGACCAGGGCAGTGCCCCCGCGGGTGGTAGCGCTCTCGTCGATGGGCGCGCACAGAACAAGCGGGGTTGGGAATGTCACGGCCCTGTCGCTTTTGGAGCAAGGTCTTCGCAGCCTGCCCTCTCCGGTCGCATTTGTGCGCGCAGGCGGCTTTTTCGAAAACTTTCTTTTCGGATTACAGGCCGCCCAGGGCGGAACACTGCCGGTCTTCTACAACCCTACAAACCGGAAGTTGACCATGGTCGCATCGGACGACATCGGCGCAGAGGTGGCAACGCTTCTCACCGGTCCGGCATGGTCAGGGCATCGCGTCATCGAGCTGGGTTCGATGGTGAGCGCGGATGACGTGGCCGCACAGTTGGGTGAAGTCCTGACACTCGACGTAAAAGCTTTTGCAGTTCCGCGCGCAGGGTGGGCAGAAGCGTTCCAGCAATTCGGCATCCCCAAGGGCCACACCGGACCTGCAGAAGAAATGTTTGAGAGTGTCAACGCGGGTTGGATGGACCTCGGAATCACCGGTACCGAGCACGTGGCGGGTACGACGTCCGCTCGTGATGTGTTTGCGGCTGCACAGAACGCCGTCAAGGCTTAAATCCGGGGCAAGCGGCATCAGCGCCCCGGGGGCGGGGACAGCCAGCCGTGGCCACAGCGGCTTCGTGTTCGACCGGCTGTTCCTGCCTTTGCTGCTCAGCGATGGCCGACTGATTGCAGAACGATTCAAACCATTTAAACCGGAAGAGGAGAATCGCTTCAAATATGAAAGCTGAACACACAATCGATAAACTCGCACAGGCAGGTCGAGCAACTCAAATAGCCGCGATGGCAATAACCGGCCTTGTCGCCTTCATCTGGGTGTACTTCGGAAGGCTCTATCTAATTCACGATCCCGGCGAATGCAGGATCGCCAATCAGCAACTCGGATACCCGCTCTATATCATCCCTCTGATTGGCTTCACCCACATCCTTGGTGGCGTGGGCCTTCTGATTCCCAATGTGCCTCGATTGACTGAGTGGGTTTATGCCGGTATCGCGATCGATCTTTTACTCGCGTTCTATTCACAACTGCATGGCGGTGGCAGTACCTGGGATAAATTTGATCCGATTCTCGTCATGGCGTTCGTCTTTGCTTCGTATCTATTAAGACGCTGCATGCGCGCAAACAGGTGGTCGATATGAAGAACACGCTCGGCGGGCAAACTTATGGGCTGGCAAGCTCAAATAGTTCCCACAGCCCAAAGCACGCCCTCAGCCGCCTCGATCAGCCCCCTCACCGCTGCGCCATCGGTCGCCGTCCCCGGCTTCAGCTTCACGTGACGCATGAACTTGCCGCTCCCCTCGAGCAGCCGAGCCGGATCCCGCAGCCCCGCCCCCTGAAAGAACCCCACGTTCACATGCGACGTGAATACATTCACGTAGCCGAACGGCGCATCACCCAGACAAGCCACCGGACAGCCGTCATGCAAAAGCTCCCGAACCTCATCCCCGCACCCGCGCATCACCTCAAACCACGCCCGCGCGATCGCTCCCATCGCCCCATGGTTCTTCATCCACGCATCGATGGCAGGATCGCGCTCCACCGCACCGTTGAACCGCAACAATTCCGTTCGCATCATCGCCCCATTTTCCCCCCTCCCTCCACCCTGTACCCTGCACCCTGTACCCTCCCCCCTCCCCTGCGTTACACTCACGCTTTACCCAGCAGTATGTCCAAATCCCACTCCAATTCGACCTTTGAGATCGCCTGCCCCGACTGCGGCGCCATGCTCAAAATCGATCCCTCCACCCGCGCCGTCATCGCCCACACGCCCGCCCCCCGCAAACGCACCTTCGAGGACTTCGACCAGGCCACCCGCGCCCTCCGCGAAGCCGAGGAGCGCAAGGAAAGCATCTTCCGCCAGTCCGTTGAAGCGCAGAAGAATCAGGAAGACCTCTTCAACAAGCGCTTCGAAGAAGCCCTCAAAAAAGCAAAAGAGACCCCCGATACCGGCAAACCCCTCCGCGAATTCGACCTCGATTAGCGCTCAGGAGGCAGTATAGGCACGATCGATCGCACGCTGTCCGGCCTCGAATGGCTCTCGCGCATGTCCCGCGGGCTCGATCCGGATTTGGACCCTGTTGTCACTTCCTACCCGTCCGCCGCAGTACTATTACAGAAAGGACCGGCCCCCGCACCCCCTGCTGAGCCGAGCATCTCAACTATGATGTCCACCGAACTGCAGCCCATGAAAATCGCCAGCAAGATCGAATCCAGCCTCTCGGAAATCCCCTGGACCCGCACCGTCGCCGCCGGTTCCTTCGTGGTCGGCGCTCTCCTGCTCATCTCCGGCCGCCGCAAATCCGCCCTCGCCGTCTCCGCTGCCGGCGCCGCCGTCGCTCTGCTTGAGAATCCTGAGATCGTGCGCGAGGCCTGGGACGCCATGCCCCGCGTCATCCGTTCCGGTCAGGATTTCCTCGTCCGCATCGAAGACTTCGTCACCGAACTCAACAAGCAGGGCCAGCACATCCGCAAAGTCCTGGTCAACGACTAAGGCGCTTCCTCTCGTCTACGGCTGCACCAGTTGCAGTTCGGGAAAGTCAACCCTGTAGCTTCTCAGATCGAAGGTAACGAGTCGATCCGCGCAAAGCAATGCGTGTGCCGCTATCAAAAAATCGGCCGCAAACCGCTTTGCCTCTGCAACGCCTTGTCTGCGCCTCCGTCGCGCATATTGCTCAAATCGTTCCCCGGCCAACAGCCAGATCTCTCGCCCAATATTCCAATCCACTGCGATCCGCGTCTTTTCAAGAAAATCGTTCACAACCGCTTCTGTGGCGTCCGGGTGAGCCCGGGCTTCAACATAGACAACAGGGTGAATCACGAGTCCGCCTGCTGCTGCCGCCGCGAACAAAAATGGCGAAATTCGCCGCGCAGAAGATTCGCCGCCCCATAAAGCAGACAGGATATTTGTATCGATTGCCGTTCTCATTCAGGGATTCGGTCCTCGCGAATTTCCCGAACCCAGGCGTTAATCTCGTCGATGCTCTTGAAGCCCGGGAGGATCCCGATGAACTGCTCGAACGGATTTCTCCCCTCGCGCTCAGGCTTGATCAGGAACTTCCCGTCCTCTTCCACAAAGTCCACCTCATCCCCCGCGCGAATCCCCATTTTCTCTCTAACTCGTTGAGGAATCGTGACTTGCCCCTTGCTGCTGACTCGATAACCCATTTCTTTACTCTCCATTCAAGAAGTAAAGAATACCATATTTACTTCCGGACGTCCGCTAAACTGGACCCAGACCCATGAAACGCACCATCTCCCACTACGAGCTGGAGCGCAAGCTCGGCACCGGCGGCTCCGGCGTCGTCTACCTCGCCAACGACACCCAGCTCATGCGTCCCGTCGTGCTCAAAATCCTCAAGCAGGGCGCCCTCACCCTCGACCAGATGCGCACCACCGTCCTGCGCGAAGCCCGCCTCGCCTCCGCCATCGAGCACCCCAACGTCTGCGCCATCTACGAAGTCGGCGAAGAGGGCGAAGAAGCCTTCATCGTCATGCAGTACGTGCCGGGCCAGTCCCTCGACAAGCTCATCGCCCGCGGTCCCGCCACCCTGCAGCTCGTGCTCTCGGTCGGCATCCAGATCGCCGACGGCCTCTCCGCCGCCCACTCCCTCGGCATCTTCCACCGCGACCTCAAGCCCGCCAACGTCATGCTCACCGATGGCGGCCTCGCCAAGATTCTCGACTTCGGCCTCGCCCGCCGCCTTCCGCCGGAAGAGCGCGACTTCGATCCCGCCAAATCTTCGCGCAGAAAACCCGGCCCGACGCCCCCGTCGCGGCCACCTACACCGCGCGCGGCGGCACCATCGCCTACATGGCGCCCGAGCAGTTCGTTACCGGACAAAGCTCGGTCCAGTCCGACCTCTGGGCGCTCGGCGTCATCCTGTATGAGCTGGCCAGCGGCCGCCATCCCTTCGCGCGCCCCGACGGCGACGAGTTCCAGTCCATCCGCGCCATCCAGTTCGCCGACCCGCCCCCGCTGCCCGACAACATCCCGCCCGAGCTCACCTCCGTCATCCTCTGCCTGCTGCAGAAGACGCCCGCCGAGCGCTACGTCTCCGCCGCCGAGGTCCGCGAAGCCCTCAAGACCATCATGAAGACGCGGCAGATTGAAACCGGCGTCATTCCCGGCGACGCCGCCGCCGTCCTGCCGCCGTCCACGCCCGCCGAGCAGGAGAAGCGCACCACCGGCATCCTCTCCATGCTCGCCGAGCGCTTCCGCGAGTCCTCCGAAGAAAAATCCGAGCGCAACACCATCCTCGTTCTCCCTTTTCAAAATCTCGGCGCCACCGACACCGCGCCTCTCTACGGCTTCGCCCTCGCCGACGCCATCGCCACCCGCATTGCCCGCATGTCGTCGCTCGTTGTAAGGCCCTCATCGGCGCTCATGCACGTCCCCATCGCGCAAATGGATCCCCTCGCCATCGGGCAAAAGCTGTTCGTCGACTGGGTGCTCACCGGCAACTTCATGCGCTCCGACCAGGGCTTCGACCTCAGCTGGCAGCTTCTTGAAGTCGACAGCCAGTCGGTCCGCGGCGGCGGATCCATCAGCGTCGCGTCGTTCGATCTCATCGCAGTCCAGACTGAAATCGTCAACGAAGTCTTCGCCTCGCTGCAGGGCATCGGCCAGTTGCAGCCCGGCTCCGAACGCGCTGTCCCCACGCCGTCCCGGCCGCCCGCGCTCGGCGAAGAGCTCTCGGAGGAATACCTCCAGGCCCAGGCCCTGCTCTCCGGATTCATGCAGCGCACCGGCTCCCGCTCCGACCTCGAGCGCGCCCGCCAGCTCTTTGAAGCCGTCAGCCAGCGCGATCCCTCCTTCGCGCCCGCCTTCACCGGCCTCGGCATCGCCGAGCTGCAATTCGTCCGCTACGGATTCGGCGGCCACCTGCACGTCATCGCCGCGCGCAAGGCTCTCGACCGCGCCCTCGAGCTCGACGCCAACTCCGTCGACGCCAACCTCTACCGCGTTTACATGTTGCTGTCACGCGGCGAAAAGGAATCCGCCCGCCACGGCATCGAGCACCTGCTCCGCACCGCCGCCAATGACTGGAACGTCCACCTCGTGGCCGGCATCACGCTCCGCATTGACGGCATGTACGACGAGGCGCTCGCTCAGTTCCACCGCGCGCTCATGCTCAACCCCGCCGGCGCCGCCGTGGTCTACAACCACCGCGCGCGGGTGTATCAGTATCAGAACCAGCTGGAGCTCGCTGAAGAAGAGCTGCAAAAAGGCCTCACGCTGGAGCCGCGCTACCCGCTGCTCCGCACGTCGCTCGCCTACCAGCGCATGCGCCAGGGCGACCTCCACCAGGCCATCGACATGCTGGAGCAGGTCATTCGCGACGACGCCTCGATGCGCCTTGCTGTGCCCACCCTCGCCATGTGTTACGTCATGATGGACGACCGCCAGCGCGCCGCCTCGCTCATCGTCGAAGAGACCATCGCCGCCGCCGAAGCCGACAGCGAAATGTCTTACCGCCTGGCCACGTACTTCGCGGTCGACGGCGACGAAAGCGAAGCCCTCCACTGGCTGCGCCGAGCGATCTACTTAGGCAACGAAAACTACCCCTGGTTCTCCAAGAACCCCGCCTGGAACCGCCTGAAAGAACATACGGACTTC
Organism: uncultured Acidobacteriaceae bacterium; assembly: GCA_963702285.1. Lineage (GTDB taxonomy): Bacteria > Acidobacteriota > Terriglobia > Terriglobales > Acidobacteriaceae > Palsa-343. Next base: position 18,130 of record CAVPCB010000044.1, on the reverse strand, counting down.
GAGCGTATCCTCGACGACTTGAGGAAGAGCTACCGCCGGAATCAGAAGACCTGGAAGCGGCTGCTAAGCGAATCGGGTGCGTGACGAGCCAAAGCTCGAGAGTTGGCAATCCGGAACAACAAGGCGGGTCAATGAGCCGCCCATCCTGCCCGGAAAATGAGCCAGGCGATAAATACAGCAAAGGCAAACTTGATGACCTCCTTTGCGATCTCCTCAGTTAAGAGAAGATTCAGTCGCTCACGCAGGGAGGGTTCGAAGCTCTTTGTTAAATAGAGTGGATATCCCAGCCTCTCCATGACGTTTGCTGGCGTACCGGCACTTGCACGATCGCCACGCCAATCGCGCCCTGCGACACGCCTGATCTCGTCTGCAGCATGCGGAAAACCATCGCGGGCCAGCGCGGCAGCACACTCGGAACAAACGCCCACCCCCGTGAGGGCCATGAGTCTCGCATTGTCCAGATTCTCTGTGAAATCGAAGATACACCCCCGACTGCCTAAGTGAATCGTGTTCCACACGTGACCCTCAAGTGCGGAGTAGGGAGCCCGTAGGACGAGCAATTGTAAGAACTCAGCGAGGGAGGGGGGAGCCATGTACTTTTCCCACTGGCCCAAAGCTAACATCGTGGTCTGTTTCCTTCGGATGAGATAGTGAGAATCGGAAAGGGTCACACCGGTGACGACGATGAAGTGATGCGGTTGCCCGGTCGATAAGTCGTGAGCCTCGGCAGTTTCGATAAGGTTCCTGCGAAAGCGCACGCCGAACGCCTCTAAGCCGGCTCTTGCTTCGTCTCCGTCCACCACTTTTGCGGACAAGGCCCTAACGAAACCGTCATCTTCAGGAATATCGAAAAGTTCGAACTCACAGGACCTTTGAAGGTGATTGAGGAGCAACAGGAAATATTTATATGGTGTGATGTCTTTTGCAGGAAAGGCAGCAAAGGCGATGCCAACCCTAAGCGGGATGGACAAATGTTGAGCCGCAGGAGAATCCAAACCTGACATCGTTGGCTCCCTTCTTCTTGGAAAGTCTGCATGCAGCAGTCTAGTCGCTTGGTTGTTTTTAGGCGCTTTTGGGGGGCAACCCCCGCTTGCCGTAACGTCGCTTCGTCAGGCGCCTCCTCGCTGACGCAGGCCGTCGTTGGAGTCGCTCATCGCGCTTCAGGGCGATGGGGCAGTGATGAATTGCATACAGACCCCCGCCTCAGCCAGCCGCCATTCTCATCCCAACCTGCCCTCTCATCTTCGCAACGGAAAAGTGTCAGGGCACGACTTTCAGTCTTGCCATAAAAGTCGCGCCGCAAGGCGCTTCCTTGCTGCCGCAGGCCGTCCCTGGGGTCCCCGTCGCGCTTCAGCGCGATGGGGTCGCATTAGAACGTCCAGGAAACCCCGCCATTCCCATCCCGGTCCGCAATCTCACCTTCGTAAAGCCAAGCGCTCACACATTTCCGTTGCGAAAACCGTTCACGGACGCCAAAAGAGCGCGCAAAGCAACCGCCCCTCAAATCGCCCGCCTCCACCCCGTGTACCATGGCACCGACACGAACGGCGAGAGGAGACGGCAGATGAAGATGCGCAGGCGAATCCAGTCCTCCCGGAGCGTGGCGCTCCCCCTCTGCCTAGCTAACAGGCCTCCTGCCCGCATTGCTGGCGCAGGAGCCGGTGAAGATCGATCCAGCTCACATGGCAAAACTGGGCACCGTCGACCCGCGCTATCTCTCCTACAACGTCGAGATGGTCGAGGTCACCGGCGGCCGATTCTGGAGGCCGTATGCCTCACTCGCCCAGGCCGCGAAGGCGCCAACACCCAGCGCCATCCAGGCCGGCGATGCTTCCGCGCTGTACGAATACCGCCCGCCCCTCGACCTCACCAACCCGCGCCTCCGTAAGCTCGCCGCGGCGCTGGGACCTGCGTACATCCGCGTGAGCGGAACCTGGGAGAACAGCACGTACTTCCAGAATGACGACCAGCCTGCCCTGACCAAGCCTCCCGAGGGCTTCCGCAGCGTTCTCACCCGCGCGGAGTGGAAGGGCGTGCTCACCTTTGCTCGCGCGGCCAATGCCCAGGTCGTCACGTCGTTCGCCGTCAGCCCAGGCACCCGCAACGCCGACGGAGTCTGGCAGCCGCAACAGGCCCAGGCGCTGCTCGACTACACCAAATCTGCGGGCGGCCAAATCGCCGCGGCCGAGTTCATGAACGAGCCGAACTTCCCCTCTGCCGGAGGCGCGCCGGCCGGCTACGACGCCGCCGCGTACGGCCGCGACACAAAGCTCTTCGGAGCCTTCCTGCGCAAGCAGTCGCCGCAGACGATTTTCCTGGGCCCGGGCAGTGTCGGCGAAGGCATATCGCTGATGCCCGCGGGCGCGCACATGCCGCAGATGACCTTTCTGCATTCCGAGGATCTGCTGCAGGCGACCGGCCCCATCTTCGACGCCTTCTCGTATCACTTCTACGGCGCCGTCTCGCACCGCTGCGGCGGCAAGATGGAGATCGGCCAGGCTCTCTCCGCCGACTGGCTCGATCGCACCGACACCGTTGAGGCTTTCTACGCCGGTCTGCGCGATCGTTATCTGCCCGGCAAAAAGCTGTGGCTGAACGAAACCGGAGAAGCGGCCTGCGGCGGCGATCCCTTTGCCGCGCAGTTCGCCGACACCTTCCGCTTCCTCAACCAGCTGGGAACGCTGGCGCAAAAGGGCGTGCAGGTGGTGATGCGCAACACCCTCGACGCCAGCGACTATGGGCTACTCGCCGAGGGCACCTTCGAGCCGCGGCCCGATTACTGGGCGGCCTTGTTGTGGAAGCGCTTCATGGGCCCGGTGGTGCTCGATCCGCACCCATCCGCCGAAGATTCGGCCCTGCGGATTTACGCGCAGTGCATGAACGGCAGGCGCGGCGGCATGACGGTGCTCGCCATCAACACCGACGCGACGAAGGAGCACAGCCTCACCATTCCTGCCTCTGCCGCCCGATACACGCTGACCTCCGACTCTCTCTCGTCGAGTTCAACGTTGCTCAATGGACATGAACTGCGCGCCGGCGCCGATGGTTCGCTGCCGCAAACGGCAGGCGAGCGGGTCCAGGCCGGCACGCTCCAACTCCCGCCCGCCAGTCTCACCTTCCTGGCCTTTGAGGCGAACGGGAACAAGAGCTGCCAGTAAATCCCCGCTTCAGCGCGTCCTCAGCAGCGGCATCTATAATCAGCTTTTGCATCTCCGTCACCAACCGCAACGCCCTTCCACTCCCATCCTGACGAGGTGATCGATGGCCGCTTCCAACCCCACCCTTGAAATTCTCAAGCCCCGCGCAGACTGGCTCGTTCGCCGCAAGGCCGAGGCCGAGCGCAGCGGCGACCGCAACCTGTCGCAGATGCACTTCGCGCGCAAGGGCCTCGCCACTGAAGAGATGGCCTTCGTCGCCGAGCGCGAGCAGTTGCCGCTGGAGCTGGTTCGCGACGAAATCGCCGCCGGCCGGCTCATCATTCCCGCCAACGTCAACCATCCGGAACTGGAGCCGATGGGCATCGGCATCGCCACCCGCTGCAAGGTCAACGCCAACATCGGCAACTCCGCCATCACGTCGAACATCGACGAAGAGCTGCGCAAGCTGCACATGGCCATCCAGCACGGCGCCGACACCGTCATGGACCTCTCCACCGGCGGCTCGATCCCCGAGATCCGCGACGCCATCCTCCGCCACTCGCCCGTGCCCATCGGCACTGTGCCCATCTACGAGGCGCTGGCGCGCGTGAAGCGCGTCGAGGACCTCAACATCGACGTCTACCTCGAAGTCATCGAGGAGCAGGCCGAACAGGGTGTCGACTACTTCACTGTCCACGCCGGCGTGCTCATCCAGTACGTGCCCATGGTGGCGAAGCGCATCACCGGCATCGTGAGCCGCGGCGGCGCCATCCTCGCGCAGTGGATGACCCACAACCACAAGCAGAACTTCCTCTATGAGAACTTCGACCGCATCGTCAAAGTCATGGCGAAGCACGACGTCAGCTTCTCCCTCGGCGATGGCCTCCGCCCCGGTTCGATCGCCGACGCGTCGGACGAAGCGCAGTTCGCGGAGCTGAAGACGCTGGGCGAACTCACCGCCAAGGCCTGGAAGGAAGACGTCCAGGTGATGATCGAAGGCCCCGGCCACGTGCCGCTGGACAAGATCAAGGAGCAGGTCGACAGGGAAGTGGAGTACTGCTTCGGCGCGCCCTTCTACACGCTGGGCCCGCTCGTCACCGACATCGCGCCTGGCTACGACCACATCACCAGCGCCATCGGCGCGGCGCTCATCGGCTGGCACGGCGCGAGCATGCTTTGCTACGTCACCCCCAAGGAGCACCTCGGCCTGCCCAACGAGAAGGACGTGAAGGACGGCATGATCGCCTACAAGATCGCCGCCCACGCCGCGGACATCGCCCGCCATCGCCCCGGCGCGCGCGATCGCGACGACGCCATCAGCTACGCGCGCTACACCTTCGACTGGGAGAAGCAGTTCGCCCTCTCGCTCGATCCTGAGACGGCGCGCTCCATGCACGACGAGACGCTGCCCGACGACTACTACAAAGAAGCCGCCTTCTGCTCGATGTGCGGGCCGAAATTCTGCTCCATGAACTGGTCGAGCAAGGTGGATGAGTTCAACAAGGCGGTCCACGGCCTCGAAAAGCAGGACCTGAGCGAGCTGGTGAGCATCGAGGCCGGCAAGCTGGGCGCAAAGAAGTGAGGTGTCCGCAGTCATGAACGGGCCCGAGAGGAACCAACGCAACCCACAGCCTCCGCGCGGTATCTGACCGACGAGAGGGCAAAATCGGACGAGCCACAAATCCTGGAAGGAGCAAGACATGAGCACCTGGAAATTTTGGGCAGCCTTTGGTGTTGGGGTCGCGGCAGGCGCGGCACTGGCTCTGATCTATGCGCCGCAGTCGGGGGCGCGCACCCGGCGGCAGATCAAGCGCGCCGTCAACGATGCGGGCGACTACATCAAGGAAACAGCGGACAACGTGCAGGACCTCGCCGGAAAGTACATCAAGCGCGGTAAAGAAGCGGTGGACGACGTGGTGGACTCGGCCCAGAATGTGGTGACCTCCGCGAAGCGCGTCACGACCTGGGGCTGAGAAGAGCCTGGGCTCCGAGCACCGAGCTCCCGGCTCCGAGCTGTCTAAAAATCGGCGGCGGCGGCGCGTGAAATCTGCAAAGATAGAAGTATGACCACCACCGCTGCCGCAGTATTCTCCGACCGCATCGGGCGGATTGAGATCTCCGCCACCATGGCTGTGACCGCCGAAGCCGCGAAGCTGCGCGCACAGGGCGCGAAGCTGGTCGACTTCGGAGCGGGCGAGCCGCACTTCCCCACGCCCCAACATATTAAGGATGCGGCGATCGCGGCCATCCAGAACAACTTCACGAAGTACACCATGGTCTCCGGCATTCCGGAGCTGCGCCAGGCCATCGTCGATCGCCACGCGGCCGACTTCGGCTCGAGCTACTCGCCCGACGAGGCCATCTTCTCCACCGGCGGCAAGCTCGCCATCTTCAACGCCATCCAGGTGCTGGTCGATCACGGCGACGAGGTCATCGTGCCGGTGCCCTACTGGGTCTCTTACAAGGACATCGTGCAGTACGCGGGCGCCAAGTGCGTCTTCGTCGAGGCCGGCGACGCCGAAGAGTTCCGCGTGACCGCCGACGCTATCGAGCGTGCGATCACGCCGAAGACCAAAGCCATCCTGCTCAACTCGCCGTCGAACCCGTCCGGCGCCGTGATCGCGCCCAAGGACCTCGAGCGCATCGTGCGCCTCGCGAAGGAGCGCGGCATCTGGCTGCTGCTCGACGAGTGCTACGTCTACCTGCAGTACACCGGCGCGCTGGTGAGCGGCGGCTCGTTTACCGACGCGAAGGAGAACATCATCGTGCTCGGCTCGCTCTCGAAGACCTACGCGATGACGGGCTGGCGCGCGGGCTTTGCGCTGGGACCGAAGCCGGTGATCGCGGCCATGTCGAAGCTGCAGAGCCAGTCCACCTCGAGCACCGCGGCGTTCGTGCAGAAGGCGGCGATTGCGGCGCTGAAGGGCGACCAGGCTTGCGTTGGCGAGATGCGCGCCGACTACCTCAAGCTGCGCGATGAGTCGCTCGCCGGGCTCGCGAAGATTCCAGGCGTGACCTGCGTCAAGCCCGAGGGCGCCTTCTACGTGTATCCCAACGTGAAGCAGTATCTCGGCAAGGTCGGCACGGCGATGGAGCTGTCGAAGCGCCTGCTGCACGAGGCGCACGTGGTCACGGTCCCCGGCGAAGCATTCGGGACGACCGAGCACATCCGGTTGTCCTACGCAACCAGTCATGCGGATGTAGCCGAGGGGCTGGAGCGGATGCGGGGCTTCTTCGCGAAGCTGTGAGCCGCGGCCAGGGTTCTCCCCTGGAAAGGCCGGGCCTGACGCAGGGTCAAACCTCCAGGCGATCACTTGTCTGCGATGCGTGCGAGGGCCATGGCGCGGCCTTCCGCACCTCGCGTTGCACAGCGGTGAGATGTTCGGAAGAGTCGCGCCAGTGGCAATCAGGGCCGCTGCTCGCTGAGGAGAACGCGCCGCTTTCCAGGCTTGCTAGGCGGCTTGTTCTCTTGTAGCGATTTCCTGCAGCTTTATGTAGCTTTTCGTCAGCGCGTCGAAGGCTTCGCGCGCCATGGGATTGTTGCTGGGAACGTGTCTCACGCCGTGAGGGGTTAGTACCGTGTAGCCCGCGTCGCTGCCCATACTACCAATGACCAGGATAACTTCTTCCTTCAGTTTGAGGTTAGGCATGGTTACCCCCTGTTTGGATTTGAATCCGAGGAGTATAGCAACGTCTCCAAACTTCAATCAACCATCGGAACTTTTTATTACAAGAAATTCGCCAGATGAAAACGATATTAACCATGTGACCACAGGCACATGGACGCATTTGAAGTTCGGCTTGTTCCCAATAGCTTGATGGTTCAGGTCATTCCTTAGGGAAGCTCTGCGCCACCCGTCGCCGTGAAGCTGTTTAGGCAGACCGGAGCTGAAGAGTGGGTGCAACCGAGATGCTTTTCGGCAATGTGCTTGCCCGAAACCCGCTGTTTTCGCGGTTTCCGAAGACACTACGCCGCGAGCCGGGCGAGCCGTCTGCGGTGCAGGTAGAGATTTTCCAGCGCGAAGTTCACGCACAGACTCTGGTGGTTCTTGCTCAGCCCGCGGTACGGGTCTTCTCGAATCCGAAGATCCGCTTCACGACCAAAAAGGATGCTCAACCTTCTCTTACTCGAACCTTGACTCGGTTCTTCGCTCGCTGTAACTGGTCCACATAGTCCCTACACCTGAGTGCGCGGTGCGGCCTGGCGGATCGTCTTACTCTGACCCTGATACCCGCCGTCGTTCTACACCTTGCGCCCCTCTTTATGCAGCGGCTCGGGTAACATATGCCGTCGGACACCGAGGCCGCCATGGTGCACACCGAGTGCACCAGCCCCGTCTTCGAATCCACGCTGATGTGCGCCTTCATCCCGAAGTACCACTGGTTCCCCTTGCGCGTCTGACGCATCTCCGGGTCGCGCGCCCCCTGCGCGTTCTTCGTCGAGGACGGTGCATCAAGAATGGTGGCGTCCACAATGGCGCCGGTCGCGATGCGGATGCCGCGGCTGTCCAGATAACGGTTCACCGTGTCGAGCATGGCTCCGCCCAGCAGTCAGCGGCGAGCGGTCGGCACTGCGGCGAGCGAAAACCGGCGGCCAGCGGTCAGCGGCCAGCGAAAACCGGCAGTCAGCGGTCGACGGTCAGCTACCAGCGAATGCCAGCAGTCAATGGCGAGCAGTCGGCAGTCAGCGGCCAGCGAAAACCGGCAGTCAATGGCCAGCGAAAACCGGCAGTCAGCGGCGAGCAGTCAACGGTCAGGGTCCAGCGAGCCAGCAGTCAATGGCGAGCAGTCGGCAGTCAGCGGCCAGCGAAAACCGGCAGTCAGCGGCCAGCGGTCAACGGTCAGGGTCCAGCGAGCCAGCAGTCAGCGGCCAGCGAAAACCGGCAGTCAATGGCCAGCGAAAACCGGCAGTCAGCGGCGAGCAGTCGACGGTCAGGGTCCAGCGAGCCAGCAGTCAATGGCAAGCAGTCGGCAGTCAGCGGCCAGCGAAAACCGGCAGTCAGCGGCGAGCAGTCGACGGTCAGGGTCCAGCGAGCCAGCAGTCAATGGCGAGCAGTCGGCAGTCAGCGGCCAGCGAAAACCGGCAGTCAAAGGCGAGCAGTCGACGGTCAGGAACCAGCGAATGCCAGCAGTCAGCGGCCAGCGAAAACCGGCAGTCAGCGGCCAGCGGTCGACGGTCAGGGTCCAGCGAGCCAGCAGTCAGCGGCCAGCGAAAACCGGCAGTCAATGGCCAGCGAAAACCGCAGTCAGCGGCGAGCAGTCAACGGTCAGGGTCCAGCGAGCCAGCAGTCAGCGGCCAGCGAAAACCGGCAGTCAATGGCCAGCGAAAACCGGCAGTCAGCGGCCAGCGAAAAGTCCGGTCAGCGAAAAAACTGGTCACCAAGTGGCCGGTTAGATGAAGAAGCAGCCACCTAAAACCCAGTCGGCAAAAAGCGGACAGAAGCCAGGTTCACCCCACAGCAAGAAGCTCATACTACGTTCACGCAAATGTCCATCGAAATCGATGCGCTACACGGCCCAAAAGTACCGTGCCGCGCTTGCCAGTGCCATTTTGGGAAGGCGCAGAGTCCGCCGGCAAAGAGAGTCCAGCGAAAAAGGGCGGTCAACTGGAATGCGCCCAGTGAAGAAGCGGCCAGCGAAAAGTCCGGTCAGCGAAACAACTGGTCAGCAAGTGGCCGGTTAGATGAAGAAGCAGCCACCTAAAACCCAGCCGGCAAAAAGCGGACAGAGGCCAGGTTCACCCCACAGCAAGAAGCTCATACCGCGTTCACGCAAATGTCCATCGAAATCGATGCGCTACACAGTCCTAAAGTACCGTGACGCGCGATTGCCAGTGCCATTTCGGGAAGCCGCAATTCTCGCGCGATGGTTCCGGATCCCCGAACGGAATGCATGCCCTTCCCCACCCCGTGCACGCTGGCAATCACGAGAATGCGCCCCAACCGCCTGTCCCCTGTTTCTTGTCAAGAGTTTGTGGAAAAACCTAAAGTAATGACAGCTGACTTATAAGAACTTACAGTCCAAAAACTTCCAACAAATCTGGCCGACTTACACGCTCAACCTGATATTCTGAACTTATAGTAGAAAAAGAAAAAAGCTCCGTCTCATTGGCGGAGCTTTTCCTTTTTCTGCTGGGCTGATGCCTCCTTTTAGCGGGCTGGGCTTCCGAGCCCGGTTTTTTGCGAAGGGTCTGCGTGTAGTGGCGCAGGCCCCTCGCCATTTTTGTGCGCAAATCCAGGCGAATCGGCGCCCAACACTTAGCTAAAAGCGGTCAGCATAAGTTCCGGTCGGCGCAAGCTGGCCGGCGCAAAAAACGTCACGAAACACCCACAACCTAAGAGTAAGGAGAACGATCATGCAGCAACACGATTCCGTACCATCCGATTTCGACGTCCTACAGCCCAACTCAGGCGGCGCAGCGCCCGCCCATCGCACCTGCCGCTACACCAAGGCCGACGGCAACCCCTGCCGCGACTGGGCCATCCGCGGCCAGGACTACTGCCACCGCCACGACCTCTTCCTCCACTCCCGCGTCGAGCGACCCATCGACGTTCCCCTCCTCGAAGACGAGGCCTCCATCGTCTTGTTGCTGTCGGAGACGCTGCGCGCTCTCGCGTGGGGCACCATCCCGGTCAACAACGGCCGCATGCTCCTCGCCGGCTGCCGCCTTGCCCACACCATGCAGTGCCAGCGCCTCGAAACCGCGAAGTTCCGCGCCCAACTCCGCCGCACGGGCATCCCCGAACACGAAATTGTCGGTCCGCCCAATGACCCCCGGCGCGAAGCTACCAGCGCCCAATCCGCCCCGGAGCCCGTTGCCCCTTGCTCTGAGTCCCCGGACGAGCCGCTCACCACTCCGCTCCTCCAGCCCCCCAACCAGAGCCGTCATCGCTTCCGCGACCTCAAGAAGAACTGGAACAAGGAACTGGGTAAAGTCGAGACCGAGATGGCGGACATGTGCGCTCCTCGCTACAAGGAGACACGCGAGGACTTCCTCGCCTCCCGCGCCCTGCCCTTCGACCACCTCGAAGCCATCGACCGTGAGGTCGAAAAAGCTCGCGCCATGGCCGCCGCACTCGTCGCGGAGAACGCTGCGGCGACGGTTAACAACTAGTTATCCCCAGGGGCTCCAGCGGAAAACCCTGGCCGCGGAATCAACAACTTCCCAGGGGGTCGACCCCCCAAAAGGACTTTTCAAACGAACAGAAAATAGTTCACAGCAACAAGCGGCCGACTACAGGCCGAGTCCCGGCTCACCGGTCCAAAAACAGTCGGCGCCGGTCGAACCCAGTGACTTCGCGACGAGGCTCAGGCTCAGTGTGTCCTGATCTCCAACCGCAGGGTTTGTAGGAGGAACGGGTTGCCCTGGAGGAGCACCGCGGTTACGGCTCGATAGTAACCATGTCCGGCAGTCGGCTGGAGTGGGTGCACAAGGTTAGGTGCACTTATGATCGAGCTACTTTGGCGGGGAGGATGTGTCTTTCCCGAATTGGCACAGGAGACCGCCAGTCACAGTACCTTTGCCTGGGCAACACATCGATTCCCATCGACATTTGTATTTCTGGAAGCATCTTCTGCTTGCTGTGGGGTGAACCTGGCCGCCGCCCGGGTCCTGGGTCAGCGCTTTTTGACACGGCAAGGTTTCTGGTATGGGCGCCTCTCGCTCGCAACCGCTCTTCAATAAATAGCTATTTCCCAAAACGGGAAACATAAATCCTGCGACGGAACCTCGCAATCGGAGGTAACTGGAATATGAAACCAATGTGATCCCACTCACAGTTACTAACTCCCGCCCTGCGCGATGATCGCCCTACCAAATAACTTCGTTCGGCCACCTTCTATCTGATTGGGCCCGCACGCTCGCAAAGCGTTTGCGAGTGCAACAGGTGGCGTGTGCGAAAACGCTTTTCGAGGTGCCGCTGTGCAACTCCGTCTTCTTTCTCCCTCCTTCGGTCGCGACCGCGCGACAGATGACCCATTCTCCTGTGACTCTGAGCCGATCGGCCGCGCACGAGGCGTGTCCCGGTGGCTGAGACTTTTGCGCGCCGCCTTGCTGGGCGTGATGACCCTCTGCGCGCCTCTGGCATCCTTCGGCCGCGTGCAACCGACAGGGTCGGGCTCGCTCTCGTGCAGCAGCGCATCGCTGACCGGAGCCGGCACGGATGCCTGCACGGCGACGCTCCCCTCCTCAATCAGGAGCGCAACGGCGATCGCATTGACAAGCAGCAACAGGGCCGTTAAAGTTCCCGCTTCCGTCGTCATCGCCGCCGGATCCACCACCGCCACCTTCACGGCGACGGCAGCGGCTGTGAGTTCGGTTCGGACAGTGACTCTGACCGCGCGCGCGGGCGGACTCTTCAAAACCTTCCTCTTAACGCTGAATCCCGGGCAGGCATCGGCGACGCTGAGTTCTGTTTCGTGCAGCACCGGAACACTGACCGGAGCCGGAACCGACGCATGCACGGTGGCGCTCACCTCGGCAGCCAGCAGCGCGACAACGGTGGCTCTCACCAGCAGCAGCAGCGCAGTAACAGTGCCGGCCTCCATCACCATCGCGGCCGGATCCACCACCGCCGGCTTCACCGCCACAGCCTCGGCTGTCAGCACGAATCAAACCGCGACGCTGACGGCAAGCTCGGGCGGCGTTGCCAAGACGTTTGCTCTAACTCTGAACGCGACCACTCCCAAGCTGACCTTGAGCAGCACGACGGTGGCATTCGGAACCGACGCGCTGAACACGACCGTTACGAAGACGGTGACGCTGACCTCTTCGGGGACAGCGGCGCTGACTATCAGCGCAGCGACCCCCGCCGGAACAGGGTTTGGCGATTCGGGCATCAGCTTCCCGGTCACGCTGAATCCTGGCCAGGCAGCGACGCTGACCATCAGCTTCGATCCGGTCACGGCAGGAGCCTTCACCGGGTCGGTGACGATCAGCAGCAATGCAGCGGCGGCGACCATCAGCCTGAGTGGGACCGGCCAGGCCTCGGCGACGCTGAGCACCGTCTCCTGCAGCAGCGGAACGCTGACCGGAGCCGGGACCGACGCATGCACGGTGGCGCTCACCTCGGCGGCCACCAGCGCGACAACGGTAGCTCTCACTAGCAGCAGCAGCGCGGTAACAGTGCCGGCTTCCATTACGATCGCGGCCGGATCCACCACCGCCACCTTCACGGCCACAGCCTCGGCCGTCAGTACGAATCAAACCGCGACGCTGACAGCAAGCTCGGGCGGCGTTGCGAAGACGTTCGCTCTAACTCTGAACCCGACCACTCCCAAGCTGACCTTGAGCAGCACGACTGTGGCATTCGGAACCGACGCGCTGAACACCACCCTCACGAAGACGGTGACGTTGACCTCTTCGGGGACAGCGGCGCTGACTATCAGCGCAGCGACGGCCGCCGGAACTGGATTTGGCGATTCGGGCATCAGCTTCCCGGTCACGCTAAATCCTGGCCAGGCAGCGACGCTGACCATCAGCTTCGATCCGGTCACGGCAGGAGCCTTCACCGGGTCGGTGACAATCAGCAGCAATGCAGCGGCGGCGACCATCAGCCTGAGTGGGACCGGCCAGGCCTCGGCGACGCTGAGCACCGTCTCCTGCAGCAGCGGAACGCTGACCGGAGCCGGGACCGACGCATGCACGGTGGCGCTCACCTCGGCGGCCACCAGCGCGACGACGGTAGCTCTCACTAGCAGCAGCAGCGCGGTAACAGTGCCGGCTTCCATTACGATCGCGGCCGGATCCACCACCGCCGCCTTCACGGCCACAGCCACGGCAGTCACGTCGAATCAAACCGCGACGCTGACAGCAAGCTCAAGCGGCATTGCCAAGACGTTCGCACTGACTCTGAACCCGACCACTCCAACACTAACCATCGGCAGCAGCAGTGTGGCTTTCGGCACGGTCAACCTGAACACTCCGGCGACACAATCCGTAACCATGACGTCGACGGGCACGGCTCCGGTAACCATCAGTACGGGAACAGTGAACGGTCCAGGATTCACGCTGCCGGGAGCGAAGTTCCCGATGACGCTGAATCCGGGGCAGGCGTCGACGCTGCAGGTGCAGTTCGATCCGACGGCTACGGGAGCCGCAACTGGCACCGTAGCCCTCGCGAGCAACTGCTCGATGGGCAGCACGATGACGGTCGCTCTGAGCGGAACAGGCGGAGCGGCGACAACCTATGATGTGCAGCTGAGCTGGGCTGCCCCAACAAGTTCGAGCGATCCAGTGGCCGGCTATCACATCTACCGGGCGGCCAGTGGCGGTTCGTACGCGTTGCTGACTTCGTCCGTAGACGCATCCACAACCTACACCGACACCACGGTGCAGGCGGGCGCGACTTACAACTACGAAGTCACGAGTGTTGACGCGTCAGGAGCAGAAAGCCTGCCGTCCAACATCTACACGGCGGCGATTCCATAACGAGTCACAAACTGGCCCACGCCAGCTTCTGACTCATTTTTCGCTGGTGTCTGCCATCCCTGCCCGGCCTCATTTCCGGGCAAGGATGGCAGCGCCGATTTGCAGAACAATTTTCCCGATGACGTGTGGTAAGACAGGCATCGCCGCACTCGGGAGCGGCGCGCGCCGCGGGAGCGCATTGGGATTGCCGGTTAGAGTTCTTCCAAGTGAGCGAGGTAGTCGGCCGGGGCGAGTACGGTGACACCGAGGCGGGCCGCCTTGGGGAAATGCTTCATGTTTCCGGTGATGAGCCACGCTCCGGCGGTTTTGGCGAGGGCCAGGAAGGGTGCGTCGTTCGGGTCGGGGAGGGGATGCGGCCAGGGGGGAGGGTCGGGGAGTTGGAGGCTGTTCCTGATCATGACCTCAAGCCAATTGGGAGGAAAGCCGTAACGTTGCAGCTTGTCACGTGAAGCGACATCGCGATATTCCCTCAGGATCCAGGGGCAAGTGAGGACCTGGACCCGGCCACCGAGAACCCACTCGTCGACGATCTTTGCCGGAGGGCCGGGACGTCCAATGCCCGCGGAAATGAGGACATTCGTGTCGAGGACGATGAGTCTCATTTCTTTTTGCGGCGCGAACGTGAAGCGCGGGCCTGGTCGATTTCGGTGTCGATCTCTTCATCGCTGAGAGGTCCGAATTTCTCCGCCAGGCGCCAGTTTTCGCGGAGGCTGGCCCTGGCAATGGCGCGCTGCAGCTCGCGGTCCTGGTCGGTGACATCTCCGAGGACGGGGACGAGGAAGTACTCAGGGCCATTCCGGCCGGAGAGGAGGATGGTTTCGCCGCGGTCGGCGGCGGATTTGACGGCTTTGGAGCCGCGGATGCGGAACTCACGCAGGGAAACCAGACGCATGGGGCCTCCTGGGGATATTGTAGCCGTTTTGGCTACGCCGATGCCAAATGTGACTAAATCCGATGAAAGCCAGACATAGTGCGTGGGATGATTGAACATGTTCTTCCTGGACTGGTGGCTTGTCCGTGTGCTTTTCGCTCTTCTGCTGATCACGGGAATTGCCATCTACGGCATCGGCCGCGCGGGAAAGTTTCGGAGACGGATCGCGAGAATTGCGCTGCGAGTCCTGTGCATACCGTTGGCTCTGGCGGGAAGTCTTCTCTTCGTGCTGTTTCTGGCTGGGTCCGGATGCGTCACTCGCTCGACTCCCATTTACTCACCGTCGCGGAAAGCAGCGGCGAGAATCAACAATGCGGACGAGGGACTACCGGGGGCAGTACATCGGTCGAGCTCTACTGGGCGCACGGCTTCAGGCAGGAGACGGTCTACTCAGGCGGCCCGATGTCAGTTGAACCGTGGGACATTCAATGGAACAGCGACAGCGTGCTGACAATCCATTACCGCGGCCGTTTTCGCGCTGCCCGTTGCACCTCCACGTCTCTGGTGAAAGTCACTTGCAGTCCGTAAGGCACCTCTGGTTTCGAAAACCGAGCCCAGCTACAGCCACAAGGCTTTGTGCCCCGGACACTCCTGTGAGGCTTGCTCGATCAGAGTCGCCAGTAACTCCGTCCCATACCGCGCCAGATAAGCGATGCCCCCAATGGTCCGTTCCTGCGGATGGCGGTCGGGGAAGAGGTTGAAGCTGAGCGTATCCACGTGGCGGCGGATGGTGGCGTCGCGCTGCAGTTGGTCGTTGGCGGCCAGGCGGCGGAGGCGGTTCATCTGATACCGCATCTTTGACGCGGACACCTGGGCGGCGCGCGCCAGCGAGGGCGAGAGCGATTCACACCAGGCGAGCAGCGCGTCGAGCTCGTCGTCGAGCGCGTTGCCGGCGGCCGAGAGCCGGCGCTTGCCTTCGATGGGCAGCGAGCGCGCGCCGAGGCGGTGCGCCAGCTCATCGGAATGCGTGGTGAAGATGTCTTCGAGCGTGAGCTGGTGCTCGTCGAGGATCTTCGCGATCGACGGCTCGATCAGCGTCGCGGTAAGGCGCGGCAGCACCGGCGTGGTCCGGCCGAGGATGGCCTGGTAGAGGACCTGGTTCTGCGCGTAGTAGGCGATCTCCGCGGGTCCGCCGATGATGGCCTGGGTGGGGAACAGGAAATCCTGAAAGACGGGCCGCAGCAGCGCGTTGGGGCTAAGCCGCTCCGGTGCGGTGTCGAGGATGGCGAGCAGATCGTCCGCGGAGTATTGCGTCTTGCTGCCGTCGTGTGATGTGGACCAGGTGCCGTTCTTGCGGCGCAACGGAAGGCGCGCGCCCGTCTCATCGATCAGAAACAGCAGACTCGACCCAGGGGCGACCAGAACCTGGGAGTGGTAGCCGCGCTCGGCGAGCAGCTTGTCGCGCTGGTGCAGAGCCTCTTCCAGGGCAGAAGCGTTTTCAATCGCGTGGCGGAGAACGGAAGCGCCGAGGGCGTGGAAGGCGCGCGTGGAGGCGTCGACGACGATGAGGCCGGAATCGGCGAAGGTGGCGGCGAGGAAGCGCGCGAAGGCCGAGGCATAAGTGGCGTCGGGCGTGTAACACGCCGCGAGCAGGTCGAACTCCGGCGTGCCTCCGATGAGCTCGGCGGCGCGGTCGAGGACCGGCGCGATGCCGGGGCCGATGGGGAGCTGGCCGACAGGGCTTGATGAGGGGGCGTCGTCGTGCGGCAGCTTCAGGGTATGGAGGGCGTGGCGCGCGGGCAGCGTGACGTGGTCCGCTTCGGCGAGGTCGTGATCTTCAGACGCGAGCCAGAAGACGGGGACCGCACCCGAGTCCTGGGCGCGGCGGACGACCGTGGCGGCTTTCAGGAGGGTGAACAGAGGCCCGGTGAAGAGGGCGACCTGCTGGCCGGTGACGACGGCGCCGGCGCCGTGGCGGAGGCGCTCGATGTTGGCCAGCGTTTTGTCGGGGGCGGAGGGCGATCCGGAAAGCCAGGCGCGGTTCTGCTCGAGCAGCAGGTCGGCGAGGGTGTTGCGGTGGGCCACGTCCTGGGTGGGGTTGTTCTTCGCCCACTCGGTGGACCAGGGGGTCGCGGTGAAAAAGGGGGCGAGGGGCTCGTGGCTCGAGGTGTAGTCGAGGAAGAGCCGGCTTTGCCGGGGCAGCAGCGAGATGGGATAGCAGTCGACCTTCACGGCAGAACCTGCTCCGAGTTTCTCACGGGCTTGTGCGGCGTGCAGAGGTCGGGAGTCATCTGTGACGGGTGGAGTGGGTCAGTCTTCGGATGCCCGGGGTGGGGAGGAGGATGCAGTTAAAGCAGCGGTCAGCGGTTGGCGTTCATGAAAAGCGGCGGATGGTAGGTTATGGGAAAGGAGAGCGATCGGGATGGCAAAGAAGAAGAAGCCGGAGAAGAAGTCCGGGAAGAAGCCGGGGAAGCAGCCGGCGAAACACGCGGTGCCGGTGGTGAAGAAGCTGAAGATCGAGCCGGGCCGGCCGGCGAAGGTGATCGCCTCGAAAGAGGTGTTCGAGGGGCCGCTGTTCCAGGTCTTTCGGGACCAGATCGAGGAGCCGACCGGGAAGAAGGTCACCCGGGATGTGATCCGGCATAACGGCTCGGTGGTAATTCTGGCGGTGGACGACCGGAAGAGCCGGAAGGATCCGCTGGTGCTGATCGAGCGGCAGTTCCGCCACGCGGCGCAACAATATCTATATGAAGTGCCGGCTGGCAAGATGGACGATGGCGAGGATCACCTGGAGGCGGCCAGGCGGGAGCTGCGGGAGGAGACCGGCTACTCGGCGACGAAGTGGACAAAGCTGGTGCGGTACTTCGCAAGTCCAGGATTTCTCGGGGAATGGATGCAGGTTTTTCTGGCAGAGGATCTCACGGCGGGCAAGGCTGCGCCGGAAGAAGACGAGAGCTTCGAGCTGCAGTTTGTGCCGCTGAGCGAGTTACTGAAGTTGATTGAAGCGGGCAGGATCCTGGACGGGAAGACGATCATCTCGGCACTGTTCTACGCGCGCTGGGCGCGGAGGCGGCGCAAGAAGAAGTAAGGTTGTGGAATCGGCGAGGGAAACGCAGAAAACCAAACCTGGAGCGCGCCCATCTAGATCAGAGCAGGTTGGAATCTCCAACCACACTGCCTGAGAGGAAGGTTCGCGTACGTGGCTCAGTACAAAGGCAAGGTCAAGTGGTTCAACAACGCCAAAGGGTATGGCTTTATCGGGCGGGATGACGGCCCCGATGTGTTCGTTCACTACAGTGCAATCCAGGTGGACGGATACAAGAGCCTGAAGGAGGGCGATGACGTGGAGTTCGACATCGTCCAGGGCCAGAAGGGGCCACAGGCAGACCAGGTGGTGAGGGGGCGCGACACCGGCCCCAGCGCCGCCGACGCAGCCTGACCGGTCCCTGCTCTTCGGCATATTTCCTGAAACAAGCAGATACCCGGCGTGCGTTTGAGTGCGGCCTTTTGTCCGCGGGCACGTCACTGACTGGTGGTCGTGGCCGATCACGCGCAAACGATGGGTTGCGGCCTCCACAGCGCCGAATCCCGGCACGGCGTTGACGATGCGCGACGCTCTCGAGCGCGTGTGGATTCACCTGGCAGGAAATGATGTAATCGGGGCGATGGATAATCGTTCGATTGCGCAGTTGC
>CAVPCB010000043.1:0-10723 GCA_963702285.1 uncultured Acidobacteriaceae bacterium | reverse complement strand
CTCGGAGAGCTGATCTCCCTACAGCCCAGCCCCGGCGGTGAACGTCATCAGGATTCTTACCTCGACCGGCTCCCCATTCCGGCGAAAAGGGCTATATTCCATTTCCGAAACGTTCTTCACCATAGCATCAACGAGGGGCGATGGCGGCCCACTGACCACCTGTACGTCCTTCACCCTCCCATCCGTCCCGACTTTTAGATCCAGGACCAGGGTCCCTGATAGATGATTCCCCTGATAGCTGGGCGGGATGAAGCGCTTGACAAGTTGGCCTGAAACCACCTGGGAGTGGCGGTCCAGGATTCCAAGCTTATCGGTCTGCGCATCCGGCGGCGGGATCAACACCGGGTCCGCAGGATTGAGCCCGCCGATGGATTCAACCGTGACCGTTAAGACCCGGCGACCATCGACGGATTCGACGACAGACTTCGCCAGTTGTCTTCGCTCAACCAGGGCTAAAGTCGCCGTAGCCCACGGTGATTCCGCCTTCCTCTTTCATCATGACCAGTGCCGGTACCCGCGGGTCAAAGCAATAGGTTCCCTCAGGTATCTCTTGCCCTGATTGGTTTCCAGGGCGGACGCAGGGGAGCTTCGTCTTCCCCAACGTGATCGTATCCCGCTTCAATTGCTTTGACAGGTATTCTTCCTGCGGGAGGGGATCGAGGAGCAGTCTCCAGAATTCCGTTTCGAGAAACTGCAGGTCTCCGCCATTGGTCGTGAGGAAGCCTTTCCCTTCCGCGGTGTGCCACGCGGTCCAGGTTGTATCGCCGCGTTTCCAGGTTCCGCGATATGTGGCTGGCGAAGCCCACCAGTACTCAAATGTCCCTTTGTCCGCCGGGTTTCCTACCCGATCGAAAAGTTCATAACTCGCGGTGAAGTACCATGGCTTCATCGTGGCTGAATTGAAGTCGTAGGAGGGCGCGGCAGCAGCCAGCAACGCCTCAGGATCTGTGATTAATTCTGGTGCGGATAGGTCAGGAGCCTGACCAGGGGCAAGCGGGGAAACAAGAAAACCAAGCAGGAAGAGGAGGCAATATTGCAGCGGTCTCAAGGCAGCTCGAATCACCACGATCAGCGTCCTCCAATTCGGGTTTAGCTCACTTCCACCTTCGCCGGCTCCGCCTGCGCCTGGCCGCGCTTCACCCGGTTCGCGTAGCTCGCCTCGATGAACCGCGCAAACAGCGGATGCGGCTCCAGCGGCTTCGACTTGAACTCGGGATGGAACTGACAGCCCAGGAAGAACGGATGGCCCGGAATCTCCACGATCTCCACGTAGGTTCCGTCCGGAGTGGTTCCGGTGATGTTCAGCCCCGCGCCGGTGAGCAGCGCCTCGTATTCGCGATTGAATTCGTAACGGTGACGGTGACGTTCTGAAATTTCCGTCCTCCCGTACGCCTTCGCGGCCCTCGATCCGGCTCCAAGCAGGCAGGTCCACGCCCCCAGGCGCATGGTGCCGCCCATCTCCTCCACGCCGGTCAGCTCACGCAGCTTGTAGATCACGCGATGCGGCGTGGCCGGATCGAACTCGCTCGAATTCGCGCCCGCCAGCCCGCACACATTGCGGGCGTATTCGATGCACGCCGTCTGCATTCCCAGGCAGATTCCGAAATACGGCACCTGCTGCTCGCGTGCGTATCGGATCGCGTTCAGCATCCCTTCGATTCCGCGCTTGCCAAATCCGCCCGGCACGAGAATGCCATCGAACCCGCGCAGCTGCTCCTCGTATCCCGGCTCCTCCAGCCCTTCGGCCTCGATCCACGTCACCGTCAGCTTCAGGTTGTATTTCAGCGCGCCGTGCACCAGCGCCTCTTTCAGCGATTTGTAACTGTCCTCGTACTCTACATACTTGCCGGCAATGGCAATCGAAACCTCATCGGCCGGGTGGTAGCACCGCTGGACCAGCTCCGACCACTTACTCAGATCCGGCTCCGGCGTTTCCATGTGCAGATACTTCAGCGCCAGCCGATCCACGCCTTCCTGAGCAAACGCGAGCGGCACTTCGTAAATCGAATCCACGTCGCGCGCCGTGATCACCGCCTGATCCTCAAGGTTGCAAAACAGCGCAATCTTGCTCTTCACCTCGCGCGACAAAGCCCGGTCCGTCCGGCACAGCAGAATATCCGGCTGAATCCCGATCGACAGCAGCTCCTTCACCGAGTGCTGGGTCGGCTTCGTCTTCAGCTCCTGCGCCGCGCCGATCCACGGCACCAGCGTGACGTGGACGAACACGGTATTCTCGCGCCCCAACTCCTGCCGTACCTGCCGAATCGCCTCCAGAAATGGCAGCGATTCGATGTCGCCCACCGTTCCGCCGATCTCCACGATGGTGACATCGCCCTCCGCCGCCACCTTCCGCATCGCGTTCCTGATCTCGTTCGTCACGTGCGGAATCACCTGCACCGTCTTGCCCAGGTAATCCCCGCGGCGCTCCTTCAGGATGATCTGTTCGTAGATCCTCCCCGTGGTCCAGTTATTGTCGCGGCTGAGCTTCGCGTGCGTGAAGCGCTCGTAGTGTCCCAGATCGAGATCTGTCTCCGCGCCGTCGTCGGTCACGAACACTTCGCCGTGCTGAAATGGCGACATCGTCCCCGGATCGACGTTCAGATACGGATCGAACTTCATCAGGTTGACTTTGAGGCCACGGCTTTCGAGAAGACACCCAATCGAGGCGGCGGCAAGACCCTTGCCGAGACTGGACACAACTCCACCGGTCACAAAAATGTACTTCGCAGACATTTTCGCGTCACCTTATTTAGATTTGTGTGCTGGACGCTTGAACTGGCCGCATCTCCACGAACAACCTGATGACTCCACGTGTGAGACCCGCCACCGAAGCGGGTCTCATGATCTCGACCGAAGCCGCAATTACATGGATGAGGCCAGTTAACCCAGGCGGGCACGATCAAGTATTGCAGCATTCCCAGGCGAAGGGAAGAGCCTTGTGAAAAAGCCCGCAGGCGGTAGCCCGTAGCCAGTAGCTTATCCGCTCGCTACAGGCTACCGGCCACAGACTACTGGCTCACCCGCACCACCACTCTCCGATACGACGTCAGCCGCGGCGACCCATCGTCGGTCACCTCCAGAATGATGTGCGCGATCCCGTCGCCTCGGCACGGCATCAGCCCCGGCAGCCAAACCGGTGCGCACGCCGACTCCAGTTTTACCGTTGCCTTCTGCTGTTCCTCGCCGCTAATCGACATCTGTGCCCCATGCGCACCGTCGAGTCCCGCCTCCGGATACACCCACCAGCGATAGCGCAACGTCTGGCGCGGGTCCGGATCGCGGCTGCCGCTCGCATCGAGCGTCACCGTCTCGCCTGCGTGCGCCGTCATCTCTACTGGAGCCGTTCCCACCTGGCCGTTCACCACCAACTCCGGAGCATGGTTCGCATGCGCAAAATCGTCCACTGTCCAGCTCATGCGTGCGGCAAAGTCGTTCTGATACGCCTCGCGCCAGCGCCAAACCGTGGCCTGATCCGACACATGCACCTTGCCATCGATCCCGCGCACCGCATCCTGCGATGTGGCCCGCGCAAACTCGTCGCCGCCCTGCGTCCAGATCGGCCGCGTCTCCCCGCGCGGCTGGCGGTACACGTAGCGCCCGCCCCATCCGCCCCAGTCCGGCCGTCGATCCCCGTTCAGTCCGTTGTCAATCAGGTTCAGAAACGTCGGCGTGTCGCCTTCCATGATGAACATGAACCGCGGATACATCTTGCCCAGCGGCCCCTTCGACCGAATATTCTGGTCGAGCCATTCGTTCGTCACCAGGCTGGTGTCCGCGCCCTCGCAGTTGCGGTAGTAAAGATCGCCGCTGATCCCCGTCCACGTCGCGTAGTAATAATCGCCGCTGTCCTGCGTGCCCGGCATCGTGATGTAGAGCAGTCCCGGGAACTCCCGGCGAATCCATGCCCCCGCATCGTCCTGGTCCGACGACGTGTACACCCGCAGCCGCGCGACGATCTTCGCCGCGTCTGCCGGAGAGTACTTCGCGCGCACGTCCATCAATGCCTGCGCCAGCGTGTTTGCCCCACCCCACACGCAGATCCACAGCGGTCGCGGATCCTCTTTCTCCATCGCGGCCATCAGCGCCTGCGCTCCCGCCGAATCCTTCCCCAGGCCAGTCGCCGCCATCCCATACGACGCCTGTCCGGCAAACACGCGGCTGTCCAGCGACGCCGCCTCCGGCCAACCCTTTGCGTTCTCGAGCAGGTGCGGCCGCACCTCGCCGTAGACCGCGATGATCTTGCGCATCGTCTCCGGATGCGTGGCCGCCTTCTGCCACGTTGACGTCGTCGCAATCAGAGCTTCCAGATCGAGTTCGTTGGAGTACAGCAACAGGCGCACAAGACCGACGTCCTGCTCGAAGACGTGGAGCGGATCGAAGTGGTGCGCGGGCCCGGCGCAACGTTATGGGGCGCGAATGCCGTCAACGGCGTCATCAACATCGTGACCCGCGCAGCGGCTCAGTCCCAGGGAACGGAGCTGGTCGCCGAAACCGGGCGCGTCGATCAGGAAGGCGCGGCGCGTTATGGCGGGCACTGGGGATCCTCCGCCGATTATCGGATCTATACCAAATATCTTCATCGCAGCCCTCTTCTCGCTCAGGACGGCTCATCCAGCGAGGACGGTGGCGGCTCGGAGCGAGCTGGCGCCCGTCTCGACTGGAAAAAGTCGCCCCTCGACCTCTTCACATTTCAAGGCGACCTCTATCACGACTCGGAACAGCAGCGGGTGGATTTCAATTACGTTTCGACCGCCTTCAGCCTGAACCCGGTGCGAGCCGCCGGTGGCTTTGCCGAGGCCCGGTGGGACAGAAAACGAAACCCATCCTCAGATATGACGGTGCAGGCTTACTACAGCGAAGACCGCCGCTCGGAGGTTTCCAATCTCGTGCACATGCGCAGCTTCGATCTGGATCTGCAGGATCACCGGCCGCTGGCGGGGCGCAACGATCTGGTCTGGGGAGCCGGCTATCGCTGGACATCGGATTCGACCGGCGGCGCGCAGCCCATGTTCCTGCACCCAGGCCATGTAGTCGAGCTGTACAGCGCCTTTCTGCAGAATGAATTGACGTTGATACCGGGCAAGCTGATGCTGACAGCGGGCACCAAGCTGCTGTGGAACACCTATTCGCATTTTGAGTTTCAGCCCAGTGCGCGGCTGCTCTGGAACCCCAGCCGCGGTCAGAGTCTTTGGGCATCGGTCTCGCGCGCGGTACGCACTCCCTCGGACCTGGACCGCGATAACCGCCTGGAATTCTCCGACGGCGTGGTCAACCACCTGCCTGCGGAGATTCTCATCACCGGCAATCCCCGGTTCGGATCGGAAATTCTCCGCGCTTACGAGGGCGGCTACCGGCGGCAGATGGGTAAGACCGTTTCGGTGAACCTGGCCGGATTCGTCAACCATTACTCGAGCCTGGGGGCCACGCTGCTCTCAACTCCTTACCTGGTGCGAGCACAGGCCCGACGGTCATTCAGCCGGGCACCTACGTCAACGGGCTGTCGTCGAACTCGCAGGGCACAGAAGCCGCAGTTGCCTGGACTCCGCTGACGGCGCTGCAGGTCCAGGGAAGCTATGCCTGGATGCAAAATCGGTTCGACAATCACGGGATTGCCACCGAGCTGCCTCTGGCCAATCAGGACTGGACGACGCCACGAAATACTTTCGATGTGCGAGGCTTCTGGAGTCCCGTCCCGCTGTGGACTGTCGGCGCAATTCTGAACGGAAATTCCGCAGCGGCGTCGGCGCTGGGAACTGTCGCCCGCAACCCGTCGGCGTTCCTGATTCCAAGTCATACGCGACTCGATCTTCGTCTGGCCCGAAATCTCGGCGAACACACGACGCTGAGTGCAGGCGGAACCAACCTGCTCCAGCACGAGCACATGGAATTCCACTCCGATTACGCAGTGCACTCCCAAATTCCTCGCGGCGCTTACATTCGCCTCCAGTGGACCCACTAAGACAAACAAAAACGGGCAAGCCTCGCGGCCTGCCCGTTTCCTTCCAACCCAAAAACTACTTCGTCGCGACGGCCTCGGCCTTCGCCGCCGCCTGCTCCTTCAGCGCTGCCGCCTTGTCCGTGGTCTCCCATGTAAAGTCCGGCTCGTTTACGCGTCCGAAGTGGCCGTACGCCGCCGTCTTGCGGTAGATCGGCCGCCGCAGGTTCAGGCTTTCGATGATCGCCTTCGGCGTCAACTGGAAGTTCTTCGCGAACCAGCGCCACCAGTGCCGCGTCCGGAATCGTGCCCGTACCGAAGGTATCCACCAGCACGCTCACCGGCTCAGCTACGCCGATCGCGTAGGCCAGCTGCACTTCGCAGCGTTCCGCGAGACCTGCCGCGACGATGTTCTTCGCGATATAGCGAGCCATGTACGCCGCCGAACGGTCCACCTTCGTCGGATCCTTGCCGCTGAAGGCGCCGCCGCCGTGCCGGCCCATGCCGCCATACGTGTCCACGATGATCTTGCGCCCGGTCAGGCCGGTATCGCCCATCGGTCCGCCGATCACGAAACGTCCGGTCGGATTGATGTGGTATTTGGTGTTCTCGTCCAGCAGCTCCGCCGGCAGACACCGCCTGGATTACGTGCTTCAGGATGTCCGCGCGCAGCTCTTCGGTGGAGATCGTCTCGGCGTGCTGCGTCGAAATCACCACCGCGTCGATGCGCACCGGCTTGTGATTCGCGTCGTACTCCACCGTCACCTGGCTCTTGCCGTCGGGCCGCAGATACGGCAGCTTGCCGTTCTTGCGAACCTCGGAGAGCCGCCGCGTCAGCTTGTGCGCCAGCGAGATCGGCGTCGGCATCAGTTCCGGCGTCTCGTTGGTCGCGTAGCCGAACATCATGCCCTGGTCGCCGGCGCCGCCGGTATCCACACCCATGGCGATGTCGCCCGACTGCTTGTTGATCGTCGAGATCACTGCGCAGGTGTTCGAGTCGAATCCGTAGACCGCATTGTCGTAGCCAATCGCGGTCACTACCCCGCGCACCAGCGCCTGGAAATCGACGTACGCGCGGGTCGTGATTTCGCCGGCGATCACCACCAGCCCGGTCGCGGTCAGCGTCTCGCAGGCCACGCGGCTGTACGGATCCTGCTCAAGGCAGGCATCGAGAATAGCGTCGGAAACCTGGTCGGCGATCTTGTCCGGATGACCTTCGGTCACGGATTCCGAGGTAAAGAGAAAGCGTTCGGTTGCGGGCAAGTATTTTCCTCCAGAGGGATGCGGATCGCCAGCCTAAGCGAACGGCGGAATCCAGCAGGATAGCTCTTCTATGGTACCAGGCCGGCAACGCCCCGGCAAAGCCTTGCAGCGGATTGCGCAAATCCAACAGGCAACAGGCGATAAACGCAGGGAACAGCGCACCCACTCCTTCTTCGCTATTCCCCATTCCCTGCCTTACTGCGGCTTCTTCGGCGCATTCGGGTCCGCCGGCGCCTGCTGTGGCTGACCCTGCTGCCCCGCCGCCGTTCCCTTCTCCGGGCTCCCCGTGATGTCCTGCCCGTTGTAGAGCACGCGAATGCTGGTGTGGAACTCATGGTAGTTGGTGTACTTCACCGTCTCGCGCAGATGCACATTGTCGCTCAGATAGCCGTGTCCGGCCGAGAAGTGGAGGACACCATCGCCATGCGTGTAGACCGGGAACCAGTACTTGCCGTCCACCAGCTGCCGGTAGGTCACAAACGGGGTCGACAGATCCTCATGCCCGGGCCGCACGTCGTCCGGAACATTCTTGCCGTTGGTCACGACGATCTGGTGATCCTTCTGGTCCACCCAGATTCGCCCCTGGAAGTACCGCTTCTTCTTCTCCATCGTCTTCGGCTTCACGTCGAAGACCCAGGTGTCGATGTCGTCGATCTTTTGCTTGCCCACGTAGGTGATGTCGTACTGCGGCGCATCTTCGGTCGTCAGCACGAAGGGCAGCCGCTCCTCGATATCCTGGAAGTCCGCCGGCGACATCATCACCCGTGTCAGCGAGCTCTCGGGCGCATCCAGCACGCGCTCGGTGCGATGACCGTCCGCGTCGAACGCGATGTCCACCACCTGGTAGTACCGGCCGTCCGGCTTGTTGTCGTCGTCGATGGTCTCGACCCGCACGCTCCGCGTCCAGGTGTAGTTATCCAGCGCATGGCGGAACACCGCCTCTTTCGCCGTGAACTCGGTGACGATCTGTTCCGCGGGAATCGCGGGCGGGGTGGGATCGAGCGGCCCGAACCCCTGGTCGAGCGGCATCGACGTATACGAAACCTGGGCGTACAAGGCCGGCAATGCCAGCGCGAGGGCGGCAAAAGCGGTCAAAACTGAACGACGTCTGAGGACAAAACCCACACCCAACTCCTGCATCTTCCTATTCCCTGTTCCCTGTCTTTAAGGATAGACGCACCAGGGCCCGGTTCGGCGATGGGTTTGGCTTCCCCTTGTTTCTGCGCCGAACGCCTTCCAGCACACCCGGTCCCAAAATGGCACTCATTCCCGCCATTAACCAAACGGGTGACCCCGGATAGGTTACGGATGCGTCAAAGGGTGCATCCTCACCGGCACGGCCCGAAAATTAGACTCGGGAGACAGGGCCACGCTATGGATTTCTACCGGGCGCCGACGCTCATTCTGCTCTTTGTGCTCGTCGCCGTCTTCGGCGCTCTTTGGCTCCAGCGGCGCACTCTGCCGCCGCTGCGCATGCGCGCCGGTGTTGCCACCACCGCCCGCCGACGCCAGCTTCTCTGGCTCGTTGGCTGGATGTTCGTCGCCATTCAGCTTGAAATGGAAGTCTTTGGCCGCGCCCAGTCCGGCATCTGGCTCGCCGTCTCGCGCGCCATCCTGCTGCTGGCCGCGATCATGTTTCTCGGCTCGATGGCCCCCCAGTACTTCACCGCCGCTTCCACACCCTCTACGTAACAGCACTCGCTACGCCGCTGATGGCCTTCACCGTCCTGGTCTTTCTGTACCCGGCGCCCGGCCCCGCGATGCGGCTCATTCTGCTGCTCTGCATCGTGGTGGGCATGTTGATCGGCGTGCGCTGGAGCCTGGTGAAGCATTTGCTCCCCGTGTGGCTCAGTCTCGCCATGGTGCTCCCGGTCTGCGGGTTCGGCATCTGGCTGACTCTGCGGCAGCAGTATGACGGCGTCCTTGCCCTGGCCCAGAGCGGCCTGCTGCTCGTTACCGCGCTCCTGTTCGCCGCCGCCTTCCGCCGCGTCTCCGCCGGGGTCGTCTTCACGGTGGGCGGACTGGTGGCATGGTCGCTTCCCGTCATGCTCACCCCGATCGTCGGGGCTGCCGAAGCGCCTGTCCTGCTGATGCGGGTCCTCAACCTGGTCAAAGTCGTCGCCGCTTTCGGCATGATTGTTCTCGTGCTCGAAGACGAGATCGCCTCCAACAAGGCCGGCCAGCTGCGCGATCGCCGCGCCCGCCAGGAGATGGAGAATAGCCGGCAATCTTCCTCGAGGCCATGCCCATCGAGGAAAAGAACACCCAATACGACCAGATCTGCGAAGTCATCATCGGCGCCAGCCGCTTCGCTAAGAGCGCCATTGTCGTTCGCAGTCCCGATGGCCGCTTCCGCCTCGCCGGCAGCGCCGGCATCGACGGCGCGCTCGCTGCCGCGCTCGATGCCATGGCCCGCCGCACCAGCGGCGACAGAGTCCGCGACTTCGGCGAAAAGCTCTACACCCGCGTCCTCGGCCACCTCGTCCTGCTCCACCTCACCCCGCTTCTGGAGCCGGCGACGAGCTCCTGCAGATGAACTTCCTCGAGGTGCACGCAATCGCCATTCGCGGCCGCGAACAGGAACTGCTCGGCACCCTCCTGCTCTCCGGCCTCCGCGAGGCCGATGAGCCAATGCTCACGGAAGATGTTCTCCCTCTGGAGCTGCTCGTGGCCCGCCTGGGCACCGCGCGCGAGCACCACCTGCTGATCCGCCGTCTCCTGCAGACCGAGCGCCTCGCCGGTCTCGGACAGCTGGCCGGCGGTGTCGCCCATGAACTCAACAATCCGCTCACCGTCATCACCGGCTATGCCGAGCTCATGACCGACGCCGAGGGCGCAATCCACGATCAGGCCACCGTCATCCTGAACGAGGCGCGGCGGATGAAGCAGATCATCGAAAGCCTTATCCGCTTTCGCCGAGTTTCTCCCGGTCTCCGCGGGCCGGTCTCGATTGAAACCCTTCTCCAGGATATCGGCCAGCTCACACACCATGACCTCGCAGGTGCGCACATCGCCCTGCAGATGCGCGTCGCTGCCGGCCTGCCACCCGTCAAGGCCGACGGCGATCAGATCCGGCAGGTGTTCCTGCAGATCGTCAAGAACGCCATCGGGTCCATGAACGATCTGCCCGAGGGCATCGAGCGCCGCCTCACCATCGAGGCCTGGCCGGTCGGCGACGGGGTTCAGGTCACCTTCACCGACACCGGTCCCGGCTTTGCCGAGCCCTCGCGCGCCTTCGACCCCTTCTACACCACGCGCCACCAGGGCGAAGGCATTGGACTCGGCCTCAGCCTCTGCTACTCGATCATCCGCGAGCACGGCGGCCAGATCTCGGCGCTGAACGCACTCCCTCGGGGAGCCGCCGTTGTTCCAGCTGCCAGCCGGCTCCACGGAAACCGTACCCGGTTTGCTCGGCGATCTCGACACCTCTCCGCTCTCTCTACCACGCCCACCCGCATGATGTAGTGTCCTGGCCTTTGTCGTGACCTGTGCCCTGTGCCCTGAGCTCTGCATGTACGATGATAC
>CAVPCB010000042.1:0-9260 GCA_963702285.1 uncultured Acidobacteriaceae bacterium | reverse complement strand
TGCGGTGGTGGCGACGGCTGAGAGCCTGGTGGCGCTGGGACTGGTCAAGGGCAGGGAGTAGGGAATAAGGCAGGAGAGGGGGATGGGATCCCCTTCACCTTATTGGAATCAGGGAGATACGGAGGGATCCAACCAGTATTAACCAAATGGTAAACAATCACGAACTCGCATTTGTCGACCCGGCTTCCGCGCTCTCAAGGTGAGCCGGGACGTCGGAGGTTCGTTCTGGAAGCAGCAGCCGCCATTGTTTATCGAGTGGTTAACGGGGGGGGGATCCATCCCTCCGGATGTTGTTGATTCCAGATGTGTGGAGGGGGTCCGGACCCCCTCGAACCCGGAAAGACCGCCGTGGTCTGGTTGTCTGTAGGAGGAGAGGATCGAATGAAGGTGATCGTCACGGGTGCGACGGGAATGGTGGGGGAAGGCGTGATGCTGGCGTGCGTCGAGAACCCGGTGGTGAGCGAGATTCTGCTGGTCAGCCGGAAGGCGTATGGGTCGTTGCCGCCGAAGGTGAAGGAACTAATCGTGCCGGATTTTATGCAGATGGAGAATGTGGCGGGGCAACTCGCGGGGTACGATGCATGCTTCTTTTGCGCCGGAGTCAGTTCCGTAGGGAAGAGCGAGGCGGTTTATACGCGGATCACCTATGACACGACGCTGCACTTCGCCGAGACGCTGGTGAAGGTGAATCCGGGGATGGTGTTCGTGTATGTGTCGGGGGCGGGGACCGACTCGACGGAGAAGGGCCGGCTGATGTGGGCGCGGGTGAAGGGGCGGACCGAAAACGCTCTGACTCGGGTGGGGTTTCGCGCGGAGTATAACTTTCGGCCAGGGTTCATGAAGGCGATGCCGGGACAGAAGAATCTTCCGGCGTCGTATCGCGCGTTCGCGTGGCTGTATCCGGTGCTTCGAGTGTTGGCGGCGAATTACGCGAGCACGCTCGAGGGTGTGGGGCGGGCGATGATCCGGTGCGCGGCGGAGGGGTATCCGAAGGCGGTGCTGGAAGTGAGGGATATCAACAAGGCAGGGAGTAGGGAATAGGGAGTAGGGAATAGATTTTTGAGCGGATAGCGGATAGCGGATAGCGGATAGCGGATCGCCGGGTGTCGGGTAAGGACACCCGGTCTCTTTTTGCTCACTTCGCTGCTGCTGCGGTCGCTTGCTGGTATTCCTCGTAGGGGCCTTTGAAGTCTTCGATGATGCCTTTGTCGAAGTGCCAGATGCGGGTGGCGACTTCATCGATCAAGTCATGGTCGTGGGTGACGAGCAGGACGGTGCCTTCGTAGCGCTGGAGCGCGATGTTGAGCGCGTTGATGGCTTCGAGGTCGAGGTGGTTGGTGGGCTCGTCGAGGATGAGCAGGTTGGGCTTCTGCAGCATGAGCTTGCAGAAGATGAGGCGCGCGGTTTCGCCGCCGGAGAGCGCGGCGGTGGGCTTGAGGCCTTCTTCACCGCGGAAGAGCATCTGGCCGAGGATGCCGCGGATGTCTTCGGTGGTGGCCTGCGGATCGAACTGACGTGAGCCAGTCGACGATGGTGATGCCGTGCTCGATGACTCCGGTGGTGTCCTGAGGGAAGTAGCCGATTTGGACTTCGTGGCCCCACTTCACGTTGCCGGCGTCGATGGCGAAGTCTTTTTCGGCGAGATAGGGCTGGTTGGCGAGCAGAGACTTGAGCATGGTGGTTTTGCCTGCGCGTTGCGGCCCATGAGGCCGATCTTTTCGCCGCGCATGATGCCGGTGGTGAAGTTATTGATCACGGTCAGGTCGCCGTAAGCCTTGCGCAGGCCTTCGATTTCCGCGACGTACTTGCCGGACGGGCGGTTCTGGTCGAAGCGGATGTAGGGGCGCGGATGTTGGAGCGGGCGAGGTCGGTCGTTTGTAACCGCTCCACTTCCTTTTTTCGGCGGGTGACCTGAGAGGAGCGCGTGCCGGCGGAGAAGCGCGCAATGAACTCGTTGAGCTGGGCGATCTTTTTCTCGCGCTGAGCGTTTTCAGATTCGAGGCGGGAACGGATCTGGGTCTTGGCCAGCACCATGTCGTCGTAGCCGCCGGTGTAGGTGATGATGGTCTGGTAGTCGATGTCGGCGATGTGGGTGCAGACCGAGTTGAGGAAGTGGCGGTCGTGCGAGATGGCGATCAGGGTTCCCTCGAAACGGGAGAGGAAATCCTGGAGCCAGTGGATGGAGTCGAGATCGAGGTTGTTGGTGGGCTCGTCGAGCAGGAGGGCCGGGGTTTGCCGAAGAGCGCCTGGGCGAGCAGGACGCGGACTTTTGTCCGCCCTGGAGTTCGCCCATTTTGCGTTCGTGCAACGATTCGGGGATGTCGAGGCCGTCGAGGAGGACGGCGGCGTCGGATTTCGGCGGTGTAGCCGTCTTCTTCGCCGACGATGCCTTCGAGTTCGCCGAGGCGCATGCCGTCTTCGTCGGTGAGTTCGGGCTTTTCGTAGAGTCCTTCGCGTTCCTGGAGGGCGGTCCAGAGGCGGCTTGTTGCCCATGATGACGGTGTCGATGACGCGGAAGGCGTCGAAGGCGAACTGGTCCTGCTGCAGGACGCCGAACTTTTTGGGGCGGATGACGCTGCCCTTTGGGAGTCGAGGTCGCCCGTCGAGGATCTTCATGAAGGTGGATTTGCCGGCGCCGTTGGGCCGGTGAGGCCGTAGCGGCGGCCGGGAGAAACGTGGTGCTGACCTCTTCGAACAGAACTTTGGCGCCGTAGCGCATGGTGATATTGCTAACGGAAATCATGCAGCTCTCAATGAATCTGGGATGCTCTATTTTAATCGAGGGGACTGGCCGTCCAGGCGGGCGCGCTTCGCGGGACTGGCCGTCCAGGCGGGCGCGCTTCGCGCCAAAACCCGGGGCGATCACGCTATTGGGGAAGATTTTCGCGAGGTTACGAATTTCTGTCTGGTAATCGAAACGCTGCCGGCTCGGCAAGTCATGAAGAATCTGTTAGTTGCTGTGTAAAAACGATGGAACGGGGCGTGCTGGACGGAGAGCAAGGATTCTGTCTCCGGAGGCAATGCAATGGAAGACTCCCTCAATACTGAGACGTCGGCGGTGAAGTTTGTCGCTCCCCTGATCGCGGCGGTGGCGATTGCCGTGGGCGGAGCAGGTTATGCGGTCCATGAGCATCACGCGGCGCAGCAGGCGGCGGTGCAGAATCAGCAGGCCAACGCGGAGCTGGCGCAAACGCGAAGCCAGCTGAACGATCTGACGGCGAAGGTGAGCGAACTGACCACGCCAGCCGAAAAACAACAGGCGCCTCAGCAGCCAGTGGCTGCAGCCGCGACTGCAGCCGCGGCACCGACAGCAAGGAGCGCTCATTCCGGAAAGCCGAGGGCGGGTCGCGCGGCGGATCGGCGGCTGACCAAGATGCAGGCACAGCTGGACGCGCAGGGGAAGGCGATCGAGGAGACGCGGGGCGATCTGGTGAGCGCGAAGACGGAGCTGACGGGGTCGATTGCGAAGACGCACGATGAACTGGTGGTGCTGGAGAAGAAGGGGGAGCGCAGCTACTTCGAGTTCGATCTGCAGAAGTCGAAGCAGTTCGCGCATGAGGGGCCGCTGGGCGTGAGTCTGCGCAAGGCGAACGTGAAACATCAGTACGCCGACCTGGACTTATGGTGGAGGATCGGGACCTGACGCAGAAGCACTGAATCTGAATCAGTGGGTATGTTCTATCAGGCGGACACCGACAGCCGCTTCAGGTGGCGGGGAACGATATCACGAAAGACCATATTCACGGGTATGTGAGCGCGCCGAAGTACAGGAAGTCGGAGCTGGCGTCGATGTCGGATGCGGCGGCAAATGGCGCGACGCGCAGGCGAATCCGGATGGATCGTGGGGATGCTCCGGCGGCGCCGAGGAAAAGCTGACGGTGCCGCAGCTAGGGACTGGCCGTCCAGGCCCGTTCGACGCGCAACTCGCTTCGCTCGCGGCTGCTCAGGCCCGCGCTTGCGCCATGTTCAGCGAGTGCTCCGTTATACTTTGCCTCGATGAAGATTTTGGTTTGCATCGAACAGGTGCCGCAGAAGGATGCGCCGTTGCGGTGAATCCCGAGGTACGTGGATTCGCGACGACGTCTCATGGGAGACAACGAGCCGGATGCCTACGCGCTGGAAGAGGCGCTGCGGCAGAAGGAAAAGCACAGTGGCGAAGTGGTGGCGATCACCGCGGGGCCGGCGCGTGCCGGACAAGTGCTGCGCGAGGCGCTGGCGAAGGGGGCGGATCGCGCGATTCATCTGGAAGACGAGCGGTTTGCGCAGATGGATGCGGCCAATACGGCGCGGGCGATTGCGGCCGCGATTGAGGGCGAGAATTTCGATCTGATCGTGACCGGTCTCCAGTCCGATGACTTTGGCGCGGCGCAGACGGGGGTGCTGCTGGCGGAGATCCTGGGGATTCCGCACGCAACAATCATTATTGGCATCGAGAAGACGGATACGGGACTGAAGCTGAAGCGCGAACTGGAGGCGGGACATTATCAGCACATCGAAATGAGCATGCCCGCTGTGCTGACGATTCAGAGCGGCATCAACAAGCTGCGGTATGCGACGCTGATCGGAATCAAGCAGGCCAAGATGAAGCCGCTGCGCAAGGTGGCGTGGGCCGAGGTCGAGGGCAAGCTGTCGAAACACGTGCAGAAGATCGAGAAGCTGTACGTGCCGGGGAGCCAGAAGAAACGCGGAAGATCGAGGCTCCGGCGGGTGAGGCGGCAAAGCAGGTGGTGGAGTATCTGAAGGAGACTGCGCGCGTTCTGTGAGGGCGTGCGCAGTTAGGGAGTAGGGAAAAGGGGATAGGGAGTAGGGAATAGAACGCGATGCTGGTGCGAACTCTGCGTTGATTTTGGTAGCTGACGTTTCCGATCGAACTGATTTTCGGAAAGCACTCTGAAGGAGAGAGAGAAGCGACGATGGCGAACATGAACACCCCTCAGGCAGAGCGGAATCTGAGCCCGGCGCAGGTGGCTGCGCTGGACAAGCGGCGGCAGTGGGGGCTGGTATTCCAGGTGATTGCGGGGCAGTTTGGATTCTTCGCCGTGCTCCTGCTGCTGTGGACGGGGCAGGACTGACCGAGGCGCCGGGCTGGATCCATCCGATGTTCTACTTCAACGTGCTGACGGGCGTGGCGTGCGTGGTGTTTGCCATCTATGGAACGTATCTGCGGCGCGGCCGGATTCACGAGTACTGAAAAGCAGGACTAGGAATAGGGAGTAGGGAGTAGGGAAGGGCAAAGGGGAGCTGCGGCTCCCCTGACGTGTGGGAACTGGTCTCGCTGTGATGGCGTGTCGGCTTCGTTCAATGTTGTGAGCCCCGCTTTGGTGCGGGTCTCATGTTTACCCTCTTTAAGACTTTCGTTTTAGCGAGACCAGTTCGTATGGCCGATTTGATTCTTGTGGTGGCGGAGCAGCGGGAAGGAAAGCTGAATCGGGTTTCTTTTGAGACGATCGCGGCGGCGCAGGCGATCGCGAAGGAAACGGGCTGGACGGTGGAGGTGGTGCTGCCGGGCAGCGGGATTGCGGCGCTTGCACAGGAACTGGCGGGCAAGGCCGTTGCGAAGGCGTATGCGCTGGAGGCTTCGGCGCTGGGGGCGTACACCTCCGACGCTTATGTGCATGCGCTGAAGGCGTTCATCGGCGAGAAGCAGCCGAAGCTGGTGCTGTTTCCGCATACGTATCAGGTGCGGGATTTTGCGCCTCGGCTGGCGCTGGCGCTGGATCGAACGCTGATCTCGGATGCGACGGGATATAAGGTGGCGGGCGGGACGGTGCAGTTCACGCGGCAGATGTTCCAGGGGAAATTTGCAGC
Source organism: uncultured Acidobacteriaceae bacterium (assembly GCA_963702285.1). Classification (GTDB taxonomy): domain Bacteria; phylum Acidobacteriota; class Terriglobia; order Terriglobales; family Acidobacteriaceae; genus Palsa-343. The sequence goes on along the minus strand of CAVPCB010000042.1, from coordinate 3,452 downwards.
GGATGTGTCGTTTGGGGGCGATGCGCCGTGGATGGCGACGCTGCAGATTGGGGCGTTTCGCGGGGATCTTTCTTCGGCGGGTCCGGTCAGGTCGAAAATGTAACGGCGGCGGTGGCAGATTCGCCGGCTCGGGTAACGCCGCATGAGGTTTTCCAGGAGGCGAAGCAGACGGTCGATCTGTCGCAGGCGGAGGTGATCGTCGCGGTGGGGCGCGGGATCAAGGAGCAGAAGAACATGCTGCTGGCGGAGAATCTGGCGGCGGCGCTGGGCGGCGAGGTGGCGGCTCGCGGCCGATCTGCGACAACGGGTGGCTGCCGCTGGAGCGGCAGATTGGGTCGTCGGGGCAGACGGTGGCGCCGAAGCTGTATATCGCGCTGGGGGTGAGTGGGGCGATCCAGCACATTGTGGGGATGAAGGGGTCGCGGACGATTGTGGCGGTGAACAAGGATCCCGAGGCTCCGATTTTTGAGATTGCGGATGTGGCGGTGGTGGGGGATCTGTTTCAGGTGGTGCCGGCGCTGACGGAAGAGATTAAGAAGGCGAAGAGCAGCTGAGGGGCGGTCGGCTAAAGTCCGGTCAGCTGGTGAAGCGGTCAGCGGAGAACCGGTCAGCGAAGAAGACGAATAAGTGCTGAGGGTAGAGCATTCTCTTCTGGAGTATCGTGATTGGTACTCCGGAGATTGAAGATGACCTGTTGGAGAATGCAGCTACATCCGGACACGCCGGGCGACGCCTTCAGGCACGCGGTGGAAAGCATCGCCGCAGGTCACATCGGTCTGGATTTTGAGAGTGAGGTTGGAGATCTCAGGACCGCCAAGAAATCAGAATTGCCAGCTAAGCAGAAGGACTATTGGGCCTTTGCTCATGAGATGGAAATTGGTGACCCAGTTCTCATCATTGTTCATCATTTTCCATTTGCGCTTGTGACGGTTTCGGGAGACTACAACTACATTCGTAAGCCAGCCCCCGAGCTTAGGGTTTGGTTCCGCCATTTTCGACCCATCGAGAACGCCAGATACTACGCGGATTTCAAAACCAATGCGGCCAGTTGGGAACAGCTCAAGATGACAGACACTATTTCTCCTCTTCGCAGCTCCACGAGCAAATCGTACCTCCTGATTCAGGAGTGGCTGAACAACTGATCGCAGCTCTGCTGGCCGGTGCCGTGTACCGCCATCCCCTTCGCCGCCACGCAGACAAGTCAGGCGGTTCGAAACCCGAGTACATCGGGAAGGCCATGGTGGCTCTTGCGGAAGACCGGAAGTGATCCGAGGCTAAAGCCCTTCACAAAGCAGTGGCGAATTCGCGGGCTGAAGCCCGCTGCTTCTACCGTCATTCCGCTTCGCGGAATCACAGACAGGGCGTCGGCGGCCGCCGATCTGTGCTCATCGATCAAGGCTGGCTGTTAGGTGGAAACCCGGAAGGTTGGGGTCGTCGGCATTGTCAAGCGTAGATAGGCTAAGGCTGCATCTGATCATCCTGGCCCTGTAAGATAGTCGGTCCAACATGACCGTATTCAGAAAACCTATCGAAGGCATTGAGCGGCCGCAGATGGAGGCGGACGTGGTGATCGTCGGCGGCGGGCCGGCGGGGATGGCGTGCGCGCTGCGGCTGGCGCAGTTGATCGATGCGCATAACGAAAAACATCCTGAGTCGCCGCTTTCGAAAGACAACATCAATGTGCTGGAGAAGTCGCGCGAGGTGGGGCAGCACTGTTTGTCGGGAGCGCTGCTGGATCCGCGGGCGATGCGGGAGCTGCTGCCGGGGTTCGAGAAAGAAGCGCCGCTCGATGCCGAGGTGACGAAGGAGTCGGTGTGGTTTCTGACCGAGAAGGGGCAGCACAAATTTCCGATGGTGCCGCCGCCGCTGCGGGATCACGGGAACTACGTCATCTCGCTGAATAAGTTTGTGAAATGGATGGGGCAGAAGGTGGAGGAGGCCGGGATCACGATCTTCACCGGGTTCGCGGGGGCCGAGGTGCTGTGGGATTCCGATAGCCGCGACGCGGAGACGGCGCGCGTGGCCGGTGTGCTGACTGATGACAAAGGCGTGGATAAGGAGGGTCGGCCGAAGGGGAACTTTGAGCCGGGGTACGAATTGCGGGCGAAGATCACGATTCTGGCTGAAGGAACGCGCGGGAACTGCGCGAAGGAAGTGATTGAGCGGCTGGGCCTCGAGGATCCGGAGCACGCGCAGACGTATGGCGTGGGGATCAAGGAGCTGTGGGAGATTCCCGCGGGGCGCGTGGCGAAGGGCGAGGTGGTGTACACGCTGGGGTATCCGCTGACGAGCCGGGAGTATGGCGGGGCGTGGGTGTACGGCATCACGGACACCCTGGTGAGCGTGGGGTATGTGACGGGCCTGGATTATGAGGACCCGCGGATCGATCCGCATCACGTCTTCCAGAGCTTTAAGGAGCATCGGTTTGCGCGGCAGATTCTGGAGGGCGGGAAGATGATCCGCTATGGGGCGAAGAGCCTGCCCTACGGGGGCTGGCTGACCATGCCGCGGATCTACGGGAATGGGTGGATGCTGCTGGGGGATTCGGCGAGCTTTTTGAATTCGCAGCGGCTGAAGGGGATCCACCTGGCGATGAAGAGCGGGATGCTGGCGGCGGAGGCGGCGTTCGATGCGCTGGTGAGCGGCGACAGCTCGCGGATACGCTCAGCGAGTACAAGGCGGCGGTGGATGGGGCTGGATTCGCGAGGAATTGTGGCGGGTGCGGAATTTTCATCGGGATTCGAGCATGGGCTGCTGGAAGGGGTGGTAAAGGCGGGGATCTCAGCAGGTGATGCGGGGCGGGAATCTGGGTCCGGATGCGAAGAATCATGCAGGATATACGCGGATGCGGCGGCTGGATGAGCTGGGGCCAGCGAAGGCAGATCGCGGAGCGGAGATCGGGAACGCGAAGGGCGATGGCAAGCTGACCTTCGACCGGTTGACGGATGTGTTTCAACTACGGGCACGCGGCACGATGAGGATCAGCCGGTACACCTGGTGGTCGCGGGATTTGAACCTCTGCAGCGAGCGGTGCACGCAACCAGTTAGGGAATCCGTGCCAGTATTTCTGCCCGGCGGCGGTGTACGAGATGGTGGACGTGTCGGACACGGGATTGGGTGCGTCGGACACGGCGTCAGACAATGTCGGACGCGGTGGGAGAAGAGCTGAAGATTAACTTCACGAACTGCGTGCACTGCAAGACCTGCGACATCATGGACCCCTACCAGATCATCACGTGGGTTCCTCCGGAGGGTGGAGGCGGGCCGAATTACGAGGGGATGTGACGGGACGGAATGGCTTTTTTTTGAGGCTGCGATTTCAGGACGGGTGCAGCGGAATCAGAAACGCACCGGCGGTGGTTCGATGTGTTTTCGTATGCATTGGGATTGAAGACGTACCGGTGCCGCACAGTGCCGCACGCGATTTCATTCCTGGAATGTCCCTGCAGGCG
>CAVPCB010000041.1:0-10770 GCA_963702285.1 uncultured Acidobacteriaceae bacterium | reverse complement strand
CGCCATCGTGGCGACAGCGGAGAGTCTGGTGAAGCTGGGACTGGTCGGGACGAGCCGGAAGCCGGAAGCCGGAAGCCGGCCATGAAGGTCATCGTCACGGGCGCGACAGGCATGGTGGGCGAGGGCGTGATGCTGCAGTGCGTCGCAAATCCCGTCGTTAACGAGATTTTGCTCGTGAGTCGGAAGTCGTACGGAGCCCTTCCTGCGAAGGTGAGAGAACTGATCGTGCCGGACTTTATGCAGGTGGAGAATGCGGCGGGGCAACTCGCCGGCTACGACGCAGTGCTTCTTCTGCGCGGGAGTGAGCTCGGTGGGCAAGAGCGAGGCCGAGTACAAGCGAATCACCTATGACACGACGCTGCACTTCGCCGAGACGCTCGTGAAGGTGCATCCGGGCATGGTGTTCGTCTACGTGTCGGGTGCGGGGACGGATTCGACCCAGAAGGGCCGGATGATGTGGGCGCGCCTGAAGGGGCGGACGGAGAATGCACTAACGCGGGTTGGGTTCCGGGCCGTCTATAACTTCCGGCCCGGATTCATGAAGGCGATGCCGGGACAGAAGAATCTGCCCGCGTCGTATCGCGCGTTCGCATGGCTGTATCCCGTGCTGCGGGTGGTGGCGTCTAACTACGCGAGCACGCTCCAGGGAGTGGGCCGGGCCATGATCCTGTGCGCTGCGGAGGGATTTGCGAAACAGATTTTGGAGGTTCGCGATATTAATGCGCTGGGAAAGGGGTGAGCCAGGCCGTAAATTGCGCCGCTTCATTCGCACGTTTTTTGCAGACTCAATTTTGCGAGGCACGCCTGCTGGTCCTTGGTGTTCCGGCCGAGTGGAAATGAGAACGTCGGTTTGCCCCGGCTGTCAACAGCGATAGCGGGTCCGGGGATTGAATGGAAACAGAGCAAAGAGTCGATAGCGCCTGCCTTCCCTGCGACCTGCTGGACGTCGCGGGACGCGTAACGATTGAGCCGGATCTTCAACGAGCGACTCCCGCTGGCGTCTTGTCCGACAGCAGCGCACTCGATATCCCGAGCATTCGGCGATGTTCCAGACTCCGTCTCGAACGAGCAGAGCATCGGTGGGAAACTTCTCATAGCAGAACTCTGGGAAGCCGAGTTGATGGAGTTCTTTCCTGAGATCGAGTGTGGAGAATTCCCGGCGGCCCACGGTGAAAGGAACTTCGCAGCTATAGTCCCCACCGCCTCCAGACTCAGAGCTTTGAGGCAGGTAGGAAATCTGGCACCCATAGAGCTTATCGCCGTCTATATTCAGGCTGACCGGATCGGGCCTGATGGTTTGGGTGATCCATGTGCTTCGGCAGGACGCGAAGTCGATCGAATACTTGCCGTTCTCAAACGTAACTTGCAACGACTGGCCTGAATGAAGGTCGTAACTTCTCTCTGGAAAGACCGTCTCGTACTGCTGCTTCTCGCAGTGGAGAAACCGATTGCATTCGGTCCACGCGCCTACTTGGTGACCCATGGAATATTGACCGACGGAGCCCGCGGTAGTTCGATTGAACCAGGACTCGTAGGGGCCATCTTTCACGACCAGGGAACCCGAGAGATGGAGGATAGCAATACTCTTCGGCACCGGCGTCATGTTCCTCGACCTGATACTCATGCCCAGCGGGACAGGTGATGGTCTTCTTCCATTCGGCCAGGCAGCTCGTAGGCTTTAATGCAAACAGAGCCAGGGTCAGAACGAGCGAACCGGCGCGGCGCCGCTTCGTAGCTAAAGAAAAGACAGACCCGAGGAACATCTTCGAGAATCTCCCGCACAACTGTGACACGGAAGAGAATTCTCGTCGATCACACTAACGTGCCGCCGCGGTGGCCTGCTGGTACTCTTCGTAGGGGCCTTTGAAGTCTTCGATGACTGCCGCCTTCGAAGTGCCAGATGCGCGTGCCGCCTCTTCGATCAGGTCCTGGTCGTGCGTGACGAGCAGCACGGTGCCCTCGTACTTCTGGATCGCCTGGTTGAGCGCGTTGATGGCTTCGAGGTCCAGGTGGTTGGTGGGCTCGTCGAGGACCAGCACGTTGGGCTTCTGCAGCATGAGCTTGCAGAAGAGCAGGCGCGCAGCCTCGCCGCCGGAGAGCGCTTCGGTCGTCTTCAGGCCCTCTTCGCCGCGGAAGAGCATCTGGCCGAGAATGCCGCGGATGTCTTCCTTGGTGGCCTTCGGGATCGAACTGGTGCAGCCACTCGGCGACGGTCATGCCCTGCGGATGGAGGCGCTGTGGTCCTGCGCGAAGTAGCCGATCGGGGCCTCATGCCCCCACTTCACGGTGCCGGAGTCGATGGAGACATCCTTTTCGTCGACGCTCGGGCGCGTTGGCGAGCAGCGCCTTGAGCAGCGTGGTCTTGCCCTGGCCGTTGCGGCCCATGAGCACGATCTTTTCGCCGCGCATGACGGCGGCGGTGAAGTTGTCGATGACGTGCTCGGGGTCGCCGTAAGCTCTTGTTGACGCCTTCGATCTCCAGGACGTGCTTGCCGGAGGGGCGGTCCATGCTCGAAGCGGATATAAGGGCGCTGGATGTTGGAGCGGGCGAGCTCGGTGGTCTGCAGGCGCTCCACTTCCTTCTTGCGCGAGTTGACCTGGCGGAGCGCGTGCCGGCGGAGAAGCGCGCAATGAAGTCGTTGAGCTGCGCGATCTTCTTTTCGCGCTGCTCGTTCTGCGACTCGATGCGCGACGGATCGGGGTCTTCTGCACACCATGTCGTCGTAGCCGCCGGTGTAGATGATGATGGTCTCGTAGTCGATGTCCGCGATGTGGGTGCAGACCGAGTTGAGGAAGTGGCGGTCGTGCGAGATGGTGATGACCGTGCCGTTGTAACGAGTGAGGAAGTCCTGCAGCCAGTGGATGGATTCGAGATCGAGGTAGTTGGTAGGCTCGTCGAGCAGCAGTGCCTGGGGATTGCCGAAGAGCGCCTGTGCCAGCAGCACGCGAACCTTCTGGCCGCCCTGCAGCTCGGACATCTTGCGCTCGTGGACCTCGTCGGGGATGTCGAGGCCCTGGAGCAGGATGGCGGCGTTGGCCTCGGCCTTCGTAGCCGTCTTCTTCGCCGACGATGCCTTCGAGCTCGCCCAGGCGTGAGCCGTCCTCGTCGGTCATCTCCGACTTGTTGTAGATGACCCTCGCGCTCTTCGAGCGCCGCCCAGAGCCGCTTGTTGCCCATGATGACGGTGTCGATGACGCGGTACGCGTCGAAGGCGTACTGGTCCTGTTTGAGGACGCCGAGTTTCTTGGGGCGGACCACAGTGCCCTTCTGGGCATCGATCTCGCCGGTGAGGACCTTCATGAAGGTGGACTTGCCGGCGCCGTTGGGCCCGGTGAGGCCATAGCGGCGTCCGCTGGTGAACGTTACCGAGACATCCTCAAAGAGCAGCTTTGCGCCGTAGCGCATCGTGACATTGGAGACGGAGAATCATGCAGCTCTCAATGAATCTGGGATGCTTCTATTTTAATCGAGGGGACTGGCCGTCCAGGCGGGCGCGCTTCGCGGACTGGCCGTCCAGGCGGGCGCGCTTCGCGCCAAAACCCGGGGCGATCACGCTATTGGGGAAGATTTTCGCGAGGTTACGAATTTCTGTCTGGTAATCGAAACGCTGCCGGCTCGGCAAGTCATGAAGAATCTGTTGAGTTGCTGTGTGGAAAAACGATGGAACGGGGCGTGCTGGACGGAGAGCAAGGATTCTTGTCTCCGGAGGCAATGCAATGGAAGACTCCCTCAATACTGAGACGTCGGCGGTGAAGTTTGTCGCTCCCCTGATCGCGGCGGTGGCGATTGCCGTGGGCGGAGCAGGTTATGCGGTCCATGAGCATCACGCGGCGCAGCAGGCGGCGGTGCAGAATCAGCAGGCCAACGCGGAGCTGGCGCAAACGCGAAGCCAGCTGAACGATCTGACGGCGAAGGTGAGCGAACTGACCACGCGAGCCGAAGAACAACAGGCGCCTCAGCAGCCGGTGGCTGCAGCCGCGACTGCAGCCGCGGCACCGACGGCAAGGAGCGCCTCATTCCGGAAAGCCGAGGGCGAGCCGTGCGGCGGATCGGCGGCTGACCAAGATGCAGGCACAGCTGGACGCGCAGGGGAAGGCGATCGAGGAGACGCGGGGCGATCTGGTGAGCGCGAAGACGGAGCTGACGGGGTCGATTGCGAAGACGCACGATGAACTGGTGGTGCTGGAGAAGAAGGGGGAGCGCAGCTACTTCGAGTTCGATCTGCAGAAGTCGAAGCAGTTCGCGCATGAGGGGCCGCTGGGCGTGAGTCTGCGCAAGGCGAACGTGAAACACCAGTACGCCGACCTGGAGCTGATGGTGGAGGATCGGGACCTGACGCAGAAGCACGTAAATCTGAATCAGCCGGTCATGTTCTACCAGGCGGACAGCGAGCAGCCGCTCCAGGTGGTGGTCAACGACATCACAAGGGACCACATTCACGGGTATGTGAGCGCGCCGAAGTACCGGAAGTCGGAGCTGGCGTCGGCGTCGGATGCGGCGCAACGGCGCGAATGCGCAGGCGGATCCAGATGGGATCGTGGGGGATGCTCCGACGGCGCCGAGGAAGAAGCTGACGGTGCCGCAGGACTAGCCGTCCGGCAGCCGCGCTTGCGCCATGTTCAGCGGGCGCTCCGTTATACTTTGCCTCGATCGAGATTTTGGGTTGCATCAAGCAGGTGCCGCAGAAGGATGCGCCGTTGCGGCTGAATGCCGAGGGGACATGGATTCGCGACGACGTCTCGTGGGAGACGCAACGAGCCCGACGCGTACGCGCTGGAAGAGGCGCTGCGGCAGAAGGAGAAGCATGGTGGAGAAGTAGCTGCGATCACCGCGGGTCCGGCGCGTGCCGGACAAGTGCTGCGCGAGGCGCTGGCCAAAGGCGCCGATCGGGCGATTCATCTGGAGGACGACCGCTTTGCGCAGATGGACGCGGCGAACACGGCGCGCGCGATTGCAGCCGCGATTGAGGGAGAGAATTTCGATCTGATCGTGACCGGTCTCCAGTCCGATGACTTTGGCGCGGCGCAGACGGGGGTGCTGCTGGCGGAGATCCTGGGGATTCCGCACGCGACATCATTATTGGCATCGAGAAGACGGATACAGGGCTCAAGCTTAAGCGGGAGCTGGAGGCCGGGCACTATCAGCACATTGAAATGACGATGCCGGCGGTGCTGACGATTCAGAGCGGCATCAACAAGCTGCGGTATGCGACGCTGATCGGGATCAAGCAGGCCAAGATGAAGCCGCTGCGGAAGGTGACGTGGGCGGAGGTCGAGGGCAAGCTGTCGAAACACGTGCAGAAGATCGAGAAGCTGTACGTGCCGGGAAGCCGAAGAAGACGCGGAAGATCGAGGCTCCGGCGGGCGAGGCGGCGAAACAGGTGGTGGAGTATCTGAAGGAGACTGCGCGCGTCCTGTGAGGACGTGCGCAGTTAGGGAACAGGGAACAGGGAGTAGGGAGTAGGGAATAGAACGGCGATGCTGGTGCGAACTCTGCGTTGAGTTTGGTAAGCTGACGTTTCCGATGAACTGATTTTCGGAAAGCACTCTGAAGGAGAGAGAGAAGCGACGATGGCGAATATGAACACCCCCCAGGCAGAGCGGAATCTGAGCCCGGCGCAGGTGGCTGCGCTGGACAAGCGGCGGCAGTGGGGGCTGGTATTCCAGGTGATTGCGGGGCAGTTTGGATTCTTTGCCGTGCTGCTGCTGTTGTGGACGGGGCAGGATCTGACCGAGGCGCCGGGCTGGATCCATCCGATGTTCTACTTCAACGTGCTGACGGGCGTGGCGTGCGTGGTGTTTGCCATCTATGGAACGTATCTGCGGCGCGGCCGGATTCACGAATACTGAGGACTGGCCGTCCAGGCGGACGCGCTTCGCGCCCCGGAAACGCGAGCGGCGCGGCTGACAAATTCGGGAGGGATGAAGGGGAGCTGCGGCTCCCCTGACGTGTGGGAACTGGTCTCGCTGTGATGGCGTGTCGGCTTCGCTCAATGTTGTGAGCCCCGCTTTGGTGCGGGTCTCATGTTTACCCTCTTTAAGACTTTCGTTTTAGCGAGACCAGTTCGTATGGCCGATTTGATACTTGTTGTGGCGGAACAGCGCGAAGGAAAACTGAACCGCGTTTCCTTTGAGACGATCGCGGCGGCGCAGGCGATTGCGAAGGAAACGGGCTGGGCGGTGGAGGTGGTGCTGCCGGGCAGCGGGATTGCGGCGCTTGCACAGGAACTGGCGGGCAAGGCCGTTGCGAAGGCGTATGCGCTGGAGGCTTCGGCGCTGGGGGCGTACACCTCCGACGCTTATGTGCATGCGCTGAAGGCGTTCATTGGGGAGAAGCAGCCGAAGCTGGTGTTGTTTCCGCATACGTATCAGGTGCGGGATTTTGCGCCTCGGCTGGCGCTGGCGCTGGATCGAACGCTGATCTCGGATGCGACGGGATATAAGGTGGCGGGCGGGGCGGTGCAGTTTACGCGGCAGATGTTCCAGGGGAAATTTGCGGCCGATGTTTCGTTTGGTGGCGATGCTCCATGGATGGCGACGGTGCAGATTGGCGCGTTTCGTGGGGACCAGGCGGAGGCGGGGTCGGCGACGGTGGAAAATGTAACGGCGGCGGTGGCAAATTCACCTGCGCGGGTGACACCGCATGAGGTGTTCCAGGAGGCGAAGCAGACCGTGGATCTGTCGCAGGCGGAGGTGATTGTTGCCGTCGGGCGCGGGATCAAGGAGCAGAAGAACATGGTGCTGGCGGAGAATCTGGCGGCGGCGCTGGGGGGCGAGGTGGCGGCATCGCGGCCGATCTGCGACAACGGGTGGCTGCCGCTGGAGCGACAGATCGGGTCGTCGGGGCAAACGGTGGCGCCGAAGCTGTATATCGCGCTGGGGGTGAGCGGGGCGATCCAGCACATTGTGGGGATGAAGGGGTCGCGGACAATTGTGGCGGTGAACAAGGATCCCGAGGCGCCGATTTTTGAGATTGCGGATGTGGCGGTGGTGGGGGATTTGTTTCAGGTGGTGCCGGCGCTGACGGAAGAGATTAAGAAGGCGAAGAGCTAGCCGGAAGGGCAGCCGCCGCCTTCGGCGCCCAGCGATCGGTCGATTCGAGAGGGATGGCCGGTGCTATACTCGGCCAATTCTTCCGTTCCCTATGCTGAAAATCCAGGCTGTACGCAAACCCGAGCGTTCGGGGTTGGCCGTGGTGCCTTCACCGACGGAGGAGGAGCGCCAGGCTACGATTGGCCGGTCGGCGCTGCGCAAGGCGAGCGTGCGGCTGCTGCCGCTGATTGGCTTCGGGTACGGCATTGCATACATGGATCGCGTGAACGTGAGCTTTGCCGCGTTGCAGATGAACCGGCAGCTCAACTTCTCTGCGACAGTATTTGGGCTGGGGGCGGGACTGTTTTTCCTGAGCTACGCAGCGTGCGAGGTTCCGTCGAACCTGCTACTGATGCGGTTTGGAGCACGGCGATGGCTGGCGCGGATCATGGTGACGTGGGGCCTGATTTCGATGGCGATGATCTTCGTGCGCACGCCAGTCGAGTTTTGCGTGATGCGGCTGCTGCTGGGAACGGCGGAGGCGGGCTTCTTTCCGGGCGTGATTTTTTATCTGATGCAATGGTTTCCAGCGGGCTCCCGAGCGAAGGCGGTGAGCCGTTTTTATATTGCCTGGCCGCTGAGCTCGACGGTGATGGGTGGCCTGGCTGGGTGGCTGATGCATCAGGATGGGCGGATGCATCTGGCGGGCTGGCAATGGCTCTTGCTGGCGGAAGGCTTACCGGCGGTGCTGATGAGCGTGGTGTTTTTCTGGGGTGCCGGATGGTCCTGCGAAGGCCAGGTGGCTGACGGAGGATGAGCGAGCCTGGATTCTGCGCAAGCTGATGGAGGAGTCCGATGCGCGCGGGCATGGGAAACACGGGATGGCGGAGGCGTTCGGCGATCCGCGGGTTTGGCTGCTGGGAGGATTCTTCTGGCGTGCTGCTGGCGTCGTACGGATATGCGTTTTCGGCTCCGGCGCTGGTTTTGCAGGTGACAGGACTGAACACGACGCTGGTGGGGTTCATCATTGCCGGGTTGGGTGTGGCGGGGGCGCTGGCGATGCTGGGGAACGGATGGAACTCGGACCGGACGGGGGAGCGGTTCTGGCATATTGTGACGCCGCTGGTGGTGATGGCGGCGGGTTATGTAGCGGTGGGCCTGTCGGTGTCGCCGATGATTGTGCTGCCGGCACTGGTGCTGGTGGTTGCCGGGAATGCGGCTGTGCAGGGGCCAGTGTGGACGATTCCGGCGGAGTTTCTGCCGGGGAAATCCGCGGCGGCCGGGGTGGCGACGATCAACATGATCGGGATTTTGGGCGGCTTTGTTGGGCCGTACTGGATGGGCGTGTCGAAGGATGCGACGGGCACCCTGCAACGCGGGCTGCTGACGATCGCGGTGCCATCGCTGCTGGCGGCGGGGCTGATTGCGATCCTGTGGCGGAGGTGGCCGCCGGGGAAGATGGGACGACTCGGTGAGACTACAGGGGATTGATTTGCGCAGCTTCCTGTCTCTCCCATAGAAAAGAAAGGCCGGCATTCACGCGCAGGCGCGGGTGCATCTGAGACTCTGGTTCTTATGATTCATTTTCTAAAACCAATGGAAGGCATCGAAGGGCGGCAGATGGAGGTGGACCGCGGCGATCGTCGGCGGTGGGCGCTGGCTGGGGATGGGGTGTGCGCCGCCGGGCTGGCGCAGCCTGCAGATTTGCATCGAGCCTCGGCATCCGGATTCTTCGGTGACGAAGGAAAACATCTACGTGCTGGAGAAGTCGCGCGAGGTGGGGCAGCACTGTTTGTCGGGAGCGCTGCTGGATCCGCGGGCGATGCGGGAGCTGCTGCCGGGGTTCGAGAAAGAAGCGCCGCTCGATGCCGAGGTCACGAAGGAGTCGGTGTGGTTCCTGACGCGAGAAGGGGGAGCACAAATTTCCGGTGGTGCCGCCGCCGTTGCGGGATCACGGGAACTACGTTATCTCGCTAAACAAGTTTGTGAAGTGGATGGGGCAGAAGGTGGGGGAAGCCGGGATCACGGTGTTCACGGGTTTTGCGGGGGCGGAGGTTTTGTGGGCCGGAGGGCACCGATGTGAAGTCGGCGCGCGTTGCGGGCGTGCTGACCGATGACAAGGGTGTGGACAAGGAGGAGAGTCAGAAGGGTAATTTCCAGCCCGGATATGAATTGCGGGCGAAGATCACGATCCTGGCAGAAGGAACGCGCGGGAACCTTGCGAAGGAAGTGATTGGACGGCTGGGGCTGGAGGATCCGGAGCACGCGCAGACGTATGGAGTGGGGATCAAGGAGCTGTGGGAGATTCCTGCGGGGCGGGTGGCGAAGGGCGAGGTGATCTACACGCTGGGGTATCCGCTGACGAGCCGCGAGTACGGCGGAGCCTGGGTATACGGGATCACGGATTCGCTAGTGAGCGTGGGGTATGTGACGGGCCTCGACTATGAGGACCCGCGGATCGATCCGCACTCACGTCTTCCAGAGCTTTAAGGAGCATCGGTTTGCGCGGCGGATTCTGGAGGGCGGCAAGATGATCCGCTACGGCGCGAAGAGCCTGCCCTATGGCGGATGGCTGACGATGCCGCGGATTTACGGGAATGGGTGGATGCTGCTGGGGGATTCGGCGAGCTTTCTGAATTCGCAGCGGCTGAAGGGGATTCACCTGGCGATGAAGAGCGGGATGCTCGCCGCAGAGGCGGCGTTCGATGCGCTGGTGAGCGGCGACAGCTCGGCGGATACGCTGAGCGAGTACAAGGCGGCGGTGGATAGGAGCTGGATTTGCGAGGAACTTTGGCGGGCTGGCGGAACTTTCAGCGTGGATTCGAGCACGGGATGCTGGAAGGGATGGTGAAAGGCGGGATCCAGCAGGTGATGCGGGGGTATCTGGGCCCGATGCGAAGAATCATGCCGGGTATAGTCGGATGCGGCGGCTGGAAGGACTGGGGCCGGCCAAGGCGGATCGGGAAGCGGAGATTGGAAATGCGAAGGGCGATGGCAAGCTGACCTTCGACCGGCTGACGGATGTGTTTCACTCCGGCACGCGGCACGACGAGGATCAGCCGGTGCACCTGGTGGTGGCGGATCTGAACATCTGCAGCGAGCGGTGCACGCAGGAGTTCGGGAACCCTTGCCAGACCCTCTGCCTGGTGGCGGTTTACGCAGATGGTGAACGTGTCGGACATGGGCTTGGGTGCGTCCGACACGCCCTTGAGCGCGTCAAACATGCCGTCGGACAATGTCGGACACGGGAGGAAAGAAGGAGCTGAAGATCAACTTTACGAATTGCGTTCACTGCAAAACATGCGACATTATGGACCCGTACCAGATCATCACGTGGGTTCCTCCGGAGGGTGGGGGCGGGCCGAATTACGATGGGATGTGACGGGGACGGAAGGTAGCGGGTGTGTTTTTTTGAGGCTGCGATTCCAGGGCGGGCGCAGCGTGAATTTTCCAGAATGTAACTAGAAGCGTCGGTTGACAGATGGCTCTTGCTCCTGAGGAAACGCTCCTGAGGAACGGCGCTGCGGGCTTGAAAGGGGCTCGCGGCAAAAAAGGAGACGGGTTTGTATGAGTGAAGGGGTCCTGCGGTGTCCGCGATGCACCGGATCGGACGATCTGCGCGAGTCGCGATTTCGGTGGTTCGATGTATTTTCGCGTGCTTTGGGGCTAAAGGCGTACCGCTGCCGCGGTTGCCGCAACAGATTCTTTTCGCGGAAAGCGTTGCGAGAGGCGGGCGAT
>CAVPCB010000040.1:0-6705 GCA_963702285.1 uncultured Acidobacteriaceae bacterium | reverse complement strand
CGTGGGCATTGCTGCTCCTTCGAAAGCCAGGAAGTTGGAGGGGGCAACGCTGCTTATGGTTTGCCTCCGGTGGTGTTGTTGGCGACGGAGGTAGCGATGGGGGCGACGGGGGCGGCGGCGCGGAGGACGCGGGTGACGCTGTTGCCGGTTTGTTGGTGATCCAGACGCTTCCGGCGAGGTCGATGGCGATGCCGGCGGGCGAAGAGAGCGATGGGACGGTGAAGCCGGCGGAGGGTGAGAGGGGAGTGCCGGGGCTGGCGAAGAGGCTGAGGGTGTTGTTGCCGTTGGCGATCCAGATCCGGCTGGCGCCGTCGATGGCGATGGCGGTGGGGGCGTTGAGACCGCCGGAGTTGGCGGCGATCACACCCAGGTACGAGCCGGAGGGGCTGGTCTCTTCCACCGGCGGGGAGCCGGAGCCGATGGTCCACACGTCGCCGAGGTGGTCGACGGCGAGGGCGATGTTGAGTCCGGGATCGGTGCTGGAAGTGACGGGGCTGCCGTCGCCGTTCAGCTCGCTGGTGCCGCCGGTTCCATCGACGATCCAGATGCTGTAGTCGGCTCCGATGAGAGTAACGGTCTGGGTCGCGGGGCTGGCGTTCAGGTTGTCGTCGGTCAGAACGGCCGTCCGGTAATTGTCCCGATGGCGGTCGGGATAAAGTCCACGGCCAGACTGCAGCTGGCGCCTGCGGCCAGAGTGCCTGGCGACGAGAACGAAGAGAGGACCTCAGGACAGGTGGTCGACGGGTCGAGGGTGAAGTTGGAGGAGACGCTGGGATTTTCGCCGGAGCCCGGAACAGGGAAAGTGAGCGTGACGTTGCCGATATTGCGGAGGAGTGCGATCTTCGGGCTGTCGCTGCTCTGGTAGCCGAGAGGCGCATCGGCAAAGGCCAGGGTGGGCGGGGTGGCGAGAGGCAGTTCCCTGACGGCGTTGTTGTAGCCATCGGAGACATAGAGGTTCCCGCTTCCATCGAGGGTAACGCCATAGGGATGGTTGAAGCCGCCGGCCAGGGTCGTGACGCAAGCGGAGGAGGCACAGCCCGGGGGCATGGTTTTGACTGAGTTATTGGCGCTGTCAGCGACGTAGATCATGCCGCTCGGGTCCACAGTTACGTCATAGGGACTGGTGAACCCGCCGCCCAGTTTCGTGACGCAACTGGAAGAGGAGCAGCCCGGGGGCATTTCTTTGACCGCGTTGTTATCGGTATCGGCGATATAGATGTTGCCGTTTCCGTCCACCGCTACGCCATTGGGATAGTCGAAGCCACCCCCGAGCGTGACGACGCAACTGGCGGAGGCGCAGCCCGGGGGCATCTCCTTGACCAGGTTATCGGGAGATTCGGCGATATAAATGTTGCCGGCGCCATCGACCGCGACGGCAGTGACGGCGGTGAATCCGCCGCCCAGGGTTGTCACGCACGACGATGAATTGCAGGTCGGGGACAGCTCTTTCACTTTGTTGTTGAAGTAGTCGGCGACATAGATATTGCCGCTCCCACCCACCGCAACGCCCTGGGGCCCTGAGAACCCGCCGCCCACCGTTGTGACGCACGCAGACGATGCGCAGCCCGGAGGTATTTTCACAACTGCATTGGTGTCATAACTGGCAACATAGACGGTCCCACTCCCGTCCACGGCAAGGCCGTCGGGCAAGAGGAAGGCACCGGAGCCCAGGGGCGTGAAGGTTTGATGGCTGGGGAAGACGAGTTGCGGTCCCTGGCCGGTGCCGTAGATGTAGGCGGTGGCGAGACGCCGCCGGCACTGGAGAGATTGACGGCTCCATAGCGCTGACCGGCGTACTTTGGGGCGAAGGTGACATTGACGGTGAAGGAGTCGCCGGAGTTGTAGGTGTGGGTGTTGCCGTTGGTGTCGCAGGTGCCGGTGCCGGCGTCGGCGAAGTCGAGGCCGGTAGCGCCCTGGGTGAGGACGGAGGCAGTGATGCCGCTGCCGGAAGTGCTGAAGGTGAAGTAGAGTGTCGCTGGCGAGGTGGCGCTTCCCACGGCGACGGTGCCCAGGTTCACCCGTGCGGCATGATCTTTGTTACGCCGGTGTCGGCAACATAGACGTTCGGCTGCTTCGACGCCGGGTCCACGGCAACGCCGTAGGGATAGCTGTAGCCGCCGCCCAGGGTGGTGACACAAGCGGAGGAAGCGCAGCCCGGAGGGCATTTCCTTCACCGCGTGGTGGTAAGTATCCGCAACGTAGATATTCCCGCTGCCATCCACCGCCACTCCAGCGGGACTTTGGAAGCCGCCGCCCAGGCTGGTAACACAGGTGGACGAAACACAGCCGGGAGGTATCTGATCCACCGCGCTGTTGGGGCTGTCGGCGACATAGACGTTCCCGCTGACGTCCACCGCCACGCCATAGGGACTGGCGAAGCCGCCACCGAGGGCCAGCACACAAGCGGAGGAAAGGCAGCCAGACGGAATCTCCTTGACCATCTGATGGCCTGAATCGCCGACATAGACGTTGCCGCTGGCGTCCACGGCCACACCAATGACGAGGTTGAAGCCGCCGCCCAGGGTGGTGACGCAAGCGGAGGAAGTACAACCGGCGGGCACTTTTTTCACGGCGTAGTTGTAAGAATCGGCAACGTAGACGTTGCCGCTGGTGTCCACGGCTATGCCGGTGGGACCGTTAAAGCCGCCGCCCAGGGTGGTGACGCAAGCGGAGGAAGCGCAGCCAAACGGCATCTCTTTCACGACCGTGGCGCCGCCGTCGAGGACATAGATGTTGCCGTTGCGGTCGATCGTCACGCCGGTGGGATAGCTGAAGCCCCCATTCAGCGTCGTCACAGAACCGGAGAAATATGCCATCTGGGCGTGGAGCGGGGACGGGATCATGGCGCCGAGCAGGAGCGCGGCCAGCCAAAACATCAGGGATGCGGGGGAACGGAAAACCAGCGAGTGGGCCACAGAACCCTCCTTGAGGCTCACCGTTCGTGGGGCGGGAGGTGGCCCGGGCAGGCTATCAATAGAGCTGTCGAGGAGGGGGTACCCGGCAGCGATGTTCGGGCACTGGGATACGGGCCCGGGCTTCAGGAGCGTTGAAACCCACCAGGAGATTTTCACAGCAACAAGCTGGTTCAAAACTTATGCAGACAGCAGAGGGGTGTCAAGAAGAAACGCCTGTCGTTCCTCAGTCCGTGGCGATGCTGCAGGCGGGGGCGGTCTGAGGCGCTCGGCAAACTCCCTGCGAGGTGGGGGCGGCTCGGTTCCGGGAGGATTTGGGTCGATGGCTAGAGGGCGCGGCGGACGGCGCGGCGGACGCTGTCGGTGGCGACGCCGTAGACCGCGTGGGTGACCCACTCGCTGATGCGCTCCTGAGTGGGCTGGTTGCCGGGAGCAGCGGTGAGGCCGAGTTTCGGCAGGATGGACTCGTGGGTGATGCGGTTGAGAGTGATGCCGAAGGCCGCGCCGCGCCAGGCTCCGAGGGAAGGCTCAATTTCGGTGAGCGCTCCGTAGACGGCTCCGGCGACGGCTCCGAAGATCCAGTGAATGCCCTGGAGGGCGAGCTCGCGCTCCTGTTCGGGGAGGCGGCGGCCGGCGACGTTTTCAGCGAGGACGACGGGCGGCGGGGTTTGGCCCTGGGTGCGAGGCGGGAAGATTTGCTCGGCGATCATTTTGGCGCCGGCGCCGGCAAGGCCGCCGATAAGGCCGGCGAGGAGGCCTTTGGTGATGCTGCGTTTGCGTGAGGTCGTACTCATAGGGTGTGAGATGCGTCGCGATCAGGGTACAGCGTACAGGGCGCAGGGTACAGGACACAATCGATGCGCTGCTAGAATCGAGGCAGACCGATGAAATGTCCTTATTGCGGGTTTGGCCAGGACCGCGTGATCGATTCGCGGGAGAGCAGGGAAGCCGACTCGATCCGCAGGCGGCGCGAGTGCGAGAAGTGTAACCGCCGCTTTACGACTTACGAACGCATCGACGAAATCCCTTACATGGTGGCCAAGAAGGACGGGCGGCGGGAGAAGTTTGAGCGCCGCAAGGTGCTCGAGGGGCTGATGCGCGCCTGCCAGAAGCGGCCGGTGTCCGCCCCGAAACTGGAGGAGCTGGTCGATGAGGTGGAGGCTTTCGTGACCGAGTCGACGGACCGGGAGCGGACGACGGCGGAGATCGGCGAGCTGATCATGGATCGGCTCAAGGGGCTGGACACGGTGTCGTATATCCGGTTCGCCAGCGTCTATCGGGACTTCAAGGATGTGCGGGAGTTCAAGGAAGAGCTGGAGCAGTTGCTGAGCCATCACGGCGACAAGCACGGAAAGAAGAAGTAGCGTCTTAGCTGGGAGCTCGGAGCCAGGGCCTGGAGCATCGAGCGAAGGAGTGAAGTTGGGGAAGACACATACAGTCACGCTGATTCCGGGCGATGGCATTGGGCCGGAAGTGACCGACGCGGTGGTGCGGATTCTGGAAGCGACGGGCGTGAAGTTCGCCTGGGAGAAATTTGCTGCCGGGCGCGAGCGCGTTTGAAAAGCATGGCGAGTACATTCCGAAGGATCTGTACGCATCGATTGAGCGGAACCGGGTGGCGCTGAAGGGGCCGGTGACGACGCCGGTGGGTGGGGGATTCGCGTCGATCAACGTGACGCTGAGGAAGAAGTTTGAGCTGTATGCGAATTTTCGGCCGATCAAGAATCTGCCCGGTCTCGACACGCGGTATCCGGGTGTGGACCTGATCATCATTCGCGAGAACACCGAGGGGCTGTACGTGGGCCTGGAGCACGAGGTGGTGCCGGGAGTGATCGAGTCGCTGAAGGTGATCACGGAGAAGGGCTCGACGCGGATTGCGAAGTTCGCGTTCGAGTATGCGGCGAAGCATGGGCGGCGGAAGATTCATGCCATCCACAAAGCGAACATCATGAAGATGTCCGATGGGCTGTTCCTGCGCTGCGCTCGCGATGTGTCGAAGGGATTTCCGGACATCGTGTACGGCGAGCACATTATCGACAACACCTGCATGCAGCTGGTGATGAATCCATATCAATACGACACGCTGCTGCTGGAGAACCTGTACGGCGACATCGTGAGCGATCTGTGCGCTGCGTTTGTGGGCGGGCTGGGTTTGGTGCCGGGCGCGAATATCGGCGCGGACGCGGCGATCTTTGAGGCGGTGCACGGGTCGGCTCCGGATATCGCGGGCAAGGATATTGCGAACCCGACGGCGCTGCTGCAGTCGGCGATTCTGATGTTGCATCATCTGGATGAGGCAGCGGCGGCGGAGAAGCTGATGGCGGCGGTGGAGAAGGTCTACATCGAGAAGAAGACGCTGACGCGCGATGTGGGCGGGACGGCGGGGACGAAGGCGTTTGCGGATGCGGTGATTGAGGCAGGGAGTAGGGAATAGCGAATAGGGAGTAGGGAATAGGAGTGGTGATGAAGAGTGGACGGTTGGTAGTTGCGGCGGCATGTTTGGCGGTGCTGGCGGTGGGCGGGTGTAAGAAGCAGGGTGAGAGCAGCGAGCCGGCACAGCAATTCACCACCATTGACTGGGCGAATGCGGGGACGATTGAGGGAACCATCCACTACTCGAAGACGCCGCCGAAGCCGGTGCAGATCGATATGAATCAGGATCCGGCGTGTACGCTGGGTCCGCCGCTTTCCAGCGAGCAGTATGTAGTGGGCAAGGACGGCGGGTTCGCGAACGTCTTCATCTCGATTAAGGATGGGCTGGGGAATAAGGTCTACGCACCGCCGACGCAGCCGGTGAACATCGACCAGAAGGGCTGCCGGTATGTGCCCCATGTGGTGGGGGCGATGGTGGGGCAGGCGGTGCGGTTCACGAACAGCGATCCAACGATGCACAACGTGCACATGGTGCCGACGGTGGCGGGGAACCAGTCTCTGGATATTTCGCAGCCGCCTGCGGGGGGGCCGACAATCCCGCAGGACGAGCGGAGGTTCGCCAAGCCGGAGCTGATGATGCCGGTGAGGTGCAACAACCATCCGTGGATGCAGGCGTTCATCAATGTGGTGTCGAATCCGTTCTTTGCTGTGTCGGACACGTCGGGTCATTACGTGATCAAGGGAGTGCCGCCGGGGACGTACACGATTGAGGCGACCAGGAAGTGGCTGGCGAGAAGACGGCGACGGTGACAGTTCCGGCGAAGGGGACCGTCACGGTGGACTTCACGTATTAGCGGGGCGGGTCCAGGTGAGGTTCGAGATGTTGTCCGTGACCTGGTCGGCACAGGCGGGCGGGGGGACCAGTTAAACTATCGCTACACAGCACATGCAGGGTGGCGTCGATTTCGCGCGCGGCCCGCAGTGTTTCTGAAGAAGGCTTGCGATGCGGCAGAAGATTGGGATTTTGGGCGCGACCGGGATGGTCGGGCGGCGATCGATTCAGCTCCTGGAGAATCATCCGTGGTTTGAGGTGGATTGGCTCGCGGCGAGCGACCGGTCGAGCGGGAAGAAGTACGGCGAGGCGGTGCGGTGGAAGCTGGACACGCCGCTGCCGGAGCGCATTGCCGCGCTGCCGGTGTCGCCCGCGACGGCCAATGGCGCGCCGAAGGTGATTTTCGCGGCGCTCGACTCCGACATTGCGCGCGAACTGGAGCCGCAGTTTGCCGCGGCTGGATGCGCGGTGATTTCGAATTCGAGCGCGTTTCGCATGGAGCCGTCGGTGCCGCTGGTGATCCCGGAGGTCAACGGAGATCATCTGTCGCTGCTCGAAAACCAAACGTGGCGGAAGAAGTCGGGTGGG
>CAVPCB010000039.1:0-15180 GCA_963702285.1 uncultured Acidobacteriaceae bacterium | reverse complement strand
AAGGAATAGAACGCGATGAACACATAGGCGAGAGCCGGGACGACGTAAGCCGCCGCCAGGCCTCCAAAGTGAATTGAAAGCAGACCCATCATCGGCGTCAGCACCGCGCCGCCAATGATCGCCATCACGATCAGTGAGCCCCCCAGTTTGGCTGTCTCACCGAGTCCACGAATCCCCTGGGCGAAGATCGTCGGGAACATCAGCGACATGAAGAAGCTCGTCAGCAGCAGGGCGATCATTCCCGTCCAGCCCGGAAACAAGACCCCAATCGCGGCCAGCACTGTGTTGATCACCGCATAAATCGCCATCAACCGGCTGGGTTGCACAAAACGCATCAGCCAGGCGGAGAAGAAGCGGCCCACTCCGAACAGCACCAGGCTTCCGGTCAGGAAAAAGCCCGCAGACTTCTCCGGTTCACCGGTGTAGGCCTGAATGTACGGGATCAGATAACTCCAGGTGCCCACCTGCGCGCCGACATAGGCAAATTGCGCCACAACCGCCATCACGAAATGTGGGCGGCGCAATAAGTCTGCAGCGCGGTGTGAACCAGGACCGCGATCCTCCTCAGCTGCGAGCGAGGCAGGGAAGCGGACGGAGGCGATCACCACCATCATCGTCAACGTGACCGCGCCCAGCACCAGGTAAGGCGCGATGACCCGCAGCGTTTCAGAATGCAGATAGGCCTGATATGCGTGGCGAGCCTGCAATGCCGCCACCTGGTCCGGCTTCAGTTCCACCCCGGAAAAGATGAAGATCGTTCCTATCAGGACTCCCGTGATCGATCCCAGTGGATTGAAGGCCTGCGCCAGGTTCAAACGTCGTGCGGCAGTGCGGGGATCGCCGAGCTGTGCGATGAAAGGGTTGGACGCCGTCTCAAGAAAGGACAACCCGCTCGCAATGACGAAAAGCGCAACCAGGAAGAAAGAATAGCGGCCCACCTCTGCCGCCGGCCAGAAAAGCAGCGAACCCAGACTGAAAAGAAACAGTCCGATCACAAATCCCGACTTATAGCCGAGCCGTCGCATTACCAGCGCCGCCGGCATAGCGAGAACAAAGTAGCCCAGGTAAAACGCCGACTGCACCAGGCCTGCCTGAAACCTCGTGATCACGAACGACTTCATGAATTGCCGGATCAGGACATCATTCAGGTTGTTAGGAATGGCCCAGAGAAAGAACAGCGTTGTGATCAGAGCAAAAACCACCTTGTATTCCCGGGGTACCAGCGGAACATCGCCGTATGTCCGGTGCGCGGAGTTGTCGGGGGGCATGGAGGAGTGAGTCATCAGGTCGCCTGGGATGGCATCTCCTGATCGAGCGTGATCATGATCTTGGTAAAGCGGGCCGGATCGTCGCTCCATGCACGCAACAACTCAGGAGCCTGATCCATCGGAGCAATCGCACTAATCGCCGCATCGACCGGGAAGCGATGCTGCTCGAGCATCTGAATCACCTGACGAAAGTCTTCTGGCAGCGCGTTGCGCGCGCCCAGTATATTCAGCTCCTTCTGTACAAAGAGTTTCGTCTCGTAGCTCACCGGTTCCTTCGCGTAGCCGATATAAACAACGCGTCCCGTGAAGGCGACCAACTCGACCGCGGCGCGAAAAGTCTCCGCAAGGCCTACGGCTTCGATTACCACGTCGGGTCCGTCTCCGCCGGTTAGTTCCGCCAAAGCCTCCTTCGCATCCTGCCTCTTTGTGTGGATCACATGCGCCGCCCCTGCCTTGCGTGCAGTTTCCAGCTTGGCATCATCCACGTCCATGGCTACCGTCGTCGCACCGCGGAAGGCCGATGCTGCCACGGCGCCAAGCCCCACACCCCCGCATCCGAAAATCGCTACCACATCCTCGGGCGTCACTTCGGCCCGCGCAACCGCGTGGCATCCCACGGTTAAAGGCTCGACAAGGCACAGCACCTTGAGAGTCAGATCGGCCACGAACAGTTTTTCCATCGGAACCGCGAGATACTCCCCCATGGCGCCATCGCGCTGCACGCCCAGCGTCTGATTGTCCCTGCACGCATTCGGACGCCCGTTGCGGCACGCCGTACACCGCCCGCAGTTCTTGTAAGGAGACAGCGTGACATCCATTCCAACCTGCAGATGCGCAGGGTGCTCAGGATCCAGTTCGACGATCGTCGCTGCGATTTCATGTCCCGGAATCCGCGGGAACGACACCAGAGGATTCCTTCCCCGGTACGAATTCAGATCGCTCCCGCACAGTCCCACGCGTCGCACGCGCAGCAACGCCTCTCCTGAGCCTCGTACAGGGTCAGGCACATTCTCCACCCTGACATCCCCCGGCGCATGCATCACCACGGCCTTCACAGGCGAGCTCCTTTACCGGATCCAGTCGTCATTGGTTTTCCTCGCGCCCCGAAGACCAGAAGCGATTGAATACGGGAGCCAGGATGGCGCGTACTTTGCGTACCATCTGAGCATCGGCGGGGCCTTCGAATGCGCGGAGACTCCGGCGGACCTGCTCGCGGTTTGCCATCCCGACCAGCGTCGTGGCCACTCTCGGATAATCAAAACAGAAGCGGAGAGCCAGATCGGCGATATCGTATCCGCGATCATGGCAAAACTCAGCAGCGCATCGGGCTGCCTCACGCATCTCACGCGGCGCCGGATGCCAGTCCGGCGCGCCCGCTTCGGTCAGCATTCCCATGTACAGAGGCGAAGCATTGATCAGGCCGATCCCTCGATTCTCTGCCAGGGGTGCCAGAATAACATCCATATCGTCTGCGAGCAGGTTGTAATGGCAGTAGCTCAGAATCGCGTCCACAGGAGTCCCTCTGGCGATGCGGATGAGAGCCCGCAGAGGAAATCCTGTTACTCCGATATACCGGGTCTTCCCCATCTGCTGCAGCCGGCGCATCGCCGGAATTGTCTCTTCCACGACCTGCCTCAGATCGGCAAATTCGACATCGTGAGCCAACAACAAGTCGACGTAGTCGGTGCGCAGGCGGCGCAGAGACTCATCCATGCTGGCAAATACACGATGGGCCGAAAAATCGAACTCGTTCGCGCCGTAGCGTCCACACTTGGTGGTAAGAATGACCTTGCTTCTCCGCCCTTCGAGGGCCGCCCCGAGCCGCTCTTCCGCCAGAGTCTCGCCGTAATAGGGAGATACATCGAAGAAGTTGATTCCCTCGTCGATCGCCAGATGAACAGCGCTTTTTGCTTCTTCGGCACCTGTATGTCCATAAACGCCGCCCAGCGGAGCAGCGCCAAACGCCACCACCGAGACTTCGAGGTCCGTTCTGCCCAGCGCACGATACTGCATCTGACTGGCACGTTTCGAAGCCCGGACCGTTGTCGACGATCGCAGCACCCTTCCTCCCGGACTACCCAATCATTACTTTGAGGGCGGCGGCATAATCGACTGCCGGCCGGTACTGCCTCGGCAGTTCAACACGCAGACCCTCGCCGGTCTGCTTCCAGTTGACGCGTTCGCTGGTTCCGATCAGCTCGACCTGCGCTATCTTTCCCGGCTGCGTTGAAGCGGAAAGGCCGAGAGACTGCACGACGATCGGCTCTGCCGGCCATCCCAGGACAATCGCATACACGACGTTGTTGGCTTTGTTGCGGGTGAAGCGAATGTCTTTCCCGCCCAGCTTGCTGATGCTGTTGCCCTGGAATGAGCCGGCCTTCACGCTGTTGGGCCCTTCGCCGTAGACCTTCCATGGCCGCGTTTCGTAAATGGCCTCGCCGTTGACCTGCATCCACGCTGTTATACCGTCGAGGACTGCGATCTCCTTGCTGTCGATGGTGCCATCCGGTTTGCCCGGAATATTCAGGATGAACGTCCCGTTCTTGCTGACGGTGTCAATCATCCAGTGAATCGCATCCCGCGGGGGCAAATAGCCGCCGAAGTCGCCGGGCTTCTCGTACAACTCCCGGTTGTAATGCCACTCGCCGATGCATGTTTCCGACTGCCATGGATATTTCTGGATATCGCTGGTCAGCCCGCGCTCGAAGTCTGCAACCACTGATTTAACCAGGTGCTCGGGGACTTCCTTGATATTGAGGACCGCTCCCATCCTGCCGCCGTTCGTCCGCAGGCTGTGGTTGTAAAAGTAAGCGCCAATGTTCATGCCGCCCCAGCCGAGCGGCAACAGGGAATTGTCGAAATAGAGCAGATCGGGGTTGTGCTGATCGATGAGGTCGCGCGTGCGATCGTAGAAGTTTTTGACGTAGGAGACATCCGGCAGCGCGTCGAAGGGATGCTTGACCCCGTAGAGTCGCTGCGGATCGAGACCCTGCCACCACTCGTCCGTGCCTTCGCCCGCAGTGAGATCGCCGTCGTAAGGAACGCCCGCCAGCGGACCGGTTGTGTCGGCGCCATGAGACGGCTGAAACCACCACCAGTTGCGAGCCTGGTGCACAGTGACGCCGAAGCGCAGTCCCTGCCGCCGCGCCGCAGCAGCCCAGTTGCCGACCACATCGCGATGCGGACCGAGCGCCGCGGAGTTCCACGGCTGGTGCTTTGAGTCCCAGGCGTCGAATCCGTCGTGGTGATTCGCCAGCGAGATAAAGATTCTGGCGCCCGCCTTCTTGTATCGCGCGATCAGCTCATCCGGGTCCCAGTTCAGCAGAGTCCACTGGGCGCATAGGTCCTTGTAGCCAAATTGCGAGGGCGGCCCGTAATGCTCCAGCTGATATTTGTACTGGCGCTGATCCTGGAGGTACATATTGCGTGCATACCAATCGCCCGCCTCGGGTACGCACTGCGGGCTCCAGTGAGCCCAGATCCCGAACTTGGCGTCCTGGTACCACTCCGGAGCGTCGTACTGCAGCAGCGAATCCCATGTTGGCCTGAAGGGGCCTCGTCCGGAGAGGTCGGCGATCGGGGATTCCATTGGCACGCCGTCCCAGGATCCGCCGGGAACGGGCAACGCCTCGGGGCTGCCCCAGGCCGTAGCTTTCCAGGCCGCGTTGTCCAGCCTGGCCTGGACAATCTTGCCATTGCTCAGTTTGTAGAAGGTTCGCTTGTTGGGCGGCAGGGCGCAGAAGCGGGCGTAGTCCTGCCCGTATTCGTTGAAGCCGGCGGGCAATTCCGACGGGTTCTCCTGCGCTGATTGCCCGATGGCTGGAATGGCTTTAGCTGCGGCGGCGACCGCCAGGAGTCTGCAGAAATCACGTCGTTGCACGGCCTTGCTCCCTGTTCGGAAGTGCTTGAGTGCACCCCAGTGAACGAAGGGGCGATATTATCCAATCGCATCACTGATTGTCAACGATACAGTTATCGTTGAAGGCGGCAACTGATGTCGAACCGATCCTCAGCGCAGTTGCGGAGACGTGAGCTCCCACAAAATCCTGGATGAGATTCCCAAATGCCCATCCGGACGAGGAGATTTTCCGACGAGATCGGCGGTCAGGAATTGTTCGTGGATGGGTCTGGAACCCGGCGGCTGGAAGCGCGAACCACAAGGCGCGAGCTGATGTACTCGGTCTTTGGCTTGGTTTGCGTTTTCTTGCGGGCAATTCTGAGTGCCAGATCGGCTGCGCGCTTCCCGATGGTCTCGCTCCCCTGATCCACCGAAGACAAAGGCACACGCAGAAAATCCGAGTACGAGAAGTTGCCACATCCCACCACAGCCATGTCTTCGGGAATCCGTAAACCGGCCTCCAGGATTGCTCGCATCGCGCCCAGAGCGGAGGGATCGTTGAAGCAGAAAACGCCATCGGGCCGCGCTTCCGCCGCCAAAAGTTGCTTCGCCGCTTCATACCCGCCCTTTTCTCCGCGCTGATCTCCCGATGAACCGAGTGAAACAACGTGTCCGGGCAATGGCTTCAGCTTGTGCGACGCGAGGGCACGCATGTAGCCTTCAAAACGCCCGATTGCTGTGCTGACGTTGGGGCCGCGGATGTGAGCGATACGGCGGCAGCGCTGTTCGTACAGGTGGGAAGTGGCCAGCGTGCCGACCGCCGCATCATCCACGCCGACGAAATTCGCGTCGAGACCATCAAACCACCGGTCAATCAGAATGTAGGGCGTTTTCTGCTCCTCAATCAGGCGAAAGCAATCCCCCGACGATTGCGCGGAGGCGATCAGGATGACATCCACCCGCCTGGCCAGCAGTTGTTTGATTTCCTCAATCTCCAGCTCCGGGTCCTCGTCGGACGATGAGATGAGAAGGCTATAGCCGTGTTTTCGAGTCTCCGTCGAGATAGCCTTGGCAATTTCCGCGAAGAACGGATGAAGCAGATCGGGAACCACGAGCCCCAAAGTCCATGTCCGGCCTGTCACCAGGGAGCGCGCCGCGAAATTGGGCTGATAGTTCAGTTCCCGCATCCGCTTCTGGACCCGTTTCCGAGTCGCCTCTCCGATGTCGGGATGATTGCGCAAGACCTTCGAGACCGTGACAACAGAAAGGCCCAGGTCGTCGGCGATGTCCTTTAAACGGGCTGCCATGAATTAAGTGGCTCCATACTGGTTCCTGGCTTGCGCAAGGGTGCCCCGCACCAACAGCGGTAAAATCGCAGGAAAGTCACCGTTTACTTTAATCGCTTTGAGGCGGCCAGTCAATTCAGCCCACCTCTCTCATCGCAAAGGGTTTCGGTGATGCGGTAGCGTCGAGGAGGGAATACCGGCGTCGACGATAATGAAGCATGAATCGACGCCGAAACTACGGCCGAAAACAGTCGCTTACGTGGCGTAGCGCAGCTTAAAACCCCAGGCAAACTGGCTGCGCCGCTTCGAAGGATCCTGCAATTCGCCGGGGATCGAGATCGCAAAGTTGTCCGTTGCATCCCTGCGAAACTTCAGCTTCTCTGGATGACCAAACATCTCCACCGAGGAAACGGGGCGTGCGTCCAGCGATCGGATCCTCAGACTCTCCCCGGGCCATTCCGTGACGAAGCAATAGAGGATGCGTCCGTCCTTGCTGCAGGCAAAGCGAATATTGTCGCCCTCCGCCCACTCGGTGCCCGGTCGAGGACGTGTCCCGTAAATACCCTCGCCATTGACCTTCAGCCATTGTCCAGTCTCTTTCAGTTGCGCGATAGCGGTCGGGTGAAAGCTGCCCATGCCGCTGGGGCCCACGCCGACCATGAAGTTGCCACCCTTGGCAGTGACATCGACCAGGTTCTCAATGATCCACTTCGCCCCCTTGTACTTCGAAGCGTCACTCTCATAGGAAAACGATGTCCCAAGCGGGTAAATCACAAACCACGGCATTTTCGTGACTGCCTTCGTTGCCGGGACAAATCTCTCCGGCGTGTAGTAATCCCCATAGTTGCCGATGCCGCGCGCGCGCAGCATCACGTCCGGCTGTAGTTCCCTCAGCTTCAGGATCGTCTCGCGCATCTGCGGCCACACCGACGGACCCCAGAAGATGTCGAGGCCGAGCATATCGATCGTGCCGTACCGGGTGAGCAACTCCGTCAGCTGCGCACGGTGACGCTCCACCATCCGTCGAACTTCGCTCGGAGTGGGATCCGGCACGGTTACCAGACGACCGGACATCCGTTTCTTCATCGACTCCCGGAATTCCTGCGTCGTGCCGTCCGCAGGCCGCCAGCCCCAGAGCCTCGGCGAGGACGGAACCTGGAGCGGATGCCAGCCGTACGGGCGGAAGTCGGCGTCGTACCAGTCGGAGTGCGAGAAATAGAGGTCGATCTTGATGTTGCGCTTATGGGCAGAATCCGTAAGTTCGCGAATGACGTCGCGCCGAAAAGGCGTTTCCATAATGCTGTAGGCCAGATCGCAGTCCTCGATGCGAGGGCCCCCCGGTGCTCTCCAGTTGGCTCGGTTGCGTACACGGGTCTTCGTATCGAACATCGAGAAGCCTTCGTGATGCTTGCTGGTGAAGGCAAACATCTTCATGCCGGCTTCCTCGCACAGATTCATCCAGCCATCGGCGTCGAATTCCTGCGGATTCCATGACCGGTAGGCCTGGTTGTATGCCTGCCGCTCCTCAAAGGGCAGTGTGAGAAAAGGCCAGGATTCATTAGGTCTGCCGTAAATCGAATAGATCCCCCAGTGGATTCTCAGTCCAAACTTCAGATCCCTGAACGCTTCGACCGCGCGATCCGAAGCCCAGTGGTAATGAGGAACCGGGACCGCTTCGATATACGATTTGGAGCGCTGGTAGTCGGCGTCGGTCGGCGGCAGACGATGCTCGACGGGAGGCTCTTCGCCCTGAGCCCAGGCGCCGAGCGGGAAAGTGGAATGGAGAGAAGCGGCTCCTGCGGCAGCAAGAAATTCCCGGCGATTCACGATTTCTCCTTTGCAGGCAGATAGCTAAGCTGTCCCAGCCACAGTCGCACATGAACTGGTTCGGAAATGGCGCTCCTTAACGGTGGCATACGGTGATTCCCCCGCGCTGGGGCGATAGCTGCAAAGTCTTCGAAACAGCAGCACCAGCGCGCGGAAAGAAGACGCGCCTCGTCGGGCGCTTATTCGACATCAAACTCGACATTTTGACGACGTTAATGAATGCCGACTGCTAACAGATTGATTATGAATGGGTTGTGGTGGGCGCAGCAGGATTCGAACCTGCGACTTCCACCGTGTGAAGGTGGCACTCTACCGCTGAGTTATGCGCCCGTCGCGCGGCCCGGACGGGCCTTCGGACAAGTTCAAGGTTAACACGGCGCCGCTCCCCAATCAGATCTCGACCTTGCGCACCATGGCCTGGAAGCGCGGATCGCCGCGCTCCCCATCGTAGAGAGGATCGACCTTGAGCCAGAGGAGGAATTCGGCGCGATTGGCGTAGCTCTTCTCCAGCCAGGCGTACTCGGCGTCTCGATCCCCGAGGGTCATGTGCACGAGCGAGACGTAGCTGGGCGAGACGTAAGTCTGACTCTTCATGGCCAGAAGCTGGTCGAGCGCACGCAGCGCCCCGGCCCGGCGCTGACGGCCAGGTTCACCCCATAGCAAGCAGCGGATACCCTCACGAGTCAAAGGTCAAGACACACCGGCCCTGCGCTTCATTCTTAAGTACCGTATCTCGCCCGTTGCGGGACGGTTTTGGGAATCCCTTAGCCGGGAGCCGGGAGCTTGGAGCTTGGAGCCGGGAGCCGGAATGGGGGGTGAGGTCCTTCTTCGTTTTGTTCCTTTCGAAAAAGCGATTTGAGGGGATGCATCCCTCGGGAAGTGATTGATTCCGTGACGAGGGCAGGCCGGTGGATCCCCCTGGGGTTAGCAGGTTGGTGAACAGGTCTCCGCTTGCGCTTTGGCCATCGCTTGGGCTCGCTCGACTTCACGATCCGCCTCGGCGAGGTGCTCGAAGGGAGTGGCGCGGGAGGCTTTGAAATCTTCCTGGGATTCGCCGACACGCTTGAAGTACATGTCGCCCACCGCATTTTCGGTGCGCTGCAGGGACTTGTCCCAGTCCTTTTTGAGGTCGCGGAAGCGGACGTCTTTGGGCGGCACCTTAACGGGGTTGGCGGTGGGCCGATCGAGGTCCGAACCTGGAACAGGCTCCGCGCTCAGGACAGGCTCTGACGCGCCTGGCTCGTCGAAGATTTCGTGTTCCGGAATACCAAGGCGGCGCACTTTGAACCGGAGTTTGGCGGTTTCGAGACGGGTGGTGAGGTTGTTCTGGACCAGGCGGCAGGCGGCGAGAATGGTGTGGCCGTTGGCGGTGGGCAGGGTGCCCCAGGCCAGCGCCTGGACGGTTTGGGAGAGGACGTAGGTGAGAGAGCCCTCGTCCTCGAGGAGGGGGACGTCGATGGGGCGCTCGGGGCGGGCGTTGAGGTAGCGGTGGTGGGAGTGGCAATGCTGGTGGCCGAGGACGGCCCATCGGCGGCAGGTTGCGCCGTTGCCGAGCAGGTAGTGGCACTGGCGATGTTCGGGGGCTGCGCCGCCGGGGTTAGCTTGTTGCTGTTCTGATTCCTGCATGATGTTTGCTCCTTGTTTGGTTGGTAGCTGTCAGCGGTCAGCTGTTAGCTGTTAGCGAAAACAGCGAAGGGCCTGCACCCCTGCAGGCCCATCGCATGCGACCGGGCCGCCAAACCCGGTCTCCCCGATAACTGTGAGAAGAAAAAGGAAAGCCCGCGCGCTGCGGGCATAAAAAAGCCCCGCCGGGAAAGGCGAGGCTTTTTCCTTTTTCTATCTTAAGTTCAGAATATCAGGTTGGCGGGGTAAGTCGGCCAAACTTGTTGGTGGTTCTTGAGACGTAAGTCCTTGTAAGTCATGGATCATTACTTTGGACTTTTCCACAAACCCTTGACAGATTTCCGACATTTCGCCGAAACAAGAACTTTTCGGCAAAAAGGGGTCATCGGGGGTTCGCGCAAACCGCAAACCCCTGACTGCCGGCTCTCGACCACCTATTAACCAACTGGTTGACACATGGGGGATCCCCTCCGTCTCCCGCGCTGTCGATTCAACCACTTCCGAGGGGATCCATCCCCCTCCCACCGGCTTTTCAGGGAGCTTCTCGAAGCAGGTACGAACAAAGTCCGCGTCCCTTCTGAAACGGTTCCGCCGTTGGGAACACCAACCACAAAGCGACAAGACGCTTGCTTCTGCAACGAAAGGATGAAGCTCCCCATGGCCGACCTGAAGAACTCCCAGCGCATCAGTTACAAAGCCACCTACAACCAGATCAGTGCCACACCCACGGCAGGCAAGACGACCGGCTCGCTCTCGCGAGCGGTGGAGAAGGCGGCGTTCGTGCAGTCGCTGCGCATGATCCCCGCCGAGTTGAACACGCTGAAGGAGGTCACTGGGCGGACCAAGGCGGGGGCGTCGGGACCGGTAGCGGCCGCACTGGCGGCGATCGCGACGCTGGTCGGAGACACGTCGGCGAGCTCGACGCTGAACAACGCGGCGCTGTTCGCGAAGATCGACGCGGCCACGCTGATCCAGGTCGCGAACAAGCTCATCGACTACCGCCAGACGGTCGGGGACGCGCTGAACAAGTCGGTGGCGAACCTCTTGTCGGCCTATCGCAGTTCGCTGACCGTGCCGGCGACCGCTGCCGCGACGACGGCGAGCCAGGCGAAGGCGGCGAAGGGAACCACGACGCAGACGGGGACAACCCGGACCGGGATCCCGATCGTGACGACGACGGCTCCGGCGGCGGCGAAGGCGGTTCGCGCCAAGGGAAACATCGAGGCGCATGCGTTCAGCGTGCACGTGACGCTGGATCAATCGCAGCCCACGCCGGCGGCGTTCTCGCCGGTGCTGACGGCCGATCAGGCGGCGTACACGCCCTCGAATGCCGAGGCTCTGAGCTGGGCTGAGAAGTATCAGCCGAAGCTGTTCGCCGATCTGTTGAACCGGGTGCAGCCTTACATGAACATGTCCGCCGACCAGAGCGCGGCGATGGGGAACAGCAACGCGCTGCTGGAGATGATCAACACCTCTTTTGCCTCGACCTTCGGGCCGGGCGCGCTGCGCGGCGCGGTGAACGGCTTTCAGTCGCGGATGAATATCGAGCCGGTGGGAAACCTGCACCTGGAGCGGGTGGAGATGTATCCGGCGGGAGTGGAGCGCGGGGAGCTGCTGAACTCGGTGCCGCTGGCGCCGGGGGAGACGGTGAACATCAGCCACAAGGAGTGGGCGGTATCGGAGAAGGAGTTCACCGACTTCGTGCAGGACTCGTTCGAGGGTTACAGCGAGGAGGGCGTGGCGGATAAGACGGACGTCGCCATGTCGACCGACTCGGAGTCGAAGCACTCGACGGCGCTGAAGGTGGGTGCGTCGCTCTCGGCGAAGTACATGGCGGTGACGCTGAGCACGAACTTCGGGTACAACACGGCGAACAACGATTCGCAGTCGCGAAAAGACAGCCGCAACCACAGCATGTCGATTACGAAGAAGGCTTCCGCGCGGACGAAGAAGGACCACAAGATGACGTTCAAGGTGACGTCGGTGGCGGGAAGCGAAGACCAGTCGGTGCGGGTGATCTCGAACCCGAGCACCACGGACGCGATGCGCATCGACTACTTCCAGCTGGCGCGCAAGTGGAAGATGGACCTGCTGCGTTACGGGTTGCGGATGACTTATGACATTGTTATCCCCAATCCGGGGTCGGGGATCGTGACGCTGGTGGAGCAGGCGGCGAGCCTGGATGCGCAGATCAACACGCCGTTCAGTTTCACGCTGCCGCTGTCGGCGATCACTTACAACGCGCTGGCCACCAATCCGATGAACATATCGAACTACGACCAGCTGGCGGCGCAGTACGGGGCGAGCGTGCCGGCTCCGCCGGAAGCGAGCAAGTGGGTGAACGTACACAAAGAGACAACGATGGTGGACGACTACAGCAATGTTCACTACGATGCGGTGGATTTCGCCATCGACGACAACTACTACATCTATGACTGCGTGGTGGAGTGGAACTACCAGAACAACAGCGGAGACACGAGCGTGTTCACGACGCTGGACGGGAACACGATTCTGGCCGGGGCGCAGGCGCTGATCGGCGAGTCGGGGCAGCTGTCGCTGGATCTGGTTTACCAGTATGTGTATAACTACGCGCTGAACATTACGTTCATCTGCCGGCCGAAGGTGCAGTATGTGCTGGACTGGCGGCTGCAGGTATGGAACGCGCTGCGCCAGGCGGCGCTCGACCAGTACAACGCGAGCGTGCAGAACCTGAAGGACCAGCAGGCCAAGCTGGTGGCGCAGATCGCGAGCTTCGACGCGGTGACGCTGCGGCTGATGGAGCAGGAAGAAATCATGAAGGGGGTACTGCGCTGGCTGCTGGGGCCGCAGTTCTATCTGGTTCCGTTCGATCTGGCGAGTTTGTTCGGATCGGACAGCAACGATCCGGGAGTAACGGATGTGCTGGATCCGAACCAGCTTTCGGATACCGAGTGGCTGAACGTGATGGAGCACGGGGAGTTCATCAAGTACATCCACAACGCGATCGAGTGGGAGAACGTGCTGTATTTCACTTATCCGTACTTCTGGGACGATAACAAGCTGTGGGACTTCAAGAAGTTTCTGTATCATCCCGATCCGATCCACCAGACGTTTCTGCGGTCGGGGGCGGCGCGGGTGGTGCTGACGATCCGGCCGGGGTTTGAGCCAAGCTTCACCAGCCTGCTGGAGACGGGGGCGTTCAACACTCTGCCGCAGCCGCATCCTTATGTAACGATCGCGCAGGAGATTCAGGACTTCGCGAACACGAATTATCCGGGATTTCCGCCGGCGAATCCGGAACAGGATGCGCGGCCGTTGCTGTATCTGGAACAGCGGCGGGTGTGGACGGAGATGCAGTACATCATCCAGTTGCTGAACGCGTGCAAGGTGGCGACAGGATCGTTTCCGCCGGGTGACCCCGGGGACCAGGTGCCGGCAGCGGCGCTGACGCCGTATCTGAACGGGCCGGTGACGATCAACGGGACGAATTACAACGGGATCAACGACTACAACACGCAATCGAACATGCAGACGCTGGCGCTGGATCCGACAACACCGCAGGACGCGTTGCTGCCGACTTATGCCGCGGTGCCGGTGAACGACATCGCGTGGGGCAATCCTTACTTCTATAAGTGCCCGGGCGACACGGGGGACTACGACCTGATCTGCTATGGGTCGGACGGGGCGCCGGGTGGAACGGACAAGGCCGCGGACATCTCGGCGAACTGCGAGGCTTCGCTGATTTCGACGTGGTATGAATACACGCCGACCGCAGCGATGGATATCGGGATCACGATGAATGCGCCGAACGTGGTGCCGCCGGAGCCGGATCCGGCGATTGCCTGAGGGCGGGGAGCGAGGCGGAGCATGGTCATTTCAAACGAGCAACTGGTGGAGATCGTGGGGGCGGGCGGCATCGTGGTGATGGACGCGTCAACGATGACGTTTAACCAGATTCACGCAATCGCGGTGGCGGCGGCGTCGACGGGCAAAGGAAAGATGACGCTGAAGAAGGTGTCGGGGCTGACGTGGATCCAGCTGAAGCAGCTGAGCACGGTAGCTCCGGGGCTGATCACGTACGATCTGACGACTTGAAGGGAAGGTCGGGCTCGAAAAAGCGGTTCTGATTCTCTATCACAGGAGGCGTGCAATGTTCAGGCGTGGAAGCGGTTTTGTATTGAGCCTTGTTCTTCTCTGCGGTGTGAGTTTGCACGCGCAGACGACGGCGAAAGCGACTGTGCAGGTGGGCTGCACGGGCAAATCGAATGCGACCGTGGCGATACGCTGGGGGCATCCTGATTACGACCAGAACCAATATGCGCCTCTTTTCACCGTTCACTGCAATCAGGGGGTACAAACGGAAACGGTGACGCTGTTGGATCAAAAGAGCGAATTTGAGGTACAGACAGAGGGCGGCATCGATACAACCTATGCGATGACCGTCAATATCGCCGGGCCAACGGGCAAGCCGAATATGGTCTACCTCACCTTCGACAGCGCTCCGGACCCGGTTGTACGAGGGACGGGCTTCACGATTACGAGGTCGAGCGGGCCCAATAAATACGGCGAGCAAAACTTCCGTATTGGAATCCCGGCTGGGACCGTAGCTCCGACCAAAGTCGTGGCGCAGAGCTCCGGCGACAGAAGCAACGCTCAGATGGCCCTGCGCTGGGGGCATACCGACTTTAATGACCACGCCTATTTCCCGCTGTGGACGATCAAGGCAGGAAACGCCCAGGAGAAGGACTTCCGTTTGACGGATCCGAAGAGTGAATTTGAGATCCAGACAGAGGGCGGCGAGGGCACCGGGTATCACTTTCGATCTGGTTCGATCTGGGGAGAGGCTTCGATATGCAGCCGAATATCGAGATCGCACATCAACTTTCCGGGACACAGATAACGACTGCAACGAATGACGGTGTTACGTTCGTCCCGTCCAAAGGAAATGTTTATGGTGAGGGAAATGTACGCGTAACTGTTCCGTGGCTTCCTGCCAACCGAGCGCTCGGTAATCCACCAGCCACACTTTATCTCATCAATGCAGGCACGTATTTTAACAACACGTTCGGCACGGGCGGGTCGGGAACGATCCAAACCATCACGAACGGAGAGAACTTTCCGGTAATCCTGCTGAGCAACGCGAACCTGGCGGGTGGCTGTACGAAGCCGGGCAATGTCCCACTTGGACCGCACGGCATGACGGCACCAGCCGATCTTGTAAAGCTCTACGGACCTGCTCCTTTGAAGTATCCGAGGACCTTCGCCGGGTGCGTGTCCAGCGACCTACTAACGAGACAGTCGATTGAGCTCGTAGTTACTTACACGCCCACGCCATAACCGATCACGCGAGCTTTGGGTG
>CAVPCB010000038.1:0-11643 GCA_963702285.1 uncultured Acidobacteriaceae bacterium | reverse complement strand
AAAGGTCAAGACACACCGGCCCTGCGCTTCATTCTTAAGTACCGTATCTCGCCCGTTGTGGGACGGTTTTGGGAATCCCTTAGCCGGGAGCCGGGAGCTTGGGCCCGGGAGTCGAAATGGGGGGCGAGGTCCTTCTTCGTTTTGTTCCTTTCGAAAAAGCGATTTGAGGGGGATGCATCCCTCGGGAAGTGATTGATTCCGTGACGAGGGTATGCCGGTGGATCCCCCTGGGGTTAGCAGGTTGGTGAACAGGTCTCGGCTTGGGCTTTGGCCATGGCTTGGGCTCGCTCGACTTCGCGGTCCGCCTCGGCGAGGTGCTCGAAGGGAGTGGCGCGGGAGGCCTTGAAGTCTTCCTGGGATTCGCCGACACGCTTGAAGTACATGTCGCCCACCGCATTTTCGGTGCGCTGCAGGCTCTTGTCCCAGTCCTTCTTGAGGTCGCGGAAGCAGACGTTTTTGGGCGGGACCTTGACGGGGTTGGCGGTGGGCCGATCGAGGTCCGAACCTGGAACAGGCTCCGCGTACTGAGCACCGCGCTCCGGGGCTGGCTCGTCGAAGATTTCGTGTTCGGGAATACCAAGGCGGCGCACTTTGAACCGGAGTTTGGCGGTTTCGAGACGGGTGGTGAGGTTGTTCTGGACCAGGCGGCAGGCGGCGAGAATGGTGTGGCCGTTGGCGGTGGGCAGGGTGCCCCAGGCCAGCGCCTGGACGGTTTGGGAGAGGACGTAGGTGAGAGAGCCCTCGTCCTCGAGGAGGGGGACGTCGATGGGGCGTTCGGGGCGGGCGTTGAGGTAGCGGTGGTGGGAGTGGCAATGCTGGTGGCCGAGGACGGCCCATCGGCGGCAGGTTGCGCCGTTGCCGAGCAGGTAGTGGCACTGGCGATGTTCGGGGGCGAGCCGCCGGGGTTAGCTTGTTGCTGTTCCGATTCCTGCATGATGTTTGCTCCTTGCTTGGTTGGTAGCTGTCAGCGGTCAGCTGTTAGCTGTTAGCGAAAACAGCGAAGGGCCTGCACCCTTGCAGGCCCTTCGCATGCGACCGGGCCGCCAAACCCGGTCTCCCCGATAACTCATGGAGCAGAAAAAGGAAAGCCCAAAGCCCCGCCGGGAAGGCGAGGCTTTTTCCTTTTTCTATCTTAAGTTCAGAATATCAGTTTGGGGGAGAAAGTCGGCCAATTATGTTAGTGGTTTTAGGGCTGTAAGTCCTTGTAAGTTATAGATCATTACTTCGGACTTTTGCACAAAACCTTGACAATTTTTCGACATTTCGCCGAAACAAGAACTTTCGGCAAAAAGGGGTCATTGGGGGTTCGCACAAAGCGCCAACCGCCGACTGCCGACCGCCAACTGCTGGCGCCGACCGTCTATTAACGAAGTGGTTAACAGGGGATCCCCTCCGTCTCCCGCGCTGTCGAATCAATCACTTCCGAGGGGATCCATCCCCCTCCCGCCGGCTTTCCGAGGGAGCTTTCGAAGGGGTACGAACAAAGTCAGCGTCGCTTCTGAAACGGTTCCGCCGTTGGGAACACCAACCACAAAGCGACAAGACGCTTGCTTCTGCAACGAAAGGATGAAGCTCCCCATGGCCGACCTGAAGAACTCCCAGCGCATCAGTTACAAAGCCACCTACAACCAGATCAGTGCCACACCCACGGCAGGCAAGACGACGGGCTCGCTCTCGCGAGCGGTGGGAAGGCGGCGTTCGTGCAGTCGCTGCGCATGATCCCCGCCGAGTTGAACACGCTGAAGGAGGTCATGGGCGGACCAAGGCGGGGGCGTCGGGACCGGTAGCGGCCGCACTGGCGGCGATCGCGACGCTGGTCGGAGACACGTCGGCGAGCTCGACGCTGAACAACGCGGCGCTGTTCGCGAAGATCGACGCGGCCACGCTGATCCAGGTCGCGAACAAGCTCATCGACTACCGCCAGACGGTCGGGGACGCGCTGAACAAGTCGGTGGCGAACCTCTTGTCGGCCTATTGCAGTTCGCTGACCGTGCCGGCGACCGCTGCCGCGACGACGGCGAGCCAGGCGAAGGCGGCGAAGGGAACCGCGACGCAGACGGGGACAACCCGGACCGGGATCCCGATCGTGACGACGACGGCTCCGGCGGCGGCGAAGGCGGTTCGTGCCAAGGGAAACATCGAGGCGCATGCGTTCAGCGTGCACGTGACGCTGGATCAATCGCAGCCCACGCCGGCGGCGTTCTCGCCGGTGCTGACGGCCGATCAGGCAGCGTACCGCCCTCGAATGCCGAGGCTCTGAGCTGGGCTGAGAAGTATCAGCCGAAGCTGTTCGCCGATCTGTTGAACCGGGTGCAGCCTTACCTGAACATGTCCGCCGACCAGAGCGCGGCGATGGGGAACAGCAACGCGCTGCTGGAGATGATCAACACCTCTTTTTGCCTCGACCTTCGGGCCGGGCGCGCTGCGCGGCGCGGTGAACGGCTTTCAGTCGCGGATGAATATCGAGCCGGTGGGAAACCTGCACCTGGAGCGGGTGGAGATGTATCCGGCGGGAGTGGAGCGCGGGGAGCTGCTGAACTCGGTGCCGCTGGCGCCGGGGGAGACGGTGAACATCAGCCACAAGGAGTGGGCGGTATC
The DNA here is from genome assembly GCA_963702285.1 of uncultured Acidobacteriaceae bacterium. Classification (GTDB taxonomy): domain Bacteria; phylum Acidobacteriota; class Terriglobia; order Terriglobales; family Acidobacteriaceae; genus Palsa-343. Next base: position 9,045 of record CAVPCB010000038.1, on the reverse strand, counting down.
GGAGAAGGAGTTCACCGACTTCGTGCAGGACTCGTTCGAGGGTTACAGCGAGGAGGGCGTGGCGGATAAGACGGACGTCGCCATGTCGACCGACTCGGAGTCGAAGCACTCGACGGCGCTGAAGGTGGGGGCGTCGCTCTCGGCGAAGTACATGGCGGTGACGCTGAGCACGAACTTCGGGTACAACACGGCGAACAACGATTCGCAGTCGCGAAAAGACAGCCGCAACCACAGCATGTCGATTACGAAGAAGGCTTCCGCGCGGACGAAGAAGGACCACAAGATGACGTTCAAGGTGACGTCGGTGGCGGGAAGCGAAGACCAGTCGGTGCGGGTGATCTCGAACCCGAGCACGACGGACGCGATGCGCATCGACTACTTCCAGCTGGCGCGCAAGTGGAAGATAGACCTGCTGCGTTACGGGTTGCGGATGACTTATGACATTGTTATCCCCAATCCAGGGTCGGGGATCGTGACGCTGGTGGAGCAGGCGGCGAGCCTGGATGCGCAGATCAACACGCCGTTCAGTTTCACGCTGCCGCTGTCGGCGATCACTTACAACGCGCTGGCCACCAATCCGATGAACATATCGAACTACGACCAGCTGGCGGCGCAGTACGGGGCGAGCGTGCCGGCTCCGCCGGAAGCGGCCAAGTGGGTGAACGTACACAAAGAGACAACGATGGTGGACGACTACAGCAATGTTCACTACGATGCGGTGGATTTCGCCATCGACGACAACTACTACATCTATGACTGCGTGGTGGAGTGGAACTACCAGAACAACAGCGGAGACACGAGCGTGTTCACGACGCTGGACGGGAACACGATTCTGGCCGGGGCGCAGGCGCTGATCGGCGAGTCGGGGCAGCTGTCGCTGGATCTGGTTTACCAGTATGTGTATAACTACGCGCTGAACATTACGTTCATCTGCCGGCCGAAGGTGCAGTATGTGCTGGACTGGCGGCTGCAGGTATGGAACGCGCTGCGCCAGGCGGCGCTCGACCAGTACAACGCGAGCGTGCAGAACCTGAAGGACCAGCAGGCCAAGCTGGTGGCGCAGATCGCGAGCTTCGACGCGGTGACGCTGCGGCTGATGGAGCAGGAAGAAATCATGAAGGGGGTACTGCGCTGGCTGCTGGGGCCGCAGTTCTATCTGGTTCCGTTCGATCTGGCGAGTTTGTTCGGATCGGACAGCAACGATCCGGGAGTAACGGATGTGCTGGATCCGAACCAGCTGTCGGATACCGAGTGGCTGAACGTGATGGAGCACGGGGAGTTCATCAAGTACATCCACAACGCGATCGAGTGGGAGAACGTGCTGTATTTCACTTATCCGTACTTCTGGGACGATAACAAGCTGTGGGACTTCAAGAAGTTTCTGTATCATCCCGATCCGATCCACCAGACGTTTCTGCGGTCGGGGGCGGCGCGGGTGGTGCTGACGATCCGGCCGGGGTTTGAGCCAAGCTTCACCAGCCTGCTGGAGACGGGGGCGTTCAACACTCTGCCGCAGCCGCATCCTTATGTAACGATCGCGCAGGAGATTCAGGACTTCGCGAACACGAATTATCCGGGATTTCCGCCGGCGAATCCGGAACAGGATGCGCGGCCGTTGCTGTATCTGGAACAGCGGCGGGTGTGGACGGAGATGCAGTACATCATCCAGTTGCTGAACGCGTGCAAGGTGGCGACAGGATCGTTTCCGCCGGGTGACCCGGGGACCAGGTGCCGGCAGCGGCGCTGACGCCGTATCTGAACGGGCCGGTGACGATCAACGGGACGAATTACAACGGGATCAACGACTACAACACGCAATCGAACACGCAGACGCTGGCGCTGGATCCGACAACACCGCAGGACGCGTTGCTGCCGACTTATGCCGCGGTGCCGGTGAACGACATTGCGTGGGGCAATCCTTACTTCTATAAGTGCCCGGGCGACACGGGGGACTACGACCTGATCTGCTATGGGTCGGACGGGGCGCCGGGTGGAACGGACAAGGCCGCGGACATCTCGGCGAACTGCGAGGCTTCGCTGATTTCGACGTGGTATGAATACACGCCGACCGCAGCGATGGATATCGGGATCACGATGAATGCGCCGAACGTGGTGCCGCCGGAGCCGGATCCGGCGATTGCCTGAGGGCGGGGAGCGAGGCGGAGCATGGTCATTTCAAACGAGCAACTGGTGGAGATCGTGGGGGCGGGCGGCATCGTGGTGATGGACGCGTCGACGATGACGTTCAACCAGATTCACGCAATCGCGGTGGCGGCGGCGTCGACGGGCAAAGGAAAGATGACGCTGAAGAAGGTGTCGGGGCTGACGTGGATCCAGCTGAAGCAGCTGAGCACGGTAGCTCCGGGGCTGATCACGTACGATCTGACGACTTGAAGGGAAGGTCGGGCTCGAAAAAGCGGTTCTGATTCTCTATCACAGGAGGCGTGCAATGTTCAGGCGTGGAAGCGGTTTTGTATTGAGCCTTGTTCTTCTCTGCGGTGTGAGTTTGCACGCGCAGACGACGGCGAAAGCGACTGTGCAGGTGGGCTGCACGGGCAAATCGAATGCGACCGTGGCGATACGCTGGGGGCATCCTGATTACGACCAGAACCAATATGCGCCTCTTTTCACCGTTCACTGCAATCAGGGGGTACAAACGGAAACGGTGACGCTGTTGGATCAAAAGAGCGAATTTGAGGTACAGACAGAGGGCGGCATCGATACAACCTATGCGATGACCGTCAATATCGCCGGGCCAACGGGCAAGCCGAATATGGTCTACCTCACCTTCGACAGCGCTCCGGACCCGGTTGTACGAGGGACGGGCTTCACGATTACGAGGTCGAGCGGGCCCAATAAATACGGCGAGCAAAACTTCCGTATTGGAATCCCGGCTGGGACCGTAGCTCCGACCAAAGTCGTGGCGCAGAGCTCCGGCGACAGAAGCAACGCTCAGATGGCCCTGCGCTGGGGGCATACCGACTTTAATGACCACGCCTATTTCCCGCTGTGGACGATCAAGGCAGGAAACGCCCAGGAGAAGGACTTCCGTTTGACGGATCCGAAGAGTGAATTTGAGATCCAGACAGAGGGCGGCGAGGGCACCGGGTATCACTTATCGATCTGGTTCGATCTGGGGAGAGGCTTCGATATGCAGCCGAATATCGAGATCGCACATCAACTTTCCGGGACACAGATAACGACTGCAACGAATGACGGTGTTACGTTCGTCCCGTCCAAAGGAAATGTTTATGGTGAGGGAAATGTACGTGTAACTGTTCCGTGGCTTCCTGCCAACCGAGCGCTCGGTAATCCACCAGCCACACTTTATCTCATCAATGCAGGCACGTATTTTAACAACACGTTCGGCACGGGCGGGTCGGGAACGATCCAAACCATCACGAACGGAGAGAACTTTCCGGTAATCCTGCTGAGCAACGCGAACCTGGCGGGCGGCTGTACGAAGCCGGGCAATGTCCCACTTGGACCGCACGGCATGACGGCACCAGCCGATCTTGTAAAGCTCTACGGACCCGCTCCTTTGAAGTATCCGAGGACCTTCGCCGGGTGCGTGTCCAGCGACCTACTAACGAGACAGTCGATTGAGCTCGTAGTTACTTACACGCCCACGCCATAACCGATCACGCGAGCTTTGGGTGGAGCTTTTCGAAGCCGGTTGCTTGTTGATAGGCGCGGGCGAAGGCGCAAAGCTTCGCGTCCTGATAGTGGCCGGCGAGGAAGGTGAGGGAGACGGGGGTGCCGGGGCCGCCGATCTGGTCGTCGTCGCCGGTGTCGGTGGCGGGCGGGGCGGGTGCGTCGTTGCCGCGCAGGCCGTTGGGGACGATACATGCCGGGTGGCCGGTGAGGTTGGTGACGACGAGTTGCTCGGAGTTAGTGGCGGCGACAATGACGTCCACCTGGTCGAAGAGCTTCGACATTTCGCGAATGGCGAGCGAGCGGGCGCGGTTGGCCTGGATGTATTCGACCGCGGGATAGAAGCGGGAGACGCGGAACAGGTTGGGCCAGTCGTCGGGGGACTGCGCGGTGAGGAGTTTGTCGCGACCGGAGCGGGTGAGGGTGTCGAAGGCGGCGGCCGCTTCGGCGGTGAGCAGATCGGTCATGGGTCCGTAAGGGAGTTTGGGCAGGTCGAGGGGGATGAGATTGACGCCCATGGCTTTGAGTTTGTCGAGGGCGGCGAGGTCGTACTTGCGGTCATAGGCGCGACGGGCGCGGTAGGCGGCAGCTTCTTGCTGTCGGTGTTCGCGCTTCTTGCTGTCTTCGGCGGACTGGTTGGCGGGCGCTGGCTTCTCCGCCGGCGGAGGCTGGTCGGGATCGAAGCTGGCTTTGAGATAGCCGATGCGGAGGGAGCGCCAGTCGAGGCCAGCGTTCCAGTTGAAGGCGGCGTCGCGGACGGAGAGGTCGTGGCCGTCGGGTCCGTGGATGGCGTCGAGGACGGCGGCGCAGTCTTCAACGGCGCGGCAGATGGGGCCGAGCTTATCCATGGTCCAGCTGAGGGCCATGGCGCCGGTGCGGGGAACGAAACCGAAGGTGGGGCGGAGGCCGGTGACGCCGCAGCGCGTGCTGGGCGAGGAGATGGAGCCCAGGGTCTCCGAGCCTATAGAGAATGCTACGCAGCCAGCCGAAGTGGCGGAAGCGGGTCCGGCAGAGGAGCCACTGGAGCCTTGTTTTGGATTCCAGGGATTGCGGGTGCGTCCGCCGAACCAGACGTCGCCCATGGCGAGGGCGCCGAGGGTGAGCTTGGCGATCAGCACGGCTCCGGCCGCGTCGAGACGCTGGACGACGGTCGCGTCTTCATCGATGGATTGATGCTCGAAGCCGCCTGCTCCCCACGTGGTGGGGTAGCCCTTGACGGCGAGGAGATCTTTGGCACCCCAGGGGAGTCCATGAAGCGGGCCGCGGTAATTGCCCTTTGCTATGTCGGCGTCGGCTTCGCGGGCGTGGGCGAGGGCGCGGTCTTCGGTGAGGGTGACGTTGAAGTGGAGGACGGGATTGTAGCGGCGGAGGCGCGCGAGATACATCTGGGTGAGGTTGGCGGAGGAGATTTTGCGGCGGCGGATGAGGTCGGCGAGGTTCATCGCGGACTCGAAGGCGAGGTCTTCAAGGTTGGCGGGCGCGGTGAGGGTGGCGGGAGCCTTGGAGTAGACGGGCCTGGCGTGTTGCGTGTTGACGGTGGCGCCGGGAGGCAGGGGATCGAAGACGAAGGCGGGGGCGACGGAGTTGGGGAGGTCGAGCTTGCGGATGGCGATGTAGCTGCCGCGCTGCTGGTTGAGGTGGTCGAGCATGGCGGCTTTGTCGTCGGCGGGGATGACGATGGCGGCGAGGGCGGCGGCCTGGTCGATCATCTCGGGGGTAATTTTTGGGAAGTCGGGCTCGGCGGGTTGTTGCTCCTTGCTCTGGGCGCTGGCCTCGGGGGAGGCCTGGGTGGCGAGGGTATAGAGGATGCCGGGGAAGAGGGTGGAGGCGAGGCCGAAGCGGCCGGTGACGGCGAGGAAGTCGCGGCGATCCATGGAAGCAGGGTACAGGAGGCTGGAGCCTGGAGCTGGGAGCCCGGAGCTGGGAGCTGGGAGCCGGGGGGCTGGAGCTTCAGTGAGATTGCGGTGCGGGTTGGGATCGGCGCGCGGTGAAGAGGGTGAGGGAGGAGGCGAGGGATCCGAGCAGCGCGGCGACGATGGGGGCGAAGAGGAGGTGGATGAAACCCGAGTCGTAAGTGTTGGCGATGGCGAAGGCGCGCGGGTCGGTCCAGTGGCTGCGGAGGAATTCGGGCCAGGTGGCGACGGAGGCGGCGGAAGGTGGGCGGAGGAAGAGCTCGACGAGGAAGCCAGTGGCGACGGCGAGAGTCATGCAGAGGGCGGCGCTGAGGACGGCGGTGAGGAGGCCGCTGCGGATGGCGCCGGTTTGTCGTGTCGCAAGGACGGCGGCGAAGGTCCAGAGCAAGAAGGGAAGCAGCATGAAGGTGATGGAGATGGCGGGGCCGGTCCAGCGAGCGGGGGCGAGATTTTCGAGCGTGGCGTTGAGGATTTCAAGTGCGCCGGTGAGCAGGCCGGTGGCGGCGGCGATGCGCGCGACGGCAGGAAGAGGTGATGGCCGGTGAGGATCAGGAGGCAGATGGCGTAAGCGATGAGGAAGCTGAGGGGTTCGGCGAAGAAGCGTGCGGCGGTGGGCTGACTCCAGTACGCGGGGTAGCGCGCGACGGCAATCATCGCGAGGGCGAGGCTGGCGGCGATGAGGGTGGCGGAGAGAAGGGTGGCGAAACGTGAGAGCGACATGGTGGTCGTGGCGAGGATTCAGACGATTCGAAACAGATCGCGACGTCCCGTGGTCCTCTGGGGCGAATCGTACCATTGTCCTGGTTTCGTTGACCGCTGCGGAGACCGGACTGGTTGGGTTCACTGGCTCGCTTTGGATTCCATGCGAGCGCAAATCTTGAGGTACAGGGCCTGATCGGTGAAGGCAGATTGAGGACGCCGGCACCGCCGGAGGCAAAGGGCATGACGATGGCCTGGCCTGTGTACTTCTGGTGATGGTGAATTTCGTAAACGAAATAGGTGGGGTGTCGTTCGACGACGCTTAGCGTGAGATCGCACCAGCGCCAGTCGAGGCGGCAGAGGCGATTGACCTGGCGTTCAAGTTCCTGCATGGCCGCGATGGATTCGACAAGCGTGAGGATCTCGCGGCCTTCTTCATCGAACGGATAACGGTACAGGAGTGGTTGGGTCATCGTGCAGGAGGTCCGATGACCATGATGAGGCCGCGGTTGCCGGTTTTGAGTTCCTCTTTGGATCATTTCTGGTAACGGGTGGCTCTATCTGCGGGGTGTTACTGGGCCAACCTACGATGCGGTGGCCGTGCCTGCGAGGGCGTGGGCCGCGGGTTGCGGGCGCGCCAGCCAGTACAGGGCGACGACATGGGTGATCATGAGCAGCGGCACATAGAGGATGGGGATGAAGTACGTTGAGCCGAGCTGGCCGGCGATGGCGGGGAGGCCGGAGCGGATGGCGTGGAGGTAGTCGACGATGAGGTCAACGATGCCGGTGAGGTTGAAGGCGGCAACGAAGAACCAGAAGAGGGGGCGGATCCTGACGGAGAGAAGGGCGAGGAGGGCGAGGACGCCGGTTGCGAGATCTCCATAGGCGGAGAAGGTGGTGAACGAGGCAGAGAGATGGGGGCCGACGACGCCGGGGACGAGGAAAACGAGGCCGAAAAAGCGAAAGCTGTGCAGGGTAGCGATGGCGCGATGGGCGTGGATGCGGTCCATGGAACGAAGTTTGGGCAGGAGGTAAGCGTCGAAGCAGAGCAGCCAGGCGACGTACCCGAGGAGGAGCTGGATTTGGAAGATTCTTTCTACGGGCATGGGGATCTCCTTTGCGATGGGATGAGAGACATCATCCTATGGATTCAGATTGATGTTGAAGCGGCAGGCTGGGCGCTGAAAGCCGCAGCGTTCACCCGGAAGAACTCCTCCAGCGTCTGCGGATTGCGGCCGGTGACGGCACGGACGGTATCCGTAGCCACAAAGCGGCTCTTATTATTCCGAAAGTATTGCCAAAGATGGCTCAGGTGGTCGAGTGCATGAGGATTGATTCGGTCCTTGATCGTCTGGGTCCACTGCTGGTCTGTGATGGGAACGTAGCGGATGGGGCGGCCGAGCGCGCGGCCCAGAGTCTCGACAATCTCGAGTACCGTGAGCGTCTCGGTGGCGAGAGGGAAGACGGTTTCGGCGGGCACATGGGGGCCGGCGAGAAGAGTTGCAGCGACGCAAGCCACGTCTTCGGCGCCGACAAGGGGGACCACGGCATCGCCATCGCCCCAGGGAAGGAACGCGGTGTCCTGCTCCGCAACGCTGCGACTGACGAGAGCGCGCACATTCTCGTAATAAGGCGGCGCCTGAAGGTGAAGGGCCCCGACCTGAGCCCAGTCGAAGATGCGATCGGCGAGCCGATGCTGGAGGTTGCGGAAGGAGGGAGCAAATTCGGGATCGCGAAATACTGGATCGTTCGGGATGCCCTGAGCCTGGGAATTGTTCACGATTCTTTTGAGACCGGCGTTGCGGGCCGCAGCGGCAAAGATGGTGGTTGCTTCGAGCAGTCCATCGGTGACGGGGTAAGTGAAGTAAGCACGCTGTACGTTTTGCATTGCTTGCCGTACGGAGGCGGGATGGAGGAGATCGCCCGCGAAGACCTCGGCGCCTTGCCGGCGGAGTTCGTCAGAACGAGCATCGAGCCGATGGACGAAGGCGCGAACGGGAATGTCCTGACGGAGCAGAAGCTCTGTGATGACGCGTCCGGTAGAGCCCTGCGCGCCGCCGGCTGCACCGGTAACCAGGATTGGGTGAGACATGAAGAATCCTCCTTTCTGGATAGGATTATAGTAATCATCCTATGGATTCGTTCTTTTTTGGGGCGGGCTGCCGGTTGCATCGTGGGATGATCTCGGGCATCCTACGAGGGACGATGCGCTACAAACGGGAACACAAAGCGGAAATCCACCAGAAGATCGTGAGTGACGCCTCGCGCCGGGTTCGCGCGGAAGGCATCGGCGGTGCGGGGGTGGCGTCGGTGATGAAGGACGCGGGGCTGACGCATGGCGGCTTCTATAAACATTTCGACAGCAAGGATGGGCTGCTGGTGGAGTCCTTGAGCGAGGCGTTCCGCGAGATTGCGGATGGTTTCGCACGGGCGGCGGAGAAGTCGCGGCCGGGGACGGAGTGGAAGACGATCGTGAAGGCTTACCTGAGGCCGGAGCACTGCGATCATCCGGAATACGGGTGCCCGCTGGCGGCGCTGGCGCCGGAATTGGCGCGTGCCGAGGGGGCGATGAAGGCGCGGATTGTGGAAGCGATGGCGGGATATCGGGATCGCCTGCTGCCGTTCATGCCGGGACGGCGGAAGGCAGACCGGGAGCGGGCGTTCCTGACGATGATTGCGACGATGGTGGGGGCGGTTGCGGTGGCGCGGATCCTGCCGGATCGGGGGGCTCGGGAGAAGGTGCTGCGGACGGCGCGGGATTTTCTGCTGAAGAGCTTTT
>CAVPCB010000037.1:0-77971 GCA_963702285.1 uncultured Acidobacteriaceae bacterium | reverse complement strand
GGGAGGCAATCACCGCGTCGAGGTCCGCGATCTGTTCGCGGAGTGTGGTGAGATCGCCGGCGGTGAGGGGCTCGCCGGATTTGAGCAGGAATTCGATCGACGAGGCGATCTCGCTGCCCTGAGGCAATCCAAAGACGCCCAGAACGCCGGAGAGTTTGTGCGCGGCTTCGAGGCCCTCAGTGCGCGCTTCCGTATTGAGAGGGTTTTGGGTCAGGCTGTCGCAGGCCGACTGGAGAGTCGTTAGCCGCTCAAGGATTGTGGGGCGGCTGGTGCGCCACAACTCGGTCAGCCGTGCAGCGATGCGGGTGGCTGCATCCTCGGTCATATGTCCTAAGGCTATATCTCCTGCCAGCCGAGGGTCGCCGCAATTTCCTGGGCGAGGACCAGTGGATCGAAGGGCTTGAACATCACCTTGACCACGCCGAGGTCGGAGAAGCGCTTCTGGTCGGCGGCCTGCACCTTGGCGGTGAGCAGGATGACCGGGATATTGGCGGTCTCCGGAAGGGAACGGAGCTCGCGGAAGGTGGTGGGCCCGTCCATGCCGGGCATCATCACATCCAGAAGGATGGCGTCAGGCCGAAGTTCGCGAGCTTTTGCGATGCCTGCAGCGCCGGAGCCCGCAACCATGACATCCCATCCGGCTACAGTTTCCAGGCTGAGCGCGGCGACTTCGCGAATGTCCTCCTCATCGTCGATGATCAAAACTCGTCGAGACATTTTCTCTTTCAGTTCCCGACTCAACTATTAAATCAATTTGAGGATTCCCACCATCCCCCGCTCGTTCTAGTACTGGGTGACGGTGGGTACGAACGGCGAGGGGAAGACGAGCGGGAAACGAGTGGAACAGCGAGCGGTAAGCCGAGCGTGAAACGGACCTTGACGAGAGTGGTTCTAGCCGAGCCTTTGTTCGAACTGGCTCTGAGTGGCTTCTTCGGCGAGCGGGGAGATGGAGGCGCGCTCGGGGAGGAAGAAGCGGAAGATGGCGCCGCGCGAGTTGTTCTGCTCGGCCCAGATGCGGCCGCCGTGCTGTTGCACAATGGTACGGCAGATGGCGAGGCCGAGTCCGGTGCCGCCTTTCTGGCGGGAGTCGGAGGCATCGACCTGCTGGAAGCGGTCGAAGATGGATTCGAGCTTGTCGGCGGGCACGCCGCGGCCTTCGTCGATGACGCTGACCGTGACCCCATCGGAAGCGCGGACGGCCACGATGCGCACGGTGGAGCGAGGCGGCGAGAACTTGATGGCATTGCTCAGCAGGTTGGTGAGCACCTGGGTCAGGCGGTCGGAATCGGCTTCGATATAGACGGAGTTGCAGTCACTGGAAAGGTAAACCTCTTCGGCGCCCGCGACCGGCTGCATGGTTTCGATGGCCTGGCGGACGAGATCGTCGAGCGAGAGGCGGCGGAAGCTCAGCGGCGCGCGGCCGGAGGTCATGCGCTCGAGGTCGAGGATATCGTTGATGAGGCGGACGAGGCGGTCGGAGTTGGCGACGGCGATCCGCAACAGGCTGGTGGCTTTCTCGCTGACGTCGCCGAGCAGTCCGGCGGAAAGAAGGCCCAGAGCGCCGCGGATGGAAGTAAGCGGCGTGCGCAGCTCGTGGCTCACGGTAGAGATGAATTCATCCTTCATGTGGTCGAGCGCGTAGCGCTGGCTGATGTCGCGGAAGCTGAGCACGCTGCCCACCGATGCGCCTTCCTCAACCATGGGCATCAGGGAGAATTCGACGGGGAAGCTCTTGCCTTTGCCGCGGAAATAGACGTCCTGGCCGGAGGCGCCCTCGGCGGTTTGGAACGCGCGGCGAGTGAGGCAGGTGGAGTCGCAGCCGGCGATGGGCGGGTGGAGCAGTTCGTGCACGCGCAGGCCAATCAGCTCGGACTCGTTGCACTCGAGCATGCGGGCGGCGGCTGGATTCGCGAAGGCGATGCGGTTGGCGGAGTCGACGCCGATGATGCCGTCGGCGACGGAATTAAGGATCACGGCCTTCTGGCGGTCGAGCTGGCGTACGCGGACTTCCTGGCCGGCGCGGGCCATGAACTGGCCGACCGAGCCGCAAACGGTTTCCACAGTCGCCAGCAGGTCGGGATCTTCGCGCATCAGCTGGCGTGAGAAGCACTCCACCACCGCGATGACCTGATTCCCGACACGGACGGGTACAGCCCATCCGGAGGTGAAGCCGTTCAGACGCGCGGCGGTGCGGCGCATGAACGATGGATGCTGGCGGAGATCGGCGATCCAGCAAGCTTTGCCCAGCGACCAGACAGTGCCGGGCAGACCCTGGCCGCGGGAGAGGAGCAGAGATTCGGTTTCGTGGCGGAAATCCTCGCTGGGACGCCCTTTAAGGAACCAGGTGGTGCGAGGACGGATGGAGTGCTGCGATTCATCGACGGTCCAGAGCGTGGAGAACTCGCAGGAGAAGGTCTGGCAGAGGGCTTCGAGGACGCGGGTGAGGCCTTCGTCGATGGAGGTGGTTTCGGCGATGATCTGGCTGACGACGAGCTGAATGCGGAGGCGGCGTTCGCGGCGGTTCTGCTGGGTGACATCGCGGAAGATGCAGCGCACCGAGACCGGGCCGGTTTCTTCGCGGCGGCAGCTGAGGCTGGCTTCGACTTCGATGTTTTCGCCCGAGGAATTCTGCAGGCGCAGGGGGTGTTGTTCGACGTGGACGCCGTGCAGCGCTTTGTGGAAGAGGGCGGCGGCTTCGGCCTGCACTTCCGGCGGAAAGGGGGATTCGAACCCGATGAGGGACTCGAACTGCGAGGAATCCATGCCGAAGAGGGTCTGCCAGGAAGGATTGACGTAGAGATAGCGGCCGCGCGGGCTGAGCGTGGCGATCATCTCCGGGGAGTTTTCGAAGAGATCGCGATAGCGTTCTTCGCTTTCGCGCAGGGCATGCTCGGCGCGGCGGGTGGCGCTGAGATCGACAGCGATGGTGACGAGGCCTTCCACGGTTCCGGCCGAGGAGCGTACGGCGGAGAGGTAGACCATGGCGGGAAAAGTGCTGCCGTCGCGGCGGCGGAAGCGCATCTCGAAGCCGCGCACGCGACTGGCCGGAAAGGTGGCGACGTAGCGGACGTAAGAGAGCAGCGCCGGCGCGGTGTTAGGCGGGATTTCAGGATGGGCGCGGAAGGTGGGCATGGAGGCGGCGAGCTGTTCGCCGACCCGGGCCATCTCGCTCTCAGGGAAGAGCTCGGGGGCGGAGAGCTTTTCCAGTGCTTCGCTGGTGCGGTAGCCGAGCATACGCTCGGCGGCAGGATTGAATAAGTTGATGCGGCCGGTGATATCGCAGGCGATCATCATGGGGCCGGCGGAGTCGAGAATGCTGCGATGCAGGCGGGCAACGCGCTGGAGCTGACGTTCTCCCTGGCGTTCGCGCAAAGTGGCGCGGAAGGTGGACAGGGAGATCGCGACGAGCAGGGCGAGGGCAAGAGTCCAGAAGCAGCGCAAAAGCAAAGATCCACGGATGGCTCTGGCCGGGCGCGCTGCCGTACTGCGCCAGAATGATGGCACCGATGAGAGAAAACGCCAGCGCAATCATGAAAGCTGACGTGACGGTGCGGGAGTGGCTGAATCGCGTCACTGCTCGATTCCATGGAGTCAGGAATGCGGATTTCCCCAATATTTCGACAGGGATTCGAGGCTTCAGTATAGGGGAAGCCCTGGGGGTTCCGACAGGAAAATCCACAGGGCATCCGCTAAACAATCCCACTTTGGTGTTACTTATGGCAGCGGAGCGCTGGGGATATCGAATTTGTAACAGTGACGGATTAAACCGTTACTGGGTCGAGAATACGGCTCCAGCGGCGCTCGCGCCGATCGGCGTACGCCTTCTTATGCCATGCGTAGCCAGCGAGAAGCGGCAGAGCGAGGGTGGCCTCGCTGTAGACCATCTGCTCAAAGGTGGTGTCGACCTTGCCCCACGAGCTGGCTTCCTTCAGAGTGCTTGAGGAGAGGGCGCCGTCGCGGACGTCGGCCACCGTGATCTGGATCGCGTACTTGTGCATCGGAGCTTCGTTGCCGAGGATGTCGGCCGCGACCACGATGTCCTGCGCGAAGTTTTTGGGCACGCCGCCGCCGATCATCAGCAGGCCGGTGGTGGGGTTGGCGATCTTGAGCTGGGTGAGCTCGTAGAAATCCTTGGCGGAGTCGATGGAGACTTTGGGCTTGTCCTGCCGCTTGTGCTGGTGGGCGACCAGGCCGAATCCGGCCGAGCAGTCGCTGAAGGCCGGGCAGAAGATGGGGACGTCCTTCTGATAGGCGGAGTAGACGATGGAGTCGGCACCGCCCTTTTCAGGGGTCTTGCCGTTGGCTTCGAGCCAGGCGCCCATGGCACGGATAAATTCGCGGGAGCTGTGGGGGCGGGGCGGGAGGGAGTCGGCTACCTTCTCGGTGGTCTCGTCGCAGAGGCGGAGCTCTTCCTCGTCGATGAGGGTGTCGTAGATGCGGTCGATCATCAGCTCGCGGAGCTCGCCGTCCTGGGTGCCGGACTTGTAGAGCTCGTCTGCGATGTAGTGCTTAAAGCCCAGAGCCTCGAAGAAATCCTGATCGACGATGTTAGCGCCGGTGGAGACGACGGCGTCGACCATGTTGTTGCGGATGAGGTCGACGAAGATCTGTTTGAGGCCGGCGGAGATCAGCGAGCCGGCGAGGCAGAGGATGACGCCGCAGTCCTGGTCGCGCAGCATGCGCTCGTAGATGGAGGCGGCTCGGGCAAGGTCACGGGAGCTGTAGGCCATGACTGCATGGCGTCGACGAGGGCGACGACGTTGTGCTGCCGGATGTCGATGTGGCGGATGGGGTGGGTCAGGAGCTCGTGTTTCGAAGGCATAGCTCTGTTCAGGATAGCAGGGGAAAACGGACCTCTGGTTCAGGCCATGTGAATTGAGAAACAGGTCGGGGGGGACCGTGGGCCGGGCACGGTTGCGCCGGGCTGAAGCCCGCAATCCAGGGCGGGCTGTTGGGGGACCTGGCTATCGATCGTGTTCAGGACAGAGTGGGTCTTGAGTTCGCTGGAGAGGGGCGCCGCAGGACGAACTCAAAAGGGGAAAGGGCAGGATCTCGCGGTAGATGACTCGACGGCGCCGTGTTTCGTCGAGCGTTCAGAGACATACCGGTCAAAACGCAACGACGAGCCGCGGAGTCACCACAAGCGCGTCGCTTTGCGCCCCACTGCCTCCCGGATTCATGAAGTACTGCAAATCCGATATCAGGGAAACCGCGCGTCCCAGGCTTAGCTTGTAATAGGTCTCGACGACCGTTTCGCACCCTCGGTCACCCAGATGAACCCAGCTCGCCGCGATTCCCACGCCGTCCCCTGTCCGGCGGCTGGAGGGACCTGACAGAACCAGGCCGCCGCCCAGGTGTCCCATGTAAGGGTTAGTCTGTTCGTCGCCTGTCCCCCCCTGCAAATATCCCGCCAGCGTCCGAGTCTTCCCATCCGCTATCGGCCGGGACCACAGCGACTGCTCGAGGACTGCATAGAATCCGCTTGAACCGGCGGAGATGGCTCCATCCAGCCGCGGCAACGATTCATTCAGATTCCACATCCCCAGCGCGGCACGCCCATCGTGCTGACTGGTGCCACCGGTCCAGGTTCTGTCGCCCTCAACGAGAGAAATCCGCCCGTTCGGCGTTTTGAATTCCCCGGCCACCACGCGGGTCGGGCTCCCCAGCGCCGCCGATACTTCCACCGCTGGTTGTGGCGCCGGATAGGAAAAAGGCGAGAGAACAGCGATGGCGGTCGCAGCCTCCGGCTATACGCACGCTTTACGCATGGAGTCCACGGCTGCAGATCACGGCAGGCTTCCCATACGCGCAGCGGCCGAAGAATCTGGTGAGCTCGCGTGGGACGGGCCAAGGCGATGCTGCCGAAGTCAGTTTTTTCGTCGAGGAGGCTTCGGGCTGATAAGTCCGGCAGAACCATGGCTTTGCCCGCAAGATCGCAGGCACGCCAGAGGTACCAGCTGGCGACCGAGCGCCAGGGACGCCACTTTTCGGCGCGGCGGGCGATCTGGTCGGCGGTGGCGAGCATGGTGGCGTCGAAGGGTTTGGATTTAGGGAGGCGGAGGAAGGTGAGCGCGAATCCTTTGCGGACGCCGTAATCGGTAACGGGGAGGACGTCGGGGCGGCCGAGGCGGAAGATGAGCAGCATCTCGACGGTCCAGGTGCCGACGCCGCGCACTTCGGTGAGGCGCTCGATGATCTCGTCGTCAGGCATGCGTCGGATGGCGGCCAGCGTGGGGACAGTGCCGTCGATGGTTTTGGCGGCGAGATCGCGGAGAGCTTTGGTTTTTGAAGCGGAGAGGCCGCAGGCGCGGAGCCTGTCGTCGGAGGTTTCGAGCAGCAGTTCGGGCGCGGGGTGCAGTTCGCCGAACGCAGTAAGCAGGCGCTTGAGGATGGCGGCAGCGGCTTTACCGTGCAGTTGCTGATAGATGATGGACTCAAGCAGCGCCTCGAAGGGGGAGTGCTGGCTTTTGAGTTTCAGCGTGAAGGGGCCGGCGCGGCGCATGAGTCCGGCCGAGTTTGGGATCGGCGGCGGCGAGGGTGGTGCAGGCGAGGGTGGCATCGTAGCGGACAGCGCGGCGTCCATCGATCATGAGAGACAGGGTATAGCGTTCAGCGGATAGCGTACAGAACGGGTGGTGGCGTGACTCGCGCCGTTGGCGAGTCGGGAAACCGGGTCAGGGGATACCGATTATGCCACCGGGACGGTTACAGATCGTCCCGGAGACGCGTACGCAAAAACCGGGCGGCGCCGCGAGAACCAGTGGCCTGGCGCAGGCTCATCGCATGGAATGGCGCGGAATGACGCTCACCGGCCGAAGGCGGTTGTTCTTTCTTTAACAATTTTTTTCTCGTGGCGGCTGAGTGGCTTGCAGGAGCGGCATCTATGCCGCTATAGTTTTTCTTTACTCGAAAAATGTGATGCAGGTCACATTCGGCTGTGATCCAAGACACAATCAGAACAACGTCAGGGCGCAGGACCTTGCCGGAAACCAAAGGACCGCGTGCTGACCGCAACAAGAATCTGTAGAAATGCCCGCTTCCTTTAAGACCGCCGCCTGCCGCTGATTGCGGCGACCTGATTCCGCAGTACCCAAGCCATCGACCCGCAACGATTCATCGATTCACCGCAACGAGGAGACGCAGGACGTATTCATGGCGCAGATTTTTGACCGCAGCTCGAACGCGCTGGCCCGGATGAGCCTGATTTTGACGGGACTGATTGTAATTTCCCTTGGGCTAACGCTGGACGAACTGCAGCGGTCGCCGTGGGTGACGCGCCAGGGGCAGAGGGCGGACCAGCCGGTGCCGTTCAGCCACAAGCATCATGTTGAAGGTCTGGGATTGCAGTGCCAGTACTGTCACACGACGGTGGAGAAGTCGAGCTACGCAGGTATTCCTCCGACGAAGACGTGCATGAACTGTCACGCGCAGATCTGGACGGATGCCCAGTTGCTGGAGCCGGTACGGCACAGTTGGGCGACGGGCGAGTCGATCCCGTGGATGCGAGTGCACGATCTGCCGGATTACGTCTTCTTCAATCACGAAATCCACGTCAACAAGGGCATTGGGTGCTCGTCGTGTCACGGCCGCGTGGACGAGATGCCCATCATGTACATGCAGAATTCGCTGCAGATGGAGTGGTGCCTGAACTGTCACCGGAATCCGGCGAAGAACCTGCGGCCGACCAGCGAGATTTACAACATGGCGTGGCAGGGAGCCTCGGAGCTGAAGCCAGTGTGGTGCGCGGCGGAAGATGTGCCGGCCGGATCGCCGACAGCGGGCGGTGTGACGTGCACGGAAGAGAATCCGGGGCCGAATGGTGGGGTGCAGGTTGCAGCATTGAGTCGACCGCCCACGGGACTGCACCTGCAGGCGGCAACGCGCGATCGGGAGCGAGGACACGACTCCCATGAAGCTGCCGGAGGGATTGCACTACACGGAATTCACGAGCCAGCAGGCGCTGGGCGAGTTCCTGGTAAAGCATTACGACATTCGCAATCCACGGGAGCTGACCAGCTGCGAGGTTTGTCACCGATGAACAAGAACGAGCGTTCAGCGTTCGGCGGTCAGCGTTCAGATGAGCCTGCGCGTGCTGCTGTGGCCAGACGCGCAGGAGAATCTGGTGCAGATCGAGGCGAAGAAGCCGCTAACACTGGCGGAAGTGCGGGCGAAGCTGGCGAATCAGAAGGGCAAGAAATTCTGGCGTTCTGTTGACGAGCTGGCGGATTCGCCGGATTTTGCTGAGCTGGTCAACGAGGAATTTCCCTCCCAGGCATCGGAGTGGATCGATCCGGTTTCGCGGCGCAGCTTTCTCAAAGTGATGGGGGCGTCGATGGCGCTGGCCGGGCTGGCCGGTTGCACGAAGCAGCCCGATGAGCCGATTTATCCCTACGTCACAGCGCCGCCGGATCTGACCCTGGGCAAGCCGGATTATTTTGCTTCGGCGTTTCCCTTTACGACGGGCGCGGTGCCGGTGCTGATTAAGAGCGCGGCGTACCGGCCGATCAAGGTCGACGGAAATCCGGAGCATCCGTACACGCGGGGCGGATCGGATCCGATCACGCAGGCGACGCTGCTGGACATGTACGATCCGGACCGGTCGCAGCATGTTTTGTATCGCGGCGAGACGCGGACCGTGGCTGGCGTTTCTGGCGGAGTTTCGAAGCATGCTGGCGGACAAGAAGGCGACGGGCGGGCAGGGGCTGTATTTCCTGAGCGCGACGGTGACTTCGCCGACCATGGCCGCGCAATGGCAGCAGGGACAGAAGAATTATCCGCAGGCGAAGTTCGTGCAGTACGACCCGATGAACCGCGACAACCACTACGCGGCGGCGAAGCAGGCGTTCGGGCAGTTTGTGGATGCGCAGTACAGGCTGGATCAGGCCGACGTGATTGTGTCGCTCGATGCGGACTTTCTGGGTGGCGCGACAGTTTCCGGGCTTCCATAAACTGGCGCGCGACTACGCGCAGAAACGGAAGCTGGACGGCACCGACCAGATGAACCGGTTGTATGTGGTCGAGTCTGTGATAACGACGACGGGGTTCAAGGCCGAGCATCGGCTGGCGGTGAAGCCGAGCCAGGTGGCGGCGTTTGCGCAGGCTCTGGCAGGAGCCATTGGTGCTGGCGGACCGGCGGGCGTGATGCTGGACCGATCACGATGCGAAGTTTTTGCAGGGCGTTGCGGCCGATCTAAAGGCGAGTGCGGGTAAGTCCGTGGTGATCCCTGGCGAGTTTGCGCCGCCGGACGTGCATCTGGCCGCGTTTGCAATCAATCAGGCGCTGGGCAATGTAGGCAAGACGGTGGTCTACACCGACACCGTGAACCCGATGCCGTCGATCCAGGGCGACGATCTGAAGACGCTGGTTGCGGACATGAACGCCGGCAAAGTGGACTGGCTGGTGATTCTGAACGCGAACCCTGTCTATGCGACGCCGGCGGATCTGGATTTTGCCGGCGCGATGAACAAAGTTGGCACGGTCGCGCATCTCGGCTCGCACTCTGGACGAGACGGGACTGCAGGCGCACTGGCACATCAACAACGCGCACTACCTCGAGATGTGGTCCGATGCGCGGGCTTACGACGGCACGGTGAGCATTGTGCAGCCGATGATCGATCCGATGTACGGCGGGCACAGCGCGCACGAGATTCTGCAGTCGCTGCTGGAGAATCCGGATCTTTCGGCATACGACGCGGTGCGCGCGACGTGGAAGGATCAGCTGTCGAAGGGCGATGCGGAGTTCAACTGGCGCAAGGTGCTGCATGATGGGTGGATCGACGGGACCGCGTTCACGCCGAAGACGGTGACGGCGAAGGGCGCGTGGCGACCGGCGCCGGTGCGGCCGCGGCGAGCGGCGTGGAAGTGGCGTTCCGGCCCGATGCGAATGTCTACGACGGGCGCTACGCGAACGTGGGCTGGATGCAGGAGATTCCGCGGCCGGTGACGAACCTGTCGTGGGACAACGCGGCGCTGATGAGCTACGCGACCATGGAGAAGAACGGGCTCGCGGAGAACGATGCGGTCGAGATCAGCGTGGGCGGGAAGAAGATCGTCGCCGGGGCGCTGGCGGTTCCGGGGCAGGCGGACGATGTTGTGGTCGTCACGCTCGGCCAGGGGCGGCAGGTGGGACGGGTCGCGGGCGGCGTGGGCTACAACGCGTATCTGATCCAGCAGTCGGGTGCGCCATGGATGCAGTCGGGTGCGACGCTGCGGAAGACCGGCGACATTTACGACATCTGCGTGACGAAGAGCCACCACATCGATCAGCGGGCGGTGTATGCGGGCGGCGATGGGTCGGGCACGCATTCGCTGGAAGGAAACGAATCGCTGGATCGCGGGATCATCCGCTACGCGACGCTGACCGAATACAAAAAGGATCCGGAATTTGCGCACGAGGGCGTCGCGCGGTGGACGCCGGAGCCGAACGAAAGCATGTTCCCGGCGTATCGCTACGACAAGAATGCGTGGGGGATGTCGATCGATCTGAATTCGTGCATCGGCTGCAACGCCTGCGTGACGGCCTGCTATGCGGAGAACAACATTCCGGTGGTGGGGCGGCATCAGGTGAAGATCGGGCGCCTGATGCAGTGGATCCGCATCGACACGTACTTCGAAGGCGATCTGGCGGCGCCGCGCGCGCACTTCCAGCCCATGACCTGCCACCAGTGCGAGAACGCGCCGTGCGAGCAGGTTTGCCCGGTGGGTGCGACGGTGCATTCGCCCGAGGGCCTGAACCTGATGGTCTACAACCGCTGTGTAGGGACACGCTACTGCTCGAACAACTGTCCTTATAAGGTGCGGCGCTTCAACTTCCTGCTTTACTCCGATTACGAACAGAGAGCCTGAAGCTGATGCGCAATCCCGAGGTTTCCGTGCGGAGTCGCGGGGTGATGGAGAAGTGCAGCTACTGCAGCCAGCGCATCGAGGCGGTGAAGATCGAGGCAGACAAAGACAATCGCGATATTCGCGACGGAGAGATTCGGACGGCGTGCCAGCAGGCCTGCCCGACCGACGCGATCCTGTTCGGGAACATCAACGACAAGAACAGCCGGGTGGCGAAGATCAAGACGAACGAACGGACCTACGGGGTGCTGGCGGATATCAACACGCGGCCGCGCACGACGTATGTGGCGGGCGTGCTGAATATCAACGAGCCGCTGGCGCAGGAACTGGGCGAGTACTCGAGCTAAGAAACAGGGAACAGGGAACAGGGAACAGCAAGACGAGTTAGCGGCGAAGTTCAGAAGGAATCGGAGAAGGCAAAGAGACGATGGCGACGAAAGACGCACCCGTCAACAATCCGATGATCGATCCGGTCACGGAAGAATACCGGGTTATCGCGCCGGGGCACACGTTCAAGTCGGTGACCGAAGAGGTCTCGCGGATCGTGCTGACCAGCCACACGCCGCTGGGGTGGTGGTTTGGTTTGCTGCTGGCAGGTTCGGTGGTGGGAATCCTGCTGACGGCTCTAACCTGGCTGTTCCTGAGGGGCGTCGGCATCTGGGCCATCACCATTCCGGTCGCATGGGGCTTCGCGATTATCAACTTTGTGTGGTGGATCGGTATCGGCCACGCAGGGACGCTGATCTCGGCGATTCTGCTGCTGTTCAAGCAGGGCTGGCGCAATTCGATCAACCGCTTCGCCGAGGCGATGACGATCTTCGCGGTCGTGTGCGCCGGCATGTTCCCGCTGATTCACGTCGGCCGTCCGTGGCTGGGGTACTGGCTGTTTCCGTATCCGAGCACGATGAACTACTGGCCGCAGTTTCGGTCGCCCCTCTTGTGGGACGTGTTCGCGGTTTCGACGTACGCGACCATCTCGGTGGTGTTCTGGTACATCGGCATGATCCCCGATCTGGGGACGCTGCGCGACCGCTCGCAGTCGAAGTTGGGGCAGTTCTTCTACGGGATGCTGGCGGTGGGCTGGCGCGGTTCGGTGCGGCACTGGGTGCGCTATGAGACGGCATCGCTGCTGCTGGCCGGCCTCGCGACGCCGCTGGTGCTCTCAGTCCATAGCGTCATCAGTCTCGATTTCTCTGTGGCACTAATGCCGGGCTGGCACACGACGATCTTTCCGCCGTACTTTGTCGCTGGCGCCATCTACTCCGGATTCGCGATGGTGATCACGCTGGCGGTGCCGATCCGCAGGTTCTATCACCTTGAGGATCTGATCACGATCCGGCACATCGACAACATGAACAAGGTGATGCTGACGACCGGATTGGTGGTCGCGTACGGCTACTCCACCGAAGTGTTCATGAGCTGGTATTCGGCGAGCCACTGGGAATACTTCATGATGTGGAACCGCATGTTCGGCCCCATCGGGTGGTCCTACTGGACGCTGATCACGTGCAACATCGCGCTGCCGCAGACTGCTGTGGTCGCGGAAGCTGCGCAAGAACGTGGCCTTTACGTTCATCATGTCGCTGATCATCAACACCGGCATGTGGTTCGAGCGATTCGTAATCGTGGTGACTAGTCTGACGCGCGATTACCTGCCCTCGTCGTGGGGCACTTATCGGGCGACGAAGTGGGACTATGCGACGTTTCTGGGAACGCTGGGGCTGTTCACGTTCCTGTTCTTCCTGTTTATCCGCTTCCTGCCCATGATCCCGATGTCGGAGCTGCGCATGATGCTGCCGCAGTCGAAGGTCAAGGAAGCGCATGGACAACCGGTTCCGGAGGCAGGTGACTGATGCCACTCCCTGAGGGAACATACGGATTGATTGCGGAATTTGAGACGCCGACGCAGCTGGTAAAGGCGGCGAAGGCGGCGCATGGCGCGGGCTACAGGCGCATGGACTGCTACACGCCGTATCCGGTGGAAGAGGCGGCGGAAGCGATCGGGTTTCATCGCGACGAGGTATCCCTGGTGTGCCTCATCGGCGGCTTGCTGGGACTGGCGGCCATGTTCACGCTGGAGACGTGGATTTCGGTGTGGTCCTATCCGGTCAATGTCGCTGGTCGGCCGTACTATTCGTGGCCGGCGTTTGTGATCCCGGCCTACGAGTGGACGATTTTGTGGTCGGGGCTTTCGGCGGCGTTCGGCATGCTGGCCCTGTGCGGGCTGCCGAAGCTGTATCACCCGGTATTCAACGCGCCGAATTTCCGCAACGGGGCGACCACGGATAAGTTCTTCCTGTGTCTGGAGGCGACGGATCCAAAGTTTCAGCCTGCGGAGACGCGCAGCTTTCTCGAGGCGCAGGCACCGCTATCGGTGGTGGAGGTGGAGTATTAATACCCCAGCGTTCAGCGTTCAGCGTACAGCGTTCAAAAAGACCGCTCGCGCCTCTGCGTTCTTGTGGCGTGGCTTGGGGATCGTTGTGCGGCCGGTGTGCTGCTGTTCGCCGCTGGTTGCCGGCAGGATATGCAGAACCAGCCACGTATGTTTCCGCAGCGCAGCACCACTCTGTTCGCCGACGGGCGGTCGGTGCGGCCGCAGGTGGAGCACACGGTGGCCCGCGGGCAGCTTTACGAGGATGAATATTTCTACACCGGGCTGATGAACGGCAAGGAAGCGGACATGATGCCGTTCCCGGTGACGATGACGGTGCTGGCGCGCGGGCAGGAGCGGTTCAATGTGTACTGCACGCCGTGCCACTCGCGGGTGGGCAACGGGGCGGGCATGATCGTGCAGCGCGGCTACAAGCCGGCGGGGAATTTCCACGATGCGAAACGGCTGTCGGAACCGCTGAGCCACTACTTTTACGTGATGACGAATGGCTACGGCGCCATGCCGGATTACAAGGCACAGGTGACGCCCGAGGATCGCTGGGCGATTGCCGCGTACATTCGCGCGCTGCAGCTGAGTCAGAAAGCGACCCAGAGCGATGTGCCTGCAGGCACGCAGATCCAGAGCCTGAGTTCGATCGCACAGCGGGAAGGATATCCGGCGAGCTATGCGGGGCCATGGCCGATGCCGTCGACGGCGGTGACCGCCAAGCCACAGGTGGGGATCGCGGCGGGTGCGCCGGCGCAAGCGCCGGGACCGGCAAGCGCGACCGTACCTGCGACGAAGGGCAGCACGGGTGAAGCGAAGACGCCGCCGGCAAGGCCGTCAGGAGCACAGCAATAATGGCGAACGATTCGTTCAGCAAAGGATTGCCCAGCAGCCTCGGGGCCCCGGCATTTGTCGATCAGTGGCGGCGGCGCGCACTGCGGGCCGGACTTATCCTGGCGGTCGTGGCGGTCGTGATCGCGCTTCTGGCGCAGAAGTTTGACGGGACCGGACTCGGCTGGGATCACTTTTTGCGCGGGTGGCTCGAAGGATTCGTCGGCTGCTTCGGGCTGTGCTTCGGCGGCATGGCGCTGCTGATGGTGCAGTATCTGTCCGGCGGCAAGTGGGGCCTGATCATCCGGCGCCCGCTGGAAGCCATGACGCGGACGTGGCCGCTGATCGTGCTGTTGTGGATTCCGGTGGCGGTGCTGGGCGCGACCTATCAGAAACTCTACCCCTGGGCGCGGTATTCGGACTGGGCCACCGCTTTGAAGAACGGACAGATCTCGGTGGATCATGGCGCACGCCATTCACTGGAAGAGCCCCATGTTGAACACGATGAGCTTCTACTGGGTCTCTCTGGTCTGTTTCGCGATCTTTGCAGGCTATGTCCTGCTGCTCAATCGCTGGTCGCTGCAGCGCGACGCCGACAACGAGCCGCGCGTGGGGTACTGGCGGACGAAGTTTGAGAACCTGAGCGGATTCGGTGTGGTGCTGTATGCGGCGCTGCTGTTCATCCTGGTGATCTACTGGGTGATGTCGCTGGATCCAACCTGGTACTCGACCATCTACGGGTTCCAGTATCTGGTGGGCCAGTCGTTCATGGTGCTGCCGCTGGCGATCCTCACGGTGATGGGCCTGTCGAAAGCGGAGCCGATCAAGAGCACGCTGCGCGTAATCGAGCAGCATGATCTGGGCAAGCTGTGCTTTGCCCTGGTCATGCTGAACATCTACTTCGCATTTGGCGCGTTCATCATCATCTGGTCGGGGAACTCACCGGAAGAGATTCCGTGGTATCTGGACCGCATCCGTGGCGGATGGGGTGTGATCGCGACTCTCGATGTGATTTTTCACTGGCTGATTCCGTTCACGCTGCTGTTGTCGCGGGACCTGAAGCGGATCCAGGGCCGGTTGCGGGTGGTGTGCTGCGTCATGATTTTTGCCGGATTCTGGGATCTGTTCTGGCTGATCGAGCCGAACTTCAAAGACGCGGCGAGAAACCTGCACTTCAGCTGGGGAATTCTGGAATACATCTTTGTGCCGGGAGCGCTGCTGAGTTTCTGGCTGGTGAACTACTTCTCGGAGCTGAAGAAGCGTCCGCTGATTGCCACCAACGATCCGCACCTCGCGGAAATTCTGGAGCATGACTATGTCCATGCATAACCCGGAGAGCGGGCAGAACCGCGAGAACCTGAACCCCAAGGCGCATCTGGAGAGGCATCGGTCCGCGAAGGCTACGAAGTCACCGATGCAAATACCGGCGGGATCATCGTTTTTCTGGTCGGGCTGTTTCTTTCGGTCGGGGTGTTCTTCGTCTTCTGCTTCGGCATGGGCAAGGTCATCAACAGCGGCCTGGACAAAGCGGATGGCCCCACCAACAAGTGGAACGCACCGAATCAGATTGCGCCGCGCAAGGCGATCCAGTCGAATCCGGCGCTGGAACAGGAACAGCTGGCCAAGCTGAGCCAGCAGTTTCCCACGCCGCGGCTGGAGCTGGACGACGGCAATCGAGGATCTCTCCGATCTGCATGATCGGGAGGATCTGTTGCTGGATTACTACAGCTGGGTGGATAAGCCGGGCGGCGCGGTGCGTATTCCGATCGAGCAGGCGATGGAGTTAATTGCGCAGCGCGGATTGCCGGTGGCGCCGCAGCCGCAGCACCAGGCGCTCATGTTTGGGGACTCACAGCCACAAGTGCAGATGCCGCTGACGGACGGGTTCGCACGAACCGGCTATGAGCAGGAGTTGCATGGCGCGCCGACGCAGGGAACCGAACAGACATCCAGCAAGGCGGATAACCAGTAGGAACAGGGAATTGGGAGTAGGAGCAGGGAGTAGAAATGCTGGCTGCAGAGACAAGGCGGAGACGGAGAGCGATGGCTGAGATGGCGCTGACGTGCGCGCTGGTCTTCGCGTCCGCGTTGCCAGCTGCGGCGCAGAGCCAGTGGTTCGGATACCAGAAGCCGGGAACGCCGGCCGATCAACAGCCGCTGCTCCTGAAGAAGATCAGCATCCAGCAAAAGCTGAACACGCAGCTCCCGCTGAATCTCGAGTTCCGCGACGAGACGGGCAAAGCAGTTCACCTCGGCGACTACTTTGGACAGAAGCCGGTGATCCTGTCGCTGGTCTACTACCAGTGCAAGATTCTCTGCCCGGAAGAGATCGATGGCCTCACGGGCGCGCTGGAGATGCTGAAGTTCAATCCGGGCAAAGATTTCAATGTCGTTCTGGTGAGCATTGACGCGACGGAGACGCCCGCAATTGCGGCGCGCGAGAAGGCGTTCTACATGAAACGCTTCGGCCGGCCACAGGATGTGAACGGCTGGCACTTCCTCACCGGACAGGAGCCCGCGATTCGCGCTCTGGCCACGGCGGTGGGCTTCGGCTACGTCCCGATGCAGGGACCCGACGGAAAAATGACGCAGTTTGCGCATGCCAGCGCGGTAGAAGTGGTGACGCCGGAGGGAAGGCTGGCACAGTACTATCTCGGCGTGGAATTTTCGCCGAAGGATCTGCAAATGGGGCTGGTGGAAGCATCGCACGGAAAGATCGGATCCCTGGTGGATAACCTGCTGACCTACTGCTACCGGTACGATCCGACGGCGAACCGGCACACGCTGATGTATGTTCGGATCTTTCAGCTGGGAGGATTGCTTACGGTTCTGGCTCTGGGAACATTTATGGTGGTGAACTTCCGGCGCGATATACGGCAGGCGCGCGCACAGAAAACGCAATGGGTGAACGGATAGACGATGCATTTCATCAGTCCGGTACTTTGGCAATTTTTAATTAAGTGGCTCACGTACTTCGCGATCTTCCCGCCGGAAGCCTCGAACATCGCGCCGTATGCGGACGCGCTGTATTTCTTTCTGGTCGCGATCTCCGTTCTCGGGCTGGGCATTGTCGCGCTTCTGGTTGTCACCTTCTCGATTCGTTATCGCAAGTCCGTGCATCCAGTCGCGACGCAGATTGAAGGATCGACGCTGCTGGAGGCGACCTGGACCATCATTCCTCTGATCCTGTTCATGATCTGTTTTGTGTGGGGCGCGCTGCTGTATTTCCGGGTTTACAGCCCGCCGCCGAATGCGATGAGCATCTATGTGGTCGGCAAGCAGTGGATGTGGAAGGTGGAGCATCCGGGCGGCCAGCACGAGATCAACGCGCTGCACATTCCGGTCAACCAGCCAATCCAGATCACGCTGATCTCGCAGGATGTGTTCCACAGCTTTTCCATTCCGGCGTTTCGGGTGAAGCGCGAAGCGATTCCCGGGCGCTACAACACAGAGTGGTTCGAGGCAACGGTTCCCGGAACGTACCACATTTTCTGCACACAGTATTGCGGCACGCTGCACTCGCAGATGATCGGCGAAGTGACGGCGATGACGCCGGAGGACTACGAAGCGTGGGCCGCGCAATCGACGAGCGGCCAGTCGCTGGCGCAGAACGGAGAGCGCCTGTTCGCGAGCCTCGGATGCAATTCGTGTCATAACAGCGGGCCGAACGCGCACGGACCGAACCTGGCGAATATCTACGGATCGCACCTGCAGCTGAAGAACGGCGAATTTGCCACTGTTGACGACGCCTTTTTACGCGATACGATTTTGAACCCGACGCTGCATGAGGTTGCCGGGTACGCGCCGATCATGCCCACGTATCAGGGACAGGTGAGCGAAGAAGGCCTGATCGACCTTGTGGAGTACATCCGGCAGCTGAATTCGCAGTACCGGATCGATCAGACGATCGACAACAGCGCAGCACAGTCTATTCAGACTGGTACTGCGCCGCCGGGGACATCGGCTCCGGCGCTTCCACCAGGGACGGTGAAGCCATGAGCACAATCGTTACACTGCCGGATCAGTCGACAGCGACGCTGCCGAAGGTCTCCTATCTGAACAAGGAATACGGTCTGAAGAGCTGGCTGCTCACCGGCGACCACAAGCGGATCGCGATGCTGTACCTGATCTCGATCACCTTTTTCTTCTTCATTGGCGGCGCGATGGCGGCTCTGATCCGCATGGAGCTGCTGACGCCGCCCAGCGACCTGCTGGCCGCCGATACCTACAACAAAGTTTTCACGGCGCACGGCCTCATCATGGTGTTCTTCTTCCTGGTGCCGTCGGTGCCGGCCACGATCGGCAACTTCCTGATCCCGATCATGGTGGGAGCGAAGGACCTCGCGTTTCCGAAGATCAACCTGCTGAGCTGGTATCTGTATGTAGTAGCCGGCATGATGATGATCGGGGTGCTGGCGTTCGGCGGGGTGGACACGGGCTGGACCTTTACGACGCCGCTGAGCACGCATTATCTGAATACCCATGTTGTGACGGCAGGCCTGGCGGTCTTTGTGGCTGGGTTCAGCTCGATCTTCACCGGCCTGAATTTCATCGTGACGATTCACCGCATGCGCGCGCCGGGAATGACGTGGTTCCGGCTGCCGCTGTTTGTGTGGTCGCACTACGCGGCGTCAATCCTGATGGTGCTGGGCACGCCGGTTCTGGCCATCACGCTCACCCTGGTGGTTCTGGAGCGGACGATCGGCATCGGCGTCTTCGATCCGACCAAGGGCGGGGACCCGCTGCTCTTCCAGCACTTGTTCTGGTTCTATTCGCACCCGGCCGTGTACATCATGATTCTGCCCGGCATGGGCGTGATCTCCGAAGTGATCAGCAATTTCTCGCGCAAGCGCGTCTTTGGATACACGGCGGTGGCGTTTTCTTCGGTTGCGATTGCCGTGTTCGGGTTCTTCGTCTGGGCTCATCACATGTTCGTGATGGGCATCTCGAATTACTCCGCCCTGGTGTTCTCGCTGCTGACGATGCTGGTTGCGGTGCCTTCGGCGATCAAGATCTTCAACTGGTCGGCAACCTTATATAAGGGATCGATCACGTTCGAGACGCCGATGCTGTATGCGTTTGGGTTCCTCGGTCTGTTCACGATCGGCGGGCTGACGGGCGTTTTCCTGGGATCGATGGGCATGGATATCCATCTGACGGAGACCTACTTCATCGTGGCGCACTTCCACTTTGTGATGGTCGGCGGCATGTTGATGGCGTACCTGTCGGGCGTGCACTTCTGGTGGCCCAAGATGACCGGGCGGATGTATCCGGAAGGCGTGTCGAAGCTGGCGGCGGTCATCACCTTCGTGGGATTTATCCTGACCTTCTTCCCGCAGTTCATCCTCGGGTATCTGGGCATGCCGCGACGGTATGCGGCGTATCCACCGGAGTTCCAGGTGTTGAACGTGTTCTCCAGCGCAGGCGCCAGCGTGCTGGGCGTGGGCTATCTGCTGCCGCTGCTGTATCTCACCTGGTCGCTGAAGTACGGTAAGATTGCGGGACCGAATCCGTGGCAGGCAACAGGGCTGGAGTGGCAGATTCAGTCGCCGCCGCTGACGGAGAATTTCGTCGAGACGCCGATTGTGACCCACGAGGCGTACGACTACGAGTGGCTGGAGAGCAGAAAACCGAGCGAGGTGCCGACCGTTGGATAGCCAAACACTAGCCGCGCAAACGGCGGCGACGGGCCATAACGAGCACGGCGAGCATCCGCCGTTTCTGCGTCACCACTTTGAGAATGTGCCCCAGCAGCGGGAGGCGGCCACCTTCGGCATGTGGCTGTTCCTGCTGACGGAAATCATGTTCTTCGGCGGCCTTTTCTGCTCGTACCTGATCTTCCGCAACTGGTACTACCCGGCATTCGTGGCGGGCAGCCACACGCTGCACATCTGGGCCGGTACGCTGAATACGACCCTGCTGATCATCTCCAGCTTCACCATGGCCATGGCGGTACACGCTGCGGAGACGCGCGTGCGTAAGGCCCTGATCGGGTGGATGATTGCCACCATCATCCTGGGCTGCGGCTTCCTGTGCGTGAAGGCGTACGAGTGGCACGACGAGTGGGTGGAACACCATGTGCCCGGGCTGAACTTCAGCCCTGCAACCTTCCTGCAGGTGAACCCGGACTATCCGAAGGATAAGCCGCTTGGACTCGACATGGCGGAGAAGACGCAGCTCTACTATTCGCTGTACTTCGCGATGACCGGGATGCACGCGCTGCACATGATCATCGGCGTTTCGCTGCTGACGATTCTGCTGATTCAGGCGTATGGCGGGAAATATGTCAACGGCCACGTGTCGCCAATCGAGAATTTTGGTTTGTACTGGCACTTTGTCGATATTGTGTGGATATTTTTGTTTCCGCTGCTATATCTGATCAGTCGACATCAATGAGAGAACAGGGACCAGAGAACAGGGAGCTGAGGATGGATCAACACCAGGGCGAACATCACGAGCATCACCTGCATCTGCCGGGGCCATCGGAGCCCACGCATCATGCCGACCACATCGTCAGCCCGAAGATCTATCTGATCATCGGGACATGCCTGTTGATCCTGACGGCGACGACGACGGCGGTTTCCTACGTGGAGCTGGGCGCATTCAATGCCGTGGTGGCGCTGGCCATCGCCTGCATCAAGATGACTTTAGTCGTGCTGTTCTTCATGCACGTGAAGTACGGCTCGGGGCTGACGAAGCTAACTGTGGCCGCCGGGTTCTTTACGTTCATCGTGCTGATCACCATGACCATGACGGATTACCTCAGCCGCGCATGGGGGCGCTGGTAGTAAGACAGGGAATAGGGAATAGGCGATAGGGAATAGAAGAGTGCTGGCGGAGGGGAGCGGCTGGGCTGCTCCCCTTTTTACGTTCCGCGTCGGACCGCCACGGGGCGCCAGGATTGTTGGTCACAAACGACGGCCACCACGGGTATCCGGGGAGGATAATGTTTCAAACAGCCCGGCGGTACGGAATTGGCCGCAGGCTTGCGTCCCCAATGGTCGTCTAACTCTGAGAAGCTAACCTTCGGTGCGAGCCGGAAGAGGTCTCTATGCTCAAGACTTTGCAGTTGGCGCTGCGGATTCTGCGCAAGAATCCGGTGTTCACGGCGATTGCGGTGCTGACGATTGCACTGGGCGTGGGCGCGAGCACGGCCATCTTCAGCGTGACGAATGCGGTGCTGCTGCAGCCTCTGCCGTATCTGAGCCCTTCGCAACTGGTGATTGCGGGGATGGACCTCCAGAAGCGCAATGTGCATGGGCTGCCGTTTTCGAATGCCGACTATCTCGATCTGAAGAACGGAACGCGAGGCCAGTTCTCCGACATGGCCGGGGTTTTCAGCTTTAAGGTAGTGGGCGAGAAGTCGGATGGGACGCCGGAGCGGTTCACGCTGGCCCAGGTCACGACGAATTTCTTCGATCTGATGGGCGCGAAGATGGTCGCAGGCCGGAACTTCGACTCGCAGGACGGGATTCCCCAACCGCCGGCGCCGACCGGGCAGGGTGCACAGGCACAGGGAGCGGCGCCGCAGCCGCCGAAACTGCCGCTGATGGCGATCCTGAGCCACGAATATTTCATGAAGCGGTTTGGCGGCAACCCAGCCGTGCTGGGGCATACGCTGGGCAATGCGAGCGGACCGAACCCCGTGGTTGTGGGGGTGCTGGCGCCTGGGTTCCGGCTGTATTTTCCGGCGGAAGACCAAATCGAGACAGCGCCGGATGTGTGGGTCGCGAACCGCCTGGACTACGATGCGGCGAATCGCAACGACTTCGGCATTACGCCGGTAGCGCGGCTGCGCCAGGGAGTGACGCTGCAGCAGGCCCAGGCGGCTGCGGACGCGGTCGCAGCGGAGGGGCAGCGCACCATCCCGATGGACGCGTCGGTCGGTTACCACATTTCGCTGGCGTCGATGCGGCAGCACCTGGTGGCCCAGGCGCGGCCGGCGATTTTGGCGCTGATGGGCTCGGTCATCTTTCTGTTACTGATTGCGTGCGCGAATGTAGCGAACCTGCTGCTGGTGCGGGCATCGCTGCGCGAACATGAATTCGCGATCCGGGCGGCGATGGGCGCGAACCGGGGGCGGCTGATTGCGCCGCTGTTTACTGAGGCATGCCTGCTGGCGGTGGCGGGCACGGCCGTGGGAGTGGGCCTGGCGTGGGCGGCGATTCGCGAGCTGCGGCATCTGGCTCCGGAAAATCTGCCGCGGCTGGACTCCATTGGGATTGACGGCACGGTGATGGCGTTTGCGGCGCTGGCGGGGCTGGCGGCGGCGGTGCTGTTCGGGCTGGCTCCGGCGTGGCGCGCGTCTCAACCGGCGCTGATGAACGTGCTGCGCGGAGCGAGCCGGACCTCGGGGCTGGCCAGCGGAGCGGCTCTGCGCAATGCGGTGGTGGTGGCAGAGGTTGGTCTGTCGTTCGTTCTGCTGATCGGATCGGGGCTGATGTTTCGCAGCTTTCTGGACCTGCAGCGAATCGATCCAGGATTCGATCCACACCATCTGCTGACGTTTCAGGTGCTGGGCGGGCCGCGGGATGCGAAGACGCCGGCGGAGCGAGAGGCGGCGAGACGCCGTATTCAGGACCGGCTACAGGCGATTCCAGGGGTGGAGAGCGTGACCGCGTCGATTCCTTTTCCCCTGACGGGTGGGTACAGTCCGATTCGTTGGGGCACGGAAGCGGCGCAGGCCGATCCGAGCAAGTTTCAGGCGACCGATTTTCAGATTGTGATCCCGGGCTACTTCGAAATGATGCGCACGCCGCTGCTGGCGGGGCGAACCTTTACCGAGGACGACGATCAGCCGGGCCGCGACTACGTGATCGTCGACGAGGACCTGGCGAAGAAGGCGTTTCCGGGCCAGTCCGCGGTCGGCAAGCGGATCCTCACGCGGATTCAGACTCCGCAGGCGGTGTTTGTGCAGATCATCGGCGTGGTGGGGCACCAGCGGGAGGAGTCTCTGGCGGTGCCGGGCCGGGAGCAGATTTATTTCACGGATGCTTATCTGGGTTCATTCGCGCCGCCCTCGTGGGCGATTCGGACGCGCAGCGATCCGGCGAGCTATGAGGGCGAGGTGCGCGCGGCGATTGGAGGACTGAGCCACAGCTATCTGGTGGACAAAATGGAGCCGGCGGAGACGGTGGTGGAGGAGGCGCAGGCGGGTACGCGATTCTCGCTGCTGCTGATCGGGCTCTTTGCGGTCATTGCCGGCGTGCTGGCGGGCGTGGGCCTGTATGGCGTGCTGGCTACGGCGGTCCGGCAGCGCACGTCTGAGATTGGCGTGCGCATGGCCATGGGCGCCGAGCGCGGCGATATCGTAAAACTCGTTGTGATGCAGGGCATGCGCCTGAGCGTGGTGGGCATCGTGCTGGGATTCGTCGCGGCTGTGGTGCTGGGGCGGGTGATGACGTCGATGCTGGTCGGCGTGAAGGCGACCGATCCGTTGACCTACGTGAGCATGGTCGTCGTCTTTTTGGCGATTGCGGCGCTGGCTTCGTGGTTGCCAGCGTGGCGTGCGGCGGGGCTGGATCCGAAGACAGCTCTGCACGAGAACTGAGGACTGGCCGTTCGGGCAGACGCGCACTTCGCGCGCCAGGACAGTTCCCGTGCAAATCGCGGTTAAGATGTTCTTCTGGCCGCAGAATCCTTACCATTGCAGCGGAGGTGTGGATGAGGTGCTTCGCTCTCGCCGGAGTATTGCTGTCGATGACGGGTGCCGCCGTTGCCCAGGGAACGCCGATCGTTCTGAACGCTACGCCGTCGACGGTGGCGTGGGGCTACTACTGGTCGAAGGCCAAGCCGGTGCTGACGGTCCACTCGGGCGACACGGTGCGCATTCAGACGCTCTCGACGTGCGGGCCGAACGAGCGGATGGAGCAGGAGGGCGTGAATGCTTCGGATATCCCTGCGTACAACCAGCCGATCTTCGATCAGGTGAAGGACAAGGGGCCGGGCGGGCACATTCTTACCGGGCCGGTGGAGATTGCCGAGGCGGAGCCCGGCGATGTGCTCGAGGTGCAGATCCTGAAGATCGACATCGACGCGCCGTTCGCCTGCAACGGCTTCGGCGCGGGGCGCGGGATTTTTGCCCAACGATTTTCCGTATGGGCGATCGAAGATCATTCCGCTGGATCGCGAGAAGATGATTGGGCACTTCGGGCCGGGGATCGATATTCCACTGCGTCCCTTCTTCGGGAGCATGGGTGACGCGCCGCCGCCGTCAGCGGGACGGTACGACAGCGCGCCGCCGTGGATGCATGCCGGGAACATCGACAACAAGGAGATGGTCGCCGGGACGAGCCTTTTCATTCCGGTGCACGTAAAGGGCGCGCTGTTTGAGGTGGGTGACGGGCATGCGGGCCAGGGCAACGGCGAGGTGGACATCACGGCAATGGAGACGTTCCTGACTGGGACGTTCCGGTTTGTCGTGCATAAGGATCAACATCTGCTGTGGCCGCGCGGGGAGACGCCAACGAGCTACATCAGTATGGGATTCAGTCCGGATCTGAAGACGGCGACCGAAATGGCCGTGCGCAACATGATCGACTTCCTTGTGACCGAAAAGCACCTGTCGCGCGATGACGCCTACATGCTCACCAGCGTGGCGGCGGATGTGGACATCACGCAACTGGTGGACGGCAATGTCGGGGTTCACGTGATGTGCCCGAAGGGGATATTTAAGGAATAGAAAAACAGCAGCTCGCCGAACCGGTGGAGGCGCACGGCGAGCCGGTTGTGTTCGCTTAGCGGCGAGAGTCGTGATCGTCGTGGCGATCGTCGTCGCGGAATTCCTGCTTGATGAGTTTTGAACCGCCCAGATCCGCATCGGTGAATCCGAAGACGAAGAACTGGTTGGGGTTGGGAATCTGGGCGCCGGTGGCATCGGGCACCGTCTCCAGGAAGTCGTTGTCGTTCGAAACCCACAAGGTATGCACGCGGGCGCCGTTGTTCCAGACGTCGGGGCCGAAGGTGATGCCCTCGATCTTGGCAGGGATATCGCCGGCCGTCATGCCGGTGGCGGTGAGGGATTTCACAATGTCGAGGAACAGCGTCTTCGCGACGGTATTCGTGGCGGCCGTGGTTCCATCCATGTCCCGGATGTCGGTGGCGCCGTCGAGATCGATTTTGAAGATCTGCTTAACCTTGGCGTTGCTCCCATCGGCACGGCCGTGACCGTCGCGCTCGTCGACCAGAAATTCGTGGTTGTTGAGCGCCAGCATCTCGCTCACGCCGGAGCCCGAAGTGAGCAGGTAGCCGTACTCGTGCTTCAGACGTCCGGACTCGATGTCGATGACCACGATACGGAGCAGGTTTGCGGCGGCACCCTTCTCGTTAGCGTCCTGGATGAGCGCGTTCTGCATGATGCCGACCAGCGTCCGGCCATCAGGAGTGATGGCCAGACCTTCCATTCCTTTATTCGCGGTGCGCCCGCTGGTGTTGCCGGAAATCTCGGTTGCGCCGACCGAGCTGAGGTTCTGGACGTAAAAATCATCCGGCAGACGGAACGAGCGCAGACGCCTGCCCGTCGAGCGATCGAACTGGTAGAGGTAGGGACCGTACTCGTCGGAGATGAAGACGCTGCGGCCGTCGTTGGAAACGCGGATGCCTTCGGTATCGAACCGGGCATCATACGGGTCGCCGGAGTCGTGGCTGGGATCGAAGTCGTCGGACCGGCCGGTGAAATAGTGGCGATGGTAACCGTTGATGGGCGGAACGCCAGACCCGACGCCCAGTCCGTCACCGGTGCCGTAGAAGAGGGGAGCAGAGCTCCACAGCAGCGTGGTGTCTTTGAGGTATGGCGTCAGAGTGAAAGGAAGACCGGTGCCGGAGGTATTCGGTTCAAGCCGCATCTGGATCGTGTGGAAGCGGTTGATGTAGCTGGCGGTGTTGTCGATGGCGTCGTCAAATTCGACCGCGTTCGGGCCGCGGTCGGGAAGAGCAAGAAAGGTGTCTCCGGATGCCCAGGTCATAGCCGAACCGAATCCGCCCAGCTCGTTGGCGCGGACACCGTTCTCCAGCGGATAGGTGAGACCTGAAACGTCCTGGAACGTTCCGGCGCGGGACTGGTCCGAGGGTTCCGATGGCGAGAACCGGAAAGGTTTGAGCTGAGGCATGCGGAGCGGCGAGCAGGCCGGTTGTCAAAAGCGCAAATGCAGCCAGGGTGCAAACGTTCTTCACAGGTAGAAGGTCCTCCGGCCAGCGATTCTAAAGGCGTGGGTAGAGGACGCGAGCCGGGCGTACGAAGAAAACCGGGTCAATATTCAATGAAAATTTCTCAGCGGGAGCGCGCTCACTAAAGGCGCGGGGCGTTGGAGGGGCGCAGCTCAGGGCGGGATTCAGAATCGCGCATCGCGATGGCCGGCTGCACCGGAACCGACGGCTGCACGATGTGCTGGACCTCCGTGATGGGCGCCAGATGCCGCGTCTTCTGGTAGGTGTAGAGGATGCGGTGAACCACAGTGATGGTGGAGATGACGGCGAGGATCCAAAGGACCGGGGCCATGGCATCCCAGCGTTCGAAGAGAGCGCCGATGATAATGAGCACGACGCGCTCGGGGCGCTCCATGAAGCCGACTTTGCATTTGCCGATCAGAGCCTCGGCGCGGGCGCGCGTGTAGCTCACCATCAGCGAGGTGATCATGACGAAGGCGGCAAGAAAGACGTAGAAGAGGCGATTGCCGCGCGCGAAGAAGACCAGCAGCCCGAAGAAAAGGACGACGTCGGAGTAGCGATCGATGACGGAATCGAAGAACGCGCCGAAGACGGTGACCTGCTGGGTCTGGCGTGCCACCCGGCCATCGACCATATCGAAGATGCCGGCGCCGATGATGACCAGGCCTGCATACAGGAACATCCTGATGTAATTGTGCTGATTGCCGAAGCCGAAGAGGATGGCGGCGGCGGTGTTGATGAGCAGGCCGATGAAGGTGAGGACGTTGGGCGAGATGCGGGTGAGCGCCAGCCCGTTCACGATGACCTGGAGGATGACCCCGCATCCGGCGCCGAAAGCGCGGGTCCAGGTGATGGGTTTGTTTTTCTTCCACTGCGTCCCGGCTTCTGCTTCCGTTCGAAGCGTTCTGGGTCTGGCTACGAGGCAGCTTCTGCGTCGTGAATTGTGGCGAGCTTCAGCACCTCAAGTTCCCGCTTGCCATTCGGCGTAACCACGGTCGCCATGTCGCCCACCTGTTTGCCCACCAGCGCCTTACCGATGGGAGAGGTGGTGGAGATGAGGCCCTTGCTCACGTCCGATTCTTCGCTGGTGACCAGCTTGTATTCGATTTTCTCATCTTTCGACGTGTCGTAAACCAGAACCGTGGACCCGAAGGCGGCACGGTCTCGGGGGATGTTGGACAGGTTGACCAGAGCAAACTCGGCTATGCGCTTTTTGAGCTGACCCAGGCGCGCATTGACGAAATCCTGGCGCTGCTTGGCCATGTGGTATTCGGCGTTTTCGCTCAGATCGCCCATAGCCACCGCCTTCTTGATTTCGGCGGGCAGTTCGTGCGTCAGCTCGTGTTCAAGCTCTTTGATTTCTTCCAGAAGCTTCTTCTTGATGTGTTCGGTCATGAATCGAGTTCCCCCGGGTCCCGGTCGCTCTTAAGCAACAGCCAGTGCTGTGCGGTAAGGGATGCAAGCTTCCTGGCCGCGGCGAAAAGGGATCAAAAACCCTGGAAAAGGAGTATTAGTCCGAAGGCTGGGGTTCCGCCTCAGCCCTCATTATACGATGCCGGGGCGGAGCGGTGCGCATCGAGGAAACTCTGCAAAATCAACACCGCAGCCACCTGGTCAACGACCTCGCGATGGCCCGAGGCGGGGCGTCCGGCTGCCTCCAGATGGCGGTGCGCTTCGGCCGACGTGAGCCGCTCGTCCCACAGATGAACCGGGAGGGAAAAAGCTTCGCGCAGAGAGTCCGCGAAGGCCTGGGTCTTTACCGCCTGTGGGCTGACGTCGCCCGACATGTACAGAGGATGGCCGAGAACGATGGCCGCACAGGTGTACTTACGCAACAGGCGGCCGATGGATTTCAGGTCCTGTTTGACGTTTTTGCGAACTAAAGTCAGGACCGGTTGTGCGGTGAGACCCAACTCGTCGGAGACCGCGACGCCGATGCGGCGGCCGCCAAAATCCAGGCCCAGCAGGCGGGGTTGCACACCCCAGATGGTACCGCGAGCGCGGAGAGAAAGCCGCATCTTAGAATGGGTTAGGGAATCAAAAGGTCATTCTTTCGAAAGACAGGTTTTCTCCAGGGTGCGACGTCTCTTTCTTCTTCTTTTCCTGGTCGTTCTGGTGGCGGCGGGCGCGGTTGCCTGGGCGCTCCTGGTGCCGGCAGGACCGCAAACCGAGACCTTCGTCGACATCCTGCCTGGGACGCCGAGCAGCCGCATCGCGAGGCAGCTGAAGGACACCGGAATCATCCGCAGCCGATATGTCTTTTTGGCGCTGCGCGAGTGGAAAGGCGGAACACTGAAGGCCGGGGAGTACCGGTTCGATCACCCCGCGCCGATGGGCGAAGTCTTCGACCGGATCCATCGTGGCGACGTCTATACCATTGCGCTGACGATCCCGGAGGGCTCCAACATCTTCGACATTGCCGCGAAGGTCGAGGCGGACGGACTTGGATCGAAGGAAGCGTTCCTGACGGCTGCGAAACAGGATGTCGCGCTGATCCGCAATCTGGATGCGCAGGCCACCACCCTGGAGGGCTATCTGTTCCCGGACACCTACCGGTTCGCGCGGCACACCGACCCGCAGGAGATGATGGCGGTGATGGTGAAGCGGTTTCGACAGGCGACGCAGGGGATCGGGCTGACCAGCGACTATCACCGCACCGTAACCATGGCGTCGATAGTGGAGAAGGAGACGCCGATCGACTCCGAACGGCCGCTGATCGCCAGCGTTTTTGACAATCGCCTCGATAAAAACATGCCGCTGATGACGGATCCCTCGGTGATCTACGCTGCGTTGCTCGAGGGGCGGTACCGGGGAACCATTTACGAGTCGGACCTGCAGGCGAATTCACCGTATAACACCTACGTCCACGCCGGACTGCCGCCCGGGCCGATCTGCAATCCAGGGCTGAAGTCGTTACAGGCGGCGATGCATCCGGCGCAGACGGACTACCTGTACTTCGTCGCGGCCGGGGCGGACCCATCCGGACAGTCGCGCTTTTCGGCGACCCTGGAAGAGCACGCCAAAGATGTGGAAGCCTACCGGCGCGCCGTGCGCAATGCGGGATCGCCGCAATGAGTCCAGCGCGACGAACGCGTTCTCGCCTCGCATGGGCGCTGATGGTGGCGTTGCCCCTGCTGAACGGATGCCTGTGGCATACGCGCAGGGTACCCCAGGCGAAGATGCCGGCGAACGTGCAGTCCGCGCCGCCGGAACAACTGGTCGAGACGATCAACAAGCAGTACGACGCGGTCAGCACGATGAGCGCGACGGTGACCTTCACGGCCACCGAAGGCGGCACGCTCAAGGGCACGCAGACGACCTATACGTCGTTCAGCGGATATATTCGCCTGCGCAAGCCGGACTGGCTGCGGGTGATCGGGTTCCTGCCGGTGGTCCACACGCGAGCTTTCGATATGGCCAGCGACGGCCACGCGTTCAAGCTGTTGATTCCCCCGAAGAACAAAGTGGTGGAGGGAACGAACACCATCACCAAACCCTCGACGAACCCCATCGAGAACATGCGGCCGTTCATCTTTTCCGACTCGCTGCTGATCCGGAAGATCGGGCCGGACGATCTGCTGCTGGTGACCACCGACAGTCCGACCGTCATGAATCAGAAAACGCGCAAGCTCGAGTTTCAGCCGGAGTATCTGTTGACGGTGCTGAATCGCGAGGGAGGCGGCAACGTCCTGCTGGCCAAGCGCGTGATCCACTTCAGCCGGCTCGATCTGCGGCCGATTGGGGAGGACATCTACGGAACCGACGGTCAGGTGCAGACGCAGGCGATCTATGGACCACTGCAGACTTTCGGCAACGTCCGGTTTCCGGGCACCATCACCATCAAGTGGCCGCTGCAGGAACAGCAGATCCTGATCACGATCGAAAAGCTCGCGCTCAATGAGCCTCTCGACGATGCGACGTTCCAGCTGGAGATTCCGCAGGGAGTCCCGGTGCAGAAGCTGCCTTAAGGGCAGCGTTCAGAGATCAGAGCGGCCTGTCGGTAAACAGTGTTTTGTCCGAGACTTCCTGGATCTGGTAGAGGTGCGCTCCGAGCAGCTCTCTCGACATGGTCGCGAAAGTCGCCAGGGACGAAGAGAATCTTGCGCGGACCGTTTCCCCACATCCGCAGCAGGTCTGCGTCGCTGAGGAAGATGTGCGGCGCGTCCGGATAGTCGGAGCCCCAGATCATGGAGGAACCGAATACCTCGCCATGGGTGCCGGGATCGGGCGCAAAGTAGTTCGTGGCTCCGTGCACCAGCAGAGCAGGGCGATGTGTGTAGAAAATGATCGATGAGCCGTCGGCCTGGTCGCCGTAGAGCATCAGCTGATCGTCAGCGTCGGCGGGCGCAGCGGTGATGCGGTTGATGGTATGAGCCATTGTCTGGCTCGAAAGCATCGGCTGGAAGCGCACCAGCGCAATGTGCGCCGCGACGAGGATAACCGCGATGGTGAAGGCGACGCTGGCCGTGGCTTCAAAAGCGTGCCCTTTGCGGCGGAGACGCCAGGCGGCCAACGGTCCAAGAAAGAAAGCCGCAGCGGCGAGAATGGCGGGCAGGCGCAGCGCGGCGAACGATGGCCCGGTCAGGTCGAAGAAGTGGGACATCGACAGGGTATAGCCGCCCACGCCGCGATGCGCCATCAGCGTGCCGATGTCGGCGATGTAGGGCAGATGGCGCGATTGCCAAAGTCCCCAGGCGAGCAAAGCCGCGGCCAAAAGGCCTGTCGCCAGGAAGAAAATGTGCGCGCCGGTGAGCCATCCGGAGGAGGCTTTGCGGCCCTCGCTTTGCGATTCCTCGATGACAGAGAGGCCGCCTGCAATCAGCATCAGCACCGCGGGATACATCGGCCAGGTGTAGTACTCCTGGTTGGTGGAGATAGCAAAGAAGATGAGGATGAAGCCGGCGTAGAGCGCCAGCAGCAGGCTGGTGCGCGCGCGGAAGCGGAGGCGCGCGGCAAGGGCGGACGATTCGTACGCGGTCAGCTTCGGATCCAGAAACTGAATGGTGTTGGTGGCGTCGTAGCGCAGATCGGAATAGAAGAGATGGCGATTGCGCCAGGCGCGGCGCACGACAACGGGAAGAAAAAGGCTCCACGGGAAGAGCCAGATCAGCTGGCCGAGCCAGTAGACGTACCAGGGCTGGCGGTTATAGTCGTGCGGGAAGCGCGTGCCGAGGAAGCGGAGGAAGTGCTCATTGATGAAGTAGAAGTAGAAAAAGCCGTGGACGTGATCCGGCGTGGGCACGTTGCCAACCGGGTTGCCATGGTCGGGATTGGCAAGGCCCGCAAGGATGTGCCACGGCGCACCGATGGCCAGGAACACGAGCAGCCCGGTGAAGAGATGGAATTGCCGCCACTTCTTCCAGTCGCCGGTGATGATGAGATAAGGAACGACGGCGGCGACGAAGAAGACCGGCGCGATGA
This sequence comes from uncultured Acidobacteriaceae bacterium, assembly GCA_963702285.1. Classification (GTDB taxonomy): domain Bacteria; phylum Acidobacteriota; class Terriglobia; order Terriglobales; family Acidobacteriaceae; genus Palsa-343. Next base: position 46,334 of record CAVPCB010000037.1, on the reverse strand, counting down.
GTCCCTTGGCGAGCAGCGCGATCGCCAGCGAGGCGTACGCAATGTAGAAGCGCGCGGGTTTGCGGTCTTCGATCCCTGTAAGGAAGCTGTAGAGCGAGAGCAATAGAAAGAAGGTGAGGAGCGATTCCGGAATGAGCGTGCGTGTGAAGAGGAAGACTCCTACCGAAGTAAGGATCGCCAGGACAGCGTAAAAGGCGGCGCGATCGCCCCAGGCGCGCCGGCTCCAGGTCCAGGCGATCCACGCGCAGCCGAGCACGGCCAGCGCCATGGGAAGATGGGTGGCGAAGACGTTGTAGCCGAAGAGGTGGTAGTCGACGGCGACCATCCAGTAGGGCAGCGGCGGCTTTTCGAGGTAGCGGATGCCGTTGACGTACATCGTGACCCAATCCCCGCTGGTGGCGATATGCTGGGCGGCCTGGGCGTGGGTGGCATCGGCGTCATCGAGGAGTGCCGGAGAAAACAAAGCGGCAAAATAGACCGCGATGAAGACAAGAATCAGCAGAGTCCAGGCGCGTGCCGGCGTGGCGTAGAGCGGGGGCTGGACAGACGGGGCCGCCGACTGGGATTTTGACAGTGGAGGATAAGTCATTTGGTCGAAGCTCGGCAGAGAGTTCAGAATATCAGTGAGGGCCCAGGAACACGGGCGCGGCGATGAATCACGACCTTGAGAACGTGCGGCGGCTGGCCGCGAAGCTGCGCGAAAATCTGGCGAAATGCGCCGCCGATCCGGACGTGGATCCCGTGCACGACACGCGCACGGGGACGCGGCGTCTGCAGGCAACTCTGGAGGACCTGGTGCGCGAAAGCCAGGAGGGCGAGCCTGGCGAGCCCCTCCGCGCTGCGGCTACAGCGACCATGAAGGTGCTGAAGAAGATTCGGCGCGAAGCGGGGCCGGTGCGGGATCTGGATGTGCACAGGAAGCTGCTGGAGAAGCTCGTGAAGCGGGCGGTTCAGCCGTACGGGGCCAGGAGAAAAGATGAGCAGGAAACAGCGCCGGATATTCTGGAAACGCCGGAGGCTGGGCTGCGGACGACGGGTCTCGATCAGCAGGCCGACGATCTGGATGCCTGGCTGAAGCATCGGCGCAGCGAGCAGGCCGATGAGCTAAAAGCGCAGGCGAGCGATCTGGTGGCGAAGCTCGACAAACGGCTGGAGGAACTGCAGGCCCTGCTCAGCACGAAGCCGGTGCGGCGCGCGCGCAGGAAGTCCCCGGGCGTGATCGCGCTGGACGCTTTTGCACGCCTGGCTTCGGAGATGCAGATGCTGGACGCGAGTAATCTTCACGATTTTCGCAAAGGGGCGAAGAAGGCACGCTATGTTGCCGAGCTCGCTGCCCATGGCGATGCACAGGCGAAGCAGGTGGGCGAGACGCTGAAGAAGCTGCAGGACGAGATCGGCGATTGGCACGACTGGCTGGTTCTAGCCGAGGAGGCGCACACGGCGCTGGGTGATCAGGCGACGGAACTGATTGCCCTGGTCGAGGACGAGCGCGAGCAGCATTTTGTAGCGGCGATGAAGATGGCCGCGAAGCTGCGCGGGCGGCTGATGGGCGAGTGGCTGGCGATTTCGCGGCGTCCGGTAGCGCGGGCAGGTAGCGGACGCACGGAAGAACCCAGCCGGAACGGTGCGCCGCGCCGCTTCGTAAACGTGCGACTCGTGTATTGTGCTGATTGAATCTCTGATGTGCTGAAGTCCCCGATCATGCATACCTTCGCAGCCATCGACATCGGATCGAACTCCTGCCGGCTGAAGATCGGTCGCGTGGTGCAGCATCGTCTCCGCGTGGTGCATGAGGATCGTGAGGTCACGCGCCTGGGCGCGAGCGTCTTCGACTCGGGCATCGTCTCACCGGAGGCGATGGCGGCAACGCTGCGCACGCTGAAGCGCTTCTACAAAGCAGTACAAATGCACGGCACCGACAAGGTGCGCTGCGTGGCCACGTCGGCGATGCGCGACGCGCGCAATTCGCGGGCATTCCAGGCATGGGTTCGCGATGAGACGGGCTGGGATGTCGAAATCATCTCGGGCCTCGAGGAAGGCCGGCTGATCCATCGCGGCGTGGTGGAGAACGAGCCCGGCGCCGGCGGCCGCTGCGTGCTGGTGGACATCGGCGGCGGCAGCTGCGAGATCACGCTCTCGGAGCACAAACGCATTCACGAGACGATCAGCCTGCCCCTGGGCGCCGTGCGCCTGACGCAGGAGTTCGTGCGCAGCGAGGTGCCGGGCAAAGACGAAATCCGGCGGCTGCGGCAATTCATCGACCGCGAGATACGGCGGGCAACGCGGCGGGTTCATCCGGAGCGTGTGCGGCTGGTGATTGGAACCTCGGGCACCGCTGCGGCGCTGTTCGAAGCCGGCCGCGCGCTGGGTAAGGGGCGTGCGAGCAAAGACCTGGTCCCAACGCAAACTGTACGGCGCCTGACGGCGAAGCTCACGAAGATGAAGATGGGCGAGCGCTCCGCGGTGCCGGGGATCGGGCCGAAGCGTTCGGAAATCATCGTCGCCGGCGCGCATGTTCTGGCCGAGGTGCTGGAGGCCTTCGCGCTGCCGGGGTTTCGCTATTCGCCGATGGGGCTGCGCGACGGAATTCTTGCGCAGATGCTGGCCGAGCAGGATCCGCGAGCCTCGGCGCACCGGCAGTTCGAACTGGACCGCCGCCGTGCGGTCGAGGAGGCGTGCCGGAGATATGGAATCGATCCGCGGCAAGCCGAGCCGGTGCGGGAGCACGCGGCGCAGATGTTTCGCGATCTGGCGGCGGTACACGATCTGCCTGAGGAGTATCAGACCTGGCTGGAGGCTGCGGCGATGCTGCGCGACATCGGGAAGTTCCTGAACCACCAGGGCTACCACCGGCATGCGCAATACATCATCGCCAACTCGGAGCTCTACGGATTCACTCCGCAGCAGCGTGTGGTGACGTCGGCCATCGCGCGCTACCAGGGCAAGAGCCGGCCGGAGCCCGAAGGGCGCACGATGCGCCAGGTTCCTCCCGAGGAGTATGAGCACGTGCGGCGCGCGGTGGTGCTGCTGCGCCTGGCGGTAGCGCTGAATCAGGACCGCGCCAGCGACGTCCTGAAGGTGCGGGTGCGCGTCTATCCGAAGCGTGTGCTGCTGGAATTACTGCCGGGACGCACCGGGGCCGAGCTGGAGCTGTGGTCGCTGCGCAAAGAGGCGGCTTACTTCCGCGATGTCTTCGGGCGCGAACTCTTCGTAGCTTTGGCGTAGCCGCGCAGAATTCTGGGATCGACGAGCCAGTGCAGCGTGCCGGGCAGGCGCGTACAGTCGATGCGCGCGATGGCGCCCTTGCGCAGGCGCGTGCTCATGCGGCCGCCGGGAGCCAGCAGCGATCCGAAGAAGACGGTGAGGTTCGGGTTGTGCCCGACCACCATCACGTTCTCGTATTTCGTCAGGCTGCGGACCAGGTCCTGGAATTTCGCTACGCTCGCGTCCGGCGAGAGAGCGTCGGAGATTTCGATTTTGCTGTCATACCCGGTTTCGGTGCCCACCAGGGAGGCGGTCTGCAGCGCACGCTTGAGTGGGCTGGAGACAACGCGGTCCAACTGGACGTTGAGGGCGTTCAGGAAGCTGCCGACCTGGAAGCACTGCTGCTTGCCCTCCTTGTCGAGAGGCCGTTTTACGTCAACAACCGGATTGGCGCGGCGCGTGCCGGCGCTGGCATGGCGAAGGATATAGAGATTCATGGGTGGAAAGCCGGAAAGTATGCTCCGATCCAATCTTCGGAAGGACCTTTTAACGTGATTGTAACAATCAGAGCAAGGGGCGAATGTTAATTTCGCGGGCGGTTTTAGCGGGTTTCTGGTGCTTTTACGAGGTTTTGACCCTGGGTTACGGCACCGATCCGCGCGTGACGGGCTGCGGAGTCGGGATAGGACCGGGATAGGGTTCCGGATCGGGTTCGGGCGGCGGACCCGGCGCCGGAATCGGCTGGGGAGGTGAAGGCAATCCGGGAAAGGGTTCTGGACCGGGGTCGATGCTTCGAAGTTGTGGCGGGGTGGCGAGGGTCACTTATAGGTGGAAGGCTTCAGCATGACGCGCGGTTGCCCACCGGAGGACAGTTCCCACAATTCCGAAACGATCAGACCTCCGAGCCAGGAGTGTTTGACCCGGGGTGTGAAACCGTGACGGGCGAGAAGAGCGCGCCAGGGTGGAATCTGGCGAACGGTGAGCCCCGTCAGCAGCCGGAAAGATGCGTAGAGGGCAGAAATGACGCCCTGACCGAGCCTTCGCTGAACCCCGCCCGAACGGGGCACGTCAAACTCTGAGACGAGCCACCGTGCTCCGAGGACAAGATGCGGCCGCAGTCGGGCGATGAGGCCGTCGGCTTCGGCTTCGGTAAGACAGTCGAGGAAGAAGTGGGTGACCACGAGGTCGTAGCCGGTGGAGGGCGCGCTGAAGATGCGCGCATCGGCACAGGTTGTCGTCAGGCGGTGCAGGTCGCCTTGCTTTGCGGCGCGATCGCGGAGCAGGCGGAGCATCGCTGAGGACGCGTCGACAGCGTCCGCCTGGAGACGGGCTGCAGAGCCGAGCAGGCGTGCCAGGAAGCGTCCATCGCCGTCTCCGAGGACCAGAGCGTGGCGAGTGTCGAGGAGCGCTGCAATGTGATGAAATCGGCAGCGCTCCAGCAGCGGGCCAAAGGAGAGATACTCCATCGCGCGGTAGAGGCGTGCGACGCGGTCGAACCGCGCAGGGCGGTTCAGGCAGAGATCCACGCTGGCCGGAGCGGAGGCACGATCTGCCTGGAGATCCGGAATGCTTTTCAGAGATGCCATGCCAGAACCAGAAAGATCGGAGTGAGGAGCGCGGCGTCCGCGGCGACTCGCAGCGCAAGCAGAAACCGCGTCTGGCTCTCCGGAGCGAAACCTTGTTGCGACCGGCGACGGTGAAGTCCGTCGAGCATGAACAGAAGGCCGGCCGAGGCAAACACGGCACCGCAGATCTCGAATTCAGGGGTGGTCTGAGTCCCGCGAATCAGTAGCAAAGCAGCCGATGCCACTGCGGAGCAAATGGCGATGGCGGGAACGCTGATCGAACGGGTCGAGAGGGTGTGTTCCCAAATCTCGATGGCGATGCAGTTCAGGGTACAGAGCCCCGCGAAGAGCAACACGAGCCACGCCAGTTGCGCGTGGGGCGAGCCGGACGCCGACCATGCCGGAACCGCAGTGGCCAGGGCGAACACGATGCCGACAGCGGCTTCGCGCGGAAACCATCGGCGGACGCGGAGAACCGGAAGGTGCACGCCGGCGAAGTACAACAGGGAAATGGCGAAGAGAAGAGTGTCCTCGCGGCGGGCTTTCGCAGGCATGATGAGAATCAGGCTCAGAAGAAGCGCTCCGGCAGCGGGCACAACGAGCAGCAGCGCACGTCGATGACGTGCGTGGAAGAAGTGGCGCTCGCGCAGTGCGGGATGCCCAGGCGAACAGACGTCGAGAAGCCGGTCCGCGACATAGATCAGCCAGGTGCCGATGCCGAGAACGGCAATCGGGATGAACGGGACGCGCAACTGAGCTGCGCGTGCCAGGCTCCAGGCCCAGAGGACGGCAACCGTGGGTGCATCGAGACTGAGCAGGTGCCAGTAAACGGGAACTCCCCACAGTCGGGAGCGGGAGCGTGCGGAGACTGTGGGGAGCGGAGCAGCGAGAGCCACTCTTCGATTCTAAAAGTGAAAACGGTAGCGAACCTGCCCGTAGATCTGCCGTGGATCATTTTCGTGGAAGCCGCCAAACGTGAGGCTGTTATCGAGCAGCACGCGCGTATTCGCGATGTTCACGGCGTTCAACGCGAGCGACCAGTTCTCCCCCACCGCTTTCCCCACGGCCACATCGCACGTAGTGTGCGCGGGCAGGTAGTCGCCGGTGTAGGGTGAGGGCGGATCGGTGAAGCCGTTGGAAAATCCCGATCCGTAATAGATGTTGAACGCAGCCCACGCGCGATGCGGAAGGCTGCCGTCGAAGCCGACGTTGAGCGTGTTGCGCTGGTCGTGATCGAGCGCCGAGTAGCCGGGATCGACGGCGCAGTCGGGCGAGTCGGCCGGATAGCAAATGAGCCCGCCGGTAAGAGCGCCGCGCTGCTGCGCGATCTGGTTGGAGTAGGCAAGATGTCCCGAGCCATAGCGCCACAGACGCGGCGTCCGCAGAGTCAGCTCCCAGCCCTGAATCAGCGCGCCGTCGACGGTGACCGGGACGAAGATGCTCGACTCGCCGATGTTGCTGTGATCGAGAAAGTTGTTGGCGCGAGTCTGAAAGGTGTCGGCGTCGAGGAGCCAGCCACGAAAAGGAATCTGGATCCCAAACTGGTGCTCCTCATCGCGTTCGCCCTGGAGAGGGACAAAGTTGGTGTCGCTGGCCTGCGCGAAGGCAAGCGCGGGCCCGGTGATGCTGGTGAGCGGCGGCGGCTGATAAAAGTGGCCGTAGAAGCCGCGAAGAACCCAGCCAAGTTTTGGAATCTGCACGGCGACGCCGACACGCGGATAAATCGCGTTTTCTGAGATCGCTCCCTCGAAATGCGTCTGGCGCACGCCCCCGATCAGTGTCAGCCAGGAAGTAGGGCGGTAGTTGTCTTCGATGAACGCTTCTTCAACACCGCCGTTGACGACGGAAGTCTCGGAGAAGTTCGGCGCGCTTCCATCGTTGAAGGCCACGCCGAAGAGATCGTTCTCGTGTTGGCCGTAGCCGTAGAGGCCGGCCTTGAACGAATTGCGCGCAACCGTGGTCGAGAAGTAGGCCTGCGCGCCGGTGTACTGGCCGGTCTGCTTCGCGTTTGTAGCATTGGGCTGGTCGTTGGGGTTGGGCTCGTAGTTGGCATCGTTGAAATGGTAGAAGGGCGAGACTTCGAAAAGAGACTTCGCATTGAGCGTGTGAATCCAGGAGAAGGTCGTCAGCCCGTCGGTTTCATGTTGGCCATCGCGCAGACCGGAGGAATCGTAGAGCTGATTCTGCCAGTCGCTGGGATCGGGGTCGTAGGGAATCTGATAGTAGTCGGTGCGGAGCTGGCCGATGAGGCGAAACTGGTCGTGCGGGTTTTGATTGAAAATGAGTGAAGTGAAGCCGCCGTAGCCGTTTTCCGCATCGTGAACGGGTTTTTCAATGGGCGGCATCAGTCCATAATTGCTGCGATTGCCGTTCACGGCGGCAAACCAGGCGAAGCGTTCCGTGTGATTGCCGAGGCTCAGCTGGCTGTCCGTTTGGTAATCATTGCCGATCGTTGTTACAAATTCGCCCTGGCGGGTGGTTTCAAAGCCAGTGCGCGGAATGACGTCGAACATCCCATAGGTGCGGTCCCCCAGATCGGCTCCGTAGCTGCCGCGATCGATCTCGACCGTGTCGATATCGCGGGGATCGATCTGCGGGCCGATGTTGCTGGCGATGTTGGTGTTGGGGATGGAGACGCCGTCGATCATCCAGTTCAGCTCATGTCCGCCGCGCATGTGCAGCATGTCGTGGGTCATATACGCGCCCGGCGTGTAATCGGTGATCATGGCGAGAGAATTGGTGCGGTTCGCACCGGGCGTCTCTTCGATTTCCGCGCGGCTCACCATGGTTGTGGGTGTTACCGAATCGGGGGTGACGGTCTCCGGCATGGCCCGGACTTCAGCGGTTTGCCGGACGGAAGCGATCTCGAGGGGAAAGTGGAGAATCTCGGAACCGCTGGACGTGACGGTGATGGTCTGTTCCATCGTGGCGAAGCCATCGCTGGAAACGAGGATGGTGTAAATGCCGGGTGGAACCGCCTGGATCGAAAAAGCGCCGTCGGAATTGCTTTCAACTTTAAAGAAGAGGTCGGAATGAATCGCGCGCAGGACGATTTTCGCTCCGGCAATGGGTCGATGGGTGGGATCGTGGACGATGCCCTGGACCTGGCCAAGCAGGGCGGCGTACACCAGCGGCGCGGCAATTAGCAGCGCCAAAAACGGCAAAATTCTTCGCAGCATCAGTGGCTCCTGAGGAAAAGCTCGCTTCTGTAACGATGACGGTGGCAAATGGAATCACAGCGGTGAAAGTACCGCGGTGTTCTGTCGCTTACGGGCTAGGAGGCGAGCGTCTGAGGAGGGCCGCGCTTGTGGCAGGTGCGATCGGCGGAAATCCGATAGCCCGCTTCTGTTGCGCGTACTGCGGCTGCGGGACCAGGAGCATGGTCCGCGCCGGCCGGGGCGGCCGAGGCTGCCAGGGAGTGCGGTACAACAAACGGAGCATGACCGAAGGGCGAGTACGGGCACTTCTCCGAAACAACGTGGAAACGAGATGGAACGCTGCCCATCTCCATGGCCATCGCGCAGTGATGTTTGCCGCCGCGGCGGCAGCAGGCAGGGAGTTGCGAGTCGTCAGGGGTTGAAGCGAACGCAGGCGCAATCAGCGGCAGGCTGAAGATCGTCAACAGCAGTATGGCGAGCGCGCGTCGCATGGAGTGCACCTGACAGGGGCCCGGGGATGGTCGCAGGCCGCGGCCGGCGTCCAGGGAATCCTTATTCTACTTCGCGGCCGAGTAGTCCTGCTGGACGATCGCCCAGATGTCGTTCTTCTTTGAGGTCAGCGACAGATGGTGGGTGGCCGACTGCGAGGCGTCCTGATCGGGCGCGTAGGTCAGCGTGTACTGGTACTTCAGCAAGCCGCCGAGCTTGTTGTAGGCGTCGTCGGCCTTGTCGCGCTTGCCTTCGATCATGTAGCCGCCCGTGGCGTTGCACATGTGCTCGAGAGTCTCTCTGCCATCGGCATGCGGAGCTTCGGCAGGCGTTTGCCCGCCACCACCGCGACGCCCGCCGCCTCCGCCACCGGGATAGCCGCCTCCCCCGCCCGGATAGCCACCTCCGCCGACGCCGCCACGGTGCTCCCCGTTCCGGTTGGGATTATTCTGACGCTCTTCTTCGCCCTTGTAGTAAATGGCAAAAATCGCCGTGTGAGCCGCCTGGGCTGCTTCCAGGGCGTCGTTGAGGGTCTCTTTACTGTCGCGATCGATGCCGTCACCAACGAGGATGAGGATGTGATGGCCGGGCTGCTTCGCCATGACTTCGGTCGCAGCCAGATAAATTGCGTCGTAGAGCGTGCCGCCCCACTTGCCGATGCGGCGCTCATCCTGGCTCTGGTCTCCGCTGTCGCTGCTGGAGTTCTGTTCGCCGAATTGGCGGGAGCCGAGCTGCGTGACCGCGTCGTGCAGCTTGTTGCTGGCCGAGGTCGGATCCTCCAGCAGATCGACCTCGCGATCGTACTGGATCACAAAAGCGCGGTCATCGGTGCCGGTGAGCGTGTGATCGATGAAGTGGACGGTGCCAAGGCGAATATCGCCGATTTCCGTGCGCTGATTGGGGCTGATCTGCCCGATGATCCCGAACAGCATGGGCGACGGCTGCGCGAGCGCAAAAGACTGAATGGTCTGGATGTGGCCGTTGTCCGTCAGAGTAACGTCGGCCGCTTTGAGATCCTTGACCGGATCGCCTTTTTTGTCGACCACGGTGACCGGCAGGGAGACGGGCATGCCTGCGGCGGCCGCCGGCGCTGGAGCAGCAGCCGGGGCTGTCGTTTGGCCGGTTGATTGCGCCGGGGTGTGAAGGGCACATAACGCCAGGGCGGCTGCTGGCAGGGAAAGCCGGATGCGGGCAGGAATCTTCATGGCTCGTTGGGCGTGGCGTTGACCACCCTTTAGACGTTAGCACCGGGGCGGGGGTTTCGGTGGGTTAGGCCTCTCAGCAGCCCTTGCGGCGAAAAATGTAGTAGTCCACCGAGAAGCGGCCGGCTCCGAAGATGAGCGCCATCAGCGAGGCAAAGAGGAAGGTATAGGGATCGGCGCCATAGAAATTGCCCGGGTTGCTGAGGATGGCGGCCAGCGCCGAGGGATCCGCGGTGATGTAAGCGACGATCATGTCGCAGGCCAGCAGCAGGCCGACAAAGCGGGTCGCAAAACCGGCAAAGAGAAGGATTCCGCCAATGAACTCCAGCAGCGAGACGCAGATCACGGTGAAGTGAGGCGCGGGAATATTGAGGCTCGCGAAGAAGCCTGTGGCGCGGTCGAGGTTGTGCAGCCGGCCCCAGCCGGACTGCGCGAACTGCCATCCCCAATAAACGCGAATGAGCAGGAGGAATGGCGACTCCAGCTTCGCGGAAGCAAGCTGGAACCGGCGATAAAGCCCCGGGATGAGGCCCACAGGTTTGCCAGGCGTGGTCGGAGTCGCAGGGGTGCTCATGAGTCTTGCCTTTCTTGAGGGGGAGGAAGCGTGGTCAGGAAGTGAACCACCCCAGCATAGACCAGTTAGCGAACGCCTCCTGGAGAAATGCGGGACGCTGCTCCTCGGGGATTTCACTGTCCCTGAGCGCGAGATCGATCGACTCGCCCAGCGTCTTACCGTCGATCAGCGCCGCGAGCAGACCGTGTTCTTCCGGAGAAAGCTCCTTGTACCAAACGGTGTTTTCGTGGCGATGGATGGCGAGATGGATCGGCCGCGGTTTCATGGCCGCGACATGACGAATGCGGCGGCGCCTGCGCGCGACACTGGCGTTGTTGGCCGAGGAGGCAGCGCTGCCGTTTTCGGTGCGGACCTCGAGCAGCAAATCGTCGACCGGATACGACAGCGCGAGCACGCGCAAATGCGGCTGCAGGCGCAGCGTAGAGTTCTCGTCGATAGCGGCGAACTTCTTCGCCCCGAGTCGTGGGCGCTCTTCGGAATCGAAGGCCTCGATGTGCGCCCATTCGAGTCGCACCATGTCGAGGGCGAGCTGGGGGTGTGGGCCGAGATGTTCACGATGCTTTCCCAGCCACGATTCCAGACGCGAGCCCAGGTTGCGCAGCGTGAAGGATTCCGACGGGCAGTCGGTAAGGTAGGCGCGCATCAGCGCGTCAAATCGGGCGCGGCCCAGGATTGCCTGCAGTCCGGGAAAGTCCTCTTCAAACGACGAGTAAAGACGGAACCAGTACTGGCGATTGTAAATCTCCAGGCGCTCGAACGAAGTTAGCCGGTCGTTGGGCCGGATGATCGCGTCGGCTTCGCTCTGGTTCGACGTGCCGTCGCGGCGCTTCCGCGGCATCGTTTCATTGCGCGTGAGCGGATGCATCACAGCGGCGGCCATGCGGCGCTGGATCTCGAGCAGCCCCGTCGGTGTGCTCGCGGGCTGGCTCATCGTGCGGCTCCGGCGGGCTCGACGACAGACGCTGCCGCGGCCTGCATCGCGGCGAGGCTGTTCTGGTTCGGCGCGGCTTCAGCGGCGGCTTTCAGGAACTTGTTGGCCTTGAGCGCTTCGGCATGAACCTCGTCGAAGCTGGGGATGTTGTCGTCCCACTCCAGCAGCGTCGCCGTAGGTCCGCACCGCTCGATGGCCCGCCCATACAGACGCCACACCGCGGGCAGCACTGGATGGTCGTGCGTGTCGAGAATGTACTTCTCAAATTTGCTGTGACCGGCGACGTGAATCTGTGCGACACGGTGCGAGGGTACCGAGTTCACGTAGGTGAACGGATCGAAGTTGTGGTTCTTCGACGAGACGTAGATGTTGTTCACGTCGAGCAGAATGCCGCAGTCGGCTCGTTCGACAACCTCATTGAGAAACTCCCACTCCGTCATCTCGGAGACATGAAACTCGGCGTAGCTGGAGACGTTCTCGACGACCACCGGCACTTCGCAGTAGTCCTGCACCTGACGAATCTTCTGCGCGGTGACCTCCACCGCTTCCCAGGTGTAGGGCATCGGTAGCAGGTCGTGCGTGTAGCGGCCGTCGACCGAGCCCCAGCAGAGGTGGTCGCTCAGCCAGGGGGATTTCGTGCGGCGGGCGAGGCTCTTCAGCCTCTTCAGGTGCTCGCGACTCAGTGGGTCGGCCGAGCCGAAGTACATGGAGACGCCGTGCTGAACGACTTTGTACTGCTCCAGGATTTGGTCGAGGACTTCAAGCGGGCGTCCACCATCGACCATGTAGTTTTCCGAGATGATTTCAAACCAGTCGACGACGGGATGGCGCGAGAGGATGTGCTGGTAGTGCGGGATGCGCAGACCGATGCCGACGCCGTAGTCCGAAAAGCCGTTGAAGCGATTTGCAGGCAAGGGGAACCTCGGAGGTGAAAGCAGAAAGGGCCGCGGTTGAGGCGGCCCTTTCTGCCGGGGTGAAACTAGTCAGGCATCTTGGAGCCGTCAGTGGCGCAGCCGCCCTTGCCCTTGCAGCTGTTCTTGCCCTTGCAGCCGTTGTCGCTGCTCTTGCAGCCGCCCTGGCCTTTGCAGTCGTTTTTCCCCTTACACGAATGCTTGGGGGCTTTGGCGAAGTCGACACCGGCAAACGACAGTTTGCCCGCCTTCAGAATGGGCGTGGTGGACGTGTTAACGGCTGTGGTCGACGCGTGCATCACTGTCGCGCCGCTCAGCAGACCGGACACGGCCGCAGCGACCATCATGGTCTTCATGGTTTTCATTTTGTCATTCCTCCATCGGATTGCGAGGACCAGACCAGGCGCAACCTGGAGACAACTGGGGAGCGTCAGGCGGGGGACCTCGCGGTGCGGATTAGACTACATAAACAACTACGCGTTGTGCCACCCCGGCGGATTGTTTTTTTCCCACCGTTAACCGAACGTTCACCGGGGCCGCGGCGAGACAATTGGATGACAATTTAGACTCCGCGCATCCTCAATTCCAGCAACTACTCAGGGACGAAATGGCGTCATTCGACAGATCGGCACGAACCCGCGCCGGCAAGGTTGCGCTGCGCTTCGTACTGATGATCGGCGTGGTCAGCTTCTTTGCCGACTTCGTCTACGAGGGCGGACGCAGCATCGGCGGTCCGTTCCTCGAAACCCTGGGGGCGACGGGCGCGATTGTCGGCGTGGTGGCCGGGCTGGGCGAGCTGCTCGGCTATGGATTGCGGTTCTTCTCCGGCCGCATCAGCGAGCGGACGCGCCAGTTCTGGCCGATGACCATCTTCGGCTACTTCCTGCAGATGGCTGCGGTGCCGTCGCTGGCCTTTGCGCGCAACTGGCAGACCGCCGCCGTGCTGATCGTGCTGGAGCGCGTGGGCAAGGCGATTCGCAATCCACCGCGCGATGTGATGCTGTCGCACGCCGGCAAAGAGATGGGCATCGGCTGGGCCTTTGGGCTGCACGAGGGGCTGGATCAGGCCGGCGCGCTGATTGGGCCGCTGGTGCTGGCGGTGATCCTGGCGTATCGCGGCGACTATCGGTTGGGATTTGCGGCGCTCGCGATTCCGGCCGTCATCACGTGCGTGCTGATCGTGGTGACGAAGTTCATGTATCCGCGGCCGGAGGATCTGGAGCCGCACTCGCCGCAGATCCATGCAGAGGGGATGGGGCGCTCGTTCTGGATCTATCTGGCCGGGGCCGGGCTGGTGGCGGCGGGATTCGCGGACTATCAGCTGATCGCGTTCCATCTGCAGAAGCACGGCGTCGCCTCAGTGATCTGGATTCCGATCTTCTATTCGGTGGCGATGGCGACCAGTGGCGCTGGATCGTTGCTGTTCGGGCGGCTGTTCGACCGCTACGGCGTGACGGTGCTGATCCCGCTGACCTTCATCTCGATTGCGTCGGCGCCGCTCGTGTTCCTGGGCGGCTTTACCTGGGCGCTGGTGGGCGCGGCTCTGTGGGGACTCGGGATGGGCGTGCACGAGTCGATCATCCCGGCGGCGGTTGCGACGATGGTTCCGGTAGAGCGGCGGCCTTCGGCGTACGGAATGTTCACCGCGGCTTATGGGATCTCATGGTTCCTGGGCAGCGCGGCCATCGGGTTCCTCTACGATGTGTCGGTCCATGCGGCGGTGGTCTTCTGCGTGGCGACGGGCGTGGCGTCGCTGCCGTTCTTCTTTGCCGTGAGGAAGAGAGGGGGGTAAAAGGGCAGCGGAGGGGGGTCGACCCCTGCCTTCACGTATCAATATGATTTCATTGGCGCGGCGCTTTTCGGGTGGCGGCTATGAATATGATTTCAAAATTGGTTGCGGGTATCTATTTTGTTTTCATATTCGGAGCGTCAGCGAGGGGGATCAGGGTGGGCCCGGTGGTAATGGAGATAGCCGAGGCCGACGCGCATGTGGCGGGCGATGTCGTTGGGAACCGTAACCGCCAGGCACATGCCGAGGATGCCGTGCGCGAGAGCCAATGCATATAGGTTGCGATAGCGGAGGAAGAGCGCGCAGGAGAGGGCTCCCCAGATTAAGGTGAGCGCGACCAGCAGCGGGTTGGGGATGTGGGCTGCGGCGAACAGGATCGTGGCGAGGGCTATGGCTGGGGTACGGCGCAGGCCGAGGCGGAGGAATCGCGTGAGGACGTAAATCTGCAGGATGAACTGCTGCATCAGGGCCCAGAGCGCGTATCCCGCAGAGGTGGGTGAGGACGGGCAGCGGGCCGTAGAGCGGATGCAGGGTGTGGAGGTGATGGGCGAGGGCGATGCCGGCGAGCGCGATGAGGATGGCGGCGGCGACGATCCAGAGGGAGGGAAGCAGGCCGCGGAGGCCGAGGCCGTGGGTGGCAACTTCTTTGCGGCGGAGGATGGCGGTGATCGGCGATCCAGGCGAAGGCGATCCAGTAGAGGATGCGCTGGGCGGGGTTGGGGGTCCAGAGTGGTGGCGAGGATCAGGGTATAGCCGATGGCGAGTTCGGCGAGGTCGCGGGCGCGGGGTGATGAGGGCCACAAATCAGGTTAAGGGATACAGCTATCCGCTGAGCTGGTCCCATGCTTGGGATCGATGAGCGCCTGCGCAGAATGCTGCGGAAGGCGACCTCGCTCTTGCGCAGTGTAGAGCGGTCACGCACCGCCAAGCCTAGCGGGTCACTGACTTGCCGGTCCTCCTGTCAATGAAGCGCTTTTGATTCTCGAAGTCGCTGCTTCGGGATCAGGTTCCGGCCGTTTTTCAGACAACCTGCGGCCCGGCCAGACGATTCAGGTTATCGATTATCAACTCCGAGGGCTTTGCAGCGGCACCGCCGTTGTAAGGCAAAAACACTTCGTCCGAGATGACACCGCCTCCCCAGTTGTAGATCTGGCAGAATCAACGTCTCGGGTTCCGTCGTACGAGTAATGCTGCCACCAGCCATCGCCAGTTGGTCCGATTCACATATACAGAATCGGTTGGAGCATTCTAGGCCTGGGATGCCGGCATGCCGTGAACTGAGTGAAAGCAACAGCACTGGTCCAACGATAGGCCCATTGATACCGTCGCCGAAAAGGGGCGTTTCATAGTGGAATTTTTGCACAGCTTGGCGGATGGCGCGCGCCAATCGCCATTGCGGGATGGAGAGGGCTCATCGAAGGTAGACTCCCGGGAACGGGTGAAACGGGATGGCCGACCGCTTTTCGAGTTCACGCGCTGCGAAGGAGTATCTGATCGAGCGCATCGTTGCGCAGGCAAAACAGGATGGGATCGAGCTCGACGAGATTGAGCGAAAGATGCTGTATTTCACCGGACAGTGGCTGGACTTTGCCAGATATGCCGGAGGTGAGTGCGAAGTTCGATGAAGACTACGAGCAGGACGAATATGAAAGCGAAGATCGCCCAGATTGTTCGCCGAATTCATGAAACAGCAAGAGAGGCTGACGAGGAAACGTGGAATGATGCAGTCGAGGTCCTCAGTTCAGAGGACCATTATCTTCTGGTATCTGATCAATCCGAGGGTGACGCGTGGGCGCTCGCAGGGCGGTCTTGCGATGCCGATCATGGTTGGCGCGCTGATCGCTTTGGTGGTCGCGATCGGGTTCTGGATACTACTCGAGATTTCACTAGCCGTCGACGACTTTCGACATTCGGCTCAGTCCGAAATCCTTGTTCTGGCACAAATGCAGGTCCATTCGACTTGCGTCTGAATTGATTCAGCGCGCGAAAAGCATGCGCGCTGATATTCGGATGCTTCGCTCAGGATGACGGAGCTTTCGCTTTTGTTGAGAACTGGGCGGAGATGCAGGGTTCGTATGGATCGCGCCGGCGCGCGATGCCCACCCTGATTGCGCCAACAGCAGGCGCAATCAGAATGGGGCACCCAAATCTTCCTCGACCTACTGCAGCAGCGTTCCGGTTTCGGGTTCGATCTTTGCTTCTTCCGGCGGGATCACCACCGCCGCTGCCACCCGATCGCCTTCTTCGAGGTTGAGCAGCTTGACGCCCTGGGTGGATCGTCCCGCAGCGCGGACGGTGTTGGTGTCGATGCGGATGATCTTGCCGTACTGGCTGATGACGATGATCTCCGACGTTTCGTCGACCAGCTGAATGCCGACGACCTTGCCGTTCCTTGCTGTGGTCTTGACGTTGATCACGCCCTTGCCGCCGCGCGACTGCAGGCGATACTCCTCGACATCGGTCCGCTTGCCGAAGCCGGCCTCGGTGACGGAGAGGATGCGGTGGACCGTGCCATTCTTCTTCGGCGTCACGGCCATGCCGACCACGTAGTCGTTTTTGCCGATGTCGATGCCGCGCACGCCGTAAGCGGGGCGGCCCATGGAGCGAACATCTTCCTCGCCGAAGCGGATGGCGAGGCCGTCGTGCGTGGCGAGAAAGACGATCTGCTGGCCGTCGGTGAGGCGGACGGCGACCAGCTCGTCGTCTTCATCGATGCCGATGGCGATGATGCCGCGCGCCATCACGTTGGAGAAGTCCTTGAGCGGCGTCTTCTTCACGGTGCCTTTGCGCGTCGCGAAGAAGATGAACTTGCCTTCTTCTTCGAGGTTGCGCACGGGCAGGATGTTGCGGACGGTTTCGCCGGGCTGCAGGTTGAGCAGGCTGGCCATGGATTTGCCTTTGCCCGCAGCGCCCACGTCGGGAATCTCATAAACCTTGAGCCAGTAGACGCGGCCCTTGTTGGTGAAGCAGAGCAGGTAGGCGTGGGTGGAATCGACGATGAGCTGCGTGACAAAGTCTTCCTCACGCGTCTTCATGCCGAGGCGGCCGGTGCCGCCGCGCCGCTGCTGGCGATACGTGGAGATGGGCGTCCGCTTCAGGTAACCGGAATGTGAAACAGTGACGGCTACTTGTTCGTCGGCGATGAGGTCTTCGAGCTGGAGCTCGGCGGTCTCGTCGATGATCTGGGTGCGGCGCTCGTCGCCATAATCCTTGCGGACAGCTTCGAGTTCTTTGACGATGACGGCGCGCAGCTTCTTTTCCGAGGCCAGGATCGATTCGTACTCGGCGATGTTGTCGCGGACTTCGCTTCAGTTCGTTCACCAGCTCGTCGATGGAAAGCTGGGTGAGGCGGTAGAGCTGCAGTTCGAGGATGGCGTCGATCTGGCGGTAGCTGAGGTTCAGCGTGGCGCCAATGAGGGTATCGGAAGCGATGCCGTATTTTGCGGGATCGAGCTTGACGCCCTTGAGCGCCTGATCGCGCACCGTGATGGTCTTATTCGAGAAGAACTGGAACAGGTTCTCGCGAGCATCGGCGCGGGAGTCGGATCCGCGGATGATTTTGATGACGTTGTCGAGGTGGTCGAGCGCGATCTGGTAGCCGAGCAGGATGTGCTCGCGCTCGCGCGCCTTGCGCAGCAGGAAGGCGGTGCGCCGGCGGACCACGTCCTGGCGGTGCTCGATGAAAATGCGGATGGCTTCGGGCAGCGGCAGTTCGCGAGGCTGGCCGTTGATGACGGCCAGGAAGATCATCGAGAAGCTCTCCTGCATCTGGGTGTGCTTGTAGAGCTGGTTGAGGATGATCTGGGCTTCGGCGCCGCGCTTCAGCTCGATGACGATGCGCATGCCGTCGCGATCGCTCTCGTCGCGGACGTCGCTGATGTCGTCGATGATCTTTATCGTTGACCAGCTCGGCGATGCGCTTGATGAGGACGTTCTTGTTGACCTGGTAGGGAATCTCGCTGACGATGATCGACTGGCGGCCCTGGTTGAGGTTTTCGACGGCGCATTTGGCGCGCACCAGGAAGCGGCCGCGGCCGGTCTGGTAAGCCTGCGCAATGCCGCTTTTGCCATAGATGAAACCGCCGGTGGGGAAGTCGGGACCCTGCACGTGTCTCAACACCTCGGCGCAGGCCGGCGCGGGGATTGTTGACCATCTCGATGGCGGCGTTGATGACCTCGGTGAGGTTATGCGGCGGAATGTTGGTCGCCATGCCCACGGCAATTCCATTCGACCCGTTGACGATGAGGTTGGGAATGCGCGTGGGCAGAACGAACGGCTCGTAGGTGGACTCGTCGTAGTTGGGGACGAAGTCCACGGTTTCCATCTCGATGTCGGCGAGCAGCTCGCCGCTGATTTTCTCCAGACGGCACTCGGTGTATCGCATGGCCGCGGGCGGATCGCCGTCGACGGAACCGAAGTTGCCCTGGCCGTCGACCAGCGGATAACGCATGCTGAAGGGCTGCGCCATGCGGACCAGCGAGTCGTAGATGGCGGAGTCGCCGTGAGGATGGTAAACACCCATGGCCTGGCCGACAACCTTCGCGCACTTGGTGTACTTCTTGTTCGACTGCAGACCCATCTCGTGCATGGTGTAGAGAATGCGGCGATGGACGGGCTTGAGTCCGTCGCGGGCATCGGGGAGTGCGCGCCCGATGATGACCGACATGGAGTAGTCGAGATACGAGCGGCGCATCTCCTCTTCAATGTTGATGGGGACGAGATTGGCTGCGCCGGGTCCGGTGGGACCGTTGGCGCCATTGCCGTCGGCGCCGGGGAGGGGAAGCTGGGGGTTCTGATCGTCTGCCATAAATTTTGTGGGCCGGGGGTCACCGCCTGGTGGGTACGGAGCGGGGGCGACCGAGGACTTATCTTTATGATACGGGAAGAGTTAGGAGCGCACAAGGCGGGTTAGACGTTTGGATTCAGGGGGTTGGGGAGGGGCTGCGGAGGGCATCCGTAATCACTGATCGCTCTTCTCCTCTTGGTATGCTGAATCGCATTCTGAGGAAGAGAAGAATTGTGTCGCTGATTCCGCCGCAATCGTTGCGTTGACACCTTACAGTTGCAGGGCTGGCAGCTGCCTTTGCGTTCATTCAGACTCACATCATCACTATTCAATTCAAATTGTCGGGATACACCGCATCGACGAATGTCGCTTTCGGGGTGGTCACCGGCCATCCCCCCTGGCGCGAATTCCAGAGCCGCGTACTTGCGCCGTATATCGTTTTGGGGATCAGCAGGATCACGCACAATTTTCTCAGCGCTCACTTTCTTTTCGGGATTGTAGCGATCGCAGTAGCCGGATACCTGTCCTGGCAATTAGGCCTGAGGGCCGGGGGCGATCTCAAGTCGGCAACCATCTCATTTCTCGCGCTACAGTTTGGCTTCTGCTATTTGTTTTCTCCTCCATGGCTTTATGCATGGGATTACCTGGGGATCCTGATATTTCTCGTCTTCATCTTCATGGTGGTGGACCAGAAGTCGTGGGTTTGGTTCACAGGGCTATTCATAATCGCGATTCTGAACCGTGAAAGCGGTGAATTCATTGCCCTCTGGATGGTTCTGGACCCGTTCGCGAAAGCTTTCTTTTCCGGAAAGCGCGCCAGCCAGCATCGCATCATGAACTGGCGGATGGCGATTGCCGGCTTCTGCTGTCTGATCTCCGGGGCTGTTATTGTCGAGTTTCTTCGGGTGCACCTCATGATCCAGGAAATGGGAGTCCCCGGTATCGTCGCACATCGGACGGGTTTTGTATTTTTGCAAATGAGTACCAACTTGGCAGAGATAGTCCGCGCGCTGCGTCATATCCGGAATGGCTTTGAAGCGCCGATGCTGCTGTTCCCGGTGGCAGTGGTTTACTACGCTGTCCGCCTGGCAGCCATGAATCCGAGGCAATGGCTGGCGCTTTCACTGGTCAGCCTGGCCAATCTCGGCGCAATTTTTGTCGTGGGTATCGTATTCGAATCTCGCGTCTATCTTGAATTGTTACCGTTCGTCATCTTCGGGCTGCTGATGACGCCAACTGAGAGAGGAACGGAGCGAAGCGATGGAGAGGCGCTCGGCGGAACTCAGCGCGCATAGGGTGCCATCGCCGAATCGTCCGGGCGATGATTACCGGCGGTATAGTGGGACCAATGTCCACGGTCTCCATCTCCGGACCTCCCGCGACGCTGCTCTATAACGACTGGTATCCGGCGTTGCGCAGCGATTTACTGCGGGGCAACGGCATGCGGACCGCCATGCTGATGGGGATTCCCATGGTGCTGGGCCGCCGCGAGGATGGGCGGCTGTTTGCCATGCGCGACCTGTGCCCGCATCGCGGGATTCCGCTATCGTGCGGATGGTTCGACGGGAAGACGCTGACCTGCAAATACCATGGCTGGGCGTTTGAGCCGGTGAGCGGCCAGTGCATGGAGATTCCATCGCTGACGAAGGACGACCCGTTCCCAAAGAATCTGCATGGCATGGCGTATCCGTGCGAGGAGCGCGACGGCTATGCGTGGGTTTACGTGCCGGAGGCGGGCCGCGGGCGGGTGAAGGCCGAAGAGGCAGCGCTGACGCCGGTGCCGGAACTGCCGAAGTTCAGTGAGCGCTATCGCAGCGAGCATCTCACCGCGGATCTGCCCTGCAATGTGGATCACGGGATTATCGGGCTGATGGATCCGGCGCATGGGCCGTTTGTGCATCAGTCCTGGTGGTGGCGAAAAGAGGCGAGCATCCACGAAAAGGAGAAGCGCTTCGAGCCGATCCCGCAGGGCTTTCGCATGGCGACGCACGCGCCATCGAAGAACTCGGCGCCGTACAAGCTGCTGGGGGTGTACGGCGAGCCGATCACCACGACCATCGACTTTGTGCTGCCGAACCGGAGGTACGAGACGATCCGCTGCGGGCCGAAGTGGTTTTCCAGCCTGACTACGGTGACGCCGACGACCGGCGAGCGCGTGCAGGATTGACGTGTACGGCGCGTGGAATGTGCTTTATCACCTGCCCTTCATGACGTCGATGCTGCGGTTCTTTGGGAACATGTTTGTGCGCCAGGATCAGGTGACGATGATCCAGCAGGCCGAGGGGCTGAAGTTCGATCCGGCGCTGATGCTGATCGACGACGCCGACAAACCGGCGAAGTGGTACTTCGCGCTGAAGCAGGCGCGGCTGGATGCGGAGAAGAGCGGGCTGCCGGTAAAGCATCCGATGGATGGGCCGGTCACGTTGCACTGGCGGAGTTGAGAAGCGGTCAGCTAAGAACGGGTCAGCGGAGAAGCGGTCGGCGATAAGACGGTGAGCGGCAGCACCTTCTGCTTCGCATTAGTGCAGAAGGCGAGTCGGGTAGCCGTGGATGGGCAGCAGGGTAGCGGCCTTCTGATCGAAGGTGACAAATTGACTTCCGCCAAGCCATTGACCTTCGTACGCGGCGACTCCATCGGCGAAATCGCCCCCGGCTTCCAGCACAGCTAACCCGGCATCCACGGCGGGGCGATTGAGTGCAACCTTCCTGCTGTTCAGGAGGCGGCGAATCGCCCCGGCAATCTCAGAGGGCGATTTGCGGTATCCACGGCCGAGCACCCAAACGAATTCGCAAAGCACGGGGAGTGGGATGGCCAGCAGATCGGCCTCCCGGATGGCGGTGGCGGCCACGCGCGCCTGTGCCGGATCGTCCAGCACCGCAATGCGCACGAGCACGTTCGTATCGAGCGCGATCTTCATTTCTCGCCAGCCCAGCCCTTCTCGGCGATCTCCTGAATTTCTTCCAGCGTGAGACGAGGAGTGTCTTTGCCGGCGAGGCTTCCGATGAAGTCGTCGATGGAGCCCGTCGGAGAGGAGCCCCGTACGACGATTGCCCCGTTCGGGAGCTTATCGGCCTCGACCTGCTGTCCGGGTCCGACGTTGAGGTGCCGAAGCAGGTCCTGTTTGAGGGTGATCTGACCCTTCGCTGTGATGGTGAGCCGTGTCATCGGCATCTCCTGTAAGGTTATTTTACCTTACCTGCAGAAGGGGCAAAAGAGATAAAGGCAAGTCGCCCTTCGGCTACGGTCGCCTCATGCCTTATTTGAACGCTTCTTCAATGACCGGTCATGCGGTGGAGCTTGTCACTTCGGGTGAGAGCGGCGGTGCTTGCCTCTGGACATGATTGCCGTTGCCGTTGCCGTCTTCCACCACGATGGCTTCGACGGCGATATGCATCTGGCGGCCAAGCTCGTGCATCTTTTCCAGCCACTCCGCTGAGGGCGGCTTATCGCGGTGATGGCGCCAGGTGTCGTACCAGAGGTTCTGCGCCTGCCACAGATTGACGTCGAAAGGCAGTTCGCGGAGGGTGCGCGCCATGAGCAGCGCGTCATCGACCAGGGCCAGCTCTTCCTTGCGCTCGTGGAGAACGAGCATCGCATGCGTCATCCTCTGCTCGGCGATGTAGCCGATGAGCTGTTTGTCCAGTGGCACTTCGTCGGATTTCGCCAGACCCAGCCAGGTGCGCGCCTGGATCGCGTCGACCGGCTCAGCTTCGAGCGCGCGGCGCAGGCCCGCATTGATGGCGAAGGTAGCGGCGACGGTGAGCGCCTGGGGCCGCGGCAACCGGCTCTGACTGAGGAAGTGCAGCAGCGAGGCCTGATTGTCGTAGATGGCCGAGAGGCTCGACTCCACCTCTTCCAGCGTGCCGGTGAGCAGGATCTCAAGGATGCGCTTTTGTTCATCGCGGAAGAGCGAGCGCAGGGAATAAGTCTGGCTGCCGAAGTGGCGGTCGAAGCAGCGCACCACCTCCGGGAAATCGCCGAGACCGACAGCGGCTTTGGCCTCTTCGACAAACTGGTCGTAGTCGGCGGAATCCGCCGGGTCGAAGCGCTTCACGACCGCGGTGATGTTCTGGTCGGCGAAATGGAGGACGCCGAAGGCGACGGTCTCGGCCGCTTCGGTGATCTTCGAGCAGATCAGCGCTTGTCCGACGGCGAGGCGAACGCGGCCGGAGAGCGCCGTATCCCAGGCGAGGCGGCGGACGGAGTAACTGAAGATGTCCGCCTCGTCGGGATAGCTGGTGAAGATGGAGCTGATGGCATAGTGCGCGGCGACCTGCTCCAGACCGACCTCCATGGAGCGTACGTAGCGGGTGTAGACCGCGGCGCCGTCCTTTTGCTCGGGAAGATTGCTCTTCGCAGCGGCCAGACGGCTGAGGAAGTTCTTTTCGAGGCCGGAGGCACGCTTGCCGAACAGATAAGACGCCAGCTGCAGCACCCGCCCGGCATAGGCGATGATCTGCACCGTCTCGATGCCGGAGATGTCGTCGAAGAACCAGCCGCAGCTCGTGTACATCAGCATGGCGTGGCGTTCCAGCTCCATCAGCATCAGCGCGCGGGTGCGCTCTTCTTCGTTGAACTCGTAGAGCGCGTGCTCCTCGAAAAAGGCGTCGCGCGAGGGGCGCGAGCGATGCAGCACGACGTTGATGTAGCTGTTGCGCGCGGCATCAGGATCTTTGAAGAGGCGGATGGCAGCCTCGTGAACCAGCGGCGCAACGGCATCGCGAAGCTCGTCGAGGGCGGCGCGCAGCGGCGTGCGCCATTTCTGATTCCAGCCGGGCCGGCCGCTGGAGCAGCCGCAGTCGGTGCGCCAGCGCTCGATGCCGTGCGCGCAGCTCCACGAGGTGTCTTCGACGATCTGCGCTTCGAATTTCGGAGGATATTTCTCGAGGAACTCGCCGTAATTGGTCAGATGCGGGACCGACGCGTCGTCGTGGGTGGTGTTCTGCAGCGAGTGCAGCACCCAGGCCAGCGCCATCTCACCGTATTTGTGATGGTGGCCGTAGCTTTCGCCATCGGTGGCCACGTGGACGATCTGGGCATCGGCGCTGTCGGCTTTGAAGCCGCTCTTGAGGCGCTGCGCAAAGCCTTCGCCGCTGTTCAGCAGGCCTTCGAAGGCGATGGCGCGCGAGCGGGGGCCATCGTAGAAGAAGACGTTGATGGTCCGGCCTTCCTTCAGCCGCACGAGATAGGGCCGCGTGGTATCCACCGAGGCGTTGGGTGTGTCGATCCAGGCCGGCTCTTTCGGCTCTTTCGCAGCTGTGCCCGTTTTTGGATTGCCCGCCGGCGCAATGGCCGCCATCGACTTGATGCGCGCGCACTGGTGCGGTGCCAGCAGGACGAATTGGATGCCGTGCTCGGCGAGCAGGTCGAGCGATTCGGAATCGACCGCGGTTTCCGGCAGCCACATGCCCTCCGGCTCGCGCCCAAGCGATGCCGAAAGTCGGCGATGCCCCAGCGAACCTGCGTGATGCGGTCGCGCGATTGGTCAGCGGCATGATCACGTGGTTGTAAACCTGTGCCATGGCCGAACCGTGACCGGAGAAGCGCTTCTGGCTGCGCTGGTCGGCGTGGACAATGGCTTCGTGGACCCGTGGCGCGTTCTGTTCGAGCCAGGAGAGCAGCGTCGGCCCGAAGTTGAAGCTCATCCGCGCGTAGTTGTTCAGGATGCGGATGATCTCGTTCTGCTGATTGACGATGCGGGCCGCGCTGTTGGGCGCATAGCACTCCGCGGTGATGCGCTCGTTCCAGTCATGCCAGGGAGCAGCCGACTCCTGCGCCTCGACGGTCTCCAGCCACGGGTTTTCCCGCGGGGGTTGGTAGAAGTGACCGTGAATGCAGATGGTGCGTTCGGCGCTGCTCATGGCGCTCCTCAGGAGCCTTTCATAAGGTACACGCCGGATTGCCTGCAGGCGATGTCCCGTGGCGGCCCCACCGGATACATCGGCAGAATTTCCCTTGTGCGACAATAGAGGGGTGCGGATGTGTGTCCGGTTTGCCGGGTACCGTCCGGGAGAACTTCTTATGTTTGACAATCTCTTCAAACCCGAACACCTTCTGATCATCCTGGCGATCGCGCTTCTCATCTTCGGCCCCAGCAAGCTGCCTGGACTGGGAAAGGGACTCGGCGAGGCTTTCCGCGGGTTTAAGGACGGGATCAAGGGCAGCCCTGATCCACCCGATACCGGCGTGAAGCAGGAGAATGCTGCGAAGTCGGAGAGTGTGACGCCGCAGGTCAAGTAGGGCCGGTTCACGCTGACACGAACCATCAGGCCGCATCTTCGGATGCGGCTTTCTGCGTCTGCAGCGATGGAGAAGACTTCCGGGGCTAAAAGCCCTTGTGTTGTTGCGCCGATTCCCCGGGCTAAAGCCCGGGGCTTCTCTCGGTTTCGCGATGCTGAAGCCCCACGAATTTAGTTGGCGAATGTCGGGTGCTCGCTTCTACTTGTGAATCCGCGCTGCCACCGCGTCCGCGTCGAACCCCTCGGGCGGCAGCGGGACGTTATACGCCGCCTTGAAGATGAATCGCTGCTGGGTCATGTCGCCGTTATGCAGGCGCGTAATGGTGAACGGCGTCTGGATGCCGTCGATCAGGTGGTAGTCGTCATACTCCTCGACGTCTTCGTTCTTGTCCTTGTAAACCGGATCGCGCCAGGACCAGGTGCAACGCAGGGGCAGATGGCTCATGGCGTCGATCTGGATGGTGATCGAGTCGTTGTCGGTGTTGAGCAGCGTGATCTGTTCGGCCAGGTGGCGTTCGGCCAGCGACTGGCCTTCAAACATCAGGATGGTGCCCGGCTGTTTCATCCACACGCGAACCGCCGCGTCGACGGAATGATCGTGGCGCCGGATGGCCGCGGCGCACTGATCTTTCGGAAGCGGATTCTTGCCGCGGAAGGTGATCTCCCAGCAGTTTGTGCCCTCGAAAATCTGCGACCAGTTGTGCTTGTCCTTGTTCGTTTCAGTCAGGTCGGTACGCTCCGCGGTCGGCGTGCGCCACTCCCAGTAGCGCACCGTCGCGCCGGTGGGCTTGCCCTGGTAGAAGCCGGCGATGCGGCCCTCCGCATAGTTGTTTTGCTGGTTGAGCCATTTGTCGCCGCCCAGAGCCTTGACCATCGCGTCGAGCGCGGCGTGCGCCTTTTTTGCGCTGGAGTCTTCCGGGGCCGCGCCAGGGGAGGCGAAGCTGGACGTGGGGGGCGCGTCGGGGGTTTGCGCGCGCAGGGCGAAGGTGGCGCAGAAAACAAGCAGGGCCGAGAGGGTGGGAATCAGGATCTTTCGCATGGGCTAACCGGCTAAAACAGCTCCTCCATTCACATTGACGATCTCTCCTGTCATAAAGCCAGCAAGGGGCGTGCATAAAAACAGGATGGGGCCGGCGATTTCGACCGGATCGGCGGGCCGGCCCACCGGAATCAGGGACAGAAAACGATCGCGGCTCTGCGGATCGCTCAGCGCCGGCGCGGACATGTCGGTGTCAACCCAGCCGGGGGCGACGCAGTTCACGCGGATGCCCTGCGGCGCCAGCTCCGTCGCCAGGCCTTTGGTCATGCTGATGATGGCGCCCTTGCTGGCGGCGTAGTCGGCGTGAAAAGCCTCACCGCGCTGGCCGGCGGTGGAGCTGACGAGCACGAGATGGCCGGCGGGCGCACTTGGTCTGTTTGCGCTCTGGCTTGTGACTGCATCTGGCCCACCGCGGCCTGGACCAGCCCGAAGACGCTGTCGAGGTTGATGGCCAGCGTGTTCCGCCATTGCGCGTCGGACATCGCGGCGATCGAGACTTCCTGCGATTCCCAGATGCCGTGATTGGCGACCAGAATATCGATGCCGCCGAACTGCTCGACCGTCCTGCGAACCAGTGTTCGGCCCTCTTCGGGATTCGAGAGCTCCTGGGCGAAGGCCGCGCACACCTCCGGTCCGCCGCATTCGGCCACCAGGGCCTCGGCAGCATCGCGAGCGGTGCGGTAGTTGAAGGCCACGCGGGCGCCGGCCTGGCGAAAGAGCCGAACACAGGCCGCGCCAATGCCGCGCGAGCCGCCGGTGACGAGGGCGACCTTTCCCTCCAGGGAAAGTGCAACAGGGGACATGGAAACAGAGTAGCGCGAGCGGGGGTGCGGCGATGCCCCCGCTTACCCGCGGTCCTGGAATGCGCGCGGCCACGGTCCCGGCTGGCTCACCGAGGAGTGGGGCTCGTGGTCGTAGTGAGTCTTTGGCAACAGGTGGCGGCCTTCCTGGCGAACGACAAGCCACGACCCGATAAAAAAGAGAAGCACCACCACCATCGCGACAGCAACCACAGCAAGGAAGTTGGGGTCTTTGGCCTTACCCGGATTCGGATTGGGAGCAGCGGGATCCATACTGAGTTAGATGCTCCGTTCAGCCGCCGGCGACCTCGCTCCGCTGCGGACGCCAAAAAAAGAGCAGCCCTCAAACCTGCAGATTTGAAGGCTGCTTTTTGCTGTGATTGCGTTATCAGCTAACGGCGTTGCCCTTCGCCAAACAGATCCGACATCACCTGCACATCGGCATCGCAGGCATGGTTGAGGCAGGGCAGGCCAAACGCCGCTTCCATCGACTTCAGCAGCGAGAAGCTGTTGTAGTACGTATCGCTCTGCACGCCCTGTCCATGGCGGAAGTTGGTCTCCACGGTCAGCACCACTCGATTCTGGTTCTGGCTGGGGTAGAGACCGGTCAGCTGGGTCGTGCTTCCGCTGTAGTCGTTCTCGTCCCACACGATCACGATGGCATTGCGTCCTTCGTCCCACGCCGGCGACCGATGGATCGCCTTGACGATCCGCTCGATGGTGACATCGCCCTGCTGGATCAGGCCCGGGTTCAGTCCCACCTGCGTGCCGTAGGTGTAGCCGCTGTCGTTCTGGCCGTAGTCGAAGGCGCAGAACGCATCGCCATTGCCCCGGCCATGCTGGTCGTCGCACTGGTTGGGTGCGATGAAGGCAAAAGCCGGAAGATCGCCATTGGCAAGATCGGCGTAAAGGCCGCGCGGGCCATCGAAGCCCACAACGTTCTTCAGGCTGTTGTCAACGTCATCGCCGTCCTGCACGCTTCTGAAATAGGCGAAGGGGTTGTGCTTGACGGCGTAGAGTTGCACCACGCCGCTCGACGTGAGCGGCGCCAGCGTCGTGAAATCCGTCAGGTTGGTGGCGGTGCCGTTGCTGTAGTTCACGCCGGTGATCGAGCCCATCGGCAGACTCTCCTGGTACGACTTCCAGTGCAGCCCCCTGGCGTCGAGCTGATCGCCGATGGTCTGGCCCACCGTCGGCGCGGCAGCCACTGACTTGACCCCATCGAGGTCCGCCAATGCCACGAATGGCCCTGCGACTTCATTCCAGGTATCGACAGCCGGAGTTTCGGCATCGGTGCCGGAGCCCCAGATGGGGCAGATGTTGCCGGTGTCCACCTTCACCGGTGCATTGCCGCCGCCGTTGTCGGCGTTCACCACGCCGCTGGAGATGTTTGGGGTACACGCTGTGTTTCCCCAGTCGGGCGGGTTATCGCTGCGAACCGCGAAATTCGAACCGCCCACCACTTCCAGATAGTTCGTGAGGCTGGGATGGCCGACCGCAAAGTAGTTAGTGGCGAGATTCACCTGGCCGCTTTTGATGATGCTGTTGAGGTAGGGTTCGTTCGGGTTGTCGATGACCTGCTGATAGCCGTGGTTCTCCATCATGATGAGAAACACATGGTCGAGATGCGGAACTCCGCGGGGGTGGTCCTGCTGCGCGAAGCTGGGAATTGCAAGCGCACCGGCGAGAAGTCCCAGGGCTGCTGCGTTCCTGAGCATGGGTTCTACCCTCTTTTCGAATTCGATTTGGGGATGCGGGGTTACAACAGTGTCACTTTGAGCCGGAGGCATCAACCGCCGGTTAAGGGATCGCGAATAGATGAGGAATCGTGGCGAATGTTGCTCTGGTGTCGCCCGAACCGATCCAGCGGTAGCACGAACCCAACCGCTGGCCAGAGGCCGCTGCCGCCCATGATCTTCGTGGTTCCAGTTGTATTGTTCAGGGCCTTTGCGCCGTGTTAGGCTCACGCCAACATCGTGTACTGCCCTCGAGCGCACGCGCTCAGGCATTTCGTTGCCAGAGAGACCTTCCCTATGCGTTTTTCATTGTCCGCTCGCATCGCGGGCTTTTTCGCCAGCGTCTCACTGATGATCGGTTGTTCCGTGACGCCCAGTGGCAACCCGTCGACGAACGTCCCGGTGACGACGAATCCGACCGGCAGTGCGGCCCTCACCGGCCATGCCCATGGCGGACAATGGCCCTTGAAGTACTCCCACGTCTATCTGTTGGCGGCGTCTCAGAGAATTCCCAGTGGGGGGGACCCAGGCTATGGCGATCGCTCCTCTTCGCTCATCACCACCAGCGCCTTCCAGGACACGAATGCCACAGATCCCACCTATCTGTGGTATTACGTCGAGACCGGCGATAATGGCAACTTCACGATCCCGGACGGCACTTACGCCTGCACGCCGGGGCAGGAAGTTTATCTGTATTCGGTTAACGGAGACGGCGCCGATCAATCGGGGGACGCGAATCCGAATTCAGCGGCGGGGTTGATGGCGATCCTCGGCGAATGTGGAGCCGGAAACAGCATTTCCGGCGTACCTGCGCTGATCCAGATCAACGAGATAACGACAGTGGCCGCCGCTTATGCTTTCGCGGGATTCGCCACAGACGCGACCCATATTTCAAGCCCAATCTCCGGCCAGGGATATCAGGCTATCCGCAACGCGGTGCAGAACGCGGCGATTCTGGCAGACATAAGTACGGGGGATGTGCAGCAAAACAACCCCGTCACGACCGTTGTTCCCGGCGCGATGATCTATACCATTGCCGACATTCTGGCTGCATGCATCAACAGCCAGAACTCCAGCACTGCGGCGTGTACCAGGCTGATGGGAGATGAGACGTTCAACAGCGTGGTGCCCACTGACACCGCATCGGCCGCCATCAATATGGCGCACCACCCGGGCGCGAATGTCGCAGACATTTATAACAACATGCTGACGGACCAGGTGTGGGGAGGGTATATCACCGGCGGACCCCCCACCGACTTCGCGATTGGCGTCGGTTTTTCGGGCGGAGGGCTGACGTCTCCGCTTGCGATCGCCATCGACGCCGGCGGGAACGCCTGGGTGACGGACACGCCCAGTGGAGGCTTTGGTAATGGCGCAGTGATTGTCCTTGGTCCCCAGGGAACTGTTATGAGCGGAGCGAGTGGTTACACGTGCGGATTAGCCCTGGGCCTGCCGGTAGCGATGGCACTGGGGCCCAGCACGCTCACACCGGAGACCGCGTGGGTGGTGAGCGCCTTTACCCGCACCGTGGATGGTGTTCCCAACGGAGGAGGCACCTGCACGTCGATCAAGTCGCCGGAGGACCACACGGATCTGAATGGCTGGAGCCAGCCGATCAGCATTGCCGCCGGCAACGATCTGGTCGTGGTCGATCAGGGCCTGAACGATGTGGATGAGTTTAGTCTTGGCAGTAACAGCAGTGCTACCTGGACCGCGAACTGGCAGGGGATCTTTATCAATCCCGATGTGGTCGCGCTCGATGGCGCGGGGGACATCTGGGTCGCCGATGAGTCGACCATCGACACCACTGCCAATATCTACGCACTCAACTCCACGAACAACTACGTGGCTTTGAGCAACGCCCCGCTTGGCACTTCACAGGACTACATGGCTGTTGGCGCGAATCAGAGTCTCTGGGTGGCGGATCTCGGAAATGACGATGCCATTCCGTTCGCGACCTCTGTGACGATCAACAGTGCCTCGGCCACGGCGGGCACGCCGTTTACCGATCCCACCGGAGGAATCGGCAATCCAGACGCGATTGCGGTCGATGGAATTGGCAATGCCTGGGTGCTGAACGCGGGCGGAGCTGTCATTGCCGCGTTCAGTGCCGACGGGACGACGGCCCTGAGCCCGGACGGGACTGCGGCTAACACCGCGCCATTCGGTGGTTACAGCGGGAATGGAATCATGATGCCCAGCAGCAGCTATCCAACCGGGATTGCTGTCGATCCTTCGGGCGACGTGTGGGTATCGGTGGAGTCGGGCAATGCTCCCGTGGTGGAGTTCATCGGCATGGCATCGCCGACGGTGACTCCGCTGGCGGATGCTGTTGTCAACAACAAGATCGCCAAGCTGCCCTAAGCGGCGAGCGGCTGAGGCTCGACTGGCGCGAAGCGCGCCCGCCTGGACGGCTAGTCCCCTGTAAACTGGGCTTCTGACCTATGTTTGAGAATCTTTCCGAAAAGCTGCAACGGGCCTTCAAGAATCTGCGCGGGCAGGGCTCCGTCACCGAAGAGAACATGCAGGAAGCGCTGCGCGAGATTCGCATCGCACTGCTGGAAGCCGACGTCAACCTGAACGTGGTTAAAGAGCTGATCGACCACATTCGCGAGAAGGCCCTCGGGCAGGAGGTGATGACCTCGCTGTCGCCCACCGAGCAGGTGACGAAGATTGTCCGCGACGAGCTGATCGCGATCCTCGGCAAGGATGTGGCGCGCTTCCAGTTCGCGTCACGGCCGCCGACGGTGATCCTGATGGCCGGGCTGCAGGGCTCCGGCAAAACGACCACGGCGGGCAAGCTGGCGGCGTGGCTGCAAAAGGGTGGCCACCGCCCGATGCTGGTGTCGGTTGACGTGTATCGTCCAGCGGCGCGCGAGCAGCTCCGCGTCGTGGCGAAGGCGATCAAGGCCAACATCTACGAGGGCGATGAGAAGGGCGAGCAGCCTGGCACGCCACTGGTCGAAAGACTAGCCAAAGAAGCGCGGCGCGAAGCCGTCATCACGGGGTGCGACACGCTGATCGTCGACACGGCCGGGCGTCTGCACGTCGATGAGCAGCTGATGGAGGAGATGAGGAAGCTGAAGGCGCTGCTCTCGCCGCAGGAGATCCTCTTCGTCGCCGACGCCATGACCGGCCAGGACGCCGTGAAGTCGGCGGAGTCCTTTCACAGGCAGTTGAGTTTGACGGGAACGGTCCTGACGAAGATGGACGGCGATGCACGCGGCGGCGCGGCGCTCTCGATTCGCCATGTGACCGGGCAGCCGGTCAAGTTCATCGGCACGGGCGAGAAGCCGGACGCCTTCGAGCCGTTCCATCCGGACCGCATCGTCGGCCGCATCCTCGGCATGGGCGACATCATGGGCCTCATCGAGCGCGCGGAGGACAAGCTCGACAAGAAGAAGTCCGAAGAATTTGCGCGCAAGGCGCTCTCCGGCGACGGCTTCTCGCTCGAGGATTTCCGCGATCAGCTGCGACAGATTAAAAAGCTCGGCTCGATGGAGAGCATCCTGAAGATGCTGCCGTCCGTGGGTCCCTTCGCCGGCATGCAGCAGATGGCCGGGCAGGTCGATGAGAGCCAGCTGACGCGCGTCGAGGCGATCATCAACTCGATGACGCAGAAGGAACGCGATCACCACGAGATCATCTCCGGCAGCCGTCGCAAGCGCATCGCGAACGGATCGGGCACCTCGGTCCAGGAAGTGAATCAGCTGCTGCGTCAGTACGCGCAGATGCGGAAGATGTTCAAGGGTATTGGCAAGGGCGGGGGGATGCTGCAGCGGCGGGCGATGGGGATGCTGGGCGGGATGAGGGGAAGGTAGAGGATGAGCAGGGTGGAGAGGTTGCGGCGTGGGGTGGTGGTGGCTGGTGCAGGAGCCGCTGCGCTGGGTGGCGCGGAGGCCATTGGGATCACGCACGGTCACCGATGGCTCGCGTTTGTGCTCATCGGACTGCAAGTCGTGCTGGTTGTCGAGGCCCTTCTCTTGCTGGCGCGATGGAAGAAGCTGAAAGCGGAAGAGCGCTAGTCGAACAGCTTCCGATCGATGTTCGACCCGA
Source organism: uncultured Acidobacteriaceae bacterium (assembly GCA_963702285.1). Lineage (GTDB taxonomy): Bacteria > Acidobacteriota > Terriglobia > Terriglobales > Acidobacteriaceae > Palsa-343. The sequence continues at coordinate 13,853 of CAVPCB010000037.1, read as the reverse complement.
TCCTCGGCTTACGCGTCGGTGGCGCGGACAGCACACCCAACAGATCCCGCAGTTCGCTCCGCACCTTTTGCAGTTTTGCCTTGACGCGGGTCGCGCTGGCGCCGCCTTCGATCAGCGGCAGCTGCGGTGAGCTGGCGCGCAGCTCGCGGGCTTCCTGCGAAAGCACCTGACGCGCTCCGGCGATGGTGTATCCCTCGTCGTGGAGCAGCTTGCGCACCCGCATCGCCATCTCCACATCGCGCTTGCGATAGAGGCGCTGGCCGGTGCCGCTTTTGTTGGGGCGCATCTGCGGGAATTCCGTCTCCCAAAAGCGCAGAACATAGGTCTCGACTCCGCAAAGACGCGCAACATCTCCAATGCGGAAATAGAGCTTGTCGGGAATGACGGCTTCGGGCTTGGGGCGGCGCTGCGCTGCGTGTTTGGGCATCGACGATCGTCACGGAGCCGCTGTGGACGCGGCTCGCTGCCCGCAGTATAGGGCACGCATCACGGTGCCTGACAAGATTGTGGAAAAAGTAATCAGCTCTTGTTCCCGGCCGGTGTGCGCGCCGGGCTCTTCGCCGGAGCCGCGCGCAGATACTGCGACGGCCAGGAGGCTGCCTCGCCCAGCGCGGCCGCAGCGTGAAGCGGCCAGTAGGGATCGCGCAGAAATTCACGCGCGATGAAGATCAAATCCGCCTGGCCGGTGTGAAGGATATGCGCAGCCTGCGCGGGATCGGTGATCATGCCGACTGCGCCGGTGAGCATGCCGGTCTGTGTGCGGATGGCCTCAGAAAACGGCGTCTGATAGCCAGGGCCGAGCGTCATCGCCGCGCCGAGGACGTTGCCGCCTGATGACACATCGATGAGGTCCACACCACCCTCGCGCAGCAGCGCGGCGAGCTGGACCGACTGTGGAAGATCCCACCCGCCTTCCGGGCCTGACTTCTCAACCCAGTCCGTAGCCGAGATGCGAACAAAGAGCGGCCGCTCGCGTGGCCAGACTTCCCGGACCGCGGCAACGACTTCGAGGAGCAGTCGTGTGCGGTTCTCGAAACTGCCGCCGTATTCGTCACTGCGACGGTTACTGATTGGCGAAAGGAATTCGTGGAGCAGATAGCCATGCGCGGAGTGAATTTCGATGACGTCGAAACCGGCTTTGTCGGCGCGGATCGCCGCAGCGCGGAAGGCCTGCGTGATGGCGGCGATTCCGGCACGGTCGAGCTCCTGCGGCTGAGGATAGTTCGGGGCGAACGGAATCGCGCTGGGCGCGAGGACGTTTGACCAGCCGCCGTTCTCGGGAGTGATGACGCCTTCGCCGCTCCCGGGGCGGTACGTGCTTGCCTTGCGCCCGGCGTGCGCCAGCTGAATGCCGGCGTGCGCGCCCTGGGAGTGGAGGAACGCAGTGATGCGGGCCAGCGGCGCAATGTGCTCGTCCTTCCACAGGCCCAGGTCCTGCGGGCTGATCCGGCCTTCCGGGGTAACGGCAGTGGCTTCGGTGAAAACCAGGCCCGCGCCGCCGACAGCGCGGCTGCCCAGGTGAACCAGGTGCCAGTCGTTGGCGAAGCCGTCTTCGCTGGAGTACTCGCACATGGGCGAGACCACGATCCGGTTCGACAACGTGAGGGAACCCATTTGCAGAGGAGAGAAAAGCTGGGCGGGATTTTGAGAAGTCATGCAGGCTCTTGGATGTCAGGAGAGGCAATTGGTCGCGGGAACAGATGCAGAGACAGCAACCAGCGGAGTTGGCGGGGGAGGTGGCCCGTGGCCGCGGCAATAAAAGAGAGGCTTCGCTCGGAACGAAGCCTCTGCGGAGAGCCTGGTATGTGGGGGAGGGCCTGACCGAGATTGCCTCCGTGGGAGCCATTCTCCCTAAGCCCCCGGATGTCATCCCTCTACTACATCCTGGCCGATAGCCGTTAAGCCATCTATAGATTGGGGCCCTCAGGCAGATATGTCAAGCAAAAAATGGCACGCCTGCCGCTGTGGTGCCGCGCTTGACAAACCGCCCAAAGCACCAAAAAGCCAGTACTTTCGCGGTCAGCACGCGGATCGGCCCAGGCATCCGCCGAGCAACTACCGGCGGGCGTTGTCGCGGACTTCTCCCTGAACGAAATACGTTTGCTGCGCCGCAGGAAGCGGGCTCAGCCGGTAAAGCACCAGCAGGTTTCTATCCGGGTCATCGAAGGCAGGGAAGCTGGCGACCGGCTGCAACCCATCGAGCGACTGAATGTCCGACAGGGTTCCCGGATCGATGTCGTTCCACGCGGCGTACCAACCGGGCTCGTATTGGTGCATGCGCCAGGGCAGATCCCAGGTGCCGTAGTCGTCGCAGATCGCGGGCACGCCGGTGATCAACTCGATGTTGTCGCCGCTGACCGAAAGCAGTAACCGATGCGGTCCAGGATGTGCGTCGATATACCGAGCCACGCCTCGAGCCGCATTCAGGAAGGTGTAATCGGGATGGCGCAGATAAACGGCAATGCGGAAAACGCCGCCCGCCGAGACTGCAATCGCCGTCGCCAGCGCAACGGCGCCACAAAGCCACAGAAAAAAAGCTCGCCGTCGCGACAGCAAGTCGGCGATCCCAAGGGACAGCATGAAGCACACCGGGTACATCACCACTTCGTAGTAGCGAGGCTGCGGGCTGTTGTGCCAGCCGATGAACGCGACATATCCGGCAATAGTGAGCAGGCATGCGGTCGTCAGCGGACTTCCGTAAAGCCCTACAGGAACCGGCTGCGGTTCGGCTGCGATGACCACGAGTGCCGGTCTCGTTTCCCGGCGCAGCACCAGCAGCATCACTGCCGCGGCGGCGATGCAGAGGGTGGGCGAGATCCAGAGACACCCATGCAGCGCCCACCAGAATGCGCCCAGCCAGCCGGTGAAGCTGGACGGCTGCGGCCAGTGATTCGCCTCGAACAGGTAGTGGTAGTCGACCCCGTAATGCGGGCGTACGGCCAGGAAATAGTAAGCGCACCACGGCAGTGCGGCGGCCGCGACGCAGATGCCCAGGGCGCGAACGGCTCTGCGCCGTCCAGTCCACGCGCGCGCCACAAGAAACAGCGTGGAGGGAATCAGAAAAATGGCGGTGGTCTTGGTGAGGATGGTCGCAAACAGCAACAATCCGATCCCGGCCAGCATCGGCGTCTGCCATCGCGCCGGCGTGCGCGGCAGCCGAAGCGCCAGCAGCCACGAGAACAGCAAAAAGCAAAGAAGGGGCGCCTCAAGAATCGCCAGCCTGCTGAAAGCCCAGAGAAACGGGCTGGTCGCGAGCAGCGTGACGGCCAGCAAGGCCACCCAGCGCTGGGCCTGGGTTCGGACCACGCAATACGCCAGCAGAAGACCAAGTCCGAAGAAAACCAGAGCGAGGCTGCGATCCGCCGCCAGGCTCACTCCGGTGAAGTGAAAGACACCGGCCAACAGCAAGGGCCAAACCGGCAGGGCCACCGCGGGATTGAAGTCGCCGTGCAGATACCAATGTCCGGTTAGCGCAGAGCGGATCGCGGCATTGCCGTACCAGCCCTCATCGGTGTATTTCGCGTAGTCCATCCACGGCGAGTGGTTGGGAAAATCGGCGAGCAGGTGCGGAAAATGAAGGCAAAACAGCACCGCCAGTCCCAGCGTCCACAGCGCCCAGGGCCACCGGCGCGGCTGCGGCTCAACCGCCGGACGGTCCGCGAGGGCGGTTGGCGCGGCGCGAGAACAGGGCCGGGCCGCTCCCTAGGCTCGGCTCCGGCACCACCGACCACCCGTAACTGATCTCGCGTCCGGTTCATGAGCGCTGGCAGTTCCTCCTCAAAGGAGTAAAACGCCGAAAGCGCGCCAAAGCTGCGCCGTCAGGCATCGACAGCTGCGATTTCAGAGCAGTATACCGGCCCGGAAGGTTGCAGCGTCCTCGCCGCATTTTGGCTTTCCGCCGCTCGCAGCGCCGCCCAGAAACGGCAAATCCCGCTCCCCGGGTCGAGGAGCGGGATCCTGAAGGCCGGTCTTGCACTGGACGGCCGCCGTGACGCCCAGAGTTGAATCTGGCTTCCCGCAGTGCCCGTGATGGTGATGGGGTAGTTGCCTGCGGCGGGGCGAGCCGGTTGTGGACGTGGAATGGTGACCGGCACGGACGCGCCGGACGGCAGCGCAGCCGAGCCTTGGCTTAGTGGCAGGTAACACCTGTCGGCGAGCCAATGACGCTGCACGTGAGACTCACCGTTCCGCTGAAGCCGTTGCTGGACGCAACGAAGACTTTGCCGCTCCGGTTCCCCCGGCAACGGGAATGATCGACGTCGAGGAGGCGGCAGCGAAAAGTCGGACAGCGGGTTGTTCAGCGCGCTGGTGAAGGCGTACGACGACGGCGCGCGGTCTTGTCGCCGAGGTACTGCACGGTGATCGTGTTGGAACCCTGCAGCAGAGACGCACTGGTCAGCTGCACGGCAAAGTTAGAAGAAGCGCGCCGCCGCCTCCCCACCACCGCCGCCACCGCCGCCTCCTCCTCCTCCACCGCCGCCACCGCAACCAATGCTGAAGGTGGCGCACGCAGATGCAAAGGATGAGGCCGAGCAGGTTCCGCCATGCGCTTCGTCGCGCGGGGATGGTGAAGAGCAGAGCGAAGGCCAGAGCGCAGCGCCGCCGCCTCTCACCAGCAATCCGAACGGCTGCGACTGCGGATCCTGCTCGATCTGCGCCGTCTTCGCGCCGAGCGTGGCGTATCCGAGGACGTATCCGCCCGAGTAGATCTCAACGCTGCCCGACGGCGCCGCCGAACCGCTGCCGCTGACCGAGCCGCTGAGGGTGACGGTGGTTGTGGGCGAGATGCTGCCGCTGATGGAAGCTGTCGTGGAGGTCGCGGTTCCGCCTGTTGAGCCGAAGGGGATCGTGAGTGACGTGCTGGTGGACGCGTAGTTAGCATCCCCGGCGTAGCTGATGGTCACCTTGGGACTCCCGGTCGCAGCACTGGCGGGGATGACGATGGTAGCAATGCCGGCCGGTGTTCCGGTGGCTGGATCGACGCTGGCCGCCAGGGTGGCGCTGGTCACGCCGGAGATGCCGCCGACTGTGAGCGTGCCTGTGGGCGGAGCAGCGGGAACCGTGTACGTATAGCCGGTGGTTGTGGTGATGCCGTTGCTGCCGATCATCGCGTAGGTGCTGTTCAGCAGAAGCACGGTCAGCACGTCGGCCTGGCCGCTGGCCAGACTGCCCTGCGTGGTCTGGTAACTGACGGACAGCCCGACGGTGGGCGTGTTCTTCGTTACGGTGAAGCTAATCGTCGATCCGGAGGAGCCGGTGAAGCTCGCGTCCCCCGAATAGGTGGCGGTGACAGCGTGGCTCCCAACAGCAAGAGCGGCGTTAAACTCGGCGTCGTCCTCGGCGTTCAGCGTGGCCGTGTTCACCGTAGTGCTGCCGTCTTTGAAGACGACGGTGCCCGTGGGCAGGGTTGTGGATGCGCCGGCGGGAGCGACCTGGGCATCGAGGAGGAGCTGCGTTCCGTAGGAAACGGATGCTCCGTTGGTGGCGCTGACATGGGTGTTGTCGAAGATGCTGAAGCTGGTCGTGCTCGGCTGCTGAGCAACGGTCACCGTCACCGGGGTTGAAGCACTCGCGGCATTGGCAGCATCACCGCTGTATCGTCCCCAAATCTGGTAAGTGCCGCCGGGCAGGGAATTGACGGTGCCGGAAAAGGCTCCGCCGGTAAGGGTGAAGACGGCCAGTTCCTGCTGTAGCGACGTGTCACTGCTGGTCAGCAGGACCACATTGCCGGTCGGCGTGCCGGTACCGGTGACCGTGCCGCTGATGGTGACGGCCGTTCCCGGCGTGACGGTGGTCGCGGACGGCGTCAAGGTGGTCGTCGTCGACTTGAACGTGACGCTGCCCCAGTCCGACACCAGCACCGCGGCATCGACCGAGCCGAGGCCGGTGGCCAGGTTATATCCGGCCGCCGCGTTGTAATACGGAGTTGTGCCGGAGCCGATCTGGCCTTCGACGACCGATACTCCATAAGTGGGATCGGCGATGGTCAGCGGATTGGCAACCGCAATACAGTTCCGTGGCGATACTGCAGTTCCGCCAAGGGTGATCGTGGCAACATTGCACGGCACCGAGATGCTCCCTGCCGTGATGTCGTGGAAGGCCGCAGGGAACTGCGCCTTGAGGGGATAGAGAGTGAAATCCGCCTGACCCTGACGGCCGTATTTCTGGTTGACCAGCGCCATGATGCCCGCGAACGCGGGAGCGGAAGCCGAAGTTCCGCCGACACCGAAGATCTGCACCGGGCCGCTGGAGTTGGGCTGGCAGTCTCCATCCGACGCGCACATGGCGTAGTAGGCGTAGTTGGGATCGTCGGCCGCGAACAGCGACACGTCAGGAATGTCGCGCACATTATCATTCGGAACGCCGGCCCCGGTCTGCCAGGCGGGTTTGGGATAGCCGCTCGTTGCGCCGGTACACAAGCCGGTACTGGGGCTATAGGTACCGGTGCCGCACACCGCAGCGCTGCTGGCTCCGCCGCTGCCGGCGCCGATGGTGGTCGCACCGTAGGTGTTGTGGTAGTTCGAAGCATCCAGCCCGAACTGGCTGTTGTTCCATGGCTGTTCGGGAATCGTCTTCAGCAGTGAAACGCCCGGCGTGTTGCTGCCTGTCGTGTTCCAGTAGGTGGAAAGGGCGGAGAGCGTCAGGCTCTGGTACCCGCTGCCATAATAGAAGTCCGTGCCGCCTACCGCGACGTTGTAAGGGGTGGAAGCGAATCCGCTGACGTTGGCGCCATCAATCGCATATTCCCAGGCGTTCGGATTATCACAGCCGGCCGATCCGTTGTCGCCGGTCGAAACGGTGACTGTGATTCCCTCGGCGGCGGCTTGTTCCATCAGGCTGTTAAGGAAATCGTTGGTCGAGCCAATGTTGGCTTCGCAGGCTCCAAAGCTGGCGCTGATGATGGGAGCAATGTCACTGTAGATGGCGTGCTCCGCCGCCAGATAGAGGCCGTTCTCCAGTGCCGTGTCGCCCGCGATCACCAGATCGATGGTCGCCCTGGGAGCGACCGCACCGGACCACTCGACATCCAGATAGGCTTCGCCGGTTGCGTAGTTGGGTCCGTCAGGATTGTTAATGCCGTCGATGCCCGGATCATTGCCATCGATGATGACGTTGGGAGGATTCGCAGGCAGTCCAAACAGGGTGCGGAACTGATTGACGAGAGCGATATTGATGTTCGCCTCGTTGATGATCGCGATGGTCTGGCCGGTGCCGTCCCAGGTCGTGCCGCTGTATTTCGAATTCAGTGCCGGGTTGGGCAGATCGTACTGCACGCCGAAGTCGCCGGGCGTGATCGCGAAGTTTATGCCGCTAATGGTGGGATACCCTTCGCCTCCGTTGACCGTCCAGTCCGGCTTTGCCGTCCCCGTTTTCGGATCGTAGGTCGCCTTGCCCAATTTGCGGAGGTGACTCTGTATGGGGAAGTTGTTCAGCGAGACAAAGCCTCCCACCACCGGTGAAAGCGCGTCAGGAATCTGCGGATCGCTGGCCGCCGCGTAGTGGAGCCCGCCATTGGCCTGGTACTGCCGAATCTGTGTGTGGAATGCGCTGCGCAACTGCGCCACGCTGCCCGTGAACTCGATCACCTGGCGGCCCGGTTTGACATCGCTCACCTCAAAACCGTGCGCGGAAAGCCACGACTCCACCGTGGCGAGGTCCTGGTCGGATGGGCCGAACTGCTTGCCGAACTGATCCGGGGTTAGCCACTTATGGTAGTTCGGGCTGCCGGCCGTGTGTACGTCGGCGAGGTACTGCTTCAGTGCCGATTCCTGAGCGTCGCTGCGCTTCAGCACCAGGTGCATGCGCGACATCGGCATCGAATCCGGCGCCGCGCCGCGATCGTTGGCCGCATTGGCCAGCGGATGCACGTAGCCTCGAAGCGTGACGCGGGAATTGTCGTCGATCGGCCGGACGATGCGGTTCGGCACCGTCATCTGGGCGGTCTGTGCCAGAAGCGCGCTGCCACCGAGAACGGAACCGAGAACCAGGGAGGAGAGGATTGCGACGGGGCGAATCGTGCGGACGATCGACGGAAACATGGCCATCCTTTGTCAAAAGCGAGAGAAACAATCCTGTGCCGCGTGCGATCTGCGGCGAGAAACTACCGGTGCGTCATGGATCGATGCGTTCCATCATAATCCTGCCCTGGTGAACGCGGCGTCCTCTACAACGGGCGGAATTTTAGCGTGCGAATAACCTTCAGGCCTGATCGGCAAACGGCCTCGGGCAGAAGGAAACAGTCCCCGAAACAGGGAAGCTCAGGAGCCAAAAAAGAGAGAACCGAACCACAGGCGCTGCGATGCTTTAGACAAAGATCGCGGGGATTAGTTGCTGTGGCGCGGAAGAATCAGTTTCACCGAGCTTCGATTCCACAACCGTGGCCGGGAGTCAGTCACTGCCGTCATCGGCATGCAGATTCAGCCACCGCCCCGCCTCGAAGTAGTGAATGACCACGGAACGTTCCAGCCGGGCATCGTCAATCGCGTCGTGATCGACGGCAAGCCCGCGCCGCAGCCCCGGAGTCGAGCGCAGGTCTGCCGCCGAGCGAGCCGCAATGCCCCAGGCCGATCCCAAAACCGAGCTGCCCGGCTCCGCCCCAAGCCACTCCGAATCCGCCTGCGAGCGCAAGGCGATCGGCGATTCCCTCTGCCCGACGAAGAACACGTACAGCGTGGTTGTTTCCTGCGACGAACACAGCGCTGCCCAGTCGCTGCTGCCCGCCGCACGAAAGGCGCCATGAATCACGTTTTCCGGCTGCTTCGCTTCGAAGCTCTGCGGGATCATGCACCCGCGCCGGTTGAGTTCGGTAGCCACCGCCGCCGGCAGATCGGGAAACGAAGATACCGGCAACAGCCGAATCCGGTAGGCCACGGGTTTGCCATCTGCCGAAACCATCGAGCCGCTCTCGATGCGTTCAGCAGCGGTTTGGGCCTGTGCGGAATCCTGGGGTGGGGCGGGAAGCGGGGCCGTCAACAGTGCAGCCAGAACACCCGCAACAACGCAGGCTTTCATCGCGGACCGAGAATGTTGGGATACGAATTGTCTTCAAGCCAGGCCGACGCCGAGCGGAGCAGGTCATGCAGGTACCCGACGCCCGATTCCGATAGCCGGACCATGAAGCGCGGTTCGCGAAAATCGTCGATCTCCGGGATCGGCGCCATGTTGTCGAAGAACGTCTCTGCCTCCGGCTGACTTTCGCCGGGATCGCCCTGGACGGCGATGGAAAGTCCTTCGCGGAATCCGTACTGCAGCCCGACCAGCCGCTGGTCCAGGCGCTGGAACGCCGGCGGGAAGCGCGCCAGCCGCAGCCACGCGTCAAACATCGCCAGCGCACCCGGAATCTCGTCGGCATCGGCCAGGGCGCAGACCGCGCGCTCGCCGTCGCTCACCCAGATTTCCAGCCCCTTGGCAAAACTGCCCGTCTGGTGGTCGGCCTCGGGATCAGCTGCGCGGCGCATGAGCCTCTTCCCCAGGCTCATCCGCATCCTCCGAGCCTGCCGTGTCGATCGGCTGCGGAGGTGCGGTGAGGTTCACCGCCAGAACCGCCGCGACTCGAATCCGATTGCGCAGTTCCCTGTCCTCGTGCCCCGGGGCCTCGGCAATCTCATTGCGCCGAAGCACCGCGGCCCCCGGCTTTTCCAGCAGCGCGCGCAGCCGCGTGGACGGGACCGGGTGCGGCAGAGCCGGCACTTTCATTTCCAGACAGGGCATGCATCTCCTCGCACGGGTGGCTGACTCGAAAGTATACGAGAGCCGGCTTGCGGGGTCAGGAAATTTCACGGCCTGAGGAACAGCAAAAAGCAACCGTGTTCTGCGTGATTCCACCGGAATCCGGAACCGAGATGTCCCGCACGGCGCAATCCCGCGTCTGAGAGAATGAGGATTGCGGCACGCGCTTTTGATCTGTGCGTCCGCGCCGGAGGAGCTTCAGCATCCATGCGACTGGGTATCGTGATCATGGCCGCGGGCAAAGGCACGCGGCTCAAATCGAAGCGCGCCAAAGTCCTCCACGAGATCGGCGGACGCCCCTGCTGCAGCCATGTGATCGCCGCCGCAGCCCGGTCGTGCCGCCGCACGACATTCTGGTCATCGTCGGCCATCAGGCCGAGGGCGTCCAGGCCGCCGGTCGCGACACCGGCATCCGCTTCGTCCGTGCAGACCGAGCAGCGTGGCACCGGCCACGCCATTCAGATCGCGCGACCAGGCGAACTCGCGCGACTATCGACGAACTGCTCGTGCTCTCCGGCGACGTTCCGCTCATCCGCCCCGAGACCATCGTGCGCTTCGCGATTTTCATCTGCACGCAGCAGCGCCGCCATGACCATCCTCACCGCCGAGCCCGCCGACCCCTTCGGATACGGGCGCGTCATTCGCAAGTCGCCCGACAGCGCCCGAGGTCGATGCCATCGTCGAGCAGAAATCTCTCGCGCCCGACCAGCTCAGATCTGCGCGAAATCAACTCCGGCATCTACGCCTTCGCACACCGAAGTCGCTTTTCGGCAATCATCGGCCTGCTCAGCACCGACAACGCCCACGGCGAGTTCTACCTGACCGACATGGCCGCGCATGCTCCGTGCCGCCGGCGAGCGCGTCGTGGCGCATCAAGGCCGCAGCGACTCGACGAAGTGCTCGGCGCCAACACCATCGCCGAGATGATGCAGCTCGACGCAAGCCTGCGCGCCCGCGACGCGCGCGCGCCTCATGGCCGACGGGCGTCACCATCTTCCGCCCGAGAGACCTGCGTCATCGACGCCGACGTCGACCGTCGGCCCCGACACCGTCATCGAGCCCTTCGTGCAACTGCTCGGGCAAACCCGCGATCGGCAGCGACTGCCGCATCCGCTCCTACTCGGTCATCCAGAACTCCACCATCGGCGATCAGCGTCCTGTCCGCACGGCTGCATCCTCGACGACGCGCAAGTCGACGATGGCGCGCAACATCGGCCCCTACGCGCATCTGCGCCCGGACAGCCATATCGGCGAAGACGCGCACGTCGGCAACTTCGTCGAGACCAAGAAGACCCATCTCGGCAAAGGCTCCAAGGCCAACCATCTCACCTATCTCGGCGACGCGGAAATCGGCAGCAGGCGTCAACATCGGCGCCGGCACCATCACCTGCAATTACGATGGCGTCGCGAAGCACAAGACCATCATCGGCGACGGGGTCTTCATTGGCAGCGACTCCACGCTGGTCGCGCCCATCGTCATCGGCGAGGGAGCCTACGTCGGCGCCGGCTCGTGCATCACCAAAGACGTTCCCGCCGACGCGCTGGCCGTGGCCGCGGTCGCCAGGTCACGAAAGAGGGCTGGGCGAAGAATCGTCGCGCGCAACGCGAAGCGCGCAAATCGGTATTCAGCGAACAGAAAACCGGGGGAGGGAACTAACGGGGCTCAGGCAGCCTGGCGGCCGCAATCACGCATCGCAGCCAGCTCGGCACGTAGCCGCATCCTGGCCGTCAGCGCGGTGCGCAGCACGGCAGACGGGCTCATGCTGAGCATCTCGGCAACCCGATTGGCGGCATAGCCTTCCACATCCATCAGCAGAAAAACAAGGCGCTCGGTCGAGGGCAGGAAGCGGATCGCATCCTCCAGCTCGGTGCGCAGAATATTGTTGCGCTGTGGCAGATAGCCGGCCGTCGGCGCGGGCAGCGGCGTCTCCTCGACCAGGACCCGCTGGTCGCGAAGCTGCTCCAGCAGCGCTGTATCGATGATCGCGTGATCCGGTTCGTTTTCCTTGAGGAAGGCGCGGATAAACGTGCCCCGCAGAATCTCTTCCGCCTCCAGCTCGCTCCCGGTCATGTAGTAGGAAACCGAGAACACGCGGTGGCGATGGCTGTCGTAGATGTCCCGCTGTTGTTCAGCCAGACTCTGCGGCGCCATTTCGCGCGCGGTAATTTTAGCGATCTGTCGGTCGATTTCGAACAACATGCGGATAAGCCGTGTTGGGGACCCGGCAAAAGAAGATTAACACGAACACTTAGATGCACGATTGCCCCATTTGGGGGAGAGAGTTCGTGGCATATGTTGGCGCAAAATAGATGGTTGGGAGCGGTACGGCGCCTCATTCCCGAGGCATTTCCCTGGACATGAATTCCCGGCGCAGGAACTGCGCGCCATGGGGGTGACCCGAAATGGTCCTCCCGGCTTCCACGTTCCGGGAATTGTCGCGTCGTGACAGATTCGTCACGATACGATAGAGCGGAATTCTTCGGGCCTCGAACAAAATTCAGCAGTTTGAACCAAGCCAAGGGCTGGAGGGGCAGTGGCTTCAGAGCGGATCCTGATCGTGGACGATGAGCCGTACGTTCGCACGCTGATGGCCGCTATGCTGGAGAAATCCCACTACACTCCGGTTCTTGCCTCCAACGGCCTCGAAGCCATCGAGCACCTCGAACGCGACCCCCCCTACGACCTCATCCTCTCCGACATTGTCATGAACGGCCTCGACGGCATCGGCCTGCTCGAGCGCATCCGCGAAATCCAGCCTGACACCCCCATGGTCATGGTGACCGCCATCCACGACGTCGGCGTCGCCATCTCCGCCATGCGCAAAGGCGCCTACGACTACCTGCTCAAGCCCTTCGAAAAAGAACAGCTGCTGGTCACCGTTCGCCGCGCCCTCGACTACCGCCGTCTGGTTCAGCAGAATTCCGTCTATCGCCACAACCTGGAGCAGCTGGTCTCCGCTCGTACCGAGATGCTCCGCCAGGCCATGGCCGACCTGGAACGCTCCTACGACATCACCCTCGAGGCCCTCGGCGACGCCCTCGATCTCAAGGACGCCGAAACCGAAGGCCACTCCCGCCGCGTCACCGCCTACACCATCGCGCTCGCCCGCCACTGCGGCGTGGAGATGGCCCAGACCCGCATCATCGCGCGCGGCGCCTTCCTCCACGACATCGGCAAAATGGCCATCCCCGACGCCATCCTGCTCAAGCCCGGCAAGCTCGACCCCGAAGAGCAGCGCGTCATGCGCGAGCACTGCGCCCGCGGCTACCAGATCCTGCGCAAGATCCCCTTCCTCGAAGAAGCCGCCGACATCGTCTACGCCCACCAGGAGCACTACGACGGCAACGGCTATCCCCGCAATCTCAAGGGAGACGAGATCCCTCTGGGAGCCCGGATTTTCGCCATCGCCGATACCGTCGACGCCATTACCTCCGACCGGCCTTACCGCAAGGCGCGCTCCTACGAGGTGGCCCGCACCGAAGTCGAGAAATGCGCCGGCACCCAGTTCGATCCCAACATTGTCGAGGTCTTCCTGGGCCTGCCCGACAGCCTTTGGGAAGATTTGCGCACCGAAATGACCCGCCATCCGCGCTTCTCTCCGCTATCATTTGCTGGGGCAATCGAAGATCTGAAAGTTTGAATCTCAATAGGACGAGTGCCTGAGATCCCCGAGTGCGGAGAGAGGCCATGCCGGTCCTGGAAGACAGAGTCGTCGCAGCCAAAATGAAGTTCATTCCGTCCTGGAACCTCGAGCGAGGCGAGCTGGTGCGCCTCTGCGAGTTCCACAACTTCGTCGAAGCCATGCACTTCGTGAACAGCGTGGCCGAGATGGCCGAGGGCGCCGGGCACCATCCCGACATCGATATCCGCTACAACAAGGTCCGCCTGGCGCTCATCAGCCATGATGCCGGCGGCCTCACGGAGCGGGACTTCGACCTTGCGGCAGCCATCGACAGCCTCGGGTAAGAGCACGGTTGCACAGGGCCAGGATCGCCGGCGGACCACCCCTGCGCAACTTTTACTCCTCTTCGACGTCTGGTTCTGTAGAAGGCTTTTGATTCGGGTTCGAAGCTGGTGCAGGCCGGAAAGTGCCTTCCGGTTCCACAGGACAACCGCCAGGCCA
>CAVPCB010000036.1:0-3510 GCA_963702285.1 uncultured Acidobacteriaceae bacterium | reverse complement strand
GGCGCCGAGCTGTCCCACGAGGGCCGACGACGGCGCCGGGGAACAGCAACTGCCCGAGGCGTCGTCCGAAAGCCTGGGTACACTGCCAGGTCGGGAAGATGGCGTGCGTCATGGTTGCCTCGGCAACCGGCCGTGCGGGCGTGGCTGTTTCTGCCATCATACGCGAAACGCACCGCGGAGGGGCAACGCCGATGAAGGCCTTCTACACCGACCACTATGTGCTGCCGTTGCCGGAAGGCCATCGCTTTCCGATGAGAAATACTCTCTGCTGCGCGAGCGCATCGCAGCCTCGGGGCTGATACGGCCTGAAGAACTGCGCGAACCGCACGCGGCCACGGACAAAGAGATTATCGCCAGGCCACACAGCGGAATACCTGCACCGCGTGGTGGCGAGGAGGCGCTGACGGACAGCGGAGGTGCGGCGCATTGGCTTTCCGTGGTCGCCGGGGATGGTCGAGGCGCTCGCGCCGGTCCCGCCGGGGCGACGGTGGGGCTGCCCGGGCGGCGCTGGCGGAAGGCGTGGCGGTCAACTTGGCGGGCGGGACGCACCACGCCTTTGCCGACGCGGGCGAGGGCTATTGTGTCTCAACGAGCACGCCGTCGCCGCCCCACCTGCATCACGCCCGCGCCATCGGTCAGCAACGCGGTCCACGCGTTGGCCGGCGCGCCCGCGAGAATGCCATCGTAGTCGGCGGGAAAGCGCTGTGCCTCCATCAAGCCTTCGCGCCCGCCATCGGAGCAGCCGTCGTAATAGGACTTGTCGGCGGCCTTGCCATACAAGGCGTTCACGATCTGCTTCGTGGTCTCCGCGGTCAGGTGCAGCGCGCGCCACCCGAAGTCCTTCACCTTCTCCGGATGTCCCCAGGCAAACGTCGCGTCGGTGTTCTCCGCTTCATGACCGGCGTCGGTGCCGGAGACGACGAACCCGCGCTCGAGATAACCCGCCATCTGCGGGTAATAGATCGCGCCCGCGAAGCCGCCGTTCCCGGTGCCAAGCATGCGGCCGTTCCAGTCCTGCGCGGGGAGCCACACTTCGAATCGAATGTCGGAGTCGCTGGTGGGATGCAGGTCACCGGCGACGCGGCAGAAGGCGGGCAGACCGGTGAGTGGAGCGCCGGCATCGGGAATGTCGAGCGTGCCGGTGACACTCTCCGCGAGCGTGATGCGTGTATTGGCGAGCTGCAGATTCTTCAGGCTCGCGCAATCGGCGGCCAACAGGAGCGGGGAGAATCCAGCAAGCAGAACGACTAACCCACGACGGATCCAGGGCAAGGAACAACTCCTGACTTCGAACATCGGCACAAGGCCTCCGGTGACCAGTACTGAGCGGGGGTTTCGCTAGCGTATCGCGACCATCGTGCGGTGGTCCAGCAAAGTTTTGCGCTGCCTCATGCGGCTCGCGATCACCAGCCCATCTGCCGCTCGCGCTCCTGGATGATCGCGCTGTAGTTGTTCATCCGCTCGGGACGGCGCCGGCGGGGAGCAGGCAGAATCGCGGCGAGGCGCGCGGCCTGGTCCGCATCGAGACTCCGCGCCGCGGTCCTGTAGTAGTAGTGCGACGCTGCGTCGGCGCCGTAAACCGCCGGCCCCCATTCGACCTCGTTGAGGTAAAGCTCCAGGATGCGCTGCTTGCCCAGCACGAACTCGGCGACGGGCACCAGGCTGGCCTCCGCGCCCTTGCGCAGGAACGACCGGCCGGTTCCAAAGAAGAGGTTCTTCACCAGCTGCTGCGTGATCGTCGAACCGCCGCGCAGCCGCCCGCCTTCCATATCGTTGTCGGCGGCCAGCTGGATCGCCTGCCAGTCGAAGCCGTGATGCTGGTAGAAGCGCGCGTCCTCGGCGGCGATCACAGCATGCTGCAGATTGGGCGAGATTTCCCGCAGCGGAATGAAGTCATAGCGCGCGTGGTACGGCTTGTTGTGAATCCACGCCTGAAACCGGCGCTCGACATGAACAGCCGTCGTGGGCGGGGCGATCCAGCGATAACCGACCAGCGTGAGCGCGGCCAGACTCCACAGCCCCGCGAGGCCGAGGACCAGACACAACAGCAGCAAGCGAAGCAGATTCCTGGGGCGTGGCGTTCTGCGGGAGCGGGCGCGTGCGAGCACTCTTCAGAATAACGGCGGTGCGTCAGCCGGAGGAAGTTGCGGCACGGCAATGGCTTTGCGAATGAGAACCGCCCTGGCGCGGGCCGGAGAGGTGGGAGTCCGGCCTCGCGCGTGACGGAGAGTGCATCGAACCGCGGCGCCGAAGCTGCGCCGGGGGTGCAACAGTGGGCTACATGAGATGCTGCAGCGCATCCCAAACGTAGACGCCCAGAATACACACGGTAAGAACGCAGGTAGCTCCGGTGACAACCCGGATGAGTGGCTGAATCTTGTTCACCCTGGCCAGAAGGTCCTCCTGCTCCTTCTTCTGATGGTTGGCGGACTCATCGAGGAAGATCTGGTCTTCTTCGTAACGAGTGAGATTGGAGCGATAGACCAACAGGACGAGCAGGAAAGTGATGACTGCCGCCCAAACGATCCAAACAACAGGCATGAAGCTCATGATGGAGCTCATAGGCGCCTCGTGGGGGATGATTCCGCCTCGGGACCGGAGCGGCGGCGAACTCGAGAGAGGCGCCGGTGTAGTGCAAGACCGGCTGCTACCGGGAGCGCGTCCGACAAACCGAGCCACGGAGCGGTTGACCGGCTCCTGGTGCCGGGCGGGTCCGGAAACCCTGTCAATCCGGGCTCGGAGGGCATGAGGGGCCGTCCGGAGGGGAATGTTAGCGCTGTTGAGGTGCTGTTGAACAGCGAAATTTTCGCGCCTCATCGTTACCACTTGGCAACTCTCCGCGAATCAGAGCCTTCCATGCAGAAGCGAGGACTGCGGAAATGCGAGAACCCAGGTGGACCGAGGTGGCGATTCGAATGGCGGCGGCGGCGATGGTGTGCGCGGCCCTGCTGTGGGTGGCGGGCTGCAACTGGAACGGCAAGCCGGAGTCGGACCGCCAGATCCAGCAGCAGGCACGGCAAGCGACCGAGAAGGCGAAGGTCGATGCGCAGAAGGCTGCGGCGCAGGCGCGTGTGGCGGCTGCGGAAGCCGAACGCCAGGCGCACGATATTGCGGTCGGCGTGAAGGCGGGGCCTCCACAGCGGCAAGGGCGCCGTGGATCTCAACACAGCAAGCAGCGCCGATCTGGAGACGCTCCCCGGCGTGACGCCAACGACGGCGCGCCGCATCGAGGCGCATCGCCCCTACGACACAACGCACGACCTGGTGAAGAAGGGCGTAGTGAGCGAGGACGAGTACGGGCGGATTGCGGGGGATGTAGTGGTGAGGTAGAACCGGGCAGTCAGCAGTTAGCGGTCAGCGGTTAGCAGCTAGCTGTCAGGCTCCGGGCGCACGTGGGTGCAGGGCTACAGGCTGACCGCTGACTGCCGACCGCTGTAATCACGCGCTATCCTCAAGAGGATGCCAGCAAAGAAGTATGTGTGCGTGTTTTGCGCGTCGGCGGCGGGCGCG
>CAVPCB010000035.1:0-3190 GCA_963702285.1 uncultured Acidobacteriaceae bacterium | reverse complement strand
GCGCTCATGATCGGCGAACTCGCCAGCGCGCTGCCTGAAGAAGGCGGCTTCTACGTCTGGGTGCGCCGCGCCATGGGCCCCTTCTGGGGCTACCAGGAGGCCTGGCTCTCTCTCGCCGCCAGCATCTTCGACATGGCCATCTACCCCACCCTCTTCGTGCTCTATCTCGGCCGGCTCTTCCCCTCGTGGACCGCGGGCTGGCACGGCGCTGCCTGGGAACTCGGTCTCATCGCGCTTTGCTGTGTTTGGAACCTGCTCGGCGCGCCCGCTGTCGGCGATGGTTCCATAGGCCTCTTCGTTCTGCTGCAGTTGCCCTTCGCCGTCCTCATCGGTGCTGCGCTCTGGCACGGAGCTCCACCTGTCCACGCACATTTCCTGGACGAGTCCGGCGAACAAGGCGGCCTCTCCACCGCCATTCTTGTCGCGATGTGGAACTACATGGGCTGGGACAACGCCTCCACCGTCGCGCGCGAAGTCGATAATCCCCGCCGCAACTACCCGCGCGCCATGCTCGCCAGCGCCGCCATTGTCGCCGTCTCCTACATCGTCCCGCTGGCCGCCGCGGCCTGGGCTGGCGTGCCCGCCGATTCCTTCAGCACCGGTTCCTGGGCCGACGTCGCCCGCACCCTCGTCGGTCCCTGGCTCAGCCTCGCCATCGTCATTGGCGGCACCCTGACCTCCGTCGGCATGTTCAACGCCCTCACGATGTCCTACGCGCGGCTGCCCATGGTCCTCGCCGAAGACCGCATGCTCCCCTCACCCCTCGCCTGGAAGAACGGCCGCAACGTCCCCTGGGTCGCCGTTCTGGCCTGCGCCGTCGCCTGGGCTCTCGCGCTGCGCTTCACCTTCGAGCGCCTTATCTCCATCGACCTCATCCTCTATGGCAGCAGCCTCATTCTGGAATTCGTCGCGCTCATCGTGCTGCGTCTGCGCGAGCCCGGCCTCGAGCGCCCCTTTCGTGCCGGGAGCCTCGCCACAGCCTGCATCATCGCCGCCATCCCCACCGCTCTGATCGTGTACGCCGACGTCGCCTCGCGCCACGAACACATGGCGCACATGCCGGCGCTGCTCCTCGGCGCACTCATCGCCGCCTGCGGACCGCTGTTTTATCTGTTATCGAGAATCAACAGCCGCCGCCGGCGTCGCGAAGAGGAACTGCCCGCCGCAGCCGACTAAAAACTTGTCCGCGAAAAATCCGCTCCCCCCCTCCTCTCGGCCAACCCCAAAAACTGGAAAACGCCAGGTTCACCCCACAGCAAGAAGCGTCGGCCTCCGCAAGCCAAAATATCAATAGAAATCGACCCCATCATCGGTCCGAAAGTACCGTAACCCGGCTTCACAGACCGATTTGGGAAGTCGTCCCTGTCCCTGTCCCTGCCCCGACCTCCCCATCCCCCCGCCCGGCAACCCCAAAAACCTGGGAAACGCCAGGTTCACCCCACAGCAAGAAGCTTCGGCCTCCGCAAGCCAAATATCAATGCAGATCCCCTCCCCACCGGTCCGAAAGTACCGTAGCTCTTCGTCATGGACCGTTTTGGGAAAGCATTCGCCCCCCCAACTTCAGATTTCCTCGACACCAGTTGCGACTGACTCCGTTACTCAGGCCTATTCCTCATCGAGTGGCCGGTTCCCGTACCATCGAACCCATGACGATCCAGCGCATGGAGCACGTCGGCATTGTGGTGGACGACCTCGCAGCCGCAACTCAGTTCTTCCTCGAGCTCGGCCTCGTGCTCCAGGGCGAGGCGACCGTCGAAGGTCTCTGGGTGGACCGCGTCGTCGGACTCGAGGGCGTGCGCGCCGACATTGCGATGATGCAGACTCCGGACGGCAACGGACGTCTCGAGCTGACGAAGTTCCACTCGCCGTCCATCCAGAGCGACAACCGGCACGCGCCAGCAAACACGCCTGGCATCCGCCACGTCGCATTCGCCGTCCACGGATATCGACGCCACCGTTGCCGGCCTGCGAGCCCGCGGCGCTGAACTCGTCGGCGACGTGGTGCGCTTCGAGGACAGCTACCGGCTCTGCTACGTCCGCGGCCCCGAGGGAATCATCGTCGAGCTCGCGGAGAAGATCGGCTAGCGGGTTGCGTCCGATGCCGCTCACACCGGCCAGCGATGCGCCCGCCTACCTCGCGCTCGTCGCCACCTCAAGCACTTTCTTCTGCTTGCTGTCGGCAAAATTCCGCGCCGCATACATCACCCGATCCCGCGCAAACGACGCGTCCCGCCACCCCTTGACTCCACCCGCTTCCCCTCCAGATCCTTATAGATCGCAAAGAAGTGCGTGATCTCCTTCAGCATGTGCGGATAGATCTCCGAGTAGTTCCACACGTCCGTGTACCGCGGATTGTTCTTGCCCACGCACAGCATCTTCTCGTCCGCCACCCCCTGATCCATCATCTCCAGCATCCCGATCGGCCGCACCTACTGCACGCAGCCCGGAAAAACTCGGCGCGTCCACCAGCACCAGCACGTCCAGCGGATCGCCATCGTCGCTCAGCGTTGCGGCACAAATCCGTAGTCCCCCGGATAATGCACCGGCGAATAAAGGTTCCGATCCAGCCGGAACACGTGTAGCTTCTTGTCGTACTCATACTTGTTGATGCCCTCGAACGGGATCTCGATCACGGCGTTGAACACTTCGGGCGCTTTGCTCCCCACCGGGAGTTCCAGGTAATTCGTCATAGACAATTCCAGTATCGCTTGAATGGGTGCTGTGCTTCTATGGGATGAACGGGGGATGCCGGGGTACCGCGAATGGGCCTGCATTTATAATCGGACATAATGAAGGCTCATGTCTATGTGACCCTCAAGAAAACCGTCCTCGACCCCCAGGGTCAGGCCATCCACAACGCCCTGCGCAAAATGCGCTATGCGGGAGTCGTCGACGTGCGCCAGGCAAGTTTTTCGAGCTCACCCTCGACGACTCGCTCCCGAACCCGCCGCCCGGCCGAAGTCGAGCGCATCGCCCGCGAAGTCCTCACCAACCCGGTGATCGAAGAGTTTTCCTTCCGCCTGGACTAGCCTGGTGCCCCATTCTGATCGCGCATTTGGCGATCAGGGTGGGCATCGCTCGAAGCGCGATTTCTTCGCCTCGTGACAGGCCCCGAAGCTAGTTCGTCCACCCCGTGCAACTTTTGTCCCCTCCTTCCTTCCAAACCCCTGAGGTACCTAAAGACCTATGT
>CAVPCB010000034.1:0-49357 GCA_963702285.1 uncultured Acidobacteriaceae bacterium | reverse complement strand
TTCGACACCGGGTTGCCCGCTGGTGCGTCGAATCAGGGAGAGCTCAGAGTAGGGGTGATGCTCATCCGAACCACAAGCGACATTCCATCGTCGGAGATCACGCCGAAAGAGACTTACATGAATCGGCGGAAGTTCATGGCAGCGGCTGCGGCAAACGGACTGGCGGCCGTCGCCGGGAAGCAGCGTCCCGCCTGCTGCAGCCATCGAGCGCAGAAGCGGCGGAAGAGAAGCTGACCACGGTTAAGAGCCAGTACTCCACGCCCGGGCTGACGCTCACCTCCTTCCAGGACATCACGCATTACAACAACTTCTACGAGTTTGGCGTCGAGAAGGGCGATCCCGCGCAGAACGCATGGAAGCTGAAGACCCGGCCATGGACGATCCAGGTGGAGGGCTGGTCAAGAAACGAAAACCTTCGACATCGACACGCTGCTGAAGATGAAGCCGCTCGAAGACCGCATCTATCGCTTCCGCTGCGTCGAGGCGTGGAGCATGGTGATCCCGTGGGTTGGCTATTCGCTCTCGGAGTTCATCAACGCCTGCCAGCCGCTGCCCTCCGCAAAGTACATCCAGTTCATTTCCCTCGCCAACTCGAAGCAGGAACTGCTGCCGTGGAGTTCCGGCATCAGCTGGCCCTACTCCGAAGGCTTGCGCATGGACGAGGCCATGCATCCGCTGACGCTGATGACCTTCGGCCTCTATGGCCAGGTTCTGCCCAATCAGGATGGCGCGCCGGTGCGCGTCGTGGTGCCGTGGAAGTACGGCTTCAAATCGGCGAAGTCAATCGTGAAGATCAAATTCGTGAAGAACCAGCCCTCGACCACCTGGAACGACATGGCGTCCAACGAGTACGGCTTCTACTCCAACGTGAACCCCAACCACGACCATCCGCGCTGGAGCCAGAAGACCGAGCGCGTGATCGGAGCCCCGATCTTCAGGCAGCGTCAGCCCACCCTGATGTTCAACGGCTATCAGGATCAGGTGGCGAGCCTCTACAACGGCATGGATCTGAACAAGTACTACTGAACACAGAACCCCGAATGAACAAGCGCGGAATGGTAGCCCTCAGGATCGTGGCGCATGTGGCTTGCCTTGGACCCATCGCCTGGTTGCTGTGGCATCTGTATTTGTCCGTGACCTCGGACCCCTCAGCGCTCGGACCCGATCCCACCCACACCGTCACTTTTTTCACCGGACGCGCAACGCTGCGACTGCTCGTCATCACTCTCGCCGTCACGCCCGTGCGGCGCCTGATTCCGCCGCTCGCCTGGCTGGGGCGCTTCCGGCGCATGCTGGGCCTGTACGCTTTTTTCTACGGCTGCCTCCATCTGCTCACCTACGTGTGGCTGTACGCAGGCTGGAGCTGGGCTGCCATGGTCGACGACATCAGCCAGCGGCGATTCATCACCGCCGGCCTCGCCGCGTGGCTCATGATGGTGCCTCTCGCCCTTACCTCGACGACCTGGTCCATCCGTAAGCTGGGCGGCAAGAACTGGAACCGCCTGCACTGGCTCACCTACGCGGCTGCGATCAGCGGCGTCGTGCACTACTGGTGGGGTGTGAAAACCGGCGTCAAGACCCCCATGACCATCACCGTGGTCCTCGGCCTCCTGTTGCTTGCGCGCCCCATTCTGCGATGGCGCCAGGACCGTGCCGCGCTCCGCGTCCAGCGCTCCGAAGCAGCCTGATCGCTATTGTTACCGGCTCCCGGCTGCTCTTTCATCCATTTCCCAGCGGCTTGGTCATCTTCATGAAGTGGCACGGTTGCGTAACGAGCGGAACCATGTGCGCGCGGATGGGCTCGGTGCCGTTTTCCACGTAGCCGAGTTTGCGATAGAAGGGCGGCAGCTCGGTGCGCAGATTCACAACCGTCAGATCCATATGGTGCGAACCCATCTCTCTCGCGAACTCCTCGGCGGCGCCCATCAGGCGACGCCCCAGCCCCGTCTTCTGCAGATCGGGATTGACAGAAAGCATGCCAAGGTAGCTGCGTTCGCCGCGCAACTCCACGTAGACCGCGCCAGCGAGCACTCCGTTCTCTTCCGCGAGCAGAAAACGGCCTTTCCGAAAATACTCCAGCGCCTCTTCCGGAACCAGACGATCCCGCACGATGAAGAACGCCTCTACCTTGAAGGCTTTGTTGATCAGCCCCATCACAGCGGGCAAGTCGTGCTCCTCGGCAAACCGAATTTCTATGGACATGCTTTCGTCCCCAATGTCAATCCCGAACAAATCTGAGCTCAAAGTGAAAGGGCCGGCTGCGTCGGCTGCCGGCCCTCGGAAACAATCCCTGGTTCGCTTAGCGGGAGACCGGTCCCTTGTTCAGCGCGGCGTCCTTCTGAGCCAGCACCTGCTGCACGTGCTGCTCCAGTTGCGCCGCCTGCGGCATCAGGTTGACGCCCTGCTGGATCTCCGGATCCCAGTCGGCTTTCACCTTCAGTTCCGAGGTCAGTCCGAACTCGGTGCCGAAGATCGACGACTTGATGTTCATCTTCACCCAGTCGAGGTTCGACTCCAGTTCCGCCGGCGTGTAGTCGTAGTTCTGCGAGGTCAGGTACTGCTTGAAGTCGCCAACCACCGCATCGTCCACGTTGAAGTCCTTCTGCACCGTGCGATGCGAGAGGTAGTCCTCGGTGAAGGAAAGAAAAGCATCGCGCTCGAGCAGCAGTTCCTGGAACGGGTTGGATTTGGGCGCCTCGATCTTCACGTCCGGCGCGATCCCCCCGCCTCCGTACACCGTGCGGCCGGAATCCGTCAGCTTGACCTCGCGGTCCTTATCGTCCTTCTGCTGATCGTGGTTGTAGTAGTAGTCGTAAAGCGAAACGCCGCTGTAATTGCGCTGGATCAGCCGCCCGCTGGGCGTGAAATAGTGATACGTCGTCAGCGCCAGGCCGGTGTTGTCCGACAGCGTGTAAACCGTCTGCACCAGCCCCTTGCCAAAGGTCGTCTCGCCCGCAATCAGCGCGCGGTCGTGATCCTGCAGCGCACCCGACACGATCTCCGCCGCCGAAGCCGTCCCGCGATTCACCAGCACCACGATGGGGAAGGAGCCTCCATCGTTGCCGTGCGTCGCGCGATACACCTGTTCCGGGAAGGCCCGCCCACGCTGCGAAACGATGATCTGTCCCCGCTTCAGCAGGCGGTCGCACACGCTCACAGCTTCCACCAGAACCCCGCCGGGATTGCCGCGAAGATCCAGCACCAGACCCTTCAGGTTCGGACCAAAGTTGTTGACCGCGTCGTCGAACTCACGCCCCGTCGTCTCCTGGAACTGGCGGATGTGAATGTAGCCGATGTCCGGCCTGACCTCATACGCGAGGTCGATGCTGTTGTTCGGAATCTCGTCGCGCACCAGGTCGAAGCTGATCGGCGACGACGCCCCCACGCGTGTCATGGTGACGTTGACCCGGGTTCCGCGCGGGCCCTTCAGCCGGTTCGCCACGTCGTCGGAACTCATCCCCGTCGCCGACGTGCCGTCAATCGACGTGATCGTGTCGCCGGGATGTACGCCGGCCCGGAACGCGGGCGATCCTTCAATCGGGTACACCACCACAACCTTGCCGCTCTGCGGCGAAATCAGCATGCCCACGCCGTAATACTTGCCGTGCTGGTCTTCCTTCATCCGCGCGTAGGCTTTGGGATCGTAGAAGCTCGAGTGCGGATCGAGCGTGTGCAGCATCTCCGGAATCGCGCCGTCGTAGATCACCTTGTCCGGCAAATCCCCGCTCAGCGGCTCGGCGTAATTCTTCGCCACCACGTCATAGACCTGGCTGAACGACTTCAGCCCGTCGCGGAAAGTGCTCTCGTCCTGCGCGGACTGAGCACCCACCTTCTGGCTGAGCACCATACCGCCGAGCGCACAGACGGTAAAGAAAATGACGAGGGAGAAGAGGGTACGGCGGGTGCGGATGGACATGCTGGTCAGGAATCCTGGCGCGTTCGTCCGATGTGGGGCGGAAAAACAGCGACTTTACCCGTGAGTATAGCAGGTGCAGGACGGGGTTCGCCTTTCCGGGGCCGGCCGCTGGCCCCTCCCCGGAGCCCTCGCGTCACAGATCCGGCCGCCGCGAAATCTGCGGCGCTCCCCGGACGGGATGTGCTAGCGTGATGCCATTCGCTCCCCAGGCGCTTCGAGGTCCAGGGACTCATCCCATGTTGATGCAGTGGCACACAACCAGTGCGGCCGCTCTGCTTCTCACCGCGGCCATGGCTGCAGGGCAGCAGACTCCTGCCCCGGCGCCTGCCCCGGCCCCCCACGCGCCCCAGGCCCCCACCACCCCCCGCCAGGCAGAACCGGTACCGGGTAAACAGCGTGGCGTTCAGGCGCTCACCGAACCTGCCCCCATCCCTCACGGGCGGCACTACGTCGTGGCCATCGGCATCGACCACTACGCCAACTGGCCCGTCCTCGGCACCGCGGTGAGCGATGCGACCGGCTTCGCGAAGCTGCTCACCAGTCAGTTTGGCTTCGAGTACGCCGTCCAGCCCCTGATCGAGAAAGATGCCACCCGCGACGCCATCAACGCTCTCGTCGACGACGATCTGCGCTCCACCCTCAAAGCGGACGACGACCTCGTCATCTTCTTCGCCGGGCATGGCACCACCCGCAAAGACAAGGTCGGTGACACCACCCAGTCCGTCGGCTTCATCGTCCCTTACGAAGCCCGCGCCCCCGGCGCCGAAGAGCACTGGAGCGACTACCTCAATATCGAGGAGCTGTTGCGCAATATCGCCAGCCTGCCGGCGGCCCACATCCTCGTGATCTTCGACAGCTGCCACAGCGGCATGGCGATGGGCAATCGCTTCGTCACCAGCCGCTCCGATACTCGATTCCAGCGCGACATGCTCAGCAAAGTCAGCCGCAAGGTCATCGCCAGCGCCCAGGGCGATCAGCTTGCTGCCGACACCGGGCCCCTGCCCGGCCACTCTCTTTTCACCGGCTTGCTGATTCAGGGCCTGACCACCGGCAAAGCCGACCGTTTTGATCAGGGATTTATCACCGCCACCCAGCTCGGTGCCTATGCCCAGCACGAAGTCGCGGTCTCCGAAGGATCGAAGCAAACGCCGCTGTTCGGAGCCTTCAACCTCGATGCCGGCGGAGAGCTGATCATCCCCCTCGGCGCCGGTTCCGGTTCCGCCGCTGCCGCCGGGTCCGATCCCAAAAGCACCCTGACAAAACTCGAGACGAACGAGATCGCGAAGATCCGCAAAGACGAGCGCCACTACTGGCTCGACGACGATCCCCTGAAGAATTTCCCCGCCGCCCGCAGCGGAGCCCTGAAGCTGTGCGACAGCGGCGACAGCTGGGGATGCGGTCAGGGAGCCAAGAGCTTCCGCCTCGGCCTCGGCGGCGATCAGGATTACACCAGGGCCGTTGAACTCGCGCGCCAGGCCTGCGGAGCCCATGACAACGATGCCTGTATCACGCTCGGCATCCTCCTTGAAACAGGATCGACCATCGAACCCGACCTGCAGAGCGCAATCCATCTCTACAAGGAGGTCTGCGCGAGCGGCGATCAGCTCGGCTGCTCGCAACTGGGCCGCGCCTACACCAACGGTCCGGAATCCACCCGCAACTACGCCGGCGCCCACGATCTCTTTTCTAAGGCATGCGACGGCGGAGAAATGGCCGGCTGCAACAATCTCGGCGTCCTCTACTACTACGGTCACGGAGTCGCACTCGATTACCCAAAGGCCAACGCGTTCTTCAGCAAAGCATGCGACGGCAACTACATGAAGGGCTGCGACAGTCTTGCCTACGGCTACCTCTTTGGCAACGGTGTGGCTAAAGATCAGGTGAAGGCGCGCCTGCTCTACAAAAAAGCCTGTGACGGTGGGGAAATGGGCGCCTGCACCAGCCTGGCCACCATGTATGAGAACGCGCAGAGCGTCCCCAAAGACGATGCTCAGGCTGCGGGGTACTTTCGCCGCGGCTGCACCGGCGGCGACATGACTGGCTGCGCCGATCTCGGCATCCTCTACGCGGCGGGCAACGGCGTGGCCAAAGACGTGACTGCGTCGACCACCTTCTATCGCCGCGCTTGCGATGGCGGAGAGATGAGCGGCTGCGTCGATCTCGCCTATGCGTATGAGAACGGCCAGGGCGTCGAGAAGGACGAAACCGAGGGCGCGAATCTGTACAGAAAAGCCTGCGACGCCCAGGAGTGGTCGGGCTGCTCTCGCCTGGCGTATCTGTATCAAAGCGGTTCGGGTGTGCCGAAGGACGCGTCGGAGGCCTATCGCCTCTTCTCCCAGTCCTGCGATGGCAACGATGCCAATGCCTGTGGTTCGATGGGCTACTTCTACTACACCGGAACCCAGGTGGCGAAGGACCCGGCCAAGGCTATCGGGTTCTATCGCAAAGGCTGCGACGGCGGAGATTTGTACTCCTGCCGCAACCTCGGCACTATGTATTTCCTCGCCCAGGGCACGGCGAAGGATGAAGTGCAGGCCACATCGTTGTACAGGAAGGCATGCGATGCCGGCGATGCCGCCGGCTGTACCGATCTTGGCTACATGTACTGGGGTGGACACGGTATCGCCGCCGATCAGGCGCGCGGAGCCAGCCTCTATCAGAAAGGCTGCGATGGGGGCGATCTGATCGGCTGCCGCAATGTGGGCCTTGTGTATGAAAGCGGCACCGGCATGGCCCAGAACTACCCCCAGGCCGCCGTCTTCTATCGCAAGGCCTGCGATGGCGCTGACTTCCTGGGATGCAGCCGTCTCGCTCTTCTCTACCAGGCTGGCAATGGCGTCGCGAAGGATGCCGCGCAGGCCGTCACTCTCTTTCGCAAAAGCTGCGACGGTGCGAACGCCGATGGATGTCGTGGCCTGGGTATGGCTCTGATGTTGGGAACCGGTGTGGCCAAAGATCAGGCTCAGGCAGCGGTCGTCTTCCATAAATCCTGCGATGGAGGCGATGCCCTGAGCTGTCGCAATATCGGAATCCAGTACCACAACGGCTTCGGTGTCCCCACCGACGACGTGCAGGCCGCCAAAGCCTTTCGCAGCGCCTGCGATGGCAAGGATGCCCTCTCCTGTTCGAACCTCGGCCTCCTCTACACCCTGGGAAGCGGCGTCGAAAAGGATCCCACAAAGGCTGTCGCATTGTTTCGCACCGCCTGCGATCTGGATGGGCCCGAGGGCTGCCATTTTCTCGGCGTGATGTCCCTGCAGGGAACCGGAATCGAAAAGGATCCCGCCAAAGCAGCCCCGCTGTTTCGCAAGGCCTGCGATGGCGGCGTTGCCGCTGCCTGCGGTGCACTGGG
Organism: uncultured Acidobacteriaceae bacterium; assembly: GCA_963702285.1. Lineage (GTDB taxonomy): Bacteria > Acidobacteriota > Terriglobia > Terriglobales > Acidobacteriaceae > Palsa-343. The sequence goes on along the minus strand of CAVPCB010000034.1, from coordinate 42,089 downwards.
TTATCTGGTCGAGCAGGGTACGGGCGTCGATAAGGATCCTGCGAAAGCGGCCCCGCTGTTTCAGAAGGCCTGCGACGGTGGACTCGCCGCTGGCTGCGCCGCACTCGGCATTCTTGTCGAACAGGGCACCGGCGTCGCCCAGGATCACGCGCGGGCGCTGGCTCTTTATCAAAAAGGCTGCGACGGCGGCCTCAAAGAGGCCTGCGACAAAGTTAAAACCCTGGCCGCTGCCCCAGCCACACCCTGAGCTTTGGTTTGTGAATCGTCGGATGCCCATCCGGCGCTCCGATGTGGTAGCGTGATGCCATTCTCCTCCGGAACAGATCAGCGTCAGGGCCCTGAGAGGGTTTTCCCATGTCCATCGCCAAGCCGGTTGCCGGTGCGTTTCTCCTGCTGTCCATGGCGGCGAGTGCGGCCGCGCAGCAGGGGACGATCGCCACCGGGTCCCAGGCGGCCAGCACGCCGAGCGGCCGCCAACGCGGTGTTCAGACTCTCAACGTGGACAACGCTTCCGTCAAAAGCGGCCATCAGTACGTCGTCGCCATCGGCATCGACCACTACGAGAACTGGCCCGTCCTCAGCACCGCCGTCAGCGACGCCACCGGCTTCGCCAAGCTGCTCACCAGCAAATTCGGCTTTGAATACGCCGTCGAGCCCCTCACCGAGAAGAACGCCACCCGCGACGCCATCAACGCCCTCGTCGACGACGATCTTCGCGGCCGCCTCAAGCCGGAAGATTCCCTCGTCATCTTCTTTGCCGGCCACGGCACCACGCGCAACGACAAGATCGGCGACCAGACCCGGTCCATTGGCTTCATCGTCCCCGTCGATGCGCATGCCGACGCCGCCAACCGCTGGAGCGACTACCTCAACGTCGAGGAATTTCTCCGCATGGTCAGCACTCTGCCCGCCGCGCACATCCTCGTCATCCTCGACAGCTGCCACAGCGGCATGGCCCTCGGCAGCAAGTTCTCCACCAGCCGCGACGACACCCGCTTCCAGCGCGACATGCTGGTCAAGGTCAGCCGCAAAGTCATCTCCAGCGCTTCCGGCGATCAGCTGGCCGCCGATCAGGGTCCGCTGCCCGATCACTCTCTCTTCACCGGCCTCATGATTCAGGGCCTGACCAACGGCAAAGCCGATGCCTACAGCTCGGGCTTCGTCACCTCCAGCCAGCTCGGCGCCTTCGCGCAGCACGAGGTCGGCGTGGCCCAGGGATCGAAGCAGACTCCGCTGTTCGGCTCCTTCGACTGGGACCAGGGCGGCGAGCTCATCATCCACATGGGCGCCGGAGCCACAACCGCCGGCGCCACCGATGGCGCGAACCCAGGGCTGACCAAATACGAAGCCAGTGAACTGGCTCGCATGCGCAAAGAGGATGGCCGCCACTACTGGCAGGACGACGATCCCCTCAAGAATTTTCCCGCCGCTCGCAGCGCTGCCCTCAAGCTTTGCGACGGCGGCGACAGCTGGGGTTGCGAGCAGGCGGCGCGCAGCTTCGGGAACGGCCTCGGCGGCGGCAAGGATTATCCCCGCGCCCTCAACCTCGCCCAGCAGGCCTGCCAGAGCCCGAAGCACAGCGCCGACGCCTGTGTGGTTCTCGGCGCGCTGTTTGAACGGGGAGAGAGTATCGAGCCCGACATGCAGAGCGCGATGGGGCTCTACACCACAGCCTGCAACCAGGGAGATCTGCAGGGCTGTTTCGCTCTTGGCCGGCTCTACGCCCAGGGCACCGGCGTCACCGAGGACTACGCGCAGGCCAACACCCTCTTCGCCCGCGCCTGCGACGGCGGCGACATGATGGGGTGTAACGGTCTCGGCGCTCTCTACGCCTTCGGCAACGGTGTTCCCCGCGATCCCGATAAGGCCGTCAGCCTCTGGCAAAAAGCCTGCAACGGCGGCGTGATGAAGAGCTGCGAGAACGTCGGCCACGCTTATATGTCGGGCCAGGGAGTGGCCAAAGACGATTCCCAGGCCCTCAGCTATCTGCGCAAAGGCTGCACCGGCGGACTCATGGACAGCTGCAGCGACCTCGGCTTCATGTATCAGAACAGCCGTGGCGTCCCGAAAGATGGACAGGAGGCCGCCAGGCTTTACATCAAAGCCTGCGACGGCGGGGCGACCATCGGCTGCATCAATCTTGGCAATCTTTACGCCGCCGGTGACGGCGTCGCCAAAGACGAAACCCAGGCCGCCGCGTACTTCCGCAAAGCCTGCGATTTAGGCGGTGCGGGCGGTTGCAACAACCTGGGAACCAAGTATGAAAGCGGTCACGGCGTCAACAAAGACCCCCGCGAGGCCCTGCGCCTCTACAAGCGTGCCTGCGATGCCGGACAGCTCCTAGGCTGCCGCAACGCGGCCAGTCTCTATTTGAGCGGGCGCGGCGCCGAGAAGGATCCGGTTGAAGCCGTCCGCCTTTTCCGTAAGAACTGCGACGGCGGCGATCAGGTGGGTTGTGTTCAGCTTGGGTTTCAGCTTTTCTCCGGGCAGGGCGTGCCGAAGAATGAAACCGCCGCCGCGGGGCTGTTTCGCAAGGCCTGCGACAGCGACAATGTGCAGGCTTGTCTCGGCCTCGGCTACGTGATGCAGAACGGCGCAGGCACGACGAAAGATACCGCCGGCGCCATCGATCTCTATCGCAAAATGTGCGACAAGGACGTCATGGCAGCTTGCACGCGCCTCGGCATCACGTATCAGATGGGCATCGGCGTGTCCCGCGACGACACCCAGGCCGACCCGCTGTACCGCAAAGCCTGCGATGGCGGCGATATGCTCGCCTGCACGCAGCTCGCTTACGCCTACCTCGAGGGCAACGGCGTCCCGAAGGACGTTCAGCAGACCATCGCGCTCGATCGCAAGGCGTGCAGCGACCAGGCCGTTACCGGCTGCACCACGCTCGCCTTCATTTACGCGACTGGCGCGGGCGTCCCGAATGATGACACCGAAGCCGCTAAATACAGCCGCATCGGCTGCGACGGCGGCAACCTGTCTTCCTGCATCAACCTCGCCGTCCGCTATTACACCGGGCGCGGCGTTGCCAAGGATGTACCCCAGGCCATCGCACTGGACAGCAAAGCGTGCGGCGGCGGAGAGCCCTTCGCCTGCACCAGTCTCGCGTCCACCGAATTCATGGTGGGTCATGGGCTCGCCGACCCCAAAGACGATCGGCAGATGGCTGCCACCAGCCGCACGAAATGCGATGCCGGCGACATGACCGCTTGTGCCGATCTCGGTCTGCTCCTGCATAACGGCCTCGGCGTCGCTCAGGACGATGCAGCCGCGCTCACCCTGTTTCACAAGGCCTGCGACGGCGGCGTCATGATCAGTTGCATGAATCTCGGTGCCGCCTATTCCTATGCTGCGGCCGTGCCGAAAGATGACGTGCAGGCGGCGCAGTTCTTTCGCAAAGCCTGCGACGGCGGCAATGCTGCCAGCTGCACGACGCTGGCATTTCTCTACCAGGGCGGCGCCGGAGTGACGCGCGATGCCACCCAGGCGTTCCACTTCTTCCAGAAGGGCTGCGACGCCGGACAACTCACCGGCTGCCATTTCGTCGCAAAGTCCTATCTGAACGGCGACGGAGTGCCCCGGGATCCCGACCAGGCTGTGACTTTCTTCCAGAAGGCGTGCCACGGCGGCGACACCACCGCGTGCGACGATCTCAAAGCGGAAGAGCAATAGAGCAGCGTTCAGCGCTCAGCGTTCAGCGTTCAGTCCGAACGCGGAGCGCCGAACGCCTTTGCCTTTTCTGAACGCTGATAACTGAACGCTATTCCGCAATCCTCTCCAGCTGCCCCAGATGGTTCAGATCGTGCCCCGCCATCGTCTCCACAATGGTGGAGAAGGTCATCGTGCCGCGCTCCGGATGCGTCACCGCCTTGTTGGCATGCGCCGGCAGCGCCCCCTCGATCAGCAACAGGTTCCACCGGCGCAGCAGGGAAAAGGTCGCCAGAGCCTCATTGGCGTCAATCGTGGCGTACGGCGCAGCCCACTTCTCCTGATCGAAGGGCTGCATCGTGTGGTGGTCTTCCGCCAGTGTCTGCCGCAGACGAAATCCGAAAGCAATCTCACAGTCCGCCAGGTGGCAGAAAATATCCCGCGGCGACCACTTGCCAGGAGCGGGTGGAGTCGTGATTTTGCCAGGCCCGATCATCCGGGCAAGCTCTTTTAATTGGCCTGGCGTGTTGGGAAGCACAGCCAGCGGATTCTGGCCATTCAGAAATTTCGCATAAGGATTGAGGGTGTTGGCAGTGGTTGACATAGCAGACCGCTTTCAAGGTTGAGGATCGAGAGATTGGGAATCCAGTTCCTGTACGCGACGATGGACGAATTCGCGCAGAATGCGGACAGAACCTGCGACGCTTTCACGCAGTGGAGGGTCAATCGGCGGCGGCTCTTCGTAGCGGAAATTGAGTGCGTACAGCGTCAGATCGTCAAGCGGGACGGGGACAAGCGGCAACACCTCCCCGGCCAGCGTGAGCATCGCGGCGAGTTTCTCCAGATCGTGGATGCGCGGATACTTCTCGCCACGCGCTGCGATCAGCGCCTTCAGCAGCTTTTCGATGGCCTGCGGTGCATGAAAACCAAAACGCGGGGGCGGGGATGCCCTCAAGCTGCATCGTCGTTTCGTCTTCCGCAGATCGCTGCAACAGCAGCTCGGTCTGGGGATCCATGTGCCCCTCTCTCGTAGAGAATCACGCCCTCTTCGGCGATATCGTGATGAACGCTGTTGATCGAGTGGCGAAATCGCTCGTGTCGCGCCTCATCGGCAACGATGAGATCGACAGACATCTGAAGACCGGAAACTGCGTGCCAAGGAGAAATCGTTGGTTTGGCGGAATCGGCACCCAGGATCACGGCGAGGTCAAGGTCGCTGTCCTCGCGCCCGTTGCCCTTCGCACGCGATCCGAAGGCGATGATCTTCACCGGATCGGCTGCCGCGATCAGCCGCTCGAGCGCCTGAAGAACCTTCTCCTCGGTCACACTCCAGTCGAGCGTTGGGTGGGCGGTGGCCATGGCTTTCGAGCCAGTATCCCACCCCACCGGCCGATTTGAAAGCCGTCCCAAAGCCGGTTACTATAGTCCCAGACGAGTTTGTCCGGCCCCCTGCAGTGTCTGGCCGGAGAAATGAGTGGGCGCGAGCCCACTTTTTATTTGCTCATTTTTATGGCATTCGATTTTAAGCAGACTCTATGGCATTCGATGTCGAACAGATTCGCGCCACCGCCCAGCGCGTCGCGGCCTCCCATGGCCTCGACGTCGTCGAGATCGAGTTCCATGGCGGAGCGAAACACAGGATTCTGCGCGCCTTTATCGAGAAGAACGCCGAAGAGAGGAAGAAGCTGGCTCAGGACGCCATCGATGCCCGAGGCCTCGAAGCCGCCCTGGCAGCCGGAGCCGGGGTCGATCAGCTGGCTGGTGTCACGCATACCGATTGCGAGGCCTTCAGCCGCGACTTCGGCACGGTGCTCGACGTCGAGGATCAGATTCCGGGCGGTGAGTACACCCTCGAGGTTTCCTCCCCGGGCCTCGACCGCAAGCTGTACGGCATCGAGGACTACCGGCGCTTTCACGGATTGCTGGTGAAGGTACAGACCTTCGAGCCCGTGGCGGGCAACCGGCACTGGCAGGGAAGACTCGCAGAAGTGAGCGGCACCTCGGTGAAGCTGGAATTGCAACCGAAGGCAAAAACAAAGGGACGTAAGGGCGCCGAGCGCCAGGCCGATCACGCAGAAGAAGTCGAGATCGCGCTGAGGAACATCGAGAAGGCCCAGCTGGTCCCGGAAATTTAGCGAGGCGCGGATTCCGCGCAGAAATACAACAGGAACTGAGAGAGAAGAAACAGATGGCGAGCGTGCTTTACGACAGCATTGAAGCGTTGAGCCGGGATAAGGGCATCGATCCCCAGATCGTTGTGACCGCGGTCGAGGATGCGATCGCGCTGGCGACCCGTAAGTACTACAAGACCCAGGAAAATATGCGTGCCGAACTCGACAAGGATACGGGCGAAATCCGCGCCTATGTTTTCAAAACCGTCGTCGAGGGCGAGGACCAGATCGAAGACCCGCTCAACCAGATCGCTCTGGAAGAAGCGAAGGAACTGGCTCCCGAGGTCGAAGTCGGCGGCGAAATCCGCTACTACAAGCCCACCGACGTCCTCGGCCGCATCGCCGCCCAGATGGCCAAGCAGGTCATCTTCCAGAAGGTCCGCGAAGCCGAGCGCGACACCGTTTTCAATGAGTACGCGCACCGCGTCGGCGAAGTCCTGAACGCCACCGTGAAGCGCCTCGAGCTGCAGGACGTCATCTTCGACCTCGGCAAAGCCGAGGCCCGCATGCCCCGCCGCGAGCAGTCGCGCCTCGAACAGTTCGCCGTCGGCGAGCGCGTCCGTGTCGTGCTGCAGCGCGTCGATAAGGCCTCCCGCGGCCCCCAGGTCATCGTCTCCCGCGCCGCGCCGGAGCTGGTGCAGAACCTCTTCCAGAGCGAAGTTCCTGAAATCTACGACAACACGGTCACCATCCGCGCCATCGCCCGCGAAGCCGGCGAGCGCACCAAAATTGCCGTCATGTCACGCGACAAGGACGTCGACCCGGTCGGCGCCTGCGTCGGCATGAAAGGCATGCGCGTGCAGTCCATCATCCGCGAGCTGCGCGGCGAAAAGATCGACATCATCGAGTTCAGCGAAGAAATCACCACCTTCGCCGAAAAAGCCCTGCAGCCGGCCAAGGTCAGCCGCGTCAGCATCACCGATCTCACCGACAAGCAGCTGGAAGTCATCGTCGACGACACCCAGCTCTCCCTCGCCATCGGCAAGAAGGGCCAGAACGTCCGCCTCGCGGCCAAGCTGCTGGGCTGGAAGATCGACATCAAGAGCGAGGAAGAAAAGCGCCAGGAAGTCGAGCAGCAGATGACCGCGATGTCGGGCGCCACCGCAACGCCGATCGAGCAGGTGAACGAGCTGGGCGAATCCATCATCCAAAAACTGGTGGCGGCCGGAATCACCACTGTCGAATCCCTGGCCGACATGACGCCGGAGCAGCTGGAAGAAATCCCAGGCATCGGCGAAAAAACTTTGGAGAAGATCAGCGTGGCTGTGCGCCACTATTTCGGACAATACGAAGAGGGCGAGGAGCGCCCGGTAGTGGCAGTTCCCGCGGAGGACGCCGAGGTTGCGGCCGCTCGCAAGGCCGAGGAAGCCTCGATCGACGAAGAAATCGATGCTCTGCAGCAGGACCTGACCCAGAGCGGCGAAGAACCCGTCAGCGAGGATGGCTCTGGCCTCATCGCCGACGACGTGGCCGAGGAGCGCCTCGCCGAAGTCACCGAAGTCGGGCCGGACCTCGATGAGGAAGGCGCCGAAGCCGTTGCTCCCGGCCAGCAGGACACCAGCGAAGTCCTCGCAGCCCACGAGCTAAATCCCGAACTCGCAGGGGATGAGGCCGTGGTCGAAGGCAACGTCGAAGAAGTGAAGGACGAAGAGACAGGCGACAGGAAAGTGGACGAGGGCACGGGCGGATAACTCAGCCACCAGCCCGGCGGCGCGGATTTGTTGGCTCAGGACGCAGGAATTGAGCCGCGAATCCCCGCTTTTTCAGCGATAATGAAAGAGATAGCCGACCCACAAGTCAGGAGTGTCCGTATGACGAGCTAAGGACCGGTGGGAGTTTTTTCACAACACGGGGACGGATGAGCACAGTTCGCATCAATGAATTAGCGCGAGAGCTGGAAGTCAAAAGCAAGGAAATCCTGGACGCTCTCACTGCAGTTGGAGTCACCGAGAAGAAGACGCATTCGAGCTCGATCGAGACCGATGAAGCCGAGCGTGTGCGCACCCATATTCTTAAGGGGCGCGGCGCCGGCAGCGGCTCAACGAACCGGCACGAAGCCGACGTCAGGCCGAAGATCGACTGGTCCCAGGCGCACAAGCCCGGCGACATCGCCAGACAGATTCTCGAGAGAAAGCAGCAGGAAGCCCACCCGGCGGTGCGGCCGCCTGCCCCGCCCGTCACCACTCCCGGGCCCGTTGTCGCCCGGCCCGCAGCCAGCGTGCCCGCGCCCGCCGGCATTCCTGTAGCTGCGAAACCCGGACCGAGCGCCGTGCCTCCGGTTTCCGCGCCCAGCGCACCGCCCGCGAGCGCATCCGCCGTGCCCGAGCCGAAGCCCGCCCCAAGAAGGGTTGTTCCCATCCCCCGCCAGGCACCGCAAATTACCGCCGCACCACCGGCCGCCAGCTCCACGCGTACCGGCGTGGTTGCGGCTCCTCCGCCGGCAACGCCCGCCATTGCCGCCAGGCCTCCGGCCGGCCCCGTGGTGGCGAAGCCGCCCATTGCGGCGCAGGCCCCGCCATCCGCCGGCGCTGCGTCCCCGGACGGACGCCCGATAGCAGCCGCTGGGCCAGTTGCTGTGGCCAAACCTCCCGCTGCCGCCGCCCCCATTTCGGCAGCGCCAATCTCGACGCCCGGAGCCGTCATAGCAGCCGCAGCCGCCCAGGCGGCCGGCGCCGCTGAACCGCCCAGAGCCGCCGCGCCCGCTGTGGAAGCGGAAACATCGCCGGCCCCCGCGGCCATTCGCCCCGACGCGCCACCGCCACGCCGCATGATCATGCCGCAGACTGGACCCCGTCCCGTCTACAGCGCTCCCCCGCCCTCGCCAACGGCAGCAGTACCGCCGGGTGGACCCGGCGGAATCCAGCGTGGCCGTCCCATCTTCGATCGCAGACCCGGTGGCGGTCCCGGTGGTCCCGGCAGTGGCCCGCGTCCAGGCATGGGCGGCCCCCCGGGCAGGGTCCGGCGGGCCGCCGTCCCATGCATCCCACTCGCTCTGCGCCCGGTGGTCCGGGCGGCCCCGGACAGCGCCCCGGCATGGGTGCCCGCCCCGGCTTTGGCGCGCGCCCAGGATTCGGCCAGCGTCCAGGTATGGGTGGCGCGCCGGGACTGCCGCCTCCAGGCGAGGCGCCGCGTCCCGCACGTCCCGGTCCGCGTGGCCGTGGACGCCCGCGTTACGAGAAGAGTAAAGAAGGTCCGATGAAGGGCTTTTCGCCGCCGAACCGTTCGGCCGCGCAGGTCCCCACTGGGCCCGTTCCCATCACGCGCACCATCACCGTGACCGAAGGTGTCAGCGTGAAAGATCTCGCCGAGAAGCTCGAAGTTCGCGGTAAGGATCTCATCGCCACGCTGCTCGTGAAGGGTGTCTTCGTCACCGTCAACCAGACCCTCGATGGCGAGCTGGTCAAGGAAGTCGCCGCCCAGTTCGGCGCCGACGTCCTGGTCATCAGCTTTGAAGATCAGATGGCCAACGAGGCCATGGCGAACATCCTCGCGACGGACAATCCCGACGAGCTCGAAGTCACCCGCCCGCCCGTGGTCACGGTCATGGGCCACGTCGATCACGGCAAAACTTCGCTGCTCGACGCCATCCGCGAGACCGACGTAGCCGGTGGCGAAGCCGGCGGCATCACCCAGCACATCGGCGCCTACAAGGTGAAGATCGGCAAAGTCGACTCGCCCGCCTTTGGCCGCGAGATCGTCTTCCTCGACACCCCAGGTCACGAAGCCTTCACCCGCATGCGTGCTCGCGGCGCCAAGGTCACCGACATTGTCGTCGTGGTAGTCGCTGCCGACGACGGCGTCATGCCGCAGACCCTTGAAGCCATCGACCACGCGAAAGCGGCCAACGTCAAAATCATCGTTGCGGTCAATAAAATCGATAAGCCCGAAGCCGACCCCGATCGCGTGAAGAAACAGCTCGGCGATCGCGGCCTCGTTCCCGAAGCCTGGGGCGGTGACACCGTCTTCGTCGACGTTTCCGCCAAGAAGCGCATCAACCTCGATCTGCTGCTTGAAATGATCTGCCTGGTGGCCGATCTGCAGAACCTCAAGGCGACCCCCAACCGCGCGGCCGTCGGCACCGTGATCGAAGCCAAGCTCGATCGCGGACGCGGCGCTGTGGCCACGGTCCTCGTCCAGAACGGCACGCTCAAAAATCAGGACAACTTCGTCGTCGGCAACACCTTCGGCAAGATTCGCGCCATGTTCGACGATCGCGGACGCCCCATCGACGAAGCCTGGCCGTCCACGCCGGTGGAGATCCTCGGTCTCGAAGCCATGCCCGACGCCGGCGACACCTTCCTCGTGGTCAGCGATCGCGACAAGGCCCGCGGCATCGGCCAGTACCGCAAAATGCGCGAGCGCGAAGCCCAGCTCGCCAAGTCCTCGCGCGTCACCCTCGAAGGTCTCGCCGATCAGATCCAGCAGGCCGGCGTCAAAGAGCTGCCCCTCATCCTCAAGGGCGACGTCACCGGCTCGGTCGAAGTCCTCGCCGACTCCCTCCAGAAGATGTCCACCGAAAAGGTGCGCATCAAGGTCATCCACTCCGGCGTCGGCGCCATCACCGAGAGCGACGTGCTCCTGGCATCGGCATCGAACGCCATCATCATCGGCTTCAACGTGCGCCCCGAGCGCAAGGTCGCCGATCTGGCGGAGCAGGAAGAAGTCGAAATCCGTCTCCACTCCATCATCTACGAGCTGCAGGACGAGATCACCAAAGCCATGCTCGGACTGCTGGAGCCGGTCTTCCGCGAAAACTTCCTCGGCCGTGCCGAGGTCCTCAACGTCTTCCGCATTCCCAAGGTCGGCACCATCGCCGGCTGCCGCGTCACCGACGGCATCCTGCGCCGCGACGCGGAAGTGCGCCTGATGCGCGACGGTGTCCCGGTCTACAAAGGCAAGCTGACCTCGCTCAAGCGCTTCAAAGACGATGCGAAAGAAGTCAGCAACGGCATGGAGTGCGGCGTAGGCATCTCGAACTTCACCGACATCAAAGTCGGCGATACCGTCGAAGCCTTCGTCACCGAAAAAATCGCGGCGGAGCTAACCGCGTCGTAAGGACAACCTGCCAACCTTAAAAACAAGCGCCCGGCTTTCGCCGGGCGCTTTCATTTGCCTCAGGGTCTCACGTGCAATCGGCCCGGCCAACACGGAATCGCGGACCGCGCGCAGAGCGGCGCTTTATGGCCCGCAAACCGCCCCCGCATCCGTAGTCAGCGTGCCATTGTTCGAGTACGCCCCACCCGCCGCAATCGACGGCCCTCCGTAGAAGTAGGAGAAGTACGCCAACTCCTGCAGCGTATACGTGTAGCCGTTTCTACCGGTCACCGGAGGCATGAAGAACCCGGCCAGGATGTCTCCCACTTCGTAGTTGCCCTGGCAGGCGGCGGGCCCCGTCGGACTGTAGGCCGCGTTGACGTTGTAGAGCTGCACCTCGTTAGCGCCCTGCGGATCGTTCTCCCACTCGCCGACTTCATGGGAAAGCGGCACGGCGTCCGGCCAGGTAAAGAAGTTCTCGTCCCCGAACTGGGTCACGCCGTAAGTCTGTGCCGGGTCAATGCTGCTATAGCTGTGATATCCAGCAGCCTCCGCTTCATAGTAGGGAAGCTGCCCGATGACCGCGCCCCACAGCACGTTCCCGGCGATGAACATGGGGAAGTTGCTGGAGTTGACGCCGCGCATCTGCGGAATCGCAATGTAGTCGAGGTACTCGTCGAAGAGGATTATGTCCACCAGCGCCGTGGGCGCGCAGTTGGAATAGCCGATGAACGAGCTCGACTGCGGCAGCCCGATGCCGGTCCCCTTCGGGAAATCGATGACGATCGCGGGAAGCGTCTGGGTGTCGAGATGGAGATGGTAGTCTGCCCGGGTCCTCCCCCGTGGCATTCCAGAAGTTGGCGCGCTGGAAGGCTTCGTTGTATTGCCCGTTGCCCAGGTCCATGCCGCCCCACGTCCAGTGGTGATTCTCAAAAATGGGTGACTGCACGGCCAGGGTAAAGGGAACGTTGTTCTTCTTTGGCCCCAGGCACGCCGGCGCCGCCGCGGTCGGGTCGTAGGTCGCGTCCTGATCCTTGATTCCGGTCAGGATCAGATTGTTGTTCGCGTCCACGGAGAAGTCGGTCGCGACCTGGTGAACCTTGATGACGATCGGAACGATGAACGTCTTGACCGAAGCGCTCTTCGGACCGTCACCCCAGAACGGATTCGCGCCCACGACGAAACCGTAGTTGAACGAGCCGCTGCGCGAGCTCGGGTAATAGAAGGGCGACACGATGGGCAGCGGCGGATGGGCGGGCTTTGAGAACGTAGCGGCAGCGGCAGTGCCGGCCTGACTACTCCCGGCTGACAAAAGATGAATGGACTTGTCGGGGCGTGCGTCAAAGTGGCCGCGAAGCGCTTCAGGGTGACCGTTTTTTACAGTGTCCGCGGAGATTCGCTGCGCCGATACCGGCAGCGATGCAACCGCAAGTGCGCACAGGACGAGAACACCTTTCACGACTGCACAGCCGGGCTTATGCACGGAAATCCTCCATGGTCGATGACCGAGTTTTTCGGTTCAAGAGTATTGGGGATGACGCCGCCAACGACGACCAGCGGCGAGCAACGATTTTGCTCAGACGCTTTGAACGTGTCAAGAGAATTTTCGTCCACGTGCCGCGCAAGCAACCAAAGCAAGTAACTATAACCTCAAAAGGTGACTACGTTACCTGGCAATTCCTGTAACCGCCGCCCGGCATTTGCTCCGGCCCGGCTCCCTCGTTCCGGATGCGCGAACATCGCCCGGCAACCCTAAGTCAATCGTTTTACTCAACTGCACCGTCCGGAGTATAGTGTCTCCCTGACGAGGAGACACCCATGAACCGTCGCCAGTTCCTCCACGACTCCGTAGCCGCAGCCGGTTCCGCATGGCTCGCCACACGCCCCCTCGCGGCGCAGACCATGACCCACGCCACCCCCGGCGCCATCCCCGGCTCGATCCCCAGTCCCGAGGTCGCCGCCGCCCGCTTCCCCGACGACTTCCTCTGGGGCATGGCCACCGCTTCCTACCAGGTCGAAGGCGCCTGGAACGTCGACGGCAAAGGCGAGTCCATCTGGGACCGCTTCGCCCACACGCCAGGCAAAATCAAAGGCGCCACCACCGGCGACGTCGCCTGCGATGAGTACCACCGCTATCGCGACGACCTCGCCATCCTGAAGCAGCTCCATCAAAAGACCTATCGCTTCTCGATCTCCTGGCCGCGCATCCAGCCCTCCGGCACCGGCGCCCCCAACCCCGCGGGCCTCGACCACTACAGCCGCTTCGTAGACGCCGTCCTCGAAGCCGGCCTCCGCCCCTTCTGCACCCTCTATCACTGGGACCTGCCTCAGGCTCTCGAGGACCGCGGCGGCTGGCCCAACCGCGATCTCGCCGGCTACTTCGCCGACTACGCCGGCATCCTCGCCAAGCACCTCGGCGACCGCATCACCATCTGGGCTCCCTTCAACATGCCCTGGTCCTTCGCCTGGATGGGCTACGGCGCCGGTGTCTTCCCGCCCGGACGCGCCAGCTATACCGACTACCTCAAAGCCCTGCACACCGTCGCGCTGGCCCAGGGCGAATGTTTCCGCTCCCTCAAAGCCGCGTCGTCGAAAGCCACCGTCGGCAGCGCTTACGGCATGGCGCCCGCCTATCCAAAAACCGACACCGAAGCCGATCGCGCCGCCGCCGACCGCTACCACGCCATGAACAACGTGTGGTTTCTCGAAGCCGCCATGCACGGCCGCTATCCCAAAGCCTTCGCCGTCGAAACGCCGTACGAGCAGATGGGCTTTCGCCCCGGCGACGAGAAGATCATGCAGGCTCCGCTGGACTGGGTCGGCTTCCACTACTACACGCGGCGCATTGTGTCCGACACCGGCGGCACCGCGAAACCGGGCTCCGGCGCGAGTTTCGGCACCGAGATCGAGCAGGACACCACCGGCCGCGATCCCTACACGCGCTTCCACGTCGAGATGGCCACCGAAGGCCCCCTCACCGAAGCCGGCCTCGAGATCTGGCCGCGCGGCATCTACGATCTCGTCACCCGCATCGCGAAGGAATACAACAACCCCATCATCGAGATCACCGAGAGCGGTTGCAGCTATCTCGATGGCCCGTACGACAAGCAAAACGGCGCCGTCCCCGACAACCGCCGCATCGACTTCTTCCGCCAGGAACTCGCCGAGCTCGCCCGCGCCATTGCCGATGGCGCTCGCGTCCGCTCCTTCCACGCCTGGACCCTGCTCGACAACTTCGAATGGGCCGAAGGCTACACCCAACGCTACGGCCTGATCTACGTCGACTACCGCGACCAGAAGCGAACGGTGAAGAACTCAGGGCTGTGGTACGGCCGAGTGGCGGCGGCGAACCGGCTCGACGTGTGATCGGCCAGCCGCTTCTCCACTAACTATTGTCATTCTGACGTCCCGCATCGCGCGGCGGAAGTACCTGGCCTGAGCAAGCAGTCGAAATCAGCGCGTCGAATGGCACTTGCGGTTACTTTTCCCACCATCCCGCAGACTCGAAATGTCTGAATTGCCGACTATGCAGAAATATTCGCGTGCGGTGCCCGAAACCCTGCAGAGTTAAAGCCCCCGAATGACCATCGGTCGCTTTGCTATTTTCTATGCGCTATGCCATCCGCAGCCTCGCTCGCCCACTTCGGGATGCCGGGAAAATCGTTCGACCGAACGAACATTGTGAACTTCCCGGAGCCGTCGGTATCGATCCACCACACTCGGAAGTCCATCCCCACATGTGTCGAAGCCAAAGCGTAATACCCGAAAATGTTCTTGCCACATGAGAGTTGATCCAATGAAGTCGCATTGACCTCCATCATCGCGAGGACAAGTTCGCTCCCCTGAAGATAATCATTCGGTATGCGGAACGAGCCTTTTATCGGAAATGAGATCTCTTTGACTTCCGGCTTCCCAACGGAAGGCATGACAGCACCAGGCAACGGTCTCTTTGCATGAGAAGGGAGAGACCAACCTCCATCGTTTCTGACTGAGTTCATCAAAACGGCTCCCCGTTCTTGCGCAGAAGCGAGGGACAGGAATGCGAACACGAGCAGGGAAATGCCGACCTTGCGGTTGAACACAGAACCTCGCGTGAACAACATGATAATTCCGGTTGGGTAACCCAATACAGAACATTCGTTGCGGCATCGAATCGCCTCGACCTGTAGCTCCCGCCCTTTCTTCTGCCTGCGCCACTTCCCCCAGCGCCTCCTTCCGGAAGAGCTGTCTCATTTCTCGCCATTTCCATGACCCGGCGAGAGCCACTTCTCAGCACCGCTATCGTGCCCTTCAACTTTGCCGAAGAGACGGACAAGGACCGTTTCGGGAACACGGAGAACAGCACACCGCCCGTCGTGCTCATCCGCCGCCACGCGCCTGTCGATTGGAGACGTCCACTGTGATCTCGCTTAAAAAATATCTCGATGCCTCCGACCCCGCTCCTGCTGCCACCGCACCCCGTAGTGACACACCCAGGACCGGCGTTCTCATGACCGACGTTCGCAGCGGCGACCTGCTTGCGGCGACCATGGAGTCTTACCAGGGAACTCTGCGTGTGGTCGGAGCAAAGGCGGCCGAGGGCTGCCCTGCCCACGGTTGCGAACTCAATCGGAGTCTGCAGAACATCGGCGCGACCCTGTCGCTCGAAGTTGGGCCTCAAGCGGTGCGTCAGGCACAGCAACAAGTTGAGGCCGAACTCGCGGTTTGGGCCGACCGCACCGTGGCCCACTGCCGGCACACCGCCGATGAGGTCAAACAGCTTCTCCTCGCCCTTGCCGGCACCGCCGAGTCCATTGGCGCCACCAACGAAACCTGCGCGGCGCAGTTCCGCAACGTCACCGCAGACCTTGAAGCCATCGTGGCCCTCGACGACCTGGTGCAGGTCCGGGCATCGCTGCAAACCAATATCGCCGCCTTGAAAAGCAACGTCGACGAGATGACGCGCGCCCAGCAGGCCGTTGTGCTGGACCTGCGCGGCAGGGTGTCTGCTTACGAAGCGAAACTCAGCGCGATCGAACCGCTCGTCTATCAGGACGAGGTCACCGGCATTGCCAACCGCAGGAGCATGGAAGAGAGAATCCGCTGGGCCATAACACGCGCGATGAAGTTCTGCATTGTCATGCTCGACCTCAATGGCTTCAAGGGAATTAACGACGCCTACGGTCATGCCGCGGGGGATCTGCTGCTGCGGCAGTTTGCAACCGAGCTCAAAATGAGTGCTCGTTCCGGCGACTTCGTCGGTCGCTGGGGTGGTGACGAGTTCATCGTGCTTCTTGCCAGCGATGCCGCCGGAACCGCGACTCAGCTCGAACGGCTGCGCAAGTGGGTATTCGGCGACTACACCGTTCCAGCCGCCGTTTCCGGAATTGACGGCCCCGCGAAGTCCGTGCGCGTGGAAGCCGCAGTCGGGCTTGCCGAGTGGAAGCCGGATATGGCCTTCGACCAGTTGGTCGCCAATGCCGACGCCGACATGTACCTGCACAAGGAACCTGAACGGCCTCGCCGCTCTGTCCCGGCGGAGTAATTCCTCCCCCATCCAGCGGAAGCACGTCTCCGATTCTCCGCTCCCTTCCCGCCTGCCGAGACCGCAACCCGCCCTACGGCACCGGCTCCGCCTTCAGCATCCGAATCGCCTCATGGTAGTCAAGCTCTGCCGGAACCGGCGAGTAGTGCCCCATCTCTTCGCTGATGTGATAGCTCAGCGGTTTCACCATCAGCGCCCGGCCCGTCAGGTTCAGCTTCATCCGTGTCAGCTCCCAGTCGTCGGGCGCGACCAGGGTTTGCTCCAGGAAGACCGTCCCCCCCTGATCGAGATGCCCGATGATCCCCCAGCCGAAATCGACGTCGGTGATCAGCCGCGCGTTCAGGCGGGTAAGCCGCTCCTCGGCCTTCTCGATGAGCAAATCGCCAGCCATGCCGCGCAGGATCCTCGACTCGGTGTCGGGCGGATCCCAGCGAGGATTAGGCCTGAACGTCAGGTGATAACACTGCGCCGCAGTGGCAGGCGCCGCCGGTGGAGCGACCACCGCCGGCAGCGCTGCCCCTGGGATCGGAATATTCGGCGGCGTGGTGACGATGCACGTGATCGTCGAGTCGTAGTGGTAGACGAATGCGTCGGGCAGCAGGCGAAGCAGCTTGTCGGCGCGGGCGTTGTCTTCGCTTTCGCGTTTGTGACGATGTTCCTGCAGGGCGGGGTTGGCGTCGAGATTCTCCAGGCGATCGATCTGCGCCTGGTGCATCGCCGGGCTCAGCAGCGCACCGTTGGCGGCGATGGCCAGAGCCACGTCCCCCTGGCGGGTTTCGATGATCTCCTGGATGTAGTCCCGGCGGTCGTCCTTCTTGTGCAGGACAAAGCGCTGCGGGTGATGCGCGGCTTCGGCGGCCAGGTGGTTGGCAACAGCGCGGCGAATCAAAGCCGCAGCATCGACGGCAGGGGAAGCAGCCGACTGCGCCATCAGCCGGCCGGCAAGGGGAGACGCCGCGAAGAACGTCATGAGCAGGAGCCCGCGGTTCGAGTTGCGGCGAAGGAATGGATGCATGCGCTTACGGCACTATCAGAGATGGGCCCGCTTCCCGAAAGAAGCCTGAAGCCGCCGGAAAGGGAGGGGCCCTCCGGAACCAGCCCGGACGGCCCCTGGTCCTGTTATAGACGAGGCAGTCCCGCCGGAAGTTGTGGCGCCGACCTTGACAACCCCGCCGATTCCGGTTTGTCCTTTAAAATTAGGAGCATGAGTCGTATGAAGTTGCGTATCTGGGCGCCCCTCATGGTGGCGGTTTTGGGCACGGTTCTGGCAGCGCACGCGCAGGAGAATGGGCGCGGCCGTAAGTACAAGCCGCCACCACCCACCTGCAAAGTCACCGTGACCGTGCTGAAGAGCTACAACGGGAAGCCGCTGGAGAATGCCTCGGTTGTCTTTCACCCCATCAAGGACGGTAAAGACGCCGGAGGTATGGAGCTGAAGACCGACGAGGACGGCAAAGTGACGCTGGACATGATTCCGGTCGGGGAAACCTTGCGCCTCCAGGTCCTGGCCACCGGCTTCCAGACCTACGGCCAGGATTACGATCTGCCCGGCGACAGCAAGGAGATCGAGATCAAGCTGAAGCGGCCGCAGAAGCAGTACTCCATCTACGAGAAGCATCCGGGCAACGATGGCGGCGAGGCGACAACTCAGCCCCAGGACAAGAAGCCCCAGCAGGATCAGAAGCCGCCCCAATAGCTGCGGGCTCGCCTGGCCAGCTGTCCCATCCCGGTCCGCGGCGTATCGAAGGTTACCCCGCATTCCGCACGCCGTCAGGATTCCTCGGCTCGAACGGCTATCCTGAAGGAGCCGTGTCCACCACCCAGGAAACAACCTCCAGCCTCCCGTCGCTGCATGATTTCTTCGCGCCGGGAGGCGTGCTCTCGCGGTCGTCCCTGCCGTATGAGTTTCGCCGCGGCCAGCTGGAGATGGCGCAGGCGGTGGAGCGCGCGCTGGCCGATCAGCGCCATCTGATTGTCGAAGCCGGAACCGGAACCGGCAAGACCCTCGCCTATCTCCTGGCCGCCCTCAGGAAATGCGCGGCCACCGGCCGCCGCGTCATCATCTCCACCGGCACGAAAAATCTGCAGGAACAGCTCTTCTTTAAGGATGTGCCGTTTCTGGAGTCGCTCCTCGGACCGCTCCGCGTCTGCTACATGAAGGGCCGCGCGAACTACCTGTGCCGCCACAAGCTCTTCGCCCTGCGCAACCAGCCCATCCTCTCCGGACTCGAGGAGATCTCCCAGTACCAGGCCATCGCCGACTGGGAAAAGACCACGGAAATGGGCGATCGCGCCGAGATTGACGATCTGCCCGAGGCCAGCGCGCTGTGGTCCAAACTCGACGCGAGAAGCGAGGCCTGCCTCGGGCAAACCTGCCCCGATTACGGCCGCTGCTTCATCACCGAGATGCGCCGCCGCGCTGCCGAGAGCGACGTGGTCATCGTGAATCATCACCTGTTCTTTGCCGACATGGCCATCCGTCAGCAGGCCGGCGGCGCGCCCGATGCAGGCGTTCTGCCGGAAGCCGGCGTGGTGATCTTCGATGAGGCGCACGAACTGGAGGATGTAGCGTCGAGCTACTTCGGCATCAGCCTCAGCAACGTGCGTTTCGAGGACCTGGCGCGCGACATCGAGACGCTGCTCCGCACCCAGGGCGAGCTGAAGGCAGAAGTCGTCACCGCCGCGCAGATGATCCGCGAACGCGCGCGGTTGTTCTTCGCCGCGCTGCCGTCCCGGCTGAACGCGCGCGGAGTGATGGGCGAAGGCCGCATGCCCTTCACGAATCGCGAGGAGTTCCTCGAGCAGCAGGGCGATGTGTACCTCGGCGTGCTCAACGCGCTGCACCGCATGGAAGGCGAGCTGGAGCGGCTGAAAGGCGCCGAAGACGCGCAACCCCTGCGCAAGCGCACCGGCATGGTCCGCGAGCAGCTCAAGTTCCTCATGGAGTCCGAGGACCGCAACACGGTCTTCTGGCTCGAGCGCCGCAGCGGCCGGCAGATGAGCACGCATCTCCAGGCCACCCCCATCGACGTGTCGGAGCTGCTTCGCGAACTGCTGTTCAATGTTTATCCCAGCGTCGTGCTCACCTCAGCGACCCTCACCGTACAGGGCGGATTCGCGCACTTCCGCAAGCGGCTGGGCCTCGATGACACGCGCGAGCTGGTGGTGCCGTCGCATTTTCAGTACGCGCGGCAGGCCCTGTTGTATCTGCCGCCCGAGATGCCGGATCCGCGCGAGCCGAACTTCCAGGACGAAGCCGCGCGGCGCATGGTGCGAATGCTCCAGATCACCCGAGGGCGCGCCTTTTGCCTGTTCACGAGCTATCAGCAGATGCGCGATCTCTACGAGCGCCTGCTGGTGGAAGTCGATTTCCCCTTGCTGTTGCAGGGCACCGCGCCGAAAAAGGCTCTGATCGAGGAGTTCCGCACCACTCCCAATGCCGTCCTCTTCGGCACGTCGAGTTTCTGGCAGGGCGTCGATGTCCAGGGCGAGGCGCTGAGCTGCGTCATCGTCGACCGGTTGCCCTTTGCTGTTCCCACCGATCCAGTCGTCCAGGCGCGCATGCGAGCCATCGAGGAGGCCGGCGGCAGCCCCTTCTTCGAGTACCAGGTGCCGTCGGCGGTCATCACGCTCAAGCAGGGCTTCGGCCGCCTGATCCGCTCGCTCGACGACCGCGGCGTGCTCATGCTGCTCGATCCCAGGCTCGAGCGTCAACGCTATGGGCGTATCTTCATCGAGAGCCTGCCGCCCTACCGAATCACGCAGAACATTGGAGATGTGGAAGACTTCTTTGCCCAATAGCCGATAGCAGCAAGCTTCCTCCGCACAATCGTGCCATTGCGCCAAAGCACGCAGATGGACGGGCTGTGTGACGCAGCGCACATCCGTCACGCAGCCGCTGGCACAGGTGATCCAAAGCACCAACATTCGTGATTTCAATCACATATCGGCTCGCCCGGAGTTTGGCATCGCCCGTGCAATATGTCCGGGTGTCAGTCAACCCCAGGAGATCACAATCATGGAACGCAATCAGGGATGTCTGGAGTGCCCGGCTCGCGGAAAACACATGTTCTGCAGCATGAACGACTCAGAAATGGGAAAGTTCGACAGCCTCGGAACGGCGGTTCGATTCAGCAGCGGCGCGATCATCTTCCGCGAGGGCGATAACTGCGGATCGGTGCACGTCCTTTGTGCCGGACGCGTGAAGTTGTCGGCGACCAGTCGCGAAGGCCGCACCCTGATTCTGAAGATTGCACGCGCCGGCGAAGTGCTCGGCCTCTCCGCTGCGCTGGCTGGACAGCCCTTCGAAGTCACGGCCGAAACCGTGGAGCCGTGCCAGCTCAAGACCATCCGCCGCCAGGCCCTGCTCGATTTTCTGGATCGCAACCCCGATGCCAGTATGCGTGCCGCGCGGGCCGTCGCTCAGGAATACAAAGCTGCGTTCAATGAAGTACGCCGGTTAGCCCTCCCCGCCACGGCCTCAGGCCGGGTAGCGAATCTGCTGCTCGACTGGAGCCGCGAGCAATCCACCGATCAAACCGCGCACGGCCGCTGCATGATGCCCCTCACGCACGAAGAAATCGCATCCATGACCGCCACCACGCGCGAAACCGTCACGCGCGTCCTCGGCCAGCTCAGGCGCGATCAACTGATTTCCATCCGCGGCGCCTCGCTCACCGTACTGCAACCACAGGCGCTCGAACGGCTCGCGGTTTAAAAGCCAGGCCCTCCCCCTGGAGCTGTGAAGGTTTTCTGCTGTACCTGTAGTTATCCTCCGAGGCAGCCTGCAAAGGCTGCCTCTTTTATTGCGCGCTGCGGGCGGCCGAAAAAGTTGGAGAACGCCTTATTGCAGGTGCGTCGTAAAGAAGTGCGCCATGATCTGGTCCGCCTCCTTCGATTCCGGCAACTCGGGATCGTTCCAGAACGCGTGGGGCAGTCCTTCGAACACCACCAGCTGGGCGTTGTCGTTGCCCGCGCGCAGAAAGGCGCGATGCAGAATCGTTGTCCCGCTCAGCAGCATGTCGCGGCCGCTGGTGATGAACAAAGTCGGCGGCATCTTGTGCAGATCGGCGAACAGCGGCGACAGCACCGGATCGCGCGGATCCGTTGACCCGATGTAGTACGGATCGTGCGGGCTGGCCGTCAGCAGATCGAGATGTCCCGAAAGCCCATTGAGGGCATACATCGACCGCGAGTCGCCCTCGCGCGAAAAATCGCCCATGCCGGAGAAGATGCCGAGCGCGCCGGGAAGAGGAAGTCCAAGCTGCCGGAGCTTCACAGCCGCTTCGCCGGTCATAATCGCCCCCGCCGACGTCCCGTAAATCGCGATGTGTTCCGGTTTGTAGGTCTTCAGCAGCTCTTTGTAAACGGCAATACCATCGTCGATGCCGGCCGGGAACGGATGCTCCGGCGCAAGACGATACAGAACCGCGACCACCTTCATTCTGGTGAGGTTCGCGAGAGGAATGGTCTCCGTCCACGAGCCAGAGTCGGAGTTGAAGCCGCCACCGTGAAGATTGAGGAGCACGCGGTCCGGGATCATGTCGGCGACAGGCGTGATGATGCGGACAGGAACTCCGGCTATCGTGCTCTCCGACCGATGAACGGGATACAGCTGCGCAGAGACATCGCCGGCGTGGTTTTGCCAAACGTCGGTGCCATGACGCCGCTCTTCGAGGCTCTGAGGATGCGCAGCGTCGGAAACCTGGCGCGCAAGCGACTTCTTTGCCTCGGGGCTCAGATCGGGAGGGACAGGAATAACGCGCGTGATGTGCGCAGCGCCATCGGCGTCGATGTAGCTGGTATCGGCGTTCGGAGCCTGAGCAGCGGTGGTGCCCTGCTGAGCGAAGGCGAGGCTGGAGGAAAGAAGCAGAACAGCGGCGAGCGACTTCATGCTGGTTCTCCTGGCGCGAAGAGGGACGAGGCAGGATACCAGAGGGGGTCGCCACAAAAGCGAAGGGCCCGCTTTCCAGCGGACCCGCTTCAGAGGCTATAGGAGGGGATAAACAGGGGAAATTCGAGGGTCCTGCGAAAGCTGCTTCGCAGGCGATTAAAGGAAGAGACTCAATACAACCAGGTAGGTTGGAAACGTCTGAAGTAGCCTCTGGTGTTGCTCATATAGATGCGGCAGGCCCGCCGGAGTTGCCCGCCAGCCAAAAGAAAAACATCGGCCTGGAACATATTTATAATCAGCATGTTGCTCTAGGTACCCTGGATGCCTACTGCCGATAGATGACCTCGAACAGCCCCGCCCCGTGCGGCGGCAGAGTTGCTTCGATGTGGTCGAGCCGCCCGAGATCCTTCCGCTGCCAAAGATCGCGTACCGGAAACTTCCCAAACTGAATGCCAAGATCGCGCCAGGGGTAATTGAGCGTCTGCGGCTCGTCGGAGAGATTGAAGACGGCAACGTAGTCCCCGGCATGCTCAGGCGCCGAGGCCATCCAGACGGCCGAGTCCGGTTTCTCGATCACCGGGTGGTTGTTCTCCCCATACTGGTCCACAGCAATGAGCTCAGGGCTGGTCAGGATCGATTCCGTGAAGGCATCCATCTTCAGCAGATTTGTCCCGATAAACAGTGGCGATCGCGCGATACACCACAACGTCATCATGGTGCGAACTTCGTCGTGTGTGAGGCGCGTCTGGCGAGGCTGACCCCAGCCAGGCTTCGGGCCGAGGTAGCCGATCGGCAACATGTCGGCGTCCGCCCAGTGTCCCGGACCAGACACCGTGTTCCATTGTGCCAGCAGCGCAAACTGGTTCTTCAGCGACTGCGGGAAGGCCGGCGCGCCGGCTGGCTTCGACCACAGGTCCCACATGTCGTCGGAAATCCGCCACAGCTGCGCGTTGCGCGAGACGTCATCGGCCTGTTCGATCGGCGTCGGCCCCGGCGACAGGCTCAGCACAATCGCCCGTCCGCTACGTCGCAGCGCGTCGTGCATCATGTGGATCTCATCGGTCTTATAGGGACGCGAGATGCAATCCACTTTGAGGTAGTCCACGCCCCACTTCGCGTACAGATTGGCGAGCGAATCGTAGTAGGCCTGCGCAGCTTTGTTGTTCTTCAGCCCGTAATTATCGGAGTTCCACGCGCAGGTGTCGGAAGTGTCCGCCGCTTCGGCAGCCGTAAAGTGCGAGCCCGCGATGCGCAGGTGGCGAGCGACAGCTTCGCGCGGGATGCCGCGGATAATGTGGATGCCGAACTTGAGCCCGAGCGAGTGTACCCAATCAGCCAGCGGACGAAAACCCTTGCCGCCGGCTGCGGAAGGGAAGCGGTTGACAGCTGGCATAAAGCGGCCATCGTCGGACATCGTGTAGTCCATGTGGCCCACGGGATTCTCAGGATGTTGCGCGAACCAGCCTTCATCGACGACGACGTACTGCCAGCTGAAGCGCTGCAGGTTGTTGTGGAACCAGGTGACGCTGTCGCGAAAATTCTGCTCGTCGATGGTCAGTCCCCAGGAGTCCCAGCTGTTCCACCCCATGGGAGGCGTCTGCGCGAGCATCGTCAAGTCGTCGCGCGTAGAGCGGGCGGAGAGGCAGGGAAGAGAGACAGCAAGGAGCGCGAAAACGATCGGCAGAAGGGGCTTCGCTGCACGGCTGGACATGAATGAGAGCCTCGACGCAGGCGTTGGAAACACTCCCTACGCTACACCCAGGAGAGTTATCGCTGCGGTATACTCCTCTTTCTATGCGTGTATCTGTAATTTTGCCCGCGGCCGGCATCGGCACGCGGATGGCGCCAGGACACTCAACGCAT
Source organism: uncultured Acidobacteriaceae bacterium (assembly GCA_963702285.1). Taxonomy (GTDB): domain Bacteria; phylum Acidobacteriota; class Terriglobia; order Terriglobales; family Acidobacteriaceae; genus Palsa-343. Next base: position 17,947 of record CAVPCB010000034.1, on the reverse strand, counting down.
GCGGCGCCAAAACAGTTTCTGGAGCTTGCCGGAAAGCCGATCCTCATCCGCACCCTGCAGGCCTTCGCTGAGATTCCGGAAGTGACTTCGCTGGTGGTGGCCGTGCGCGCGACGGAGATGGAGCGGCTCACCGCGCAGATCTTCGAACACGGCTTTGCCGAGCGCGTGCGCGTGGTCGAGGGCGGCGATTCGCGCCAGGAAAGCGTTTGCAATGCGCTGAAAACCCTGGAGTGCGCCGAAGACGACATTGTTCTTGTGCACGACGCCGTGCGTCCGCTGATTGAGCCGGCGGTGATTCGTCGCGTCATTGAAGCGGTTGAGAAACACAGCGCCGCCATTGTCGGTCTGCCGGCCGTGGACACGATCAAGCAGGTGGAGCGGACATCGGACGGCGCGATTGTTACCGCCACCATCCCGCGCGAATACATCGTGCAGGCGCAAACGCCCCAGGGGTTTCGCTGCGGTTTACTGCGCCGCGCTTTCGCCGATGCGGAGGCCGACGGGTTTGTCGGAACCGACGAAGCGAGCCTCGTCGAGCGGGCGGGCAACTCGGTGTTCGTTGTGGCGGGGTCGGCGTCGAACCTGAAGATCACCCAGCCCGGCGACCTGGAACTGGCGGAGTTTTATCTCGCGCACCGCGGCAACTCGCATTAACATTCTCAGTAATTCGCTTTCCGAAAGAGCTGATATACCCTGAAGAAGTTGCAGGGGACCGCGCATGGACATTCGCATCGGTTATGGTTGGGATTCGCACGCGTTCAAGCCGGGTGTGCCGCTGAAAATCGGTGGTCTCAGCATCGATCATCCCGAGGGCCTCGCTGGCCACTCCGATGGCGATGTGCTGCTGCACGCGCTGACCGACGCTCTGCTGGGTGCGGTGTCCGCAGGCGACATCGGCAGCTTCTTTCCGCCGGGCGATCCGCGCTGGAAAGATGCCGACTCGACGATATTCCTTGAACTGGCCAAGGAAGAAATCCGCAACGCCGGCTACAGGATCATCAACGTCGATACCACCCTCGTCCTGAACGCGCCGAAGATCGGCCCGATCTCCAGCGAGATGCGCGAGCACGTCGCGGAACTGCTGGAGATCTCTCCCGTGAACGTCGGCATTAAGGCGAAAACCCCGGAAGGACTGGACGCCGACCATGTGGCCCAGGCACACGCCGTGGTGCTGCTGGAGCGTATTGAGGAAGCGGGCGGACTCCAGACCATGAGCGCCGTGATCCAGAGCCAGCGCGAGCTGGAAGATGTGGTGCGCGACCTGGTGAGCCAGGTGCACGGCGTCGCCGTGAAAGAGCCGTTCGACACCGACGACATTACGTAATTCCGCCGCATCGAATCGGAAATTCCGACTCTTGTGAACGCGACGTTCCCCCTGATTCGAAGCACCGACCGGCACAATTTCCCCAATCCCGATTGCCGCGTTGCAGTCGACGGAGCGGCGGCGAAATCCCCCGTTTGCATTTCAGATACGGTTCCGGGCACAGCCGAACGTGTAGACTCTGTTTTTCGTGGCGACGGAGGCGGAAATCCGCGCCGTAATCGAGTAACTCTCCGGAGGGTCGAGTGGCACTTCGTCGTCTTGGTTTCTGCGTGGCCGCGGTCTGTTGGGCGGCCGTTTCTATGCTGTCGTGCTCTTTGCTGTCCTGTTCTCTCTGGGCACAACCAGCTGCGCAACCCGCGCCTGAATCGCCGTCGATCTACAGCCAGATGCAGTACCGGTTCATCGGACCTCCGGGGAACCGCGTCACATCGGTGCTAGGCGTTCCGGGCGACAACAATATTTACTACGCGGGCGCTGCGTCGGGTGGAGTTTGGAAATCATGGGATGGCGGCGAGCAGTGGTATCCCATCTTCGATGGCGAGGACGCGCAGTCCATCGGCTCCATCGCGCTGGCGCCTTCAAACCCGAACATCGTGTGGGTCGGGACCGGCGAGGCCTTCATTCGCAGCAACGTTTCGCTCGGCAACGGGATTTACAAATCGATGGACGGCGGCAAAACCTGGAAGCACATGGGGCTGGAAAAACAGGCCGCATCGGCCGCATCCTGATCGATCCCGCGAACCCCGACATTGTCTACGCCGCTGCCCTTGGCACCTGCTATGGGCCGCAGCAGGAGCGCGGCGTCTATCGCACCACCGATGGCGGCGTCACCTGGAAGCGCGTTCTGTTCGTCGATGAGAACACCGGCGTCTACGACCTCACCATGGATCCGGGCGATTCGCAGAAGATCATCGCGGCAAGCTGGCAGATCGATATTAAAACCTGGGGCCGCAACAGCGGTGGCCCCGGCAGCGGCCTGTTTGTGACCAACGACGGCGGCGACAACTGGGCCCGGCTGACCGGACACGGGCTGCCGCCTTCTCCACTGGGAAAGATTGCCGTGAGTTTTGCCCCGAGCGATGGACGACGCGTCTATGCGCTGATCGAGACAGGCCAGGGCGGAACCCTGTGGCGTTCCGACGACGGCGGCGACGACTGGAAAGTGGTGAACTACAGCCGCCTGCTCAACGAGCGCCCGCATTACTACACGCGCATGCTCGTGATGCCCGACAACCCGAACGAGGTCTACTTCCCGTCGAACGGTATCAGCGCGACCTTTGATGGTGGCGAGACCACCGACCACATGCAGTGTCCGGGCGACGATCCGGCGCCCAAGGCGGGCGGACGCGGGCGCGGCGAATGCGGCGGCGACAACCACGACATGTGGTCCGATCCGAAGAATCCTGCGCGCATGATGATTGGCAGCGACGGAGGAGTCCTCATCAGCACCGAACGCGGCCGCGAGTGGCACCTGATCCGCCTTCCGATCGCGCAGATGTACCACGTTGCCACCGACAATCGCATTCCATATATGGTGTACGGGCAAATGCAGGATGGCATGCCTTTGCGCGGACCCAGCGATGTCCCCGGTGGAGGCGAGATCGGCGCCGGCGAATGGACGACCACCGCCGGCTGCGAGACGGGCTGGAACATGCCCGATCCCGTCGACAACAACATCGTCTGGGGCGGTTGCTACGCAGGCGTGACCGAGCGCTTCGACGCGCGCAGCGGATTCGCGCGGTCCGTGAGCGTGTGGCCGGATCGCACCATGGGCGCCAATGCGGGCGAGGTGAAGATCCGCATGAACTGGACCTACCCCATCGCCATCTCGCCGCACGATCACAACACCGTTTATGTGGGCAGTCAGTACGTGCACCGCACCACCGATGGTGGCCAGACCTGGCAGCAGATCAGTCCCGACCTGACACTAAACGACCCGTCCATGCACGGCGACTCCGGCGGCTTGACCGTCGATAACCTCAGCGTCGAATACGCCGGCGTTGTCTACGCCATTGCGGAATCGCCCGTCGAGAAGGGACAAATCGGGCCGGCACGAACGACGGCCAGCTACAGATGACGCGCGACGATGGCAAACACTGGAGCAATCTGACCGCGAACATTCCAGGGCTGTTTCCGAAGATGACCGTCGACAGCATCGAGCCGTCGAAGTACGCCGCCGGCACCTGCTACGTCGCCTTCGATGGACATCAGGTTGACAACCGCGACCCATGGCTCTACAAGACCACGGACTATGGCAAGACCTGGACAAAGATCACCGACGGCATTCCCGCTTCGCAGCTGAGTTACACGCATGTGGTGCGCGAAGATCCGGTGCGTCGTGGCCTGCTGTATGCCGGAACCGAGAACGGCCTCTACATCTCGACCGACGATGGCGCGCACTGGGATCCCTTCCAGCAGAACCTGCCGCATGCGCCGGTCTACTGGCTGACGATTCAGCCGGAGTTCAACGACCTGGTCGTCGGCACCTACGGCCGCGGCTTCTGGATTCTCGACGACATCTCGCCTCTGCAGAACATGAAGCCCGATCTCACCGATCAGCCCGGCTATCTGTTTCCTGTCCGCCATGCGTATCGCCTGCGTGCGGGCATCCGCAGGGAACTCGCGCCTGAGGGCACCGCGGCCGGCCACAATCCTCCGCCCGGCGTGCCGATCAACTACCTGCTCAAGTCAGAAAAGAGCAAGATCGCGCTCGAAATCAGCGACAGTCAGGGCAAGCTGATCTGCCACCTCAAGCCAACAACACACCCCGGCATCAATCGCGTGGGTGGAATCTGCGCTACGAGAAAACCATCGCGGTAGCTTTGCGCACCACGCCGCCGGGTAATCCGCACATCTGGTCGGAAAAGCGTTTTGCCGGCAAGGAGACGCGTCCCGTCTTCTACTACGGCGTCGGTGGCCAGGCAACGGCCGGACCTCTGGTTGCGCCGGGGACGTACACAGCAACGTTAACGGTTGACGGCCATGCGCAGACGCAGAAGGTTATCGTGATCAAGGACCCGCGAACGCCGGCGACGCTGCAGGATGCAATCGCCGGGTCGGCTCTGTCGTATCGAATCTATGACGACACCAACCGCTCCGCCCAACTGATTAACCAGATTGAGTGGAGCCGCCGTCAGCTTGAAAAAACGCGCAAGTTGTTAGTCGCGAAAAAGTCAGAGAAAACCCTGCTCGATGCGACCGACGCTCTCAACCGCAAGTATCTCGACCAGGAAGACCAGTTGCTGCATCCCACCATCGCCGAGGGAGACGAAAAGTCGTTTCGCGGACCCGTCGGGCTCTACCTCAAATTCATCTGGCTCGGCGCCGAAGTGGGAAGCGGCGGCGGAGACGTTTCAGGCAACTCCGACTTCGCGCCCACCGAACCGGAGAAAGAAGTCTTCAGCCTGCTCGACAAGCAACTGGACTCTGTCGCCGCTGCGATAAAGCAGATCGACGACCACGACACATCGGACTACAACGCAACATTGTCCAAAGCTGGGATCGCCCGCATCACAACGGTTCCGGCGACGGGACCCGCGCCCGACGAGGATGCGGACAATGCCTCCGCAGCGGACTCCGGCGACGGCGACAATATGTAGGTGCTGGAGTTCGACGAAGATCCCGTTACGCAATGCGCGGATTGCCCTTGAAGCGCGCGAAGGGTGGGCTCAGATCGTAGCGGATCTGCGGTTCCTGCTGATCGCGGCGACTGGAGAAGAAAATCGTCTCGCCCTGGCTGATCAGGTAATCGGCGGTCCGCGCGGCCAGCGACTGAATCGTCAGGCCAGGATTCGCGGAGCCCTGCGTCGGCAGCATGCTGCCATCGCAAACAAACAGATTCGGCAATGTCATGAGTGCGCCCGAACTTATCGACGACCCGATGCCGAGGGTCTTTGCCCATGCGCGCGGCTCCGACGAGATGCGCATAGCGGGACTCCTGCACCACCTCCTCCGCCCCCGCCGCCCACATCATCTCCATCACTTTCTTCTTGCCGAACTCGATCAGCTTCTTGTCGTTGTCGTGCAGGTTGAAGTTCACCTTCGCGACGGGCAGCCCATGCCGATCTTTCTCCTCCGCCAGTTCCACGCGATTATCCTCCCAGGGCAGGATCTCGCCGAGCACCCCGATCGCGGCCCAGTGGTTGTAGTCCATCATGACGCGGCGCATGCCCCATCCCCACGCGCCCATCGCCGCCACCATCTGCTTTGCAAACGCAATGGGCAGCGGCCCAACCGTCTGGATCGCAAAACCGCGCGCAAACCCACGCCGCGGATCGGTCTCATAGAACTCTTCTGACAACGCGTGCGCGGGCGGCGCCTTGTAGGGGCGGATCAGTTCCTCGAACCGGCCGGCACAACATTGCCCGCCTGCGCCATCAGATATTTGCCCAGCGTGCCACTGGAATTGGCAAGACCATGGCTCGTGTCCCGGGCATGCCGAGTTCAGCAGCAGCCGCGGCGTCTCAATCGCGTATCCACATACGATGACGGCACGCGCTCGCTGAAAGTGCTCCTTGCCGTCGCGATCGAAATAGACAACGCCGTCAATACGCCCGTCGCTGCCAGTTGATCCGCGCGACCATGGCATGCGCGCGAATCTCGGCGCCGTTCTTCGATAGCGTCCGGCACATGCGTGATCAGCGTGCTGGCCTTCGCGCCGACCTTGCAGCCCTGCATGCAAAAGCCGCGATAGATGCAGTGCGGGCGATCGCCGTGTGAGCCGGAAAGAATCGCAACCGGTCCGCCAGCAACTGACCGCGGATGCCGAGCTTCGAGCAGCCTCGGATCAGAACATCGCCGACCCCGCCCATCGGATGCGGACCATACGGATGTCCGTGTGGATCGCCCCAGGGATACCACGCGGGACCCGCAACCGGAATCTCGCTGCTCCAGCAGTTCGTACTAGGGCTTCGATCTCCTGTACGTAATTGGCCAGTCCACGCCGACGCCGTCCTCGCGTGTAAACCTCGAAAATCCGATGGATGAAACCGCGGCAGAAACGCAGCCCAGTGCACGGATCCGCCACCCACGCCTTTGCCGCTGTTGTTCGCGCCCAGAGCAAGTGGATCCGTCCCCCCGGTGATGCGCAGATCGTTCCAGTAGAGTTTGTGCGAGCCCTTCTCATCGCTGACCCAGTCCTTCTCGGTGTCCCAGAACGGGCCCGCTTCGAGGCCGACGACGCTAAAGCCGGCGCGAGCCAGCCGTTGCAGCAGCACTCCGCCCGCCGAACCAACCCCGACGATGCAGTAGTCGACGGGTTCATTCTCCGCCCAGGTCTTCATCGGCCCCGGCAGCGTTTGCATGGGGCCAAGACGATGAGCGCCGCTCTTACCCGACAGCAACGCCATCAGTGCGTGCCCCCGTGCCCGTGCAGCGATCCATGTTCCGGTGGGGCGCCCTCCGGCTCGATCTCCGAAAGCGAATCGACGGGCGCATTCCACTCGTGGCGCTCTTCCTCGCTCTCCCATGGCTCGGGCAATCCGTTTTCGAGTCGAATATATCCGCGAGGATAGGCTGGTCCTCCGAAGCCGATCTCATCCCAGGCCCAGGGATGCGCGTAGTAGGCCGTGACGCAGTCCTCCATCAGCAACGCCCAAAAACGATGGACCGGCATCGTCTTCCAGATCGGATGAGCGGGATCGGGTTCGCCGTCATGCAGCGATTTGAGAATGAGCTCCTGGCGATGGACGGTCAGAGCAGGAAGCGAATCGCCGAAACGCTCGCGGGCCATAGCATCGATCGCCTCGATCGCCAGACGATAAGCATCACGGTCCGGAGGCATATCTTCATAGCGGAAACCATTCAGCTCGTTCTTGAAAAGACGCTCGTCGATGACCGGAAGAATCGGAACCGTGCGTTCCTCGGAGCGATCGTCCTGCGGCAGGACACGGTCGATGACTGCAAGAAGGACCTCGGCTTCGTTTTGCGAAAAGAAACGGATCGGCGGAGTGTCGCCAACACGGCCCGTGACGACGCGGCGAGTCGTTTCGTCCCAGGCTTTCCGTTGTCCCAGCGTACGGTAGCGCGGATAGTAGCCCGGATGCCCGAGATCGCGAATCTCACCGCCGGTAGCAAACGTGGGGAACGATCGCTTGCTCACTTCTCCCGCTCCCGGCGCAGCAGGCTTGCCATCAGCCCAAGAAAACCGCAGGCGGCGAACAGCAGCGGCGCAAAGATCGGCGGCCCGTAGAGAATGTTGTACAGCGGCTTCTTCGCGCCTCCCGGTCGGCGAAGAACTCCGCGCGCATGGTAGTAAAAGCCCGCCGCACCGTCCGCCAGAGCCAGTGCGGAAACCAGTGGGAGCGCGGTGTTCGCGATCTTCCGGCTGCGGATCGCACCCGCCGCGGCGGCCATCAGCACCGGCGTCAGCAGCACCGGCGTCCACTGCGCCCAGATACGAAAATTCGATTTGTAGTGGGAGTAGAGCGCCTCGAATCCGCTGAAGAACGCCCACAGAATCGTCACGCCGCACAGATGTTTTTGAAAACGTCCGTAGCGAAGATCCTCGCGCCAGTCCGACCGTCCCGGCAGCACTGCCTCGGCGGCATCGCGCACACTTTCACCGGCGCCTCCCAGATCCTCCTCGCGGCGCAGATACGACGCCATGAGTCCCAGATATGCGCTGGTGCCAAAAAGCAGAGGCGCGAAGATCGGTGGACCCATCACGATATTGGTGACCGGCAATCTCCAGCCGCCCGGCTTGCGAGCCACGCCGCGCACATGGAAGAAGAACCCGACCACGCCGTCCGCCAGCGTGACCGCGCTGGTCCAGCGCAGCAGAGTCTGCGCTGCCCGGCGGCTGAAAACGCCCGACAGGCCTGCCGCCGCCAGCGCTCCGCTCAGCATGACCGGCGTATACATCACCGGATTGCTGTAGCTCCCCTTGTAGTGCTCGTATCCCACCTCGAGACCGCTTGCAACGCTGGTGACCGCGACCACCAGGCAAAGGCTGCGCTGAAAACATCCGCGGCGGAGGTGTTCGAGAGCACTGGCAGACAGGTCCCCAAGCGGCTCCGGCAGGGTGCGCCTTGCTGTGTGCTCCAGCTCGGTCGTGAGAGTAAAAGTCATACTGCGAACCGCTCGGCGTCCTTGCGCTTGAAGATCAGCCCCAGTCCAGGGCGCGATCGATCCGGCTCCAGCTGTCCGTTGCGCGCCGGGATGAACCCATCGAAAAGCATCTTTTCGATCCGCACGTGATCGTGGAAGTATTCGACGTTACGAAAACCCGGCACGGCGCAGGCCACGTGCATGTGCAGCGAGGGCGCGCAGTGCGCTGACAACGGACAGCCGAAGCTCTCCGCGATGGCTGCTCCGGCCAGAAAACCGGTGAACCCGCGACAACGCGTCGCGTCCAGCTGCAGCACGTCGACCGCCTGACTCGAAAGCATCCGCCGGAAATAAAGCGGACTGTAGCCGTATTCGCCGGCCGCCACGTCCATGCCCGCCGGGACAGCGTCGCGCACGCGCCGGAGGTCGTCGAGATGATCCGAGCTCACCGGCTCCTCAAACCAGGTGACGCCACTTTCAGCGAACTGCTCCGCCAGCGCGATCGCTTGTTTTGCTGTGTACCCTCCGTTCGCATCGACAAAGAGCGCCGCATCTGCACCGATAGCCTTTCGCGCCGCGCGAACGCGTTGCGGGTCCCGCTCAGGGTCGGTGCCAATCTTCATCTTCACGCTGCGAATGCCGTTCTCGACCCAGCCAGACAATTGCTTCGCAAGCTGTTGATCGGAGTAAGAGGTGAATCCGCCGCTACCATAAGCGGCCACGCTGGTCGCGGCCGCACCCAGCAGGCTCACGACGCTGCAGCCGAGCAGCTTTGCCTTCAGATCCCACAACGCGATATCCAATGCCGAAACAGCCATCGCTCCAAGACCGACGTTTCCATCGTTCCTGACTTGCCGAAGCATGACCGCGTGCAGCCCAGGGATATCGAGGGCCTGCTTCCGCACAAGACATTTTTCAGCCAAATGCCGGGCGAGGCCGGCTGTCGCATGATTCCCATACGTGTAACCCAGGCCGGTTTTCCCACCGCACTCAAGTTCTGCCACGATGAGCGTGGTCGAGTCCCAGCTCAGCGTGCCATCCGCTTCCGGCGCATCCGTTGGGATGGTGTACGCCGATACGACAGCCTTCTCGATCGGCGCTCCAGGTCTATCTACTTGCTGTTGCCCCGGCAACGGCTAAACCAGTTCCCGCACACGGTCGTGCGCCGTCGTCAGAGCAATCTTCGTCCGGTTCGGCTCGCCGCGCACCAGCGCTTCGGCCAGCTTGATCGCCTGGCCGGCCTTCACCTTCGCCGGCATCGGCGGAGTAAACGGATCGACCACCGCTTCGATCAGCACCGGCCCCTCGCTGGTCAGCACCTCATCGAACTGCGCCCCACAGGTAGCCGGATCCTCAATCCGAATCGCTGAAATCCCCGCGCCCCGCGCAATGGTGACAAAGTCCGCCGGAAACAAATCGCACCCAAATTCCGGATTGCCGAGGAAGACCATCTGCTCCCATTTGATCTGACCCAGCGTGTTGTTCTTGATCACGACGATCTTGATGTTGAGCTTGTAAGCAGCGATCGTGATCAGCTCGCCGAGCAGCATGCTCAGACCGCCGTCGCCGATGATGCAGTAGACCGGCCGCTCCGGATACGCCACCGCCGCAGCCATCGCATACGGCAGCCCACAGGCCATAGTGGCCAGATTTCCCGAGCAGCTGTGCATCTGGCCGCGCCGCGCGGGAACATAGCGCGCCCACCACGTCGTGATGGTTCCCGAGTCCGACGTCACGATCGCGTTCGAGGGGATTCGCTTGCCCAGTTCCCATCCCACCACCTGCGGCTTCATGGGCTTATCCGGAAGAGTGCCGCGCTCTTCCATCAGCTTTTCCCAGTCCTGCTTCGCCCGCTGCGCCTTTTTCAGGAATCCCTTGCTGTGGGGTTTGAGCAGCGGAATAAGCGCGCGCAGGCAAACGCGGCTGCTCCCCACCAGGCCCACGTCCGCCGGATAGCCGGAGCGAAATGCGCTGTGGGTCGATGTCGATCTGCACGCACTTCACCGCGCCGGGTTCAGGCAAAAACTCAATGTAAGGAAACGACGAGCCAACGATGAACAGCGTGTCGCAGTCCTCCAGTGCCTCCTGCGACGGCTCAGTGCCAAGCAGACCGATGCCACCGGTGGTGTAAGGGCTGTCATCCGGAACAGCCGCCTTGCCCAGCAGAGCCTTGACGACAGGCGCTCCCAGCAGTTCCGCCACCTGCTCCAGCTCATCGGTGGCGTGCAGCGCTCCCTGCCCTGCGAGAATCGCAATTTTCTGGCCGCGATTCAGGATATCCGCGGCATGCTCCAGATCCACCTGCGAGGGCATGTGCCCCGCAAACGCCGGCGTAGCGGCAGTGTGGTGCGGCGGATTGCGCTCCGAGCGCCCCTTCTTCACCGACTGCACCTGCACGTCAACCGGAATCGTGATGTGCGCAACCCCGCGGGATTCCAGCGCGGTGCGGATGGCCAGATCGACGACGCTTTCCATATGCGCGCCGCTCATCACGCGCTCGTTGTATCGCGTCACATCGATGAACAACTTGTCGAGCGCCACATCCTGCTGAGTCAGGGTGCCGATCAGGTCCGAGTGCTGCATGCCGGTAATTGCGAGCACCGGCGGCCATCCATCTTTGCGTCGTAAAGCCCGTTCAGCAGATGGATGCCGCCCGGCCCGGACGTCGCAATACAAACCCCCAGCCGTCCCGTGAACTTCGCGTAGGCGCAGGCCATGAAAGCAGCGGCTTCTTCATGACGAACGTGAATGAAGCGAATGCGGTCCTGCTGCTTGCGCAGTGCCTCAAACACGCCGTTGATGCCGTCGCCCGGCAAACCAAAAATTGTGTCAACACCCCAGGCAATCAAGCGTTCGACAAGAACATCCGATGCGTCCATTCATTCCTCTTTTCGGGCGCCGTTGCTTCGGCGATCCAGATATCTGGTTGGACGCACTCCTTGAAAATGGGGTTTGTTTTCCTCGCAATCCGCGCTCCTGCCCTATGAAACAGGGCGAAAAATCACCGAGCAACCTCTGCGCGCCGAGCCGAAGAGTCTCTCTTCCACAGGATTATTCGCCCGATCGACGGCGTCGGTCGACGCACTGACGCATCTCGCCACCGCGGTTTGATGCCTGCCCCCGCATCGCTCCGAACCACAGCGACTTACTTGCGGCGGGTGAGATGCTTTTTCAGGGTCTGACCCGGCGCCTCGGGTTTGATGGTTGAGAGTCCCTCGAATGCGTTCCGGTCCAGGATCGTCAGCACCACGCCTTCGATCCGATTGTCGAGCGTCCGGTAAGGTGTCACGCGCAGCACCAGCCACTTGCCGTCCTGATCCTGCACCTGCGCCTGGCGCGGCTGTACTTCGCGAATCACCTCCAGCATGATTCCTTCCAGCTGAGCGGAGTCGATCTTCAGCTTGAGCCGCGGTACCGGTCTGCCCAGGTCCGAAGACATCAGACCCAGCATGGTTGTCGCCTGGGGAGTGAAGCGGCGGATGCTCAGATCCGCCCCGATCATCACCATGGCAAGATTGACGCTGTTAAGCAGGTTCGTCAGGTCATTATTAAGCTGGCTCAGCAGGTCGTTCCGGTGCTGCATCTCCTCATTGACCGTATGCAGCTCTTCGTTGGCCGACTCAAGCTCTTCCTTCGAGGTCTGCAGTTCTTCATTGGTGCTTTGCAGCTCTTCGTTGCCGGACTGAATCTCCTCATTGGCCGACTGCAGCTCCTCATTGGTGGCTTCCTGGTTTTCAATGATCGACTGCAGATACTCCTTGGTGGCGTTTAGCTCCTGCTTCAGCTGCACAATCTGCCGGTCTTTTTCCGACGATTCTGCCTGTGCCGGCTGCGCCGCGGTCAGCGAGCTCGGGTCAGCTTCCTGCACTTCAGGCTCGAAGACGATCAAATAATTGTTCTGCTCCTGCACGGCCGTGCGGAAGGGGATCACGCGCACCGTCGTGTCACGCAGGCCGGATTCGGTCTCCACCCGCACCGTCCGGCGGTTGGCTTCCGCGCCGATCTTGCGCGCCTCATCTACGGCACTCTGCAACTCGAACAACAGTCCGGGACGAGCCATCTTCAGCAGATTCAGGCTCGCTTTACCGGGTGCAAGCTCCAGGAACGGACCCGTACGACCGCGGGTCTGCAGAATCTCCAGACGCTCGTTCACCACAACCGCGGCCGGAGCATACCGGTTCAGCAACAACCGATCCGCTTCGCGCTGGATCTCCACCGGCGCGCGATGAGTTTCTGCTTGTTTGAAGGCCGAGGCCGGGGGTTCGACCGCGGCCGTCTCTTTCGGCGGCGGCACAACCGGAAACGCAAAGGTTACCGGCGTCGCCACGAGTTTCTTGCGATAGATCTTCTGTTTCTTTTCGGACATTTCGAATAGCTCGGATCCCGCCCCCAGCAGCCCTTCTGTGTTGCCAATCATCAGGAAGCCGGTGGGGTTCAGGGCGTAATGAAAAACCGGAATCACTCGTTTCTGCAGCGCCTGGCTCAAATAGATCATCACGTTGCGGCAGCTCACCAGATCCATGCGCGAGAAAGGCGGGTCGCTGAAGATGTTCTGCGTCGAGAAAATGCACATATCCCGAATCGTCTTGCTGATCTGGTATCCACCGTCGTTCCGGTGAAAGAAGCGCCGCAGGCGCAGCGGTTCCACATCTGCCTCAATGCTCTCCTTGAAATAACCGGCCCGGGCTCGCTGGATCGACGTCTCGCTGAGATCCGTCCCGAAAACCTGAATCGGGGCTTCGATGCGCGCCTCCCCGAGAAATTCCACCAGAGAGATGGCATGCGAATACGCCTCTTCTCCGGTGGAGCAGCCGGGTACCCAGATGCGAATCGGTGAGCTCGACGAACCGCGCGCCTCGAGCAGAGCCGGGTAAACCTGGTGCTTTAAAGCATCGAACGCCTCCGCATCGCGAAAGAAGCTGGTGACGTTGATCAGAAGATCCTGGTAGAGCGCATTGATCTCGTTGCGATCGCGGTGCAGCAGGCCCACGTATTCCGACAGCTGGTCGGTTTTGTGCAGCACCATCCGCCTCTTGATGCGTCTCCCGATCGTGGGCGGCTTGTATTCGGAGAAATCGACCTTGGTCGCCCTGCGCAGCAGCCGGAAGATCTGGGCCATGTTAGCGTCGGTTCCCTGGTCTTCGATCGCTTCCATGAGCGCGCCTGCGACATAAGGGTGCTGGCGGATCTGCGCCAGCTCCCGAGCGATCTCCTCCGGCGCCAGCACGAAGTCGACGCATCCCGCCGCCACTGCGCTGGCCGGCATGCTGTCGTATTTGGCCGACTCGGTGTCCTGCGCGAACGTGATTCCGCCCTCTCCCTTGATCGCGGTCAACCCCACGGTCCCATCCGACCCGCTCCCCGACAGCACCACACCGATGGCATTGCTGCGCTGGCTTTCCGCCAGGGAGCGAAAGAACAGGTCGATGGCCGTATTCGTGACGCGCGGCTGATCCAGATCCCTGATGTGCAGCCGCGAATCCGCGATCTTCAGATCGCAGTTGGGCGGTATCACGTAAACGTGATTCGACTCAACCGCTACGCCTTGCTCGATCTGCCGCACCGGCATTTTCGTATAACGTTCCAGGATCTGGCTGAAGGCGCTCTCCCGGTGAGGATCGAGGTGCGGCACGATGATGTAAGCCATGCCCAGATCGGGCGACAGCGCTTTCAGCAAAGCCGTGAGCGCCTCCAGACCCCCTGCGGATGCGCCAATCCCAACGACCGGAAACGGCGCTCGCCGCTCCTCAACCGTGCCCGCCGGTTTTCCCCCTGGCGCCTTATCCTGCCTTTTTGGCGAACTGCGGGTTGGGGGACGGGACTGTCGTGGGCTCATGAGAATCCTCGAACGGGATGCGAGCGCGGGGGAAACTACGGAAGAAATGGAATTATAGACCAGCGGTTCAGGAGCTTCCTGCTTATCGGAATCTCCATCTGGATGGTGACGCGATTGTGCTTTAGGGCCTTCTCTGAAGGCTTGCCCGGCGGGCACCGCGACCAGGATGAGAAATCAGCCTCGGAGCCGTCCCCCGTTCGAGGAGCAGTCAGGCCCGGCTGGAGATCGCTGCAGGTGGCTGGTGGCTGCCGGTTCGTGACTGGCAGCTATGTTAACCAATTAGTTAATGGGATGGGAGAGGGATCCCTGCCGGGATCCTGTCCCATGAAATCAACAACATCCGGAGGGATCCATCCCCCCTTCCGCGAGAATCGCCAGAGCTGACTTTGAAGCTCATCGACTCGTGGTGGACACCTCATGTCCCAGATGCTCCATCAGCCCTGCCGCGATCCGGTCCAGCGGAAGAACCTCATCGACGGCTCCCAGCCGGATCGCCTCCTTCGGCATCCCGAACACCACCGATGTGGCCTCGTCCTGGGCGATCGTGTAGCTCTCCGCCTCCTTCATCCGCAGCATGCCCTGCGCGCCGTCGTTCCCCATCCCCGTCAGCAGCACCCCCAGCGCGTTGCGCCCCAGCTGCAGCGCACAGGAGTTGAACAGAACATCGACCGAGGGAAGGTGCCGGTTCACTCGCTCGCCCCGGTAGACCCTGACCGCGTACTCCGCGCCGCGGCGCACCACGGCCATCTGGTGCCCGCCCGGTGCCAGCAGCGCGCACCCCGGCAGGATGCGATCGCCGTCCCGCGCTTCCTGCACGTGAATCCGGCACATCCCGTCCAGCCGCTTCGCGAAGGGCCCGGTAAAGGCCTCGGGCATGTGCTGCACCATCACAATGCCGGGGAAGTCCGCCGGCAGCGGGGTCAGCACTTCCTTCAGAGCCTCGGTGCCGCCGGTGGAAGCGCCGATCGCCACCACTTTGTGCGTCGCCGAGAACTGCATGGGGCGAAGCGGCACTTCGGCAGCGGGAGCCGGCGCAGCGGACCGGCCACCCCGGATCTTCACGCGCGCAGCCGCTTTGACTTTGTCGATGATCTCGTCGGCCTGTTCGACCGTCCCGTCGGAGACGTCGAGCTTCGGCTTGGAGACATAATCGACCGCGCCCAGACTGAGCGCCCGCAGCGTGGTGTCGGCCCCCTTCTCGGTGAGCGAAGAGATCATCACCACCGGCATGGGATGCGCCCGCATCAGCTTCTCGAGGAAGGTGATCCCGTCCATGCGCGGCATCTCAATGTCGAGGGTCAGGACATCGGGATGGAGAGCCTTGATCTTGTCCCGCGCCACGAAGGGATCGGCGGCAACGCCAACGACGTTGATCTGCCGATCGGAGCTGAGGATCTGCGTCAGCAGCTGGCGCATGAGGGCCGAGTCGTTGACGATCAGGACTCGGATGGGATCGGGCATGATGACCTCCAGCGCTCAGAACAGGATTGGCTCTTCGTCGGGAAAGCGCTCCGCGACGGGCTTGTTGAAGTACGCGATCTCGCGGTGCACGATCTCGGGCAGCCGCGAGCCGTCTACGGTGTGGACGAAGGCGCGTCCGGATTGGGCGTGAAAGACAACGCGCACGGCGCAATCCCCGCCCAGCCGTTCCGCCACCAGAGGAATGTTCTCGGTGCGGAGGAAGTCACGCACGAACCGGGCATTCAGGTCGCCGACCGTGGGAGTTTGAAAGACAGGGAGCACGTTGCCGGCGCCGAAGGCTTTGGCGACAAAATGCCGACGCTCCGCGCCCAGTTGCATGAGCGCGTTAATCAGCAGCTCCATGGCATGAACGCCGCAGCGCGAACCGCACTGGCAATCCAAGCGCGAACTGGGAACGAGAATGTGATTCATGCCGCCGGCTCCGGCAACGGGATCCCAGAGACAGACGGCGATACAGGAACCCAAAACCGTGTGCAGCCGCAGCGGGTGCTGGCTGGCGACCACATCGCCGATGTCGACCCGCCGCTGTGGCCCATGCTGGGCGCGCAAAAAGGCAGGCCGGGCGGCATGCGGAATGATTCGCGACCCGCCGCGCGGCTTCGGTCCGGGCCAGGCCATCATTGCGGCGCGCTCCTCAGACGATAAAGGGTCCGCTGCGCGCCGGATTGAGCGCGAGCACGCTCGCGGCCCATTTGTTGTCGCCGGGCCGATATTGCGCCATCGTAGTCCGGACCGGCATTGCCGGTGCCCTGGTAGATCGTGTCGGTGTCGGCGTCGTAGGTGGCGGTCTCCCACAAGCGAACCGCCGCCATGCTGCCAATGGTTCTTGCCGTCCTTCCAGGTCTCGTTGCCGGGCTCGCCGGCGCCGGGAATCCCCCAGGCCCGCCAGAGCTGCTTGCCGGTGTTGAGATCGGTGCCGTCGATGAAGCCGCGGATGCCGAGCTTGCTGCCGGCGGGCCCGACGATCGCCACGTCGCGCACCACCAGGGGCGCCATGGTTATGGTCTCGCCGATGCGCCGGATCGGCGATCTTGCGCTCCCACACCTTCTCGCCGGTCGCCTTGTTGAGCGCGAACATGCGGCCGTCGGCAGCCAGATCCAGATCACCTTGTCCTTCCACAGCGCCACGCCGCGATTGTTGACCCCGCAGCAGGCGACGTCGCCGGCCCAGGCCTTGTCGGTGCCGGGATCGAACCGCCAGCGGAAAGTGCCCTTGCGGCCGCTGGCCGACATCGATCGCGTAGACCGTGCCCCAGCCGTCCGGAACGTACATGGTGCCGTCCTCGACGATCGGAGTCGCCTCGAGGTCGCCGAACTTGTAGCGGGTGCCGGCGCCCTCGAAGCCGCCCAGCGCCACCGTGAACTTGAGCTTCAGGTTCTTGACGTTCTCGGTATTGATATTCTTGAGCGGCGAGAACCGGTGGCCCTGATAGTTGCCGTGATGGAGCAGCCAGTTCTGCGGCTCCTTGCCGACATTCAGCGCGTGGCGCTTGAAGGTCATGTCGGCGGCGCCTGCGGGCGTCAGCGCGCTCGCCGTCAGCAAGGCTAAACAGCAAGCCATTGCCTTTCCCGCCGAAGCCGCTGCGCTCCGGCGTCATCAAGGCGACCCGCGCGTCGATCGCCCGCGCGGACAGGAACGAGGGGCGCAGGGACCTGTGGCTCCGCACGCTCGACCGCCTGGGGCTTGGCTTCGAACTCGCGATCCGCGCGCCCCGCCGCCTGGTTGGTCAGTCACCTGGCCACGCCCCGGGCCTGGACCGGTCGCCCGGCTGGCCGACGAGCGGGAATGCCGTCGCGCCTGCTGATCGCTGCAAGTCTGATGAGCACAACTGACTGACCCGTGACCGCCGGGTACGCGTACCGTGCCGCGGCAGCGGGCCAGGGCGGCCGGAGCCTCAGGTCCCCGGAGGACCAGGGCCCGCGGCGGTGACTGGCGGATCGGTGGCCGATCGAAGGTTTGGGACCCCGCGAACACGGGGGATGACAACTTGCCAGAAACGATTTGACGATGGTGGCTGGGACCCGTAAGGTTCATCTTGCCCCGAGGGGGAGGGAACGCCGGAAGGCGGGCCCGGACCCGGGGAGCCACCAGTAGAAAGCCTCTACGGAACTTCGCGTGCGTGTGCGCACCACTCCGGAAGAGCCGGTACGCTGATGGCTTGGCAATTTCGCAACCGCGAAACGAGGTTAACGTCGATATTGGCTGGAGCTGATTTGACTAGAAGGAAAACCCGGGTAAATTAAAAGAGCTTGGCCCA
>CAVPCB010000033.1:0-155116 GCA_963702285.1 uncultured Acidobacteriaceae bacterium | reverse complement strand
CTGATACGCACTATATCTTTAAAAAGCTTCCTTGCATTTACAGCTTCTTCTTCCAACCGACGGATCTGAAGATAGTTTCAATGTTGAAGCGGTCGCACTGTGGTGCCTTCATACACCAAACACTTACAATTCTGTCAAGTTTTCTTGCAAATGCGAGATTGAGCGGATGTTGGAATTTGTCCTAACACATCTTGTAAATTTCTCACTTGCTCTGCTTTCAAGGAAACAGCGCAGCAATCGTTCAAAAACACTTTAACCGCCCTATTCTTATCCTAGATCCGAAGTCGCTCGAGGGAAACACACTTCTGCTTTAACTGTCTCATTACAATGGTCACTGAGGGAAAGGTATTCATCCCCCTTTCCTTAACTCATTCCTCTCCACAGCACTGTGACCACAAATACTTCAATGCGCAATTCTATCAATATCTGTGTTTGAAAACACAAATTTCCACGAACTCGATAAAAATGCTGTTTGTAGCCCTGCTCGTCCACTTCGAGCAAACCAAGGACAAGATCTTTCCGAGTACTGCCTCCTGACGGCTCTGGTCGCGCTGCTGGCTTTGGGAATATTCTGGCATGTTTCCGGTGGTATAAACGCGTTATGGAGCAATTCCAACACGTCGATTAGCTCGGCCGGCAATGCGGCCGCCGTCGGCACAACTGCCGGGGGCACGGCTCCTTCCAAATAGTGGCAATTAGGGCGATCAACGGCGACAGACCATTGACCGCCCCGCCGTCAGATCCCCAGCCCGAGGAACTTCTGCGCATTGCCGTAGCAGATATTGCGAATAATGGGTCCGACCAAACCGTCGTCGTCCGGAATCTCGCCCGCTTCGATATCTTTGCCGAACAGGTCGCATAGTACGCGGCGGAAGTATTCGTGGCGCGGGTAGGACATGAAGGACCGGGAGTCTGTCAGCATGCCGACGAAGCGGGAGATGAGCCCGCAATTGGAGAGCGCGTTCATCTGCCAGGTCATGGCTTCCTTCTGGTCGAGAAACCACCAGCCGCTGCCGATCTGGACCTTGCCGGCGATTTTGCCATCCTGGAAGTTCCCGACCATGGTCGCCACCACATAATTGTCGGCGGGATTCAGGTTGTAGAGCACCATCTTGGGGAGCGCGTTTTCCTGGTCCAACCGGTCGAGGTAGCCGCCCAGAGCATCGGCCTGCGGCCAATCGCCGATGGAGTCGAAGCCGGTGTCCGGACCAAGGTCGCGGAAGCGGCGGGTGTTATTATTGCGCCGCGCGCACAAGTGCATCTGCTTGGTCCAGCCCTTTTCAGCGTCCCAGCGCCCGAATTCCAGCATCATATTGGACGCGAAGCGGCGATGCTCGTCGGGTGAGGCGGCATGCCCGGCGCGCGCACGGTCGAAAATGGCCGACGCCTCACGCTCAGAGCAGAAATCGGAGAAGGCGTGATTGACGCCGTGATCGGACAGGCGCCCGCCCATCTGGTGGAAGAATTCGTGGCGTTGCTTGAGTGCGTTCACGAAATCCGCCAGGCTGCCGACGCTGGTATTGCCGGCTGCCTCCAGACGCTCCACCCATGAATTGAACATTTCGGGCAGATGAACGTTGAGCGCTTTATCGGGACGGTACGTGGGAAAGACTTTGGTCGCAAGGCTGGAGGCGGCGATGGCCTTGTGGCAGGAGAGGTCGTCGGTGGGATCGTCGGTGGTACAGACGGCCTTCACGTGAAACTTGCCCAGGATGCCGTGAGCGCGCAGCTCGTTGGTTGCCAGGGCGGTGTTGGCGTGCTCCCATACGCGCTCGGCGCTGGATTCATCGAGCAGCTCATCGATCCCGAAGTAGCGCTTCAACTCGAGGTGGGTCCAGTGATACAACGGATTGCGCACGGTGTGAGGTACGGTGCGCGCCCAAGCCAGGAATTTCTCTTTCGGCGAGGCATCGCCGGTGCAGTAGCGTTCATCCACGCCGTTGGCCCGCATGGCGCGCCACTTGTAATGGTCGCCCTCCAGCCAGATCTCGAACAGGTTCTGAAACTGGCGATTGGCAGCCACATCCTGCGGCGGCAGGTGGCAATGATAATCGAGGATCGGCTCACTCTCGGCATGCTCGTGGAACAACCGGCGGGCAGTCTTGTTGTTCAGCAGGAAATCGTCGTGGATGAAGGACATAATGGGGCTCTGAAACAACTGATTGAAGCACAATTACCGCTATAGATCCACTTTGCCCGGCTAATCTTTTACTACGCCCCGGGGCGGCATGGCTGCGGACCCGCCGGGGGGGATCCGGCATGCCAAGACGCCCTTCCCACCCGCAGAATACTAACCATGGCCTGCCACGCCGCGTCTCACGCTCATGCTGGTACAGGTGGGGCAGGATCTGCGCTATGGCACGCGGCAGCTTTTGCGAAGCCCCGGATTTGCGGCGGTCGCGGTGCTGTCCTTGGCTCTCGGGATCGGGGCGAATACCGCCATTTTTGAATTGGTGAACGCGCTCCGGTTGCGGACGCTTCCGGTGGAGCGGCCTGAGGAACTGGCGGACCTCAATTTCGCCAAGGGCTCGACACGCTCGGGCAACTTCTCGACGCGGAGTGCGCGGTTCACGTATGCGGTTTGGGAGCAGATTCGCGACCAGCAAGAGGCGTTCTCGGGAATCTTCGCCTGGAGTGCCACGCGGTTCAACCAGGCAACAGGCGGGGAGGCGCACTACGCGGAAGGCTTATTCGTCAGCGGGGGCTTTTTCAGCGTTCTGGGCGTCCGGCCGCTGCTAGGCCGCACATTCGTGGCGGACGATGACCGCATTGGCTGCGGCACGCCGGGGGCGGTGATCAGCTACTCGTTCTGGCAACGCGAGTTCGCCGGCGATGGCGATACGGTAGGGCGGACGGTGATGCTGGACGGGCGGCCGTTCCCGGTGATCGGTGTGACGGGCGCCGAGTTTTTCGGCGTGGAAGTGGGCCATCGGTATGAAGTGGCCGTACCGGTATGCTCCGACCGGTTGTTCGACGCCAAGGGCCAGGGGCGCATCCCGGGAAAGACGGATTTCTGGCTCTCGGCCATGGGACGCCTGAAGCCCGGCTGGAGCCTGGAACGCGCACTGGCGCACATCCGGACCATTTCGCCGCGCATCGTGCAGGCTACGCTGCCGGAGGTTTACCGGCCGGACGACGCCAAGCACTACCTGGCGAACAAATTGGATGTGACCCGCGGCGCGACGGGCGTTTCGCAACTGCGGCGCGAGTATGAATCGCCGCTATGGCTGCTGCTGGCGACCACCGGACTGGTGCTGCTGATCGCGTGCGCCAACCTGGCGAACCTGCTGCTGGCGCGCGCCAGCGTGCGCGAGCGGGAGATTGCGGTGCGGCAGGCCATCGGCGCGTCGCGTGGCCGGCTGATGGCGCAGTTGCTGGCGGAAAGCATGCTGCTTTCGGTGGCGGGCACCGTCTTGGGAGTGGTGGTGGCGCAAGTGTTGAGTCGCGGCCTGGTGGCCTTCCTGAGCAGTCCGGCCGATCCGGTATTTATGGGCCTGGAACTGGATCTGCGCGTGCTGGCCTTCACCGCCGGGGTCGCTGTCGCCACGTGCCTGCTGTTCGGGCTGCTGCCGGCGCTGCGGGCTACGCGCATCGCACCGGCATCGGCCATGAGGGCGGGCGGCCGCGGCATCACCTCGGGGCGCGAGCGCTTCAGTTTGCGGCGTGGGCTGGTGGTGGCGCAGGTTTCGCTTTCGCTGGTGCTGCTGGTGGGGGCGCTGCTATTCGCACGCAGCCTGCAGAAACTGCTGGCGGTGGATGCCGGATTCCGGCCGGAAGGCATCACCACGGTCAGCGTGGATCTGCGCCAGGCACATTACTCAAAGGACCGGCTGGCGGCGGCGCATCGCGAATTGCTTGCCGCGTTGCGGTCGAAGCCGGGCGTGGTTTCCGCGGCGCAAGCGCTGCTTCTGCCCATCTCCGGCGGTGGATGGGACGAATACACCTGGGCGGACGGTTCCAGCGGCAAGCATTGCGACTGCTATTTCAACCGCGTGAGCCCGGGCTACTTCCACACCATGGGTACACCGTTTGTCAGCGGCCGCGATTTTGGCGAGCCCGATACAATCGGCTCCTCCAAGGTGGCGATCGTCAATGAGACCTTCGCGCGCCAGGTGTTCGGCGCGGCGAATCCGCTGGGACGATCGTTCCGGGTGCAAGGGCCGGCGGGCAAGCGGACCCAATTTACGAGGTGGTGGGAGTGGTGCGCAGCGCCAAGTACTACGAGCTGCGCGAAGATTTCCTGCCGGTCGCCGTGCTCCCGCTGGCGCCGGCGGAGGATCCGGGCAGTGGGGGCAACTTTGTGGTCCGCAGTTCACTGCCGGGGCCAGAGGCGGCGCGCATCGCCACCATGGCGGTGGCGGAGATCCACCCGGGGATCGGCGTCGAGTGGCACAGCCTGGCAAAGACAATCCAGGAGTCGCTGTTGCGCGATCGGCTGATGGCCATGCTGGCAGGCGGGTTCGGACTTTTGGCGGGGATGCTGGCGACGCTGGGACTGTACGGCGTGATCTCCTACATGGTGGCGCGGCGGCGCAACGAGATCGGCGTGCGGGTGGCGCTGGGCGCCGATCGAGGGCGCGTGGTGCGCCTGGTGCTGCGCGAAGCCGTAGTGCTGCTGGCCGTGGGCCTCGTCATCGGGACGGCCTTGTCGTTGTGGGCGGGGCGCGCGGCTAGTTCGCTGCTATTCGGACTGAAGCCGTACGACCCGGTGACGCTGGCATCGGCAGTTTTGCTATTGGCGGGCGTGGCTTTGTTGGCGAGCTACTGGCCGGCGCAGCGGGCGTCCCGGCTCGAACCGATGCAGGCTCTTAGGGAAGACTGAGTGTACGAAAGATAGAAGTGCTCGAGAGCAGCGGGAACATACCGTATCTCAAGCACTTACATCGGACTTGAAATTTGTATCAAGCCCTTGATAACCTTTGTCAACTTGGCGCCTGAATCACTGCCAAATAAGCTCAGGATTTGGTTATGTGGCGCAGATTTGTAATCGATTTCCTTCGCGAGGAAGACGGCCAGAGCGTCCTCCAATATGCGATTCTGATGGCTTGGGTCACGTTGGCATCAGTGGCTATGATCAACGGGGTGGCGGGGGCCGAGAAGGGCATATGGCGGACCACCAATACCCAACTCACTTCCGCTAACACGGCCGCGTAATAACGCAGTCAGCGGTTAGTCTCTCGTGGGCCCATGGCCGAAGCCCTACCCAGTGGCCGAGTTTCCTTGCCGGCGCCAAACCGCAGCCACAACTTGGCCGGCAATCGGGCGTGATCCGCCTGCGCTAAAAATTCAGAGTGGAGTCGCGGCGCACGCGCTTGGAGTAATACATCGGGTCGGCGAACTTTGCCTGGAAGATCCGCTCCCACCTGGCCTCGTCGAGACAAGCCGAACATTTCTTGCAGGTACAGCGGCGAGAGCCACGTTTAGCGGCCGGAGCCTGATAGTGCCTGCCGGCTTCGGCAACATTGCGGTTGGGCGGCATTTGAAACGCCAAAATAGAATCGAGGGTGCTGCGGTCGGTTAGTTCCATAAGATTAGTTCCTTGGCTCTAAGTGCGAACGGTCGAGTTCGTGGATCGCAGCGGCGCAACGCCGAAGAAGAGGCGCGGACGCGGCAAACCGCATCGAGTGCCGCCTGCAAAAAAGCGGCGGACTGGTTGGAATCGGTTGGGCGACCCTTCGTGTGGAACGCCGTGAACATTGAGTAGTTCGAACCTGGCACATAGTGTTTCCCGGAATATGTTTACCAGTATGCGGCCAGCACATTGATTCTTCAAGGAATCATACGGGGGAGCGGCTAAGGTAATTTGGTAGGTAGTGTGGGCGAAAATTCCCCCGCTTTTCCCAAAACGTGGGGAGGCTCTGACATCCCCTTCCGTTAATGTTATATTTTCTAACGCTAGGATGTTTAACATACGCCGAAACCGCCGCAAGCCATTGACCCCGCTGGAGCAGCTGATCATGGATCATATCTGGGCGCATACCGATTGCACGGCCGAGATGTGCCGGGAAGGGGTGGCCCCCCAGCGACCGCTCAAGGATTCGACCATCCGCACGATCCTGCGAAATCTGGAAGAAAAAGGCTATATAACCCACCGGGTGGAGGGGCGCACTTTCGTCTACCGCGCCGTGGACACACCACAGAACGTGGCGGTACAAGCGGCGCAGCAGCTGATTGACCGCTTCTGCGGCGGATCGGTGGAGGAACTGCTGGTGGGGCTGGTGGACAACCAGGTATTGGAGCCGCAACAGTTGCAGCGGCTGGCGGACAAGATTGCATCGCGCAAGGAGAAGAAGGCATGAGCACGATACAGTTTCTGGGGGAGTGGGCGGTCCGCTCCTCGATTCTGATTCTGGCGGGAGCGTTGCTGCTGCGGGCGCTGCGGGTGAACGATCCGTCGATTCTGCTGGCATGCTGGACGGCCATGCTGTGCGGCTCCCTGGCGATTCCGGCGCTCACCGTAGCGCTGCCGAAAGTTCCGCTGGCAGTGCCGCACGCGGTGACGAGGACGGCGTTCGCCCCAATGGCGGTCTACGAAGCAGCACCCCTGCCGGCCGGAGAGATGTCCACGCCAAGCGCGAACACGGTCAACTCCTTCGACTGGGCCCGCGCCGCCATGATGGGATACGTGCTGACCGCGGGAACGCTCCTGCTGCGCTTGTGTGCGGGGCTGGTGATGAGCCGCCGATTGCTGCGCCGCAGCCGTGCGACGGGCCGGGTGACGGAGGGAATCGAAATCCGCGAATCGGACCGCGTCTCGGCGCCGGTAACGCTGGGAATCGTTGGTTCCGCAATCGTGCTTCCGACCGATTGGCGCGAATGGGATAGGGCCAAGCTGGACGCGGTGTTGGCTCATGAACGCTCGCACATCCGGCGTAACGATCCCGCGGTGCAGTTGCTCTCCGCGATTCATCGGTCGCTGGTATGGCATAGCCCGCTGAGCTGGTTCCTGCATCGGCGCATTGTGCGGGTGGCGGAAGAAGCCAGCGACGACGCGGCCGTGGCGGCAACACGCGATCGCGCCACCTACGCCGAAGTTCTGCTGGACTTCATGCGGCGCGGCGGGCGCGGCGCGAGTTGGCAGGGCGTGGCCATGGCGCGATATGGCAGTCCGGACGAGCGCATCCACCGCATTCTGGACGGCAAGGCGCTCTCGCGCGGAGTCACCCGATGGAGCGTGGCGGCGATTCTGGCGTTGGGATCGCCGCTGGCATATGTGGTGGCGGCGGCGCATCCGCAGAGCGAGTCACCGGCACGGCCTGCGTCCACGGCGGCGCCGGCGGCAAGTGCGCAGGCATCGGCATCGACACAAGCGACGCCGGCCCAGGCGGCTTCACCGCGCGACACCCGAACGATCCGGCGCTACATGATTTCCATCGGCGACTCGACCACAACCGGGTCGTGGAATTCAAACGATGACCTGGACCGGGAAGATCTGCGCGCGAAATTCGGACGTGACTTCGCGTGGTTCCGGCAGGGCGGCAACGAGTATGTAGTCACCGATTCGGGTGTCCTGGCGGAGTTGAAGGATGCCATGGGCCCGCAGAACCAGGTCAACCGCCTACAGGGGGAAGTCAACGCCCACCAAGCCGTCGTCAATGGCATGCAAGGCCAGGTCAACGCCCAGCAAAGCGTGGTGAATTCGATGCAGGGTGTCGCCAACCGGCGCCAGGATCTCATCAATCAACTGCAATCGGCCAGGGGCGACGAGCTGATTCAGAAACTGGAAGCCGCGCTGGCGGAATTGAAGGCCAACAAAGATCATGCCATCGATCAGGACGCCGTGAACCGCGAGCAGGCGAAGGTGAACACCGCCCAGTCGCGCGTGAACGACGAGCAGCACAAAGTCAACGGCGAGCAGTCCAAGGTCAACGACCAGCAGCGCGGCGTCTCGGCCGAGTTCAACAGGCGCATCGACGAGATTCTCAATTCGGCTGTGCAGCGCCACCTGGCCCATTCGCTGATTTAGCGGTCACCCGCTTAGCCGGGCGGTCTCTTCATGAAGCAACCTCGTGATCCGTTCCAGGCAGTCCTCGATGGCGGCCCACTCGCTCTTGCTGTAGCGGCTGGCCAGCGCCTTCATGGCCTGGCCCAGCGACGCGAAAATGGGCGCCACCCGCTGCAACACGTCGTCTAGGCGCGGGGGCTACGCGATCACGCTGTGCCGGTCGCTGGGATGGCGCTCCCGGCGTCGCGCCCGTGGTGAAACTGGAAAGCTCCGCCAGCCGGCCCGCCGGCAACGGCCCGTGCTGCTCCAAAAGCCCCAGGCATTTCCACTCCGTGGAACTGATGCCGCGATCTGGAAGTATGGTCCGGATGCCCAAACGATCGAGGTGGGCGTCACCGCGGGCGATCCGCAGCCGGAGCCGAAATTCCGTCCGCTGAACTGGGAGGAATTGTCGCGAGATCCGATCATAGCGAGTCATTTCACCCGCGAGGTTGGGGTGTCCAGTCTGGAAGGCTGCGTGCGGCAGGGTTTCCGGGGCGGCACCGTATCCATCTCCGGGGCCGGCTGGCGCTTGACACATCACTCGGATTCCGATATAACGATATGCGATGGTCAACGCGGAGATCAGCACTTTTCTTCCCCTGGCTCCGGCGGCTCTTCACATTCTGCTTTCGCTGGCCGGCGAGGACCGGCACGGCTACGGCATCATGCAGGAAGTCGCCCGCCAGTCCGAGGGGCAATATAAATTGGGGCCGGGCACACTCTACGACAATCTGCAGAAGCTGATGAACCAGGGCCTGGTGGAGGAGGCCGAGGCGCCGTCGAAGAACGACGATCCGCGGCGCCGCTACTACCGGCTTACGTCCTTCGGCCGCGGCGTGCTGAAGGCCGAGATCGAGCGCCTGGAAGGCGTGGTGCGCGAGGCGCGGCTGCACCTGCGCGTGCCCAAGGAGGTCGTCATGATGCGATCGATTTATCGTTCCCTGCTCTGGCTGCATCCGCCGGCCTTCCGCCGCCAGTTCGCGGGCGAGATGCTATGGATCTTCGATGAGGCCGCCGAAACGCAAGGTGCGTTGGCGCTGATTGCTGACGGCGCCCTCTCTCTGCTGCGCCAGTGGGTGTGGGGGGCTGGCGGATGGAAACTCGCCGCGGGCGCCGTGCTGGCGACGCTGCAACTGCTGCTGATCTCCGGGTTGGCGAATGTAGTGAATAGCGGGCCATACCTGGGCCGGCGGCTCCCGCAGTCACTGGCAGTGGACGACATCGCCTTTTCGCAGGGTCTCTTGCCGGTCTTCGTAATGCTGGTGGGTTTCATCGGCTTTCTGGGGGTGCTGCGTGCTCGAACTGCGTCGCGTCACTAAGCGGTATTCCGGCATTGCGGCGGTGAAAGAGGTCAGCTTCATTGCTCGCGCCGGCGAAGTCACCGGCTATCTCGGACCCAACGGCTCGGGCAAGAGCACCACGCTGAAGATGATCACGGGATTGATCGAGCCGAGCGAGGGCGAGATTCTTTTCCACGGCGTGCCGGTAGAGCGCGACCGCATCCGATACCGGCAGCGGCTAGGCTATGTTCCCGAAGAGCCGCAACTCTATCCGCACCTGACGGGCGCGGAATACCTGGAGATGGTGGGGCAGTTGCGCGGTTTGCCGGAACGCGAGTTGGCATCGAAAATCGAGGGTTTCCTGCGGCTGCTTTCGCTCTACGACGACCGCTACGTGCCCATCTCCGTCGTACTCGAAAGGCATGCGGCAGAAGGTGCTTCTGGCGGCGGCGCTGCTGCACAATCCTGACCTGATTCTGCTGGACGAGCCATTTTCCGGCCTGGACGTGAATTCGGCGCTGGTGCTGCGCGACCTGATCCGCGAGCTGGCGGCGCGCGGCAAAGTGGTGCTGTTCAGCTCGCACGAGCTGGAAACGGTGGAGCGGGTCTGCTCGCACATCGTGATCCTGCACAAGGGCCGGGTGGTGGCCAACGATTCCATCGAACAGCTGCGGGCGCTGATGTCGCTGCCGACGCTGGAGGGGATTTTCTCGCAACTGGCGGTGGAGCAGGATACGGCGGCGATCACGCGGCAGATCGTGGAAGTGATGGAAAGCTGATCGCGGGGCGAACCATGTCCGACGAACGCAAGCAGTTTCGCGTGCTCTATCGCGATTTTCTGGTTCGCATGGTGGATCTGGAGATCCTTCGGCGAATGGGGATATCGGCAAGCTGCTGGTGCAGTTCACCGCTCTGCTGGCGGCGTTCAGCCTGACATTCGCCATGGGCACCGTATCGAAGTATGTGACCTCCACGCTGCCGCACGCGGCTCTCGCGATGCATGTGTACACCGAAGAGGAATTCCTGATCGCCGCCACCATGGCGATCGCGGGGCTGTTCAGCGTGCTGGCTTGGACACGGTTCTGCCACCCGGCGCGACTGCCTGGTGCTGGGAGTGTTGCCGGTGCGCGTCCGCACGATTTTCGGCGCCAAGGTAGCCGCCATGGCGACCGCGCTGGCCATCTGCGTGACGGCCATTAATATATTCACGGGACTCTATTTTCCCTTTATCGCCACGCCCGAGCGTGCCGGGCGCTGGATACGGTGCGCACTTTCGGCGCTTATTGGCTGGCCCTGTTCGCGGCGGGAGCGTTGGTGTGCGGCGGCTTGCTGGCGCTGCAAGGGCTGGCGGCGCAATTGCTCACCTATCGCCTGTTTCTGCGCGTTTCGGGATTTCTGCAACTGGCATCATTCTTCGGATCCTGGGACTGTTCTTTCTCAAGCCGCCGTATCCCAATCCGCATTTCGACGCCTGGATGCCGTCGTTCTGGTTCTTCGGCCTTTTTCAAAGCCTGAACGGCAGCGCGGGTTTAATGCCCTGTCAATGCGCGGGTACAGTCGCTGGCGCTGTCTCGACGATCGCCGCTTTACGTTCGCAATGGCATATCGCCGCAGCATCCGCAGATCGTGGAGCAGCCCGATATCGCACCCGCCGACCGGTCGCGCCCCTCCGCGCGCGTGGGAACGTGGCTGGCCCGCAAGCTGCTGCCGAGATCCATCGACCGCGCCATCCTGCTTTTCACCGCGCGAGGACTGGCGCGAACCGCCAACACCGGCTGCTGTTGGCCGCATACATGGGAATCGGGCTTGGCGATCGCCATGGCCTACGCGCGCGAATACCTTTACGGCCCGATGAACTTCGAAGCCACGGCTGCACGCGCCGTGGACCCAGCCGAATGCCAGTTCCTGTGGGAAGCCTGGTGCTGCTGTTCTTCGCGTTGATCGGCGCGCGAGCCGTGTTCGCCATGCCAATCGCGCTCACGGCGAACTGGATCTTCCGGGTAACCGCGGTTCACAGTCCGGCGGCTTACTTTCGGGCAGTGCGCAAATCGCTCTTTGCGCTGGCAGCGCTGCCGGTGTGGATCGGCGCGGCCATTCTCTTCTTCGCCATCTGGCCGCCCGCGGCGGCGATGCAACACGTGGCCCTGATGGTGGTGGTGGGGGTGCTGGTGGTGAAGAAATCGCTGCGCTGGTTCCGCAAGATCCCGTTCGCCTGCTCCTACCTTCCGGGCAAGGCGAATCTTCACGTCCGGCTGGGCGGTTACCGCGCCGGATTCCTGTTTGTCGCCGACAAAGGGGTGGAACTGGAGTTTTGGACCATGCACGGCGCCACCCGCTTCGCCGTCTTATTCACCATCCTGCTGGCGGCGGCGATTTGGGCGAGCGCGCACGATCGAGGCGGCGGGAGTGAAGGCGGCTGCGATTCAGTTCGAGGATCTGGAGCGGCCGGAACTCAACTCGCTCGATCTGCGGCGCGATGGCGCGTGGTCGAAGGAAGAAGCGTACATCGATCGCGACGATGGCAGCGGGCCGCCGTCTTCGGGCCGATCGGGATTGGGGGGTGGCGGCCTGATGGGCTGGGATTGGCCGACCCGCGCCGGTACCCAAAGAGCCGGTGCCGCTCGGCACGCAGATAGAGCAGGCGTTGCCGACTTGCGCTTTGGTCTGCGCGTGCTGGCGAAGGCGCCTGCCTTCAGCGTCGCGGCGGTAGCTCTGATCGCCATGGGGATCGGCGGCAACGTGACTATCTATTCGCTGGTCCACGGAGTTCTGAGCAAGCCGGCTCCGTGCGTCCGCGCAGACGGACTGGTCAGCATGGGCGTCTCCGTGGACGGGCAATTGGACGCCCCTGGCCACAGCTTCGTGGACTATGTCGACTTTGCCGCCGCGACACGCTCGATGCGCAGCCTGGCGGCGATCGATCCCGGCCGGTTCACCATGGACACGCCCGACGGTGGCCGTTACCGGATGCGCGCACAATCGATCTCGGCCGGCTATTTCGATATGCTGGGCGTCCACCTGGCGATGGGTCGCACTTTCACCGCTGCCAATGAGCGGATCTGCGCACCTGGCCTGCATCCTCGCGTATCACGTGTGGGAGAACCAGTTCGGCCGCGCTTGGGTATTCTGGGCCGGACCGTGCTGCTGAACGGCCAGGCGGCTACCATCGTCGGAGTCGGAGAGCGCGGCTTTTACGGGGCGGGGTTCGCGCCGAATCTAGAGATAGCTCTGCCACTGACGCCGCGCGATATGAGCCGCTCGCAGCGCCGGCTGCAGTTGATTGGGCGGCTGGCTCCGGGGTTTTCGATCGAAGCAGCGCAATCGGAATTCGACGCGATTTCGCGGCGGCTGGAGGCGCAGTATCCCGAAACCAACGAGGCCAGGGTAGTGCTGGCGCCCTACACGGCCACCGCGTTCGGACCCAACTCGGGACGCCAGGCGCGATTCTTTATGGCCATTCTGTCGGCGGTGGGAATGCTAACCCTGCTGGTGGTGTGCGCCAATGTGGCCAACCTGATGCTGGCGCGGGCGGCCACCCGGCAGCCCCAAATGGCCGTGCGCCTGTCAATCAGCCCCAGCCCGGTCGCGAGTGTTGAGGATCTTGTTCGCCGAGGGTCTGGCGCTGTCGCTGCCGGCGGCGGGCGGAGCCTTTCTGTTCGCCGAGTGGGCCACACGGGCGCTGCTGCGGTTTGCGCCGCCGCTCGAATCGGGAGCGCAAATGCAGGCGAACCTGACGCCGTACTGGCGGGTGGCGATGTATGCCGCGCTGCTGGCCGTTGCGAGCACGGTGGCATTTACGCTGGCTCCGGCGGTACAGGCGTGGCGGCAGGACCTGCTGCCTTGGCTCGAATCGGGGGAGCAATGCGTGGTACAAGGGCGCAGCCGGCTGGCCAACCTGCTGGTGGCCACGCAGTCAGCGGGCTGTACTTCGTGCTGCTGACAGGCGCTTCGATGATGCGCCAGTCGCTGCAGCTGATCGACACGCACGACTTGTATTTCACCAAGGATCACTTGCTGCTGGCCTCGATAGACACCTCGGGCGTGACTGCCGGCGGTGCGCAGAACCTGTCGCTGCTGGAGCGTTTACGGCAGCGCATCCGCGCCCTGCCCGGGGTGGTGTCGGCTTCGTACGCGACAGTTGCCCCGCCGCGCGCGGCAAGCGGTCTGCAAGTGGAGAGCGGGACGACCACGCTGACGGCCGATGGCGATTTCGTGGGACCGGACTACCTGGAGGCGCTGGGAGTGCCCGTCCTTTCCGGCCGCGGCATTTTGGATACGTCGGTGGCGGGCGGGCCGGCAATGGCGGCGATGAACCGGAAATTGGCCACTGCGCTATGGCCGGGGCAATCCGCCGTGGGGCGCACAATCCGCCTGGACGGCGCGCCCGCGCAGGTGGTCGGAGTGGTGCCCGATGGCGCATTTTCGGCGATCGGGCCTGGCGGCGGGATTGCCGGCGTAGGAAAGTCGGAGCGCGGCAACTTTCTGTTTGTCGGCTTACGGGCAGCGAACTCGCCCGGCCAGATGATCCTGCATGTACGATACGCCGGTAGCTTTCAGACAATCGCACCGGCTGTGCGCGAGGCCATCCGGCAGACGGACCCGCGCGTAGCCTCCTTCAATATCCGAACCATGGATGCGGATTGGGCCGAACTCACGTCGCCCGTGCGCTTCATCTCCGCGCTGCTGGAGATCTTTGCCGCGGGCTCGCTGGTGCTGGCGGCGATCGGACTTTATGCGGTGGCGGCATTCTATACCGCGCGCCGGACGCGCGAGTTCGGCATCCGGCTGGCGCTGGGTGCATCTCCACGGCACATGCAGCAGGGGGTATTGACGGACGCGATCCTGCTGGCCGGATCGGGCGTGGTAGTGGGAGCCGCACTGAGCGCCGCGGTGGGCCGAGCCCTGGGAGCGCTCCTGTTCGGCATGAGTGCCGCCGATCCGGCAACTTGGCTGCGCGCCACGCTTCTGCTGGGCGCGGTCTCGGTGCTGGCTGCCTATTTGCCGGCACGCCGCGCGGCGAAGATCGATCCCATGGCGGAGTTGCGCATGGAGTAGGGTCCGGACGCCAACCTGATGCTTCAGGCTTTCACGACGGTTGCCTTCTTCAGAAAGTCCGGATCGAACTCCAGCCCCATACCCGGACCTGTCGGAACAAGGGATCACTCCGTTCTTGATGTTGAAATTGGGAGAATTCCAGGATTCCTTCTTGGCCGGTGCGCGCCAGACGTACTCCATATAAGGCCCGATATTGGGTGTGGTGGCGGCAAATTGCAGGATGTTCACCGAGGCTGCTCCGGTCTGCGTGTTGTGCGGGCAGATCCACAGTCCGGCCTTGCGCGCCATGCGGGCCACACGGGCGGCGCGGATGAAGCCGCCGTTGTAGCTGAGGTCGGGCTGCACTACCGACATCACCTTGTTCTCGATCATCCACTGGAAGAGCCAAAGGCTGGAATCCTGTTCGCCGAAGGCCACCTTCATGGAAAGCGCGTCGGCAACCTTCCTGGTCTCGCCGAGTTCTTCCCAGGGCAGGGCTCTTCGAACCACAGATACTTCATCTCCTGGAGGCGCTTGCCGATTCGATAGCTTTTCCGCGCTGTAGGGTCCATTGGGTCGGCCATCAGCGTCACTTTGCCCGCCAGTTTCTCGCCGCCATTCCAGCAGTTTTCCGTGCGCCCCGGATAGGCGTCCTGGTTATCGCTCATACGGCCGCCGATCTTGAACTTCACCGCTTTCGCGCCGGTATACTCCACGCCGCGGACGTAAACATCCACCTCTTCCTCAGCCGTAATCGCGGCCGGAACCGGATAGATAAACGGGGATCTCCTTGCGAAGCACGCCGCCCATCAGCTCGCCGGCGGGCTTCTTCACGTCTTTCCCATGAGATCGAAGAGGCTCTGCTCCACATACGCAACCGGGCACCAGAATTCCTGGCCGGCGATTTTGTAATGCGCGATATAGACATCGTCCACCAGCGTTTCCAGGTCGCGGGCGTCTTTGCCAAGGAAAACCGGGATGACGCGCCGCTAGAAGAATAGGTATGTAGTCCTCGATGTCTTTGGTTTGGACCACTCCTTCGGCGCCATCGGTGGAGCGGGTGCGCAGGAAATAAGTATTGCCCGACTTGAGGAGGTCGATGGCAGCGATCTTGACTGGCGTGGCTACGGTTTTGTGCAGGTCGAAGACGGGCTTCTGGTATTCGGGCATGGCCGAATCGTTGTCGGCGGCCGATAGGGGAGCGCTAGCCAGCAGGGCAGCGCCCGCGGAGGATTTCAGGAAATTACGCCGGTTCATCCTGCTCTACTGTAACGTCACGAGGCCGAGGACCTCTGGAGACGGAAGAGGGCTACCCAATGCCCGAGTGGCGTTTGAAGATTTCCGGCTTGCTGATTTTGCGGAGCGCCGCCATCGCGCCATCGTCCCAGCCGCTTCCTGGTGCGCCTGCTGTTGAATTCAGCCTGGATGTGGAGGTTGATTAGATCAGGCTGATGCCTTTCGTCTCGGTTTTCGACTTGAGCTTCGTAATCAGCTTCAGCGGCTGAGCGGATTTGAAGTTCAGGTCGAATATGATCAGCGAAGGCTTTGTCTGTGCCTTTTCGATGACATCTTTGGGCTCTTTCACAAACTCCAGCGCCAGCCCCCAGCGTTTGGCTGCTTCCGTCAGCTTAACCGTGAAAAACAGATCGCTTACAACCGCCAGAACTCCTTCTCGGCGATCATGATGGTCGGCGCGTTGGTGTTGGTCGAGCTCACCGCCGAGATGATCGAAGCGTCGATCACCCGCAGCCCCTTGATCCCGTAGGACCTTGAGCTCGTCGTCGACCACCGCCCATCGCGTGCCGCCCCATCATGCAGGTGCAGGTCGCGTGATAGACCGGTGTTGCCGTAGCTGCCGCGCGTAATCGAGGATTTCGTCCGTGCATCCGCTCCCTGGTCGTCTGGCACGGCATGCGGCTGGCCATTGTCGGCGTCGTCATCGGCATCGGCGCGGCTTTTGGGCTCACGCGCTTCATCGCCAGCTTCCTCTTCGGCGTCAAAACCTGGGATCCCTTTGTATTTGTAACCGTCCCGGTCATCTTATCCGCCGTCGCCCTGCTTGCGGTCTGGATGCCGGCCAGCCGCGCCTCGCGCCTCGATCCTCAACGGGCGCTGCGCATCGAATGACTGCGCTACTCGCCCTTCGGCAGTTCCAGATAGACGAGCCCGAAACGCGTCTTGCCTGCGGGCGCATCGTCATTGATAGCAACGATACGGAATCTCTTCGGCGCACCGGCACGCAGTTCATGATCCGTGGACGAATCGGCGCTGCCATTCACATCCACATGGCCACCCTGCTCATCGGAGCACGTCAGCCCACTGCTGGCCCGCGTCCGCTCTCCCACCGGTTTGCCATGGCGACACTCCAGCACCTCTCCATAACGCGACAGCGGCTTCCGATAATAATCCAGAACCTTCTCCGGCGAATCCGGCGTGATGTAGTTCACCGCCATCAGATCGAAGTGAAAACTATTCAGCACCAGCCCGAGGTCCGCAGAAGAATTGTCCTTGTCCTGATAAATCGCCGCTCCCGGATAAACAGGCAGACCGATCTTCGCAGCCGTGGCGTGGCTGTTGGCATGAACGTCGAGCTTAAAGTCTGAATTCTGTGCGAAGCCCGTCACCCCGCAGGCGGTCAACGCGGCGGCCACGCACCAGACGTGGAAGCGGTTGGGCATCGATGAGCCCTCCTGGGGCTGCTATCCATTACGCCGCTTCCTGTCCCGGAGTTCCCTACCGGCCGAGCTATCCGCGTCACCAGGTG
Organism: uncultured Acidobacteriaceae bacterium; assembly: GCA_963702285.1. GTDB lineage: Bacteria > Acidobacteriota > Terriglobia > Terriglobales > Acidobacteriaceae > Palsa-343. The sequence goes on along the minus strand of CAVPCB010000033.1, from coordinate 138,051 downwards.
CCCTGTGCCCTGTGCCCGGTCTCTACTCCGCTCCTCAGCGCCTCCACCGGATTCACCCGCGCCGCCCTTCTTGCCGGGATGAAGCTCGCCAGCAGCGCGAAGCTCCCCAGCACCGCCGCGACGCCAGCCAGCGTGGGAAAATCCCACGCGCGCACGCCGAAGAGCACGCTCTTCATCGCCATCGATGCGCCGATCGATAAGCCGAGCCCCACGGCAATCCCGATACCCACCAGCAAGCCCGCCTCTTTCAGAATGAGCCTGTGCACCGCGCTCCGCTGCGCGCCCAGCGCCATGCGCACACCGATCTCGCGCGTGCGCTGGCTCACCGAATACGCGACGACCCCGTAGAGCCCGACCACGCCCAGCACCAGCGCCAGCACCGCGAATCCGCCCACCAGATACGCCGACAGCTGATGCATCACCGCTGTCGGCGACTGGTCAATCTGCTGTTCCATCGTGACCTCGCCGTACACCCCCAGGCTGGGGTTAATCGCGCGCAGCGCCTTCACCAGCTCCGGCAAAAACGCTTTCTCGTCGCCGCGCGTGCGCACCGCCATGGCAAAGAAGGCTCCGGCCCATCGCACCATGGAGAAATACTCGGTTGGCAGTGGCTCGCTGTCCAGCTCCGCCTCGCGCACGTCGGCGATGACGCCTACCACCTGACGCATCGACTTCGGCGACAACTTGATGTCCCCGATCATCTTCCCCACCGCATCCTCGCCGGGAAAATATTTCCGCGCCAGCGTCTGGTTGATAATCGTCACATTCGGGTGATTCTCGTCGTCCGCCGTCGTGAACAAGCGGCCTTCAACCAACCTGGCCCCGAATCGTCCTCATGATAGTCCGGCGTCGATATCCCGCTCCATCACGTCGTTGTGCTCACCATGGAAGGGCTTGCCGGGAATACGGATCCAGTCCGTATTGCAGAAACACTGCACCGGCAGATCAGTGCTTAGCCCCAGCGACTCAACTCCAGGCAGGCTCGAAACTCGCGCATCGATCGCTCGATACAGTTCCTTCAACGGCTCCGGCTTCTGGCTCGCGGGATCCGTCATCATCAGCTGCGCCGTTGCCAGATGCGCAGGATCGAACCCCAGATCGACGTGCAGCAAACGATAGAGGCTCTTGCCCAACAACCCCGCTCCGGCCAGCAGCACCATCGCGATGGTCAGCTCCACCACCACAAGGTTCGCGCCCATCCGCCGCCAGAACCGCCCTGCCGCCGTCCGGCCGCCTTCGCTCAGCGCTTCGTGAATATCGCGAACCGCAAGCCGCATCGCCGGCGTCAGCGCCATCAGCACCATGGCCAGCAGCGCCACCGCTCCCGCAAAAATCCAGGTGTGGGCATTGAGCCCAACGTTCTCCAGGAACGGCGCACCCTGCGCAATTTGTTTCGGGAAGAGACTGCGCAGCAGCGACATCATGCCCGCCGCAGCCAGAATTCCCCCGCCACAGCCGGCGGCGGCCAGCAGCACCGCTTCGGTGATGAACTGCCGCAGCAGCCGCGCCGGCGTCGCCCCCAGCGCGCCCCGCACCGCAATCTCGCGCCTCCGGCTTTCCGACCGAACCAGCAACAGGCTCGCGACATTCACGCACGCGATCAGCAGCAGCAGCCCCGCGCCCGCCAGCAGCGTGAGCAGAATCGGCCGCACCTTGCCCACGATGAACTCCGACAGCGGTTCCACGCTCGCGCCCTGGCCGCTGTTCGACGTCGGAAATTGAATGGCCAGCTGCGCCGCAATCTTTTTCAGATCCGCGCGCGCCTCCGCGATCGTGACGCCGTCCCTCAGCCGCCCCACCCCGTCGAGATTGTGGCAGCTGCGGCGCTGCTCGCACCCGTTCTTGTCCAGCAGAGGAACCCACAACTCCGCTCCCCCGCGCGGCGCGAATGCAAAGTTGCGCGGCAGCACGCCCACGATCGTGTAAGGATCGCCGCTCAGGCTGATCTTCTCTCCAATCACATCGCGCCGCCCGCCGAAGCGCGTCATCCATGTGCCGTAGCTCAGGATCGCAACTTTCGCTCCACCCGGCTTGTCCTCGCCCGCCCGAAAATCGCGCCCCAGCATCGGCTGCACTCCCAGCGTGTGGAAGAATCCGTCGCTCACCCGCGTCGCCGGCACCGGCTCCGCAGTCGATCCGGTCCGCAGCAGGAAGCCGCTGCCGTTATAAACATCCAGCGACTGCAGCGTCGTGTTCATGCGCTTCCAGTCTTCATAATCCTCACGCGAAATATTCGACCGCGGAAACGCCTCCGCGCTCTCGTCCACATCCACCAGCCGGTTCGGCTGCGCATACGGCAGCGGCTGGATCAGCGCCGCATCCACAAACCCGAAAATCGCCGTGCTCGCCCCAATGCCCAGCGTCAGCATCAGGATCGCGGTGATCGCGAATCCAGGATTCTTCCTCAGCTGCCGCATCGCGTAACGCAGGTCCTGCGCCACCGTCTCTGCGCGGAACCCCACCACCTCGTGGCTGCGCTCGCGCATCCGCGTCGCGTTCCCAAACTGCCGCATCGCCGCCATCCGCGCATCCTCCGGCGTCATGCCTTTGCCTTCCAGCTCCTCCGCCATCTGCTCGCGATGGAAAGCCATCTCGTCCTCAAGATCCCCGGCAAACTTCTCCCGGCCGAACAGCAGCTTCACTTTTCGCCACCAATATCCAGGACCCTTCATCCCGCCTCCTCGGCGTCGCGCAGCACGCGCCCCATCGCCTCCACCATCCGCTCAAACTTCGACAGTTCGATCCCCAGTTGCTTTCGCCCCGCCGCCGTCATCGTGTAGAAGCGCGCGCGGCGATTCGTCTCCGTCCTCTTCCATTCCGCCTTCACCCATCCCTGCAGCAGCAGCCGCTGCAGCGCCGGATACAACGAGCCCTCTTCAACCGTCAGCACATCGTCCGACGTGCGCCGAATCGACTGCGCGATGCCGTACCCGTGCAGCGGCGCGCGTTTCAGGGTTTGCAGAATCAGCAGGTCCAGCGTTCCAGGCATCAGCTCCGGTTTCTCAGCCATGATGCCCGAACCATAGTCCATCTATGGATAGAGAATCAATGGCTTTGTGACGAAGTGTCGACGCTCCGGGCCCCAGCTCCCAGCTCCAGGCTCCGAGCTCCGGTCTCCTTCCAGATCCTCCCTTCCTGGTCCTCGCCCTTCCGTCACTCTCTCCTTGACAATCTACCTATCGCCTTCACAATATGTAGAACGTCTTGGAGAGAGGCACCCGTGACTCCCATCGAACGCACCGACCTGCTGCAGGGCACCCTCGACATGCTCATCCTCAAGATCGTCGCCCTCGGCCCCGTGCACGGCTACGGCATCGCCCAGCGCATCCGCCAAATCTCAAAAGAAGTCCTCATCGTGCAGCAGGGCTCGCTCTACCCGGCACTCCATCGCCTGGAAAAGCGCGGCTGGCTCTCGGCCGAATGGGGCGATTCGGAAAACGGACGCGAGGCGAAGTTCTACAAGCTCTCCGCAAAAGGCCGCCGCCAGCTCGCCGCTGAAGAAGCCACGTGGAACCGCCTCTCCCAGGCTGTCGAGCTCATCCTCGGCGCCGCGCATCAGGAGGCCTAGCCGTGCCGGACAAAAAAATGCGCTGGAGCCCCTTCCGCCGCCCATCCCACGATCCTGAATTCGACCGCGAGATCGGCTTCCACATCGACCGGCTCATGCAGGACGGCATCAAAGCCGGCCTCTCTCCGCAGGAAGCCCGCCGCCGCGCCATCCTGGAATTTGGCGGGCGCGAACAGGTTCGCCAGCGGATTCGCGAAGTCCACACCTCGCAGCTGATCGAGACTCTCTCTTTCAATGGCCGCGCTGCCATGCGCTTTCTGCGCCGTTCGCCGTCGTTCTCCGCCGCAGTCATCCTCACGCTCGCGCTCGGCATCGGCGCCAACAGCGCCGTCTTCTCCGCAATCGATGCAGTCGTCCTCCGCCCCTTGCCCTACCCCGACGGCGATCGCCTCCTCCAGATCGATCAGCACGACGTCAGCAATCGCGACGCGAATCGCTTCGTTGCTGCCACGCGCCTGCAGGACTGGAACCGCATGAACTCCACCTTCACCGCCATCAGCGGCTACTACACCGGCGACATGTCGGAGATCTCCGGCCCGCTGCCGGAGAAGCTCACCATGGGCTTTGTCGCGCCGCGCTTTCTTCAGGTCCTGCGCGTCGATCCGCTCCTCGGCCGCGACTTCGCACCGGAAGAAGAGCACTTCGGCGGACCCAACGCGGTCATCCTCAGCTATCGCCTGTGGCAGCGCCGCTTCCATGGCGACTCCACGGTGCTGAGCCAGAAACTGCGCTTCGGCCAATATTCGTATTCCATCGTCGGACGTCATGCCGCCCACCTTCGCGTTCCCCAGCCGCGACGTCGATCTCTGGGCGCCCAGTCCACTCGACGCGCCTTACGCGCAGCGCCGCGACTCGACCTGGTTCTCTGTCATCGGCCGCATGAAGCCTGGCGTAACGCTCGCTCAGGCGCAGGCCGACCTCGCCACCGTTCAGACTCGCCTCGGAAAGCAATTCCCCAAAACCGATGCCGATCTGCGCGTCCAAACCACGCCCCTCAAGGAAACCGTCATCGGCGACGTGCGTGACTCGCTGTGGCTTCTCTACGGATCGGTCACGCTGCTATTGCTCATCGCCTGCTCTAACATCGCCGCGCTGCTGCTGGCGCGAACCGCCGACCGCGAGCACGAAATCTCCATCCGCTTCTCGCTCGGGGCCTCGCGGCGCGCCATCATCGGCCAGCTCCTCACCGAGGTTCTCTTCCTCGCGCTCCTCGGCTCGCTGCTCGGCCTGGCCATCGCTGCAGGCGCCGCCCGCGGATTCCATCTCCTCGCCAACACCCTGCCCCGCGCCACCGAAATCACCCTCAGCTGGACCATCGTCCTTTACTCATTGCTGTGCGCCTTCGCGACCACCCTGCTCTGTGGCCTGGTTCCCGCGCTGCGCGGAACCCGTCGCGACCTCGCCCACTCCCTCGCGCAGGGCAGCCGCAGCCAGGCCTCCGGCCGCCATCCTCTGCAGTGGTTCCTCGTCGGCGTACAAGTAACCCTCGCGGTTACACTTCTCACCGGTGCCGGACTCCTGCTGCGCAGCCTGCAACAGCTCAACCGCGTTTCGCCTGGATTCGACCCCACCCACGTCCTCACCTTCCAGATCAGCGGTTCGTGGCGTGAGACTGCCGACTTGCCTGCGCTCAATCGCCGCATCGATCGCACCCTTGACGCTATCCGCGCCATTCCCGGCATCGAAGACGCAGCGACTGCCGACTCGCCGCCCGGTGTTCCGTTCGCTTATCCCCTCGAGTTCAAGCTCGACGGTAGCCTCGATCCCAACCGCAAAATCATCGCCAACAGCCGCTGGGTCTCCGCCGGCTACTTCAACACCATGAGCATTCCTCTCCTCCAGGGCGAGGCTTGTAAAGAAGGACGGCCCGCTACTGACCTGCTCGTCAACCGCAGTTTCGTGGAGCGCTATCTGGGCGGATCGCCCGCGCTCGGCCACCAGATCGCAGCCACAGCCGGCAACGACCTCGCCGCCGGCGGCCAGGTGCGCGGTATCGTCGCCGACGCGCGCGAAGAAGGCATCAACCTCGCGCCCGTGCCCACCGTCTACACCTGCATCAGCGCGCCTAATCCCTTCCCCAACGTGCTGGTGCGCACGCACAGCGATCCCATGGCGATGGCAGACGCCATCCGCCGCCGCATCCATCAACTCGATCCCGCTCGCTCCGTCTACGCCATCATGCCGCTGCAGGATCACCTCGACGAAGTCGCCGCCGGCAATCGTCTGCGCACCATCCTGCTCGCGCTCTTCGCCGCCACCGCCGTCACGCTGGCCTCCATCGGCCTATACGGAACCCTGAATTACCTCGGCCGCATGCGCCGCCGCGAAGTCGGCGTCCGCCTTGCGCTGGGCGCCGCGCGCAGCCGCATCGTCTCGCTGTTCCTCATCCAGGGAATCCGCGTCACCGTCATTGGCTGCATCGCCGGCCTCGCGCTCTCGCTCGCGACCGATCGCCTCATCGCCGGCATGCTCTACGGCATCTCTACGCTCGATCCCGCAACCTACGCCGGCGTCCTCGCGCTCATCCTGTTGGTGGCGACGGCCGCATGCCTGCTGCCCGCCTGGCGCGCCGCCCGCGTGGAACCAGTCAAGGTCCTGCGCGAAGAGTGAGCACGTCATCCTGAGGATGTCTGGCTCGCGGAGCGAGCCAGACGCAGTCGAAGGACCTCCCGAGCGTCAGCATTCCCGACGAGCGACTTCGTCGGGAATCGAGTCGGCTTTCAGTTCGTTCTCAGCGCCACCAGCGGATCGATCCTCGAAGCCCGCCTCGCCGGCAAATATCCCGCCACCAGCGCAACAGCAAGCAGCAACACCACCATCCCCACATACGTCATCGGATCGGTCGCCTCCGTCCCAAACAGCAGCGACGCAATCATCCGCGCCGCCGCGAACGACGCCGCCGTTCCCACCACGATGCCCAACAGCACCATCCCCAATGTCCTGCCCAGCACCGTGCGCTGCACGCGCCCCCGCGTCGCGCCCAGCGCCATGCGGATGCCAATCTCCTGCGTCTGCCGCGTCACCCCGTACGCAATCACGCCGTAAATTCCCAAAGACGCGAGCAGCAGCCCCAGCCCGGCAAAGATCCCCACCAACAGCATGAAGAAACGCCGCGGCGAGACTGCCCGATCCACAATCGTCCGAATCGGCTGGAACTCCACCGCCGGCTGGTTCGGATTCAGTTCGCGCAGCGCGCGCAGCACGCTTCCCGCCAGGGTCGCCGGCGGCACCTGGCTGCGAATCACCAGCTGCGCGGCGTTGGGATTCGCCTGCGTCGCCGGATAGTAAATCTGCCAGCCCTTCTCCGCCTCCACGCTCGACGCGTGTACATCGTCGACCACCCCAATCACATGCAGCTCGGTCTTGCCGCTCATCAGCACCTTGCCCACGGCCTCCTCGCCCGGCCAATAGGTGCGTGCCGCGGCGGCGTTGATCATCACTACCGGCTGGCTCTTCGGGCCGTCGCTCCAGTCAAAGTCGCGCCCGTGCAGACGCATGCCCATCGCCCGGATGTACCCCGGCGTGCACACGTAAACCAGCGGACCCGGCAGCGCGCCCTCAGGAAACGTCTTTCCCTGCGGCACCGGCGTGCCCCATGCCCGGTTCGGACCCAGCGGCAGGTAGTCCACAATCCCCGCTGCTTTCACGCCCGGCAGCGCGCTCACCCGCGCAATCACCTGCTGAAAAATCTCTCCCCGCTTCAGTGCGCTCGCATCGTCGGTCGGCGCCGTATCGTCGTATTCCACTCGAATCGACGCGGCCTGATCCGGCTGGAATCCGAGATCGATGTCCAGCACCTTCAGAAAACTGCGCAGCAGCAACCCCGCGCCCACCAGCAACACGCAGGCCAGCGCCACTTCCGCAATCACCAGCGCCGCGCGCACCGCTCTCGTGTTTCCGCCCCGCGCTCGACCCGTGTCCGGAATCCTTGAGCGACTCCAGCAGATTGCCCGCCGCCATGCGCAATCCCGGCATCAGCCCGAACAGCACCGCCGCCGCAAACGCGATCAGCACCGTCCACCCCAGCGCCTGTGCGTCGATATGCAGCGTGCTCAGCAGCGGCAGCGCCAGCGATCCCTGATGCGCCAGCCACAGCACCAGTCCCCACGCCAAGCCGAATCCCAGAATCGCGCCGCCCGTCGACAAAATCAGGCTTTCTGTCATCAGCTGCCGCACCATCCGTCCGCGGCTCGCGCCCAGCGCGCTGCGCATCGCGAACTCCTTGCTGCGCGCCGCCGCCCGCGCCAGCAGCAGGTTCGACAAATTCACGCACGCGATCAGCAGGATCATGCCCACCGCCGACCACAGCACGATCAGCGACCGCCGCAGCCGCCCGCTCACATAATCCTTCAGCGTCCGCAGCTCGATCGAAGCCCCATGCTTGTTGACATACGATCCGCACGACTGCGGATACTTGTTGTTCCAGCACAGCTTCGGTCACCACGATGTTCGCTTCGGCCTGCGCCCGGCCCAGCGTCACGCCGGGCTTCAGCCGCGCTGTCATCGCGATGATGTTGCCCCACATCCTTTCCTTGTCCAGATCGAGCGGCACCAACAGATCCACGCGCTCCCCGGGAGAATAAAACGCGCCAAAGTCGAAGCTCTGCGGCAGCACCCCAACCACCGTCGTCGGTGTATTGTTCAGATCGATCTCCTTGCCGACGATGTTCGGGTCGCCGGCAAACTGCCGCTTCCAGTACGCGTACTCCAGCAGCGCCACCGGATGCGCCCCCGCGCGCGACTCCTCCGGCCTGAACAGGCGCCCCTTCAGCGGTTGCACGCCAAGCACCTGGAAGAAATTCGAGATGACCTCGATGCCCGTTGCCGGCACCGGCTCGCCTCGCCCAGTCAGGCGGTAATTATCCGGGCCGGTGAACGCCATGTATCCGGTCACGCCGTCGTACGACTTCGTGCTCCCTGACGAACTCCTCATACGCATCGGACGAATACGTCGCGCACGACAAGCCGCACTTCTGCGGAGGCGGCGCGATCCACACCAGTTGCTGTGACTGAGGAAACGGCAGCGGCCGCAGCAGGATCGTATTCACCACGCTGAACACCGCCACGTTCGCGCCAATCCCCAGCGCCAGAATCAGGATCGCGACCGCCGTGAACCCGGCATCGCGTCCCAGCGTGCGCAGCGTGTAGCGCGCATCCTGCACCAGCACATCGAGAAACGGCAATCCTCGTGTTGCCCGCTGCTTCTCCCGCGCCTGCTGTACGCCGCCGAAACTCACCATCGCCTGTCTCCTCGCCTCTTCCGGCGTCATCCCGCGCCGCAAATTCTCTTCGACTGCCATCTCCAGATGCGACGCCATCTCCGCATCAAGATCGGCATCCATCGCTCCCTTGCGAAAGAACGCCCGCACCCGATTCCATCCCCGCCGAACAAAGTCGATCATCAGAGACTGCCTCTTCTGTGTTCTGTGTCCTGCTAGCTCCTGTCTCCTGTGTCCTGTGCTCCAAGCTCCAAGCTCCCTGCTCCCTGCTCCCTGCTGAACGCTCGTCTACTCCCTACTCCCTGTCCTGCTCCATCACTCTCCCCATCACCGCCGCCAGCCTCTGCCAGTACTCCGCATCCTCTTTCAGCTGTTTCCGGCCGCGCTTCGTAATCGAGTAGAACTTCGCCTTGCGATTGTTGTCCGAGACGCCCCATTCTGCGTCGATCCACCCGCGCTGCTGCAGGCGCACCAGTGAGGCGTAGATCGTTCCCTGGTTCAGCAGAACTTCGTCGCCGCTCACCTGCTCAATGCGCCGCGCGATGCCATAGCCGTGCTGCTCGCCCATCGCCGACAGCGTCTGCAGCACCATCAGGTCCAGTGTGCCCTGTAACAGATCGAGTTTCTCGTCACCCATCCTGCCCCCTGTGTTATGCCCACAGAAGCAATCCACGACCAGCGTCCACCGGATTAGATTGTCGCTGCCCGTTCCGGTTAGCCCGAAAATTGCGGCAGCAAGTGGAGGAGATCAAGCCCCTGTGTTATGCCCACAGCAGGCCTTACCACCGCCCATCTGTGGCAACACCACAGGAGCCTATACGAGTCGGATGGAATGCTGGTTCCCTGCAGAAAAGAATCTCTTGTGCCCGTTCGTCACAGCGGCGCGACGACCCGTCCCAAGAACGGGTCCGCGCCCTGTGCCCTGTGCTCTGTGCCCTGTGCTCGGCTCCCGCTCCGAGCTCCCAGCTCCCAGCTATCACCTACTCCCCGCGCAGCGCTTCCATCGGTTCCACGCCCGCAGCCCGAGCCGCCGGCAGCGACGACGCCAGCAGCGCCGCCAGCAACAACACTCCCGTCGTGGCTCCCAGCACCAGCGGATTCACCGCGCCCACGCCAAACAACTCCGCCGACATCAAACGCCCTGCCTCGATGGCTGCCGGAATCCCGATGACCAGCCCAATACCCACCTGTAGAAATGCGCCGCGCAATACCAGCCGCTGCACGTCCAGCCGATCGGCCCCCAGCGCCATCCGGATCCCGATCTCGCTCGTCCGCTGCGCCACCGCGTACGCCGTCACGCCGTAGAGTCCCAGCGCCGCCAGCGCCAGCGCCACAATTCCAAACAGCGACGTCAGCTGCACGATCATGTTCTGCTGGCTGAAGGCCAGTTGCACCTGCTGCGTAAAACTCCGGAACCTCTCCACGATCAGATTCGGATTGATCTCCGCCAGCCGATCCCGCACCTGCGTCTCCAGCTCCGGCACCACCCCGTGCGTCTCGATCTCCAGCGAGGGCATGTAGTGCGTGTTCGTCTCGAACCGTGCATAGCCTGCGGCCTCCGGAGTCGCAGGCTCCGGCGCCGCCCACTGCGCCGACGGCAGAAAGTACATCGGATGTCCCTGTTCCTGCGGATCGTTCGGCGGCCAGTACTGCGCGTTCTCCACTACGCCGACGATCGTGTAGACCGCCGGGTGCGCCGCATCCCAGTCGCCAAAGTGCGCGCCGATTGGATTCTCCCCGTGCAGGAACTTCTTCACGAACGCCTCATCCACAATCGCCACCGCCTGCGAATTCCGGTTGTCTGCGTCCGTGAATGCGCGCCCTTCCAGCAGCCTGGTCCCGATGGTCGCAAAGTAGCTCGGGCTCACGCGCACCCACGACGTCGCATTCACATCCGATCCCGGCGGCGGCGCGGGCTGCCCGTCGATGTACGCGCTTTCGCTGTAGTTATTCCCGTCCATCGGGCTCCACGTCGACCACGCCACGCGCTCCACACCCGGGATCTCCGACAGAGAGTTATTTACTTTGCGATAGAAATCGTCCAGCTCTTCCGGCTTCAGGCCCGCGGTCTGCGCGTTGAACACCACGATCGTCCGATGGCTCGGCATCGAAGCCGAAATGCTGGTGCTCCAGCTTCCGCAGGCTCAGGATCAGCAACCCCGCGGCGCACAGCAGCACCACCGACACCGCTGCCTGCGCCACCACCAGCGCCTTTTGCGCGAAGGTCTCATGCCGCCCCGTCGACCGGTTTGCTCCTCGCAATGCTTCGATCGGATCCGCCTTGGCCGCCATCCACGCCGGCGCCACGCCAAACAGCAGCCCCGTCACCAGCGACGCCGCGAAAGCAAATCCCAGCACCGTGAGCGACGGTCCCGCGCCGATCGCGATCGGATTCTGCGCAAAGGCCAGATGCAAAATCAGTTTCGCTCCACCCCACGCCACCAGCACACCCGCCAGGCCTCCCAGCATCGCCAGCATCAGACACTCCACCAGTGCCCGCTTCACCAGCTGTTCCCGTTGCGCGCCCAGCGCCGCTCTCACAGCAATCTGCTGACGCTGCGTCACGCTCCGCGCCAGCATCAGGTTGGCCAGGTTCGCACACGCAATCAGCAGCACAAATGTGGAAACCCACATCAGCAGATGCAGATCGCTCTTGTACTGCTCCTGCATCCGCTGCACGCCCCCGCCTCCCGGCGAGAGCCGCAGATACTGCCGCGGAATCAGCGGCTGATCCGCAGCGGGCAGCTTCGCCACCGGGCTCCGTAGATACGCCTGCAGCTCCACCTGCATGCGAGCCTGAACCGATGCCACGCTCGCGCCTGGCGTCATCCGCCCCATCAGGTTCAGCCACTCCTGCTCGCCGCGCTCCAGCAAATCCGCATCCCGCGGCCACACCGCCGGCACCAGGTGCAGCGGCATCCAGAACGACGGAGGGTTCGCGCTCAGCCGTTCGCTGTAGAACCCTGGCGGAGCAATGCCCACCACCGTCACCGTTTGCCCGTTGATCTGCCAGCTCGATCCCACCACACGTCGGGTCGCGCCCCAGTTGCTGCTCCCACATCTGGAAACTCATCACTGCCGCCGGAGCCGCACCCGCCACATCGTCGCCCGGCTCCAGCAACCGGCCCGCGTAGGCGCGCAGTCCCAGCACATCGAACGAATTCCCCGAAACAAACTCCCCGTAAAAAGGCTGCGCCGGATGATGACTCCCCGCGCGCCGCACCGCCATCTCCCGATCCCCGCCTTCGAACGCCGCCAGACTCGCCAGCCCCGGCGTGTGATCGCGAAATTCAAGATATTGCGGATACGAAAACAACGCCCAGTCGTAGGGCTTCCCCGTATACGTCGGAATTCCCCCGTTGAAGCAGCACTGCTCATCGTTGCCGATGCGCCATAGCTGTCCCGGATCCTTCACCGGCAGCGACTTCAGCAGCACCTGATCCACCAGCGTGAAAATCGCTGTCGTCGCGCCGATCCCCAGCGCCAGCGTCAGCACGGCGGTAATCGCGAATCCAGGCGACTTGCGCAATTGGCGAAATGCATTCTTCAGATCGGCTGTCAAAGCTGTGGACTCCTGGGGCGGAAATCGAACCACGCCGGATTAGATTCAATCTGCGGCCTTCAGAGTTTTGCCTGCAAATCGCCTTCCATCGCCCCACGACATAATCCGTTGAAACCAAAGACCCGCGCATTCTCGCCGAGCGCCAAACCCGTCCACCGTCCGATCCCGCTGTCCACCACCGGACGCTGTACCCTCCACCCTCCACTCTGTACCCTGTACTATTTCCCTCATCCCCGGGAACATACACGATGACCGCGTTTGCGTGGTTGCCAGCCCGATTGCGCTTCGTTGTACTGGCGATCCTCTGCGGCTGCGCGCCGCTCGTCGCCGCAGCGCAGCCCGGCCATCGGCCCGTTGCCGACTCCATCCGCTACCACATCGGCGACGACCCCGACGGAACCCTCGGCTGGGCCTCCCCCACCTTTGACGACAGCTCCTGGACCGTAGCGCAGCAAGGCCTCGTCCCCTCCCGCTCCAGCGATCGCAACAGTTTTCTCTGGATCCGCATGCGCGTGCCCGTCCCCAATCTCCAGGTCCCGCTCGCTCTCCACCTCAACGACCTCGGCCTCCGGCCCATTGCATGGCAGGTCTTCGTGAACGGCCATCTCCTCGGCGGACAAGGCTCCTTCCCCCCGCACGCGAACCCCGCCGCTCCTCCCGTTTCGCCCGTCATCGACCTGCCCGCATCCATCGCCCCTCCCGGCTCAACGGCTGTGCTCGCGCTGCGCGAGTGGTATGCTCCCGCGTTCTTCGAAGGCCGCGTGACCAGCCGCCCCACGGCTACGATCGACGAAGCCCGCCCGCTCGCCCTGGCCGTCCGCGTCGAAGCCGCCGAAACCCTCATCGCCAATGGCCCCCAATACTTCCTCAGCGTGGTGCTGGCCCTGGTGGGCATCGTCCTGCTCCTCATCGGCCGCTCCTCACGCCGTCCGGAATACCTCTGGGCCGCGATCATGCTTCTCACGCCTCTGTGCACCTCCGTCCTGTCTGCCGGCCCGGTCACCGCCAGCCTCTCCTTCCGCGCGCAAACCCTGGCCACCGCCGCCCTGCTACAGCGCCGGCCTGCTCGCCGAAATCGAATTCATGTGGACGCTCTTCGGGCTTCGCTCCCACTGGCTCCGCATCCTCTGGCACGCCATCTGGATTGCCTTCATGGCCGCCGAGCTGGCTCAGGCCTTCTTCCTCGATTCGCCCGCGCTCACACACTTCTGCCAGATCGTCATCGTCGCCGGCGTTCCCGCCTTCGACTGCATCCTCTTCCCCGTCTGCATTCGCGAGATGATTCGCCCCGGCGGCAATCGCGCCATCGCCGCCGCGCAAAGTCTCTTCGAGATCATCGTTGCCCTCGGCATCTTCGGCTATTCCCAGCACCTCGCTTTCGGTCCCTTCTCCTTCGACCTCTTCCAGATCAGCTTCATGCTCGTCGATCTGGCCATCGCTGCCATGCTTATCCGGCGTGCCCTCTCCGCCTGGCACGAGGGCAATACCCTCCGCGCCGAATTCGAAGCAGCCCGCGAAGTCCAGGAGCGCCTCGTCGTTCCCCCGCCCGCAATCCCCGGCTTCCGCATGGCCAGTGCTTACTTCCCCGCCATTCTGGTCGGCGGCGACTTCTACCACATCCGTCCCGACGACTACGGCGGTCTCCTTCTCGTCGTTGGCGACGTCAGCGGCAAAGGTTTGCGCGCTGCTATGGCCGTCTCCGCCATCGTCGGAGCCCTGCGCGCCCTGCCCCCGCAACTTCCCTCGCAGGTCCTCGCCGCCCTCAACCGCGGTCTGGCCGGCAACCTCGGCGGCGGATTCGTCACCTGCTGTGCCGCCCACATCGACGCCAACGGACGCATGACCATCGCCAACGCCGGCCACATTCCCCCCTGGCGCAACGGCGTCGAGCTCGACTGCGGCAACAACCTGCCCCTCGGCATCGCGCCCAACATCCCAGTACGCCGAGCATGAAATCCAGCTCGCCCCCGGTGACACCCTCACCTTTGTCTCCGACGGCATCGTCGAAGCCGGCAGCGGCACCGGCGAACTCTTCGGCTTCGACCGCACCCGCCAGATCTCCACCCAATCCGCCGAGCAAATCGCCGCCGCCGCCCGCGCCTTCGGCCAGGAAGACGACATCACCGTCCTCACCCTCGCCTTCACCGGAGTCGAGGTAGCCCATGCGTAAGCTCTTCCTTCTGGCGCTCGCCGCCCTCTCGCTGCCTGCCTGCGCGCAGGTCTTCAACATGGAGCAAGGCCGTGTGCAGATCACGCCGCTCGACGGCCCCATGCGCTTCCACACTGGCGACGATCCCCGCTGGTCCCAGCCCGCCTTCGACGACTCCGCCTGGCCGCTCGTCTCCCCGGAAAGCAACTGGAGCGCGCAAGGCTACAAGGACTACGGCGGCTTCGCCTGGTACCGCTTCAAAGTCATCCTCCCAGACCACCACCCGCAGCTTGCCCTCTACCTTCCCGCCATCAGGACCAGCTACCAAATCTTTGCCGATGGCCGGCTGCTGGGCTCCTTCGGCGGCTTTCCGCCGCACGGAACCATCTACACATCCATCCCACAATGGGTGCTGCTGCCTCAGACCCAGGCCGGCGCGATCGAGATTGCCATCCGCGTGTGGCACTGGCCGCAGTGGGCCATGTACTTCGGCGGCGGCCTGTCGGCCCCGCCACGCATCGGCGACGCCGGCCAGCTGAAGGAATGGATGACGCTCCAGGACCGAAACACCTTCTGGCAGCTCACAGCCCAGGACTACCTTGCCCTGCTCAATTTCCTCTACGCCATCGCCGGCTTTGCGCTCTTCCTTATGAGGCGCAGGGAACGCCTGTACCTTTGGTACGGCCTGGCCGGCTTCTTCTTCGGAGGCTGGTCCCTGGCGAATGGCTTCGCAGCCTTTCACGCTGTGCCTGCGCTCGCCAGCGAAGCCCTGATGGATGGCCTTTCCGTTGCTGGATTCCTGAGCTTCCTGATGTTCGTCTGGATGATGCTGGGGGCTCGGCGCACGATTTGGATCCCGCTATGCTTCGTCTCAGTTGCGCTGGACGTGGTGATGTGGACCGTGCCTGCGCTCCGCAATCTGCCGGTATCCGTTGGCAACTTCATCTTCCTCGCAGTAAACCTCCCGCAGACGATCGCCCCTGTCGCCATGCTGATCCAGGGCGTCAGGCGCCGCAATCCCGATGCTCGATTGCTGCTCATCCCCGTAGGGTTGAACGCACTGGCGAACTGGATCAATGACGCGCTTTGGGCGATCCTCACCGCGGGCCATTCACGGATTGAGCCGTACTGGAACTTCTGGAACAACACCTTCAGCTGGCCCTTCCCATTCGGCCTCTACGATCTCTCGATTGCAATCCTGCTGCTCGCGATTATGGCGATCGTGGTCCTCCGTTTTGCCCGCTCCCGTCGGGAAGAAGACCAGTTGAAGAGCGAACGCGAAGCCGCCCGCGCCGTGCAGCAGGTGCTCATACCGGAAGAAATCCCCAACGTCCCAGGATTCCGCATCGAATCCGTTTACAAACCTGCCGGCGAGGTCGGGGGAGATTTCTTCCAGATCCTCCCAACCGCCAGTCACGGCGTGTTGATCGTCATCGGCGATGTCAGCGGCAAAGGCATGCCCGCCGCCATGACCGTCTCGCTCCTGGTCGGCACGGTGCGTACACTGGCCCATTACACGCAAAGTCCCGGCGAAATTCTCGCCGCCATGAACCAGCGCATGCTGGGCCGCACCCAGGGCGGATTCACCACCTGCCTCATCCTCCGCATCGACCCTGGCGGCGCCATGACCGCCGCCAACGCCGGCCACCTCGCCCCCTACCTCAACGGCAAAGAAATCCCCATCGAGAACGGCCTGCCCCTCGGCCTCTCCGCCCAATCGGCCTACGCCGAATCCGCGTCCGTGCTCGCACCCAACACCCAGCTCACCCTCCTCTCCGACGGCGTCGTCGAAGCCCGCAACGCCTCCGGCCAACTCTTCGGCTTCGACCGCACAGCAGCCATCTCAACACGGACCGCTGAAGAGATTGCCCGTGCGGCCAGCACCTTCGGACAGGAAGACGACATCACCGTCCTCACCCTCGCCTTCACCGGACCCGAGGTGGCGATCACCCGGGTTTGATTGTTGGCCGCCCTTCGCGCGCTTTCCCACCGACCTATTCCCTATTGGCTATTCCTGGCCGGATGCGCGATTTCCGCGCATCCGGCCAAATGTGGAAAACTCGTCAAGCTTTTCGCCCCCTTACCGAAGTGCATCTCTCTGAATCTACGCCCCTTCCACGCCAAAACGCCTGGCAGGTTTACCCCCCCCCCCAACTTGGTATTCTGATAATAGAGGGTAAGTTTTAAAAGGAAGGCTCGCTGATGGGGCGCCCGCGTCGGGGTGACCCACGCGGGCCTTTTCTTTTGCCCCTCGTTTTTGCATGCAAAGGAAGAAGGAACCAATATGAACATTCTGCAAAAAGTCGGAGTCAAAATTGCGGACTTCGGCAAGTGGCTTGCCGGCGAAATCAAGTCCATCGTCGGCCTCGCCGTCCGCATCGAGCACATCCTCAAGTCCGAGAAGCCCCTGGAGCAGCCCTTCATTCAGGGCCTTTCCACCGTGGTCGCCGACGTCGAGGCCCTCATCGCACCTCCGACAGCGCCCTGACGGCCAACGGCCTCAACTTCGCCGCGGACTCGAAGGTCTACTCCGGCTTCGTCGCCCTCATCGACGACTTCAAGAAGCTGGCGCCCGTCGTCGAGCAGGCCATCGCCATCCTCGAAGGAAAGGAGACCGCAACCGCTCCCGCCGCCACCAACTAAGCTGGCAGGAGCAGAGGGGCCGGCCGTCCGAAAGGACGGCCGGCCCTTTCAAAGTACGCGGCCAACACAAAGAGGGGGTACGAAAAACTCGATCCCCTGCAATCAACAACATCCAGAGGGGTCAACCCCCTTCAAATGGAAAATTCGAGAGATCTCAATCTCCAATGAAAACGAGGTACTGGTGAACTTGAAGCTTGGACTTCTCAGCTAGGTTCTGGATGGCGTTTAACAAGGTTTCTTCTTCTGGACTCCCGGCCTTGTCAAAGAGAGTCTTCCACTCCGCCAGGAAGCGGTCGGTTTGGAGCCGGTTGAAGACGGTATCCCCGTAGCGGTCAATAGACGCCAGCATGGGATAAGCCTGCGCATCGACCGATGCCAGCAGCCTATCAAGGAGGTTCTTCTCATCGGCCACCAACTCGATTTGTTCACCAGATTCTGTCTGCAAAGCGATGCACAGTCCCACGGGTCCCTCTGAATGGATCGTAATATGTATGGGTTGATTTTCTTCGTAGCACAGATTTAGCACAAAAATCCAGGCGGTTTCCGTAGGTCACTGATGCCTGTGAGCCTTTGGGCCTGCTTTTGTATCAGGGCACGAGTTCACTCGTGCCGAAAGGGGCCAGATTGAGAGTCGGGCTTTTAGCCCCTGCATTGGCGAACCAAGCCGATACCAAGTCGCCATTACAGAAGGGGGGGGTCGTAAAGAACCCGATCCCCTGAAATCAAAGACATCCGGAGGGGTCAACCCCCTAAAACGAAAAGCTCGAGGGATCCGAGAGCTGCCAGTAGATCGGGCCTTCAGGCCCGGCCCACGGTTTGAAAGGGCACGGCCTTCAGCCGTGCCGTAACCAGTGCCGAATGAATTCGGCTTCAGCCGCTGAGGAATGTTTTTTCACTCTTCTGAGAGATTGCTCTTCACCCGGCGGCGCTTAACACCTCAGGCAAGTACTACAGAATCATATGCGTAGACAACTTGCACTTTAGATACATGCGCGCCAGCTAAATTCACCCGCACCACGGAATCAAATACTTGCGCGCCACTACTCCCTTCCCCGGAGGTTGAGGGATTTGGAAGGGGAAGCCACAAGGAGGTAGTCGAACCCGTCTCAGCTACAGGCTACCGGCTGTCTTTCAGTGCCCGATGCCCAATGTCCCGCCGAAACACCATCCCCTCAAACGAGATCTTGCCCATCGCCTCATAGGCCGAGCCCAGCGCCGCCTCGAGCGTCGCCCCGGCCGCCGTCACGCCCAGCACGCGCCCGCCGGCCGTCCCGTATTGCCCCTCGGCCAGCGTCGTGCCGGCATGAAAAACCTGAACCCGGAACCAACGCCGCCTCGTCGAGCCCGGAGATCACCTTGCCGGTCTCGTAACTGCCCGGATAGCCCTGCGAAGCCGCAACCACACACGCCGAAGCGCCCGGCTTCCAGCGAAATTCGGTGTCGCTGAGCCGGCCCTCGACGCACGCCTCGAGCGCCTCGACCAGATCGCTCTCCATCCGCACCAGAATCGCCTGGGTCTCCGGATCGCCGAAGCGCGCGTTGAACTCCAGCACCTGCGGCCCGGTCGCCGTCATCATCAGCCCGCAGTACAAGCACGCCGACGAAAGGCGTCTCCTCCGCGGCCATGCCGTCGATCGCCTGCTGCGCGACATGCTCCAGGATCCACGCCCGCATCGCGTCGTCGAGCATGTTGTCAGTTGAGTAAACACCCATGCCGCCCGTGTTCGGCCCCGTGTCGCCTTCCCCAATCCGCTTGTGATCCTGTGCCGGAACCAGCGCCGCCGCATGTTTGCCGTCGCTCAGCACCAGGAACGACAGCTCCTCGCCCGTCAGGTGCTCCTCGATCACGACCGTCTTCTCCGCCGACCCCAGCAGCTGCCCGCTGAACAGGTCCGCGATCGCCTGCTCGGCCTCCGGCTTCGTGTCGCAGATCAGCACGCCCTTGCCGGCCGCCAGGCCATCGGCCTTGATCACCACCGGCAGCTTGAACATCTCGAGCGCGTCCTGCGCCTCCTGGCGCGACTCGCAGACCGCGTAGTTGGCCGTCGGGATCTGGTGCCTCTGCATGAAGCGCTTGGCATGCGCCTTGCTCGTCTCCAGCAGCGCCGCCTCGCGCGTCGGCCCAAAGACCCTGAACCCGCGCCCCTGCATCGCGTCCACCAGGCCCAGCGAGAGCGGCACCTCCGGCCCGACCACGGTCAGGTCCGGCTTCTCCGTCCCCACCGCCCGCAGCAGATCGTCGATGTCCTTCTGATCGGTCTTCACGCACCGCGCCACCTGCGCGATGCCGCCATTACCCGGCGCGCACACGACCTCACTCACCCGCGACGAGCGGCCGAATCGCCCAGCACAGGGCGTGTTCGCGCCCGCCTCCTCCAATCACCAGCACCTTCATCTCGTATCCGAGCCTATCAGCAGGCGCAGCAAGGAGTCAGCCGACGCATCCTGCCTCACTTCCCCCGGAGAAGCAGAACCGGCACATCCACGCTGTGCCGCACCTGGTTGACGGTGGTGCCGAGAAACATGTCTTTGAGGAAGCGGTGACCATGAGTGCTCATCGCTACCAGGTCGCACCCCTTCCGCTCGACCCAGTTCACGATCTCGGTTGCGGGATTGCCATACGCCAGCTCAGACTCGGCAGAGATGCCGGCGGCCTTGAACTCTTCGCGCACTGCCGCAAGATACGAGGTGTCTTCGGCGATCTCCGGGCTCACTGCGTCGGGACCATAGGTTCGGGCCGCCCAGCCATCGGCGACGTGCAGCAGCACCACGCGCCCCCCGGCAAGCCGGGCAAGCTCCTTCACGTGATCGATGATGGCACGATCGGTGGGTGTGCCTTCCAGTGTGACCAGGATCGTGCTGTACACGTTGGCTCTCCGCTACCTTCCCAGAATGACCCGCCACGCGGCGTTGAGAGAATCCGGCAGGCCGTAGATGTCCATGATCGTAATCAGCACGGCGCTCGCCCAACCCGCAATCATCAGGAACCAGCCGTTCTTCCATCTTCCCATGCGCCTGCCGGAACTGGTGAACTGCAGCAGCGGGAACATGGCGAAGGGCAGCTGCAACGCCAGCACCACCTGGCTCAGCGTCAGCAGATCGGTGACGCTGCTGTTGCCTCGGATACCGATGATCACAACCGCCGGCAGAATGGCCAGCGTGCGGGTGATCAGGCGCCGCACCCAGGGCTGGATGCGCCAGCGCATGAAACCTTCCATCACCACCTGGCCGGCGAGCGTTCCGGTAATGGTGCTGCTCTGTCCGCTGGCCAGCAGCGCGATCGCAAACAGGGTGCTCGCGGCTCCCGTACCCAGCAGCGGCGCCAGCGTCAGGTAAGCAATGCGGATCCAGTCGCTGTCGGCGCTGAAGTGCACCAGCAGCCCGTCAGGGAGCGTCATGCTGGCCTTGCCAAAGAATACTGTCGCTGCCAGCACCAGAATGGCCGCGTTCACGAAGAACGCCGTGCTCAGCGCGATGGTCGAGTCGATGGTGTTGAAGCGGATGGCGCTGCGCACCGACGGCTCGTCCTTCTGCAGCTTGCGGCTCTGCACCAGCGCCGAATGCAGGTAGAGATTGTGCGGCATCACGGTCGCGCCGATGATCCCGATGGCGACGTAGATCATCCCGACCTGGCCGAAGCGAGGCGAGATCAGCGACCTTCCCATCTCCGCAAAGCTGGGATGGGTCGCCGGGAGCACGAACAACTCGATGAAGTAACACCCCGCAATGGTGGCCACCAGAAGCACAATGATCGCTTCGATCGTCCGCATGCCGAATCGCTGCAGGGCAAGCAGCAGCAGCACGTCGAGTCCCGTAATGATGACCGCCCACAGCAGAGGAATATGGAAGAGCAGGTTGAGAGCGACGGCACTGCCCAGCACCTCCGCCAGATCGCAGGCTCCAATGGCGATCTCGCTCATGAGCCAGTTGGGCCAGCGCGTCCACCGCGGATACCAGTCGCGACAGCACTGGGCCAGGTCCTTGCCGGTGACCACTCCAAGACGGGCGGAGATCACCTGCATGAAAATGGCCATGAGACTGGCAAGGGCCACGACCCACAGGAGTCCGTAGCGGAACTGGGCGCCTCCCTGCAAGTCGGTTCCCCAGTTGCCCGGATCCATGTAGCCGACGCTGACGAGAATGGCCGGCCCAACAAACGCGCGCCACTGCTTCCAGAAGCTGGCCTGATGGTGCGGCACTTCAATCGTGCTATGCACTCCCTCCAGGGAACGGTGATGGTCCTCAACGATCGGTCCCGGAGCAGGCACACCGCCGCCCGCTACTTCCTTGTCTGCAAGAGCGCGTGGATCGTTCGTGGCCATAACCTCCTCCCCAGCTGGTGCGCCAGCCTCAGCGCAGATGAATCCGTCGTGGCAACAGATAGGTGAAACCGGCAAGGAGCTCCCATCGCGTCGACGTGGAAGTCAGGCCACGATTGAAAGCGGCATCGAAGACAAGGTCCTTGTTCGCGTTGTAGTTGAGGGCCCACAGATTGCCAACCGCATCGCCGCGCAGAAAGGGCTGGGTGAAATGCCAGACCTCTCCTGATAGCCCGAACTTGCCGCTCAACGGGTGCGAGATGGAAAGGGTCTGCCCGATCTGAGCGCGGCGAACCTGATTGCTGACCGCCTCATTGCAGAGGTAGTTGGTGTCGACGTGGAAGCCTCCGACGTCCGCGCTGACCAGCAGCAGCGCCGAGTTGCTCGCGCTGCCGATGTCGAGATCCGGCGTGTCTCCGCTGTACACCCTGCCGAAGTAACTCAGTGCGACAGTTGGCCGAACTCCCTCACCCGGATACACCACCCCCTGGACTCCGAGCAGGGTGTCTCCCGCACCGTTCTGTGGTTCTGTGTCGGAGTGGGCAAAGGGGTTGGCGGCTGCCAGCAACTCGATCCGCCGCTGGACAGAGAACTTCATGACCTCCCCAATGCTGGTCTGCGAAGAGAATTCCGGGGAGTGCCATGCGGCCAGGATGCCGGTCTCAAACTGAAGGTAGCCGACGGGCGTGAGCGTTGCCGGTGTGGATACCGTGGGCCTGCCCGGATTGGCCTCTGGCGCGATGGGCGCTCCCTGCTGCTGGATCGCGGCTGCATCCGCCAGTTTGTTGCCGTCCGCAGCGCGATCCTGAGAGAACACCGCAACTGAAAAGAGGAAAGCGCAGACGACCAGAAACCGTTTAGGTGACGGATCACGCCGGGCGAGTTGGGAGCTCCACATCATCATGTTTGGGAGGACCCGTCAACGTCCCGGGCGCTGGTGAGATTCTATGTCGTTCAGCAAGGAATGTAAACAGCAGTTAACTATGGAATATTAAAGCCCGTTTACATACCTGACGAGCGTGCTTCTGCAGCGCACCGCAGCCCGGCTTTCAGGCGTACCCTCCCGGGAGAACCGGGCCCTGTCGAAAAGCGATAAACTAGTCGCGTCGAAGATGATGTCCTGGCTTGCATTGCCGCTGCTCCTCCGGCGCTACCGGCGTGGCCGCCCCGACCGCGGACGACGCACCTCCGTTTGACAGTTGCTTCCTGACTCGCCCGGCGCTGACTTTACGCGTCCCGGGCGACCCGGCGGGCCTGCTCGCCGGGTTGGCTTGCGCCTCTCACCACGAAAGGAAACGTCATGAACAGCTTTGGCAGCCAGTCCGAACTGAAGTCCGGCGGCACGACGTATGACATTTTCCGCCTCAGCGCGCTCGAGAAGCGTGGCATCAATCTCTCCCGCCTGCCGTTTAGCTTGCGCATCCTGCTGGAGAACCTGCTTCGCTATGAGGACGGCAAGTCCGTCACTGCGGACGATATCGAGTTCCTGGCGAAGTGGGACCCGAAGGCTGAGCCCTCCCGCGAGATCTCGTGGATGCCGGCCCGCGTCCTGATGCAGGACTTCACCGGCGTGCCCGCGGTGGTCGATCTGGCTGCGATGCGCGATGCGATGAAGGTGCTCGGCGGCGATCCACAGAAGATCAACCCCCTGCAGCCGGCGGAGCTGGTGATCGACCACTCGGTACAGGTGGATGAGTTCGGCAACGGCAACGCCTACTCGGTGAATGCCGCACTCGAGTTCCAGCGCAATCGCGAGCGCTATGCGTTTCTGAAGTGGGGACAAACGGCGTTCCGGAACTTCTCGACGGTGCCGCCGGGAATGGGCATCTGCCACCAGGTGAATCTTGAACACCTGGCGCGGGTGGTCTTCACAACATCGGGTGCGAAGCCGCAGGCGTATCCCGACACGCTCGTCGGGACGGACTCGCACACGACCATGATCAACGGCCTCGGCGTGCTCGGCTGGGGCGTGGGCGGCATCGAAGCTGAGGCAGCGATGCTGGGCCAGCCGGTGTCCATGCTGGTTCCGCAGGTGGTGGGCTTCAAACTGACCGGCAAGTTGCGCGAGGGAGCCACGGCAACCGACCTGGTGCTGACCGTGACCGAGATGCTGCGCAAGCTCGGCGTCGTGGGCAAGTTTGTGGAGTTCTACGGGCCGGGCATCGCCGAGCTGCCGCTGGCGGATCGCGCCACCATCGGCAACATGGCGCCGGAATATGGCGCAACCTGCGGATTGTTCCCCGTGGATGCGGAGACGCTGCGTTACCTGCGCCTGACAGGCCGTCCGGCCGACCAGATTGCGCTGGTCGAGGCCTATTTCAAGGAGCAAGGCCTCTTCCACACGCCCCATGCGCCGGAGGCGGAGTACTCGCAGACGATTGCGCTGGAGCTGGCGACGGTCGAGCCGAGCGTAGCCGGACCGAAGCGTCCGCAGGATCGCGTTCTGCTGCGCGAGACGGGAGCCAACTTCAAAAAGCAGCTGCCCTCGCTGCTTGGACCCAACGCCGACAAGGTCGGGCAGCGGCAGGCCATTCGCTGGGAGGGCGAGGGCGGCCACGCCTCTTCTAATGGAGATGTCCAGTCGACGCACGCGGCCGTCGAGCCCGCCGCCAACGGCAACGGCCACATCGCGGCAACTGTGAAGGAGCGATTCGGCGTGGATGTCGAGCCGTACCTCGACCACGGCTCGATCGTGATCGCGGCAATCACCAGTTGCACGAACACGTCGAACCCCTCGGTGATGGTGGCTGCCGGCTTGCTGGCAAAGAAGGCCGTCGAAAAGGGGCTGAGCGTGCCGCCGTGGGTGAAGACGTCGCTGGCGCCGGGGTCGCGCGTGGTGACGGACTATTACGACAAGGCCGGGCTGACGCAGTGGCTCGACAAGCTGCGGTTCAACACCGTGGGCTACGGGTGCACCACGTGTATCGGCAACTCCGGCCCGCTGCCGTCGGACATCTCAAAGGCGATCGAAGACCACAGTCTGGTGGCAGTGTCGGTGCTGAGCGGCAATCGCAATTTTGAGGGCCGCATTAACTCCGAGGTTCGCGCGAACTACCTGATGTCGCCGCCGCTGGTGGTGGCCTACGCGCTTGCCGGACGTATCGACCACGATTTCGACAACGATCCGATCGGCAAGGATAAGACCGGCAAGGCGGTCTTCCTGCGCGATCTCTGGCCAACGCAGCAGGAGGTGTCGAGCGTGATCGCTTCGTCCCTCACCTCGGAGAGTTTCACGAAGGAGTACGCGACCGTCACAAAGGGCGATGCGAACTGGCAGAAGCTGAGCTTCCCCACCGGCGATGTGTACCAGTGGGAGCAGGACTCGACGTACATCCGGAAAGCGCCGTATTTCGACGGGATGCCTGCGCAGCCGGCTGCGGTGAAGGAGATCTCCGGCGCGCGCGTGCTAGCGGTGCTGGGCGACTCCGTGACGACGGACCACATCTCGCCGGCGGGATCGATCAAACTGAACGGACCGGCCGGAAAGTACCTGACCGAACATGGCGTGAAGCCGGCCGACTTCAACTCTTACGGGTCGCGCCGCGGCAATCACGAAGTCATGGTGCGCGGAACCTTCGCCAACGTGCGCCTGCGGAACAAGCTGGCGCCGGGCACCGAAGGTGGAGTCACGCGGCTGCTGCCGGAAGGCGAGGGGATGTCGATCTACGACGCGTCGGTCAAGTACGCTGAGCGCGGTACGCCTCTGATCATTCTGGCGGGGAAGGAATACGGCTCAGGCTCGTCGCGCGACTGGGCGGCGAAGGGGCCGCGCCTGCTGGGTGTGCGTGCCGTCATCGCGGAAAGCTTCGAGCGCATCCATCGGTCGAATCTGGTGGGGATGGGCATCCTGCCGCTGCAGTTTGAAGCGGCCACGAATGTCGAGTCGCTGGGGCTGACGGGGGAGGAAACGTACGACTTCCCCGGACTTAAGTCTCTGCTCGATTCGAAATTCGCGCATGGCAAGACCATCAAAGTGCGCGCCACGGCGAATGGCTCGGCGAAGGAGTTCAACGCGACGGTGCGCATCGACACGCCCCAGGAGATCCTCTACTTCGAGCATGGCGGCATTTTGCAATACGTTCTGCGGCAACTGGCGAGCCAGACCTAAAGAGGGCCCCAGAGCGAGGCGCGGCCGTCTTCGGGCGGCCGTTTTTTCCTTGAGGTTCGCTCGTGAAAGACCGGGAAAAGTTGAGGGAGCAGGAACGCAATCGCGATTCGCCGCGTCTATGCAAGCATGCGGTTGCACTGGCGAGGACAATCGTGGATCGTAGCCGGGGTTTTGGCAGCGGCCTGCATGACGGCATCTGCGCAGAGCAGCCAGCCGGTGCCCACGGGCAGCCCCGCGGCTTCGTCCGCGCGAGGAACCATCATCCCGATGCCGGCGGATCGGGCAGAGGACTCCTACGCGATCTACTCGATGCTGATGCCAGGAAAGACGCTGGCGAGTCTGCCGTCAGCCCAGGGCGCGCCATGGGCAATCGCGGCGGTGACCGTCAGCGAGGCGGAACGCAACCCGCAAATTCCTCCGCAGGGGCAGCTCAAGCCGCCGCCTGATCACCCGCGTGGCTTTACTGAGGCGGTGGGGGACTACGAAGGGAACAAGTACACTCGCGTCCAGCTGAAGAAGAACGATTTCCATCTGCAGCACGCCTTCACACTGGTGGACCCGGACACGGCAAGGAGCGCCGGTTATCCGGGAGTGACTTATTTCAGCGAGGTGTATTTCGACAGCAAGCACCGCGCGGCCCTGGTGTACATGTACGAGTGGTGTGCGAACCTGTGCGCAGCCGGCAGCTGGGTTTATCTGGAGAAGCGCGGCAGCCAGTGGACACGGCAATCGGGCATTGTCGTGCCCGGCGGGTAGGAGCTTCTACTTCGGACGAGCGCGCTCGCGCTGCAATTCGCGCCAGACGTCGCTTTTAGAAACGCCGCGCTCGCGGGCAATGCGCTTGAGGGCATCTTTTTCGGCCAGGCTTTCAGTCTGCGCCAGCTCGGCGATGCGCGCCTGGATGCTGGTGGAGCGATTCGCCGATCGCGCGACCGCGGGTTGTGCGTCGATCAGCAGCACCATCTCGCCGCGAATGTTGTCTCGGCTCGCCAACTGCTCGCGGATTTCCCCCACCGTGCCGCGCAGGAATTCTTCGTGGATCTTGGTGAGTTCGCGGCCGAGGACGATGCGGCAATCGGAGCCCCAGACGGTCTCGATGTCGGCCAGGGATTCAAGGATGCGGTGCGGCGTTTCGTAGAAGACCAGGGTCGCAGGGATCGCGGTCGTGCGAGCCAGGTCCTCGAGCGCCGTGCGGCGAGCGCCTGCCTTCGGCGGAAGAAATCCGATGAAGGTGAAGCGCTCCGTGCTGAGGCCGGACGCGATCAGCGCAGCAAGCGCGGCGCTCGGGCCGGGAATCGGAAAGACGGGGATGCCCTCGGCGATCGCAGCCTGCACGACGACCGTGCCCGGGTCGGAGACGCCTGGAGTGCCCGCGTCGGAGACGACCGCGATACGGGCGCCATTCTTCAGCTCCTGGATCAGCTGGCGGCTGCGCTCGACCTCGTTGTGCTCATGGCTGCTGATGGTGGGCGTGGTGATACCGTGGCGGTCGAGAAGCTTGCGCGTCTGGCGCGTGTCCTCACAGGCGATGCGGTCCACCGAGCGCAGCACGCGCAGGGCCCGCAGGGTGATGTCCTCGAGATTGCCGATGGGTGTGGCGACGATGTACAGGCCGGGCGCCAGCGTTTCGTCGTTCACGATTCGCTGTCGGTGCGCTCGATGCGGCGGTACTCGGCCAGCAGGCCCATGCTGCTGCTCAGGTTCTGCCAGGTGACAATGCCGACGATGCGTCCGCTTTCGGCGACAGGAATGAGAGACAGGCGTCCGCTGCCAATGCGGCGGATCAGCGCGCCGAGGGAATCGTCGGGCTGCGCAACCTGGAAGGCGCGCGACATGATGGCCTGGATGTAGCCGTTGCCCCCATGGCGCAGGGCCTGGATGATTCCCTGGCGCGACACGACGCCGACCAGTGCGGCACCGCGGACTACCGGGAAATCGTCCTGCAGGCTGTGGATGGCCTTGTAGAGCGCGTCCGAGAGGGTGTCCGAAGGGGAGAGCGTATCGAAGTCGGTGAGCATCACATCCCGCATTCGCACGGTTTCGACGACGGACTGAAAGAGCACGCCCTGGTCTTCCAGCTGCGCGCCGATAAAGACGAAGAAGCCGCCCATGATGAACCAGGGACTCAGCGACGACGCCAGATGCGTGTTGGGAATGGCCAGCAGGGCCAGCCCCGCGACCACAGCGCCGATGCCGAGCATCTGGCCGAGACCGGACGCCGCGCGTGTGGCCTGCGCGACGCCGCGCGTGCGCGAGAAACTGCCGCGCATCAGGCGGCCGGCGTCGAGCGGGTAGGCGGGAACGCAGTTGATGACGGCGAGGGCCACATTGAGCCAGATGGCGGAGCGCATCAGATGGGCGGGAGTGACAATGGGCAGTGCGGCGATCCGGACCTGCGAAGTGGCTCCGGCAATGAGCGCGGTTACCAGAGCTGCGAATCCCAGATTGGAGAGGGGACCGGCGAGGGTGAGCGCCCATTGCGTGGATCCCTCAGTGGCGCGCTCGGCCATTTCCGGACTCGAATAGGAGAACAAGCCGCCAATAGGAAGCAGCAAAATGCTGCGCACTGTGAGGCCGTGCCAAGCCGCAGTGAGAGCCCGCGCGGCTTCTCGTCCTACTACAGCGCCGAAGAGCAGGAACCACAGGAAGACACCGCGCCACGATGCGATTCCTGAGAGATTGGTGGAAAGTATGCAGAAGATCAGGAGCAGGAGAAAGAAATAGTGGATGCGCAGGTGCACACCGAACCAGCGTCCGAGTGGTAATGACCAGGCGCGCATCTCGTCTCCAGAGTCCTAGCCGTTATTGTAGAGGGTCGGCCGATTTTCGAGAGGGTTGAAGCGATGCGCGTGATTGCCGGGAAGTATCGATCGCGGGTTCTGCAGGCTCCGCGCGGGCTGGAGACTCGGCCGACCAGCGACCGGTTGCGCGAGACGCTGTTCAATGTGCTGGCTCCACGCCTGGAGGGCTCGGTCTTCCTCGATCTGTACGCTGGGTCAGGCGCAGTCGGCATCGAGGCGCTGAGTCGTGGCGCGCGCGAAGCGATCTTCGTGGAACAGGCCGACGCAGCGAACCGCTTGATTCGTGGAAACCTGGCGAGCCTCGGAATTCGCGGAGGTTACGCGCTGGAGCCACGCAGCGCTGGTGCGGCTTTGCGGCGGCTGGTGGATGCGGGACGGCAGGCGGATCTGATGTTTCTGGATCCTCCATACGCGCGTGTGGATGAATATGAGACGACGCTGAATCTCCTGGGGGGCGAGTGTCGCCCCATCCTGGCGCCGGATGCGTTGGTGATCGCGGAACATGAGAAGCGGCGGGAACTGGAGGCGCGCTACGGGGTGTTAGTGCGCTATCGGGTGCTGAAGCAGGGAGACGCGGCGCTGAGCTTCTATCGCGCAGAATCCCAAGCGGGCTGAGTGGCTTCGCCCGTGCGCAGATCGACGATGAAGGGCACTTCGCGATCGGTGAGCAGATCCCAGCCAAAACCGTACAGTTCATTGCCGCAGATTTCGGTCAGGCGGATACCCTCGGAGGAAAGCCGACGCGTCTGCCAGGCTTCGCCATTCGCTCCCCAGGCCAGCAACGCCTGATGACCGACGAAAACGAGCAGGTTGTGGTCCGGCAAAGAGCCCACTTCGAGCACCGGCCTCAACGCGAGGTGCGTGAAGTTCGCTGGATCGAGGGTGTTCACGATGTAGGCATACCCACCTGCGACGGCGCACAGTTCGTCGGGGTTGGGACAAATCCAGAGGCCGCTGGAGACAGCCGGATCGGCAAAACCGAGTGCGAAGGTTGCAAGGAATTTGACCGCTTTGCCCGCCGGCTGCACCATCACCTCGAGCGCGCCACGTTCCACCTCTTCCGCCTCGCGGGGATAGGTGTAGCAGCGCAGCGGCTTGATGAGCGGGCGCTTCGGGAGGATCTCGGCCTGCCAGGAGTGCGGAAACGCGAGGTTCACGGCTCGGGCCGGAAGTTGAGAATCCATTCCAGTTGCTCCTCGGTGTCGGGGACCGGGAAACCACGGGCCTGCTCGATGAGCCGCAGAGCTTCACCGGCTCGCCAGCCCAGCGCGATCATGACACAGGCGAGCACGACCGTGGCGCGGCCGATGCAGCCGCGGCAATGCGCGCCGATACTGCGACCGGCGCGGACCTGATCGCGCAGGTCGGTCACCAGACTGCGAAAGCCGGCGAGGTCGGCCGGAGTGCAGCGATCCAAAATCGGATGCGAGATGAACTGCATACCGAGTTGCTGCGCGATGCGGCCTTCCCCGGTGAGGCCCAGCTCTTCATTATCCTGCGCTGTGAGCAACGACACGAGCGTGTCAATGCCCTCGGCGTGCGCCTCCTCAAGGTCGACCTGCAGGCCGTCGCCGCCACGCGGCCGCAAAACGATAGCGAGGCGCGATGGGTTCGCTTCCCCGATCCAGAGAACCGTCTTCATTGGCCTCCACTCATGAATTGTTCGATGCGCTCACGCACGCCGAGCACGCGTACCGGGAGACTCAGATGGCTGCCTTCTTCGAGAATCGGGAGCAGTTTGTCGAATTCCGGGCCGGAGTGGCTACCGGTGAGTGCGATGCGCACGGGGTGAAACAGGTCCTTTCCCTTTGCGCCGGTTTCGGATTTGATTTCGTTCATCCAGGCCTTGAATTGTTCCGGCACGACCGGTTCAGGGTGCGCAACAACACGGGCAGCGAACGCCGCGAGTACCTTGTGCGCGGACTCGGTGGTGATGAACGCGGCGTTTTCCTCGTTGGAGCGGGCGGCTGCAGGATCGAAACGGAAAACAAAGGCTGATTTCACCGGCAGCTCGTCGAGTTGATTCGCGTAAGGCAGGAAAAGCGCCAGCAGCTTGCCGAACCAGGAATCGACGGCCACCGCGGGCGATGCTTCATCGCGCGGGGCAAGAAAGCCCGCTGCCGCAAAGTACGGCCATGCCAGTTCCGCGATGCGCTCGGAATCCGCAGCTTTCAGATAATGGCGATTGAGCCAGTGCAGCTTCTCCCAGTCAAAGATGGCCGGTGACGCCGTCACACGCTCGAGGCGAAATTCCTTCACCAGCTCTTCGCGCGAAAAGAGCTCGCGAGTTCCACCTTCTGCGCCCCATCCGAGGAGCGCCAGATAATTGACGAGCGCTTCGGGCAGGACTCCCATCTCGCGAAAGCTGGCAACCGACGTGGCCCCGTGCCGCTTGGAAAGCCGCTCGCGGTCGCTGCCGAGGATCGTGGAGAGGTGCGCGAACTCCGGCGGCTTCCATCCGAAGGCCTCGTAAATCGCGACCTGCTTCGGCGTGTTCGAGATGTGGTCATCGCCGCGGATCACGTGGGTGATCTCCATCAGCGCATCGTCGAGCGTGACCACATAGTTGTAAACCGGCATGCCGCTGGAGCGGACCAGGATGGGATCGCTGACGGTTTCGTTGGGGAATTCGACCACGCCGCGTACGATGTCGTGGAAGCGCAAGGGGTGGTCGGGGATGCGCAGGCGCACCGCGAAAAGTTCGCCTGCGGCTGCGCGAGCCGCGGAGTCAGCATCGCTGAGGTTGCGGCAGCGACCGGAGTAAACCTGCGGCCCGTGCGCGGCCGTCGCTTCGCGACGCTCCTCTTCGAGTTGCTCCGCTGTGCAGAAGCAGCGGTAAGCCTTGCCTTCAACCAGCAGGCGATCGGTATGCTCACGATAGATGCCGAGGCGCTCGGACTGACGGTAGGGCGCGTGCGGCCCCTCGGCGCCGGGACCCTCGTCCCAGTCGATGCCGAGCCACAGCAGGTCTTCCATCAGCTGTTTTTCGTGCCGGACCTCGCTGCGATCGAGGTCGGTGTCTTCAATGCGCAACAAAAAGGCGCCGCCGGTATGGCGGGCGAAAAGCCAGTTGTAGAGCGCGGTACGCGCATTGCCGACGTGGAGGAATCCGGTGGGCGAAGGCGCAAAGCGGACACGGGGCGACTGAACCGAGAAAGGCATGAGCGGGATCAATCTTTGATCTTAAGGAAAGCCGCCCACGCGCGACAACTACGCCGTCCCTGCCAATCCCGGCGAGAGTGGCCCCTGGACGCCGTCACGAAAGACGCGGAGGGCTCTCCCGCCCACAATCACCTTCTCGCCGATTTCCTCCGCAGCGAATGGATCCTCGATGTTCTCTGTATTCAGGACCTGCGTCCACGAGGTGGCCGCAGGTGTCTCCGGCAGCCTGAACTCCACGCCTTCCGCAGCGGCGTTCACCAGGATCAGAAAGCTGTCGTCAACGATGGGATTGCCCTCATCGTCCGTAATGGCGAGGGTTTTGCCGTTCAGCATGAGGGCCAGCGAGCGATTCCAGTCTGTCGTCCACGCCTGATCGGCCAGTTCGTTGCCGTCGGTGTTGTACCAGGCGATGTCGCGCACCACTGATCCGCGAATCACGCGGTCCTGGAAAAACTTGCGCCGATGCAGGTTGGGGTGAGCTCGCCGCAGCTGAATCAGCTTCGTGGCGAAATCACGAAGGCGTTCCTCAGCAGGAGTCAGATTCCAGTGGAACCACGCGAGCTCGTTGTCCTGGCAGTAGGCATTGTTGTTGCCGTTCTGCGTGCGCGCGAGTTCGTCGCCGCCGCACAGCATGGGCACCCCCTGCGACAGGATGAGGGTCGCGAGAAAATTGCGCATCTGGCGCTCGCGCAGCGCATTCACAACGGGATCGTCGGTCGGGCCTTCCACTCCCATGTTCCAGGAATGGTTGTTGTTGGCGCCGTCGCTGTTGTTGTCGCCATTGGCTTCGTTGTGCTTCTCGTTGTAGCTGACCAGATCGCAGAGCGTGAAGCCGTCGTGCGCAGTAACGAAATTGATGGAAGCATAAGGGCGTGCGGCCATCCATCTCATACAGGTCCCACGAGCCGGTGAGGCGGTAAGCAAAGTCGGAGAGCAGGCCGCTGTCGCCCTTCCAGAAGCGGCGGACGGTGTCGCGGTATTTTCCATTCCACTCCGCCCACAGCACGGGGAAATTGCCGACCTGATAGCCGCCCTCGCCCACGTCCCACGGTTCGGCAATGAGCTTCACATCGGCGATCGTGGGGTCCTGGTGAATGGTGTCGAAGAACGACGACAGCTTGCTGACGGCGTGCAGCTCGCGCGCCAGCGTGGCTGGCCAGATCGAAGCGGAAGCCGTCGACGTGCATCTCGCGTGACCCAGTAACGCAGGGAGTCCATCACCAGCTTCAGCACCTGGGGGTTGATGACGTTCAGTGTGTTGCCGGTGCCGGTGTAATCCATGTAATAACGCGGATCGTCCTGCGACCTGGCGGTAGTAGGTTGTGTTGTCGATGCCTTTCAAGGAGAGCATCGGACCCATGTGATTGCCTTCGCAGGTGTGGTTGTAGACCACGTCGAGGATCACCTCGATGCCCGCCGTGTGCAGGGCCTTCACCATCTCCTTGAACTCGCCAACCTGCTGGCCCAGGTCGCCGGAGGAGCTATAACGCGACATGGGCGCGAAGTAGCCCAGCGTGTTATAGCCCCAGTAGTCGCGCAGGCCCGATCCACGAGATGGCCTTCGTCGATGAAGTGATGAACGGGCAGCAGCTCGACGGCAGTGACACCGAGTTTCTTCAGATATTCGATGCTCGGTTCGCTGGCCAGTCCGGCGTAGGTTCCGCGCAGGTTTTCCGGCACGGCCTGGTTGAGTTTGGAGAAGCCGCGGACGTGCACTTCGTAAATGACGGAGTCAGCCAGCGGAATCTCCGGAGGGCAATCGCCTTCCCAGTCGAAGTGACGCATCGATGACGACTGATTTGGGCACGCCTGCGGCTGAATCGCGGTCGATCGCGGGTCAGATCGCCGGTGGCCACGTCGTAAGGAAAGATTGGCGCCTTCCAGTCGACGTCGCCGGCGATGGCTTTCGCGTAGGGATCGACGAGCAGCTTATGGGAGTTGAAGCGCAGGCCCTTCTCCGGCTCCCACGGGCCTTCCACGCGATAGCCGTAACGCTGCCCAGGCTTGATGTTGCGGACGAGCCCGTGCCAAACGAAAGCGGTGCGCTCGCGCAGCGCGACGCAGTCGATCTGATTGCCGTTTTCATCGAAGAAGCAGACAGAGACGCCGGTGGCGTTCTCAGAAAATAGAGCGAAGTTGGTTCCGATGGGAGTTGGAGTGGCGCCCAGAGGATAGGGCTTGCCAGGAAGCAGGGTTCGATGCATGCACGACTCTCGCGGGGGAATGGTTCAGCGAATAGTCAGATGCAGAAAACGCGAGTGCGTTGGCGATTCGGGCGCAGATGATCCGATCAAGTCGCCATGCCGAGCCCGACGAGGTTGGCCGCAGCAATGATGATGACCATTCCGGACCACAGCAGCTGTACGGGACGACCGCGAGCGCCACGCCACTCGCCGAGAGCCAGGCCCACGATGCCGCCGAAGAGCACGTAGAGGCTCATGTGCAGCATCCAGTTGACGAAGCTGAGGTGGGCGGGGATGTTCGCCTGCCCCCATGCATAGAAAAAGAACTGGAAATACCACATGATGCCGCCGGCTGCGGCCAACGAGCTGTTCACCAGCAACGTCCGCTTTGTCTGGGAAAGGTCGGCGCGCAGGGACAGGTCTTTGCGAAAGGCGAGGCGCGAGAAGCAGTAGCCGAAGTTGATGA
This sequence comes from uncultured Acidobacteriaceae bacterium, assembly GCA_963702285.1. Classification (GTDB taxonomy): domain Bacteria; phylum Acidobacteriota; class Terriglobia; order Terriglobales; family Acidobacteriaceae; genus Palsa-343. Next base: position 103,871 of record CAVPCB010000033.1, on the reverse strand, counting down.
GCGCGCCGCCACCCATGATGATGACGTAGCTGGGAAGAGCGGCGTAGAGGTGATTCACGCCGAGGCCCTGCGCGGCCGCAGCGATGGGTCGCGCAGCATCGATGGCGAAGGACATTCCCGACGAGAAGATACCGCACATGACCGCAAGGAGGAGACCTTTGGAGAGGTTGAACTCCTCAGTACGGACGCCCATGCGCTGCTCCTTCTGATGGCCGGCCCACGACACAACGGCGATGCCGACAAGCGCCAGCGCGATGCCGGAGAGGGTGAAGTGCCCGCTGCGGCTGGTGATGAGATAGCCCAGTTGCCCGTGCATGATGGGCGGGACCAGCGTGCCAACAACAAGCGTGATGCCGATGGCGACACCGATGCCAAGCGACATGCCCAGGTAGCGCATGGTCAGCCCGTAGTTGATATTGCCGATGCCCCACATGCACCCGAAGAGGAAGGTCTTTGCGAGCACGTCGCTCGGAATGCTCGCATAGAACGCATGGAAATCCGGCAGCAGGATCAGGCTGACGCAGATAGGCAACAGAGACCCAGGAGAAAATACCCGCGACGGCCCACGTGGTCTCCCACGACCACTTCTTCACTTTCTCGATCGGCGCATAGAAAGAGGCGGCAGCTGCTGCGCCGACCATATGCCATCCGATTCCGCCAAGAATGGCAGAGGTCATGCGGATTCCTTTCGGCGCTACGCGACCTGAATGGCGGCGAGCGCGGACACTTTTTCTGCAATCGACTGGGCCTGGAGCGAGCCTGAGGACTGCTCGATCCGCGCCCATTGTATGGCGAAATTCCCCAGAGTAGAGCTTTCGGCGGAGCAGCGCTGCACCGGCAGGCCTGTAGCCTTGGCGGTGAGCGCGTTGAGGTACTCATTCTGGCTGCCGCCGCCGACGACAGAGATGTGATGCGGCCGCCGGCCGGTCATCTCCGCAATCTCATCTATCAGCGATCCATAGCGCGCGGCGAGGCTGTGAAAGATGAGGCTGGCGTAGTGCGGCGCGGCCTCGCATCCGGCAGACAGGGACGCCTCTCCCTGGCGGTTGCGCTGGGCGTTGATGCGCGCGGCCATGTCGCCGGGGTGGAGCAAGGCGGGGTCGTCGAGATCAAGCAGGCGATCAGGCGGAGGCAGCCGGCGCGCCTCGGCGATAAGGCTGGACAGTTGCCATCCGCGTTCCTGATCCCAGGTATTCATGCATTGACGCAGGAGCCACATGCCGGGCAGGCCGCGGTGGAAGAGGACTCCGCCGTCGGCAGCGCCAAGGTTGGTGAATCCGCGACTGAAGGACTCGTGGGTGCGCAGGCTCTGCTCCAGAGGCATGCCGACGAGGGACCATGTGCCGGAGCTGATGTAGGCCCAGTTGCCGGGGAGTTCGGGGATGCCGGCGATCGCCGAGGCGGTGTCGTGACAGGCGGGTGCGATGAGCTGCGTATGCGCCAACGCCGGCAGGTGGCGCAGATCGTCGCGCAACGGACCCAGTGCTGTTCCAGGTGCGACGATGTCCGGTGCTGCGGCGCGGTCAAGGCCCAAAGCGGTGAATATCTCGGGGGACCATTGACGCGTGTCCGCATCGATGAGCCCAGTGTGGGTGGCGTTGGTGTACTCGGCGATGCGGGGCGCGCCGAGCCAGTGCAGGATGTACTCCGGCAGATTCACCCAGGGGGCGGAGTCAGCGATGCCGCTGCGACGATCCGCATAGAGCTGGTAGATCGTGTTGATGGGCTGGATCTGCACCCCGGTGCGTGAGTAAAGTTCTTCGGCGGGAACGATGGCGTGGACTTCTGTCATCGCACGCTGGTTGCGTTCGTCACGATAGCAGAAGGGTGGGGCGAGAGGCTGGCCGGCAGCGTCGAGGCGAACATAATCGACCGCCCAACCGGTAACGCCGATGCCGCCAACGCCTTCCGGCGACAACGCTGCGCATGTGCGCAGACCAGCGTCGAGTTCCCGGCAGATGCGGTCGAGATTCCAGTGCCAGCCGGCAGCGCCGTGATCCTGCGGGCCGTTCTCAAAGCGGCGGGCCATCGTGATGCGCGGTTCGCCGCCCGGCCAGCGCAGCAGGGAAACCCGGCAGCTCTCGGCGCCCAGATCGATCGCGACGAGCGCCGGACCGTGGCTCACCGCAGGAACGCCTCAGGCAGTCCACCGTCGACAGGGATCAGATGCCCCGTGGTGCAACGGGTGTGCGGACCGGCGAGGAACAGAATGGCACGCGCGCAGTCGTCCGGTTCAATGGGTTGATTGGTCAACGTTCGCTGGGCGTAGAAACCGGCGAGCAGGTCGCGGAGCTGATCGTCGGTCATCGAATGCTCGAACGGGATGTTGTATTTCGTGAGCGAGGTCATGACCCGGTCGCGCGGAAACATCGTCGAGCCTTTGACAACGGTCGCGGGGCTGATGCCATTGACGCGAACGTGCGGCGCCAGCGAAACGGCCAGTTCGCGGACGAGATGGCTGAGCGCGGCTTTGCTCACGTCGTAAGCTTCGCTGCCGCGTTTGGGAACGACGGCATTCGCAGAGCTGGTGAGGACGATGCTGCCGTCGATCTTTTGAGAGCTAAAGATTCTCGCCGCCTCTTCGGCCAGCAGATAATTTGCGGTGACATTGAGGTCGAGTGTCGGTCGACCACATCGCATCGCTGATGGCGCCCTGCGGCGATGAGGGAAAAATTGCAGCGGTGTTGATAAGGATGTCGAGCCCACCGAAGCGCGCGGCGGTCTCGCGCAGAGCAGCGGCGATGGAGGCGCGATCGCGAATATCGACCGCTGTCGCCGCGATCGTCTTCCTTGCCCGCGGCTAGTACGCGCTTCCTGCGCGACGGCTTCAGCTCCGGCGAGATCACGATCGGCGATCATGAGGTGGGCGCCGCGCTCGGCGGCGATGAGTGCCGCGGCGCGGCCGATACCGCTTGCGCCTCCGACGATCAGGGCAATGCGGCGGCTCAGTTCCTTCTCCGGCGGCTGCCGGCGGAGCTTGGCTTCTTCCAGCAGCCAGTACTCGATGCGGAAGGCCTCTACCGCGGGAAGCGCGACATAGTTGGAGTAGACCTCGAACGCTTCGCAGGGCGCGGCAGCGCCGGCCTGGGGAATGTCTTTCATTGCGGACTTGCCAGCGAGCCCTGTGGCGCCTTCCATGACGTGGATCGCATTCGTGTAGAACTCGCCCACGACGCGCGACTCGCTCTTGCTTTTGCCGAAGGAGAACATGCCGACGCCGGGGATGAGAACCACGGTTGGATTCGGATCGCGCATCGCCGGCGAAGTGGGCTCCTGATGCTTCTTGTAGTACTCGCCGTACTCGGCACGATACGTCTCAAGTGCGGCTTCGATTTTCTTCTGTAGCGCATGGGCGTCGTCATGCTCGGCTGCGGGAACGAACATCGGCCGGATCTTCGTGCGAATGAAGTGATCCGGACAGCTGGTGCCGAGATGCGCCAGAGCCGCGCCGTCGTTTGAATTGACGAAGCGCATCACGTCGTCGCCGTCCGACCAGCTGCCGATGAACCGCCGCTGCTGGGAGACGCGCCCGCGGACGAAGGGCAGCAGCTCAATCGCAATTTCCCTGCGGTCGGGGCGCGACTGCAACGCCGCCCCGCCGAAAATCGCCGCCCCTTTGCGCTCGATGTGGTCCTGCACGAACTGCCCGAGGTGGTCGATCATGGTCAGCGTGTTCAGGTAGCACTCGCGCTGCGCTTCTCCCCAGGTGAACAATCCATGGCCGCCGAGGACAATGCCATCGCAACCCGGATTCTCCTGGACAGCGCGACGCATCATTAGTCCCAGCTCAAATCCCGGACGCTGCCAGGGAACCCACACCAGCTTGTGCTCGTACTCGCGGTTGAACTCCTCCATCTTCTCCTTGCCGTTGGCCGCCGCGGCCATGGCAATCCCCCAGTCGGGATGCAGGTGATCGACGTGGCGAAACGGGAGAAAGCCGTGCAGCGGCGTGTCGATGGAGGCAACGGTGGGGTTCACGCCAAAGGTGCACAGAGGGTAGAGCTCGACGACGGCGTCTTCCTGCGCCACGCCTTTGTATTGCTTCTCAATCGCCAGCAGCTTATCGAGGTAGAGCGTGGCAAGACCGGCGCGCTTGATGCTGCCCAGATCGCCGCCGCTGCCTTTGACCCAAAGCACATCGGCTGTCTGACCGGTGAGCGGGTCGGGCTGCAAAACTTTGGAGCTGGTGTTGCCGCCGCCGAAGTTCGTGATGCGGAGGTCGGCTCCGAGCAGGTTGGAGCGGTAGCGCAACAGCTCGGGTTCATCCAGCGTGGCCGCCGTTTTTTCGTCCCACAGATCCTGGAGGTAGCGCAGTGCGGTCAGGGTCTTCATCGATTCACCGTCCCAAATGATGCCATAGCGAATATCAATAGGGCAATTGTTTCAGATTTTGAACCTTCAGGCCTGGCTTGGTCGAAAAATTGCGAATAAAGGAAATGGCTGGAGACTTTAGGCCTTCGTCTCGATCAGCGTCTCGCGCACCATCTTTGCCGTGACCAGCTTGTGTTCCACATAGTTATACGGCGGCACGGTCAGGCCACGCAGGATGGAGAGTCCCAGTTGGATGAGGCGGGGGCCGTAGGTGCCGGCTTCATGGGAGACCGAGCCAATCCACGGCGTGTCCGGTCGCTTCATCTCCTCCATCGCCTCGGGAATGCAGTCCTGGCCGACAATAGCAACGTGCTTCTCTCGCTTCTGCTGGCGAACCGCTTCGAGCGCGCCCAAGGCACTTGAATCCGTGGCGGCGGCGATCAGGATATGCCGGTCTTTGGGGTGCCGCTTCAGGAAGTCGGCGATCACGCGGAGGCTGGGCTCGCGCAAGCCGCGGCCATCCACGCGCACGAACTTTTCGATGGGCACGTCCGGCAGTTGATTGCGGATCCCCTGAAAGGCTCCAGTGATGCGGCTCTGCACAAGGGGCCCGGCGTTCTCGATATCGAGGCCGAGGATCCAGTCCACGCCGCCGCTCCACTTCTCGGCGACGTGATCCGCCAGCAGCGCGCCGCCTTCGACGCCGACTCGGTAGTTGTCCACCCCGAAGTAGGTGGCGTGCGGGTGCGGAATGTCCACAGCAATCAGCGGAATACCAGCGACGGCGATTTTGTCGGCAATGATGGGCGCGACTTCCTGGTCGATTTGAAACTCGATCACCAGGTCCACACGGCTGCGCACGAACTCCTCGGCCACCTCTACCGCCGTCGCCGCGTCGTAGCGATTGTCCAGCACCATCAGATCCACGCCGGCCTGGGTGGCGGCATCGCGCAGGCTCGCGGTGACCGCTTCGGAAAATGGCATTTCGCCGGATTGCTTACCGAACCCGAATCGCACTTTGCGCGGGCGCGCGGCCAGACGGTAAAGCCCGTCCTGCGACTGCGCGAGATAGCCGCGATGCACGAAGGTTTTGAGGATGCGGTAGACGGTGGTTTTGGAGATGTGCGTGCGCTGGTAGATGGCCTCCAGGGACATGGGCCGCTCGCTTTTCTGGAGCACCTCCAGAACATCGAGAGCCTTGGACAGAATAGGAATGAAGTACAGCCGCTTCGTGGAAGATTTGGGCAAGGAGCCTCTGGCGAACGTTAACGGAGTTATATCACTGGAGTTTCAATCCGGAAACGGCGTGCATGAATTGAAACCGCCTCAGGCGTAGCTTGCCACGGAGCGCGCATTGCGTTCCTTTCGCTCGTTGCGAATACGTTCGACGTACCCGCTTTCTCTGAGCGCCGCCAGCGGATCTTCCGGCAGTCCGCGCGCCTTGCGCCATTCGCGCACGAGGGGCCGCACGTCGAACCAGAAGCCCTGGCGCAGGCACTCCTCCGCTTCCACCAGGCGGCACTGGTCCTGCAGGGTCGCGAGCCGCCCGCGATCGACCAGCGCTGCTTTCGCAAAAATTTCCTGGGCCGTGCAAACGGTCTGCACCATGGCCTCCATCTTGCCCTTCAGATTGTGGCTCTGGTCGATCATGAAAGCGGTCGTCTCCGTTGCGTCTCGGTCGGAGAGCAGTTCGTGGAAGATGCGGAACACCTGATACGGATCGATGGAGCCCAGTGTCAAATCGTCGTCGGCATAACGGCGGTCGTTGAAGTGGAAACCGCCCAGCATCTTCTCGCGGAGCAGCCACACGACAACTTGCTCGATATTCTGTCCCTGATAGTGGTGGCCGGTATCCACCAGCACGCGGGCCTTCTCGCCCGCTTCCCGCGCGATCAGAAGTGACATGCCCCAGTCGGCGAGGTCGGTGTGATAGAAAGCCGGCTCGAACGGTTTGTACTCGACCAGCAGCCGCTGATCCTCGCCAAGCTCACCGTGAATCTCGGCCAGCGCCGCCGCCATCCAGTCGATGCGGCGGCGGATGCTCTGGGTGCCCGGATAGTTGGAGCCGTCCGCCAGCCACAACGAAACATCGCGCGAACGCAGCGCTTTTGCGATGGCGATGGACTCCAGCAAATGATCGATGGCCCTCCGGCGGATCCCGGAGTCCGGATTGCAGATCGATCCAAATTTGTATTCCTGGCTTTCAAACAGGTTCGGATTGATCGATCCGGCTCGGATCCCATGCTCGGTTTCCAGATCCCGAATCCTGCCCGCGTCGCGCAACCCGCCCGGCAAATCCCAGGCGACGTGCAATGCCAGGGTGGGGGTGCAGCCGGTGAGTGCGTGCACCTGAGCGGCGTCGGAGAACTTCTCCTCGATTGTGGCCGCAGCCTCGGCCTGCAGGAATTTGCCGAACCGGGTTCCGGTATTAGCAAAACCCCAGGAGGGCAACTCGATCCGCAGCGAATCAAGAGCTTTGTTGACCTGCTCCAGGTGTGCCGTCACCGTCGTGCTCCCCATTTGAAATAAGTTCCCAGTTAAAATGCCATGGTACTGCCCGGCCATTCAGGCGTCAAAGGAAGATTTTTGGATGGCGGGCCGACATTGTTTTCTGCATTTACGAAAATCGACCTGGAGGGGGTGCCCTGTGACGCGTGTGTGTTTTCTGCTGAAAGTTCGTGCCGGTAAGCTCGAGGAATATCGGCGGCGCCACATGGAAGTTTGGCCGGAAATGCTGGCTGCGCTGCGCGCGACCGGATGGCACAACTACTCGCTCTTCCTGCGACCGGACGGGCTTCTCGTTGGATACCTGGAGACGCCGGATTTTGAGCAGGCACGCGCACGCATGCAGGATCACCCGGTGAATGCGCGCTGGCAGGCGGAGATGGCGCCGTTCTTCGAGTCGCTGGGGAGCGGAACGGCCGACGCGAGCATGATGCCGCTGGAGGAAGTCTTCCATCTCGATTGAGTTCGATCCAGGCCACACGTCAATGCGCCTCGACAAATACGATCGCATCGCCTTCGGGATCGTGGATGACCAGCGTCCTGCTGTTTTTCTTGCGGCCAAGCCGAGGGTTCGCAGCCGATCGCCGGTACGCGGAGGTTCGGCACCGAGAATATAAGGTCAAACGACGAGGTACGTTGTCCGTACTCCCCGAAGGCAGGCGGCACAATTTCGATTTGCTCGTCGGGTGAACCAGGGTAGCGCAAGGGCAGGATCCCCAGCCAGTAACGGACGAGCACCGCGCTGGAACGACAGCTTGTGTACGTAGAACGTTAGAGCCAGCCGCCGGATCAGCGAAAGGAATGCCCACTCCTGCGATGCGGTCGGCGATGCGGTTCGGACCGAGATGCTGACCCCGGTCGAGGGTGTGTCGCGATCCCGGCATGTATTGCGTGTATTCAATGTTCTGCGTCGCCGCGCCGCGCAGGTCCGATGGCGGACCAGGCTGATCCGGCCCCTGAAGCGTAAAGAGCAGGTTGCCCGCGCCAGCGCGCCGCACCTGATTGGGCGCGAGTCCATGATTCACGTAGTCCTGATGCACCGCGTTGAGGTCCGCAGCCTCGAAGCATACATGCATAAAGCCGACGGCAGAAGACGCATCGCGCCGCGGATAAAGCTCGATGAACTGGCGATCGTTGATCTTGAAGAACGCCTCGGTCGGCGTTCCGCCCGTGTCCATCGCGAACGACTCTTCGAATCCCAGCTTGTGAAAAAAGTCGCGCGCGTGTTCGAGATCGGCGACGCGGATCGCCACGTGGGCAATGCCGGTAAGGTTGGGTGTCGCGGATGGGGTGGCTGCCGGCGTCTGGGCGGAAGCGGCAACACAACAGCTGACAGCGGCCGCGAACGTGGGCAATAAAACACAGCGGAAATTACGGCGAGCGATCTGCAAATTCATTGTGCCCTCGCCGCGGCCGTATTCATTGTGCGCCCATGATGGCCTGCGAGTTCCTCGACCTGCGCTCCCGCCAGCAAAAATCCACCGACGCCATACGTGTAGCTCGACGACGGCAAATAATGTGCTGGCGCCGCGCCGGTTTGCTGAATGTTGCCCAGTCGCCCATCGGCATAGATCTGGCCGACCAGACCGCGCCACGCTTTCGCGATGACTGGCCTGTAGGTCGCGCGATCCAGCACACCCTGATTCACGCCCCACGCCAGCGCAAACGTGATAAGCGCCGAACCCGAAACTTCGGGCTGTGGGAAGTCGGCGGCGTCGAGCAAATCGGAGTGCCACAGACCTGTCCTCTTGTCCTGCAGTGCCAGAACGGCCTCCGCCATCTCGCGCAACTGTGCCTCATATTTGCAGCGCGACGGATAATTCTGCGGCATGTAGTCCAGCGTGCGCGCGATGCCGGCCATCACCCAGCCATTGCCGCGCGACCAGAAAAGCGGATTACCGTGATCGTCGGTCTGATGAAGAAAGGTGATGTCGCGGTAATAAAGGCGGCGGTGCGGATCGTAGAGAAGGTTCGACGTCTCCCACCAATGCTTGTCCAGGTAGTCGAGATACCTGGCATCGTGCGTCGCTTTGTACATGCGCGACCATACCGGAGGTGCCATGAACAGCGCATCGCACCACCACCACGGAATCTGCGCCTGGCCCTCGGGAATGCGTGCTGCACCGCCGGCGAGAAGATCGTCCAGCGCGGCTTTGGTCGGCGCAACCTTATCCGGCGACGGTTGCAGCAGGTCCAGCTCCAGATACGTTTGGCCTACGCTCTGGTCGTCGGCATTCGGATGCTGCGAACGCAGCTCCCATTGAAATTTCTCCGCCATCGCCTGCATCGCGTCGCGATACTTTGGATCGTCGAGCGCGGGCGACGCCGCCATGAATCCGCTGTAGAGTACGCTCCACGTCCAGATGCGATCGAAATGAGGCTGCGACCAGGCGAGTTCCCAGTCGGCGACCTTGCGCATCGCTGCACGCACGTCAGCAGCCCGCATCGCACCGGAGAGATTCGCTTTCGGGCCGGGGTCCGTGGGAGCATCACCAAAGTGGCGGGAGATATCGCGGTCGATGCCCTGCTGCTCCTGGGGCGTGATCGATGGCGGCACGGATTGCGGAGCAGACGGCAGTTTTTGCGCGAACAACGGCGTTGCCAGCAGTACTGCGATCAGAACAAAGCGGACGGTCACGAGTTTCATCCTTTGGCAGCGCATCATTGCGCGGGTTCTCTTGTGTCGGGTGCGTCGCGCCCAGACACGAGACGCAGCGGACCGAGGATGCCGGACGGCAGTGGCTCCAGATGATCCATGTCCTGCGGTGCGAAGCGCTTTCCGTATCGCATCCACAGCAGCCGGTAGTCCGTGGGCGCCCGCCCGGCCAGTTCATTGATGGCGGTGTTCGCCGCCACAATCTTCAATTCGTTCGAACCGGCATGCAGAAACGGCCCGATATCCAGAGCATAGGGTGGGTGCCATACCGAGCCAGCCCGCTTTCCGTTTACATACACCACGGCCGCGTCGCGCAGCGGCGCATCGAACCACGCACGCATGCCGGCCAAACTCGATTTTGTTCGCGCTACCGGAGCGCCAATCCCGAAATCGAGCATCGCTGTGCCGCCACACGGAAAATCCGCGGGAAGATCGAGGGTGCGGATGTAGGTCGCCGTGCCGGAGTAGTATTTGCCTCCCTGATCGTCCGACCACGAGTGCAGCGTTTGCATCGTTTCACTGAAGCCGACCTTGTCCAGTGTGACCTTCCAGCCGCGATCCAGATCGATGGGTGCGAAATTCGTAGCAGTCTCTGTGCCTTTTTGCGCGACGGAGTGATCTGTAAAGACCACCACGCGGGATTCGTAAGGTGCAAGAGTCATCGAGAGCGCGGCGCCATCACTCGCGGGCGAGATCTTTCCGCCGAAAGGGTCAAAAACCGACGCCTCTTTCCGCCTGGTGCGGAAGGTGGCGGTGAATGCGTGCGAACGATTATCGGTGTTGGCGAGGAAATAGACATCCGCATCCGCCAGCTGGCGGTGGATGAACCCGACTTCGGGCGTGAGCGGATCGAGCGCGACGTCTGGCTTGAGCAGGACGGCGATCGCGGAGCCCAATTCAGAAATCTGGTCGACGACCTTCGCGTTTTTCGCATCGGCGGTGAAGAGCTGCTGCGAAATTTGCCGGACTGCCGCCGTATCGCGCGGGCCTTCCAGGAAACCGGGCGCGCGCGAGGGCGGCTTCTGGGTCGCAATCACGATGCCGCCGTTGCGGACGTATGTTTCGATTTTTCTGTAGGTCGCGAGCGGCAGCCGCTCGACATTGGGAATCACGAGCACGGGGTAGTGGATGCCGACGCGGTCGATGGCTTCCGAGTCGATGAAATCGAAGTTGTAGCCGGCATCGAGGATCGCCGGGACGAGATCCGGCCCGAGCAGCTTTGCCATCCGGTCGCTGACGGAAGCCTCGCCCGGCTGGAATTGTCCCTGCGCATCTTCTTCCGGAAGCAGAACAGCGACGTCATTGGCGGGCTTGCCCTGACGCAGCAGCCAGCTCATGCGCGTGAGGTACGCTGTCACGTCGGGCATCACGATCCACCAGGGATTGTGATTATTGAAGACCGCCGCGGCATAAAACGAGTATCCAGGATCGCCGGCCGAGGGCGGCGAGTAGGGCCAGCCGTGACCCATGAGCTGATTGATGCCCTGCAGGAAGAATGTGTCGGCCTCGGCCTTCATGTCGAGCGGCGTCGCGCGGAAAGCCGGCGAATGCAGCCAGGTCCACGTTTCGGACGAAGTCACAGGCCGTCCGTAAACATGGCTCGCCGACGTGGCCCAGCGCGTGAACGAAAACGGCCCGTGCCACTGCGACCCCTCGCCCTCGGGCAAATCAACCTGGGAGTTGCTCGACAGCGTAACCGCGGGAATACCGTAGCTCTGGGAGCGAAATTCGGTGTGGTGGGCGTGCGCCCAGCTGTTGATCGCTCCCAGATAATTCTGATCGATCAGCTCCGCCAGCGTGCGCCCCCAGTCGTAGCGCAGATCCGCAGCTTTCGGCTCCGGTGCCCGCAACCAGTTCGGGCAGATGCGGCGTTAAATCGTAACCACGACGGTTGCGAAACTCCGTGAGGAAGTCCGGCGTCCAGTCCGATTGGTAAACTTCGAGGCTGTCGCTGAAGACGGAATAAGGCGGATGATCGCCAAACGCGCGCACCAGCGGTTCGGCGACGTTCCTCAGGTGGTCCTGCACGGCGGCCGCGCTGAGGTGGTCGATGACGAACCCCTCTGCGCCGTACGCAGGGCGCTTGACCTGCTGGCCCGTGCGGCTGGAGATGAAGAATAGTGCAACTTGCGGATCGCTGAGACCCGACGGAATTTGCAGACGCCCGTCCCCGATGTCCTCGACCTGCCGCGCGTGATCCGCGTCGTAGTGTTCGGGCGTGCCCGCGACAACGAACGAAGCCAGGAGCTTCTCGCCATTTTCGAGCGACGGCGCAGGAACCGAGTCTTCGTCAGCGGAAACAGCGGTTGCCACCACGCGCAGGCGACCCGCCGATTCCGTCACCGGCACCCATGCGCCGCCGTAGGGCCATCCGCTCCCCAGGGTGATGCTGACCCGCATCCCGAGTTCGTGCGCGGTATCCGCGGCGAAACCGACCATCTTCAGGAAATCCGGCGAAAGGAATTTCATGTTCCGAAATCCCCTCTGTGGATCGTCCAGCTGCAGCGGATAAACCGGCTGAATCTCGACACCGCCGATTCCTCCCGCTTTCATGGTCCGCAGTTCACGCGCCAGCTCGCCTGGCTCGACCGCCGGGCCGAACCACCACCAGCGCATCATCGGCCGCGCATCCATGGGAGGCGAGGCAAAGCCCTGACGCAGCGCGGCGAGAGGATCGGTCGAACGCGAATCTGCAGGGGTCTGCTGTGCGCGGCCGGCCGCAACGATCGCGAAACAGAGTGCTGTTGCGCACAGGATCGGATTTCGAAAGCGATTCATGAAAGGAAGAACATCTCCAGCCGCCCCTGATGGTATGCCATGAAGATGCACGCGTTCAGTGCAGGGTTATGTTGCCGCCCGCAGCTTTGATGATGCCGGAACCGTCTGCGGCCTGGACGCTGACGTTCTCGCCCGAAACGTCGGCGTTACTGATAGCCAAACCATGCTCCGCCTGGATATGCACGTTCTTCAGGACCACATTGTGGACGGGCGCTTCCGGCAAGCCTGCGATTGCGCCCGCCGAAACAATATCCGTGGCCGTTACATTTTCCAGCGTGATGTCGTGGAAGTGCGGCGTCAGCCGCGTAACCGGCTGCGCCAGGTCGGGATCGGGCGGCAGAATCTTCGGATAGTACTCGCTGATCACGATGGCATTTTTCACGTTCTTCATGTCGATGTCACGGAAGACGAAGTTGCCCACATTATTGCCGCGATCGCGATTGGCCTTCACGCGAATGCCGTTGTCCGTGCCATCGAAGTGGATGCGTTCGGCGTGAATATTTTGTGCCCCGCCGGCCATCTCGCTGCCAATGGAGAGGCCGTGCCCGTGCTGAAAATTGCAGTCGGTGATGGTGATATCGCGGCTCGGATCGTCCGGGCCCGGCGAATTGGCCATTCCGGACTTGATCGCGACATCGTCGTCGCCGACGTCCGCGAAGACGTGATCGATGCGTACGTTCGAGGATGAGAAGGGATCGATGGCATCGGTATTCGGCGAGTGCTGCGGGGCCAGAACCCTGATATTCCGAATCGTCACGTCGTCGGAGTAGTACGGGACCAGCTGCCACATCGGCGAGTTCTGGATCGTCACGCCCTCCACCAGCACATGCCGGCAGTGATCGAACACCACAAGACGCGGACGAGTGTGGTCAGACCCCATCACTCCGTGGTCCTTCACGGAACGAGCCTCGTCCCACCAGCTCTGTCCGTTTCCGTCGATCGTTCCCTCGCCCGTGATCGAGACATTGGTGGCGTTCGTCGCGCTCACCAGCGACTGCCGGCCCGGCGCCCTGAATTCTGTTTTTGCGGGAAAGTCATCGTGATTCGGAGACCCAAGCAGCGTCGCACCTTTGTCGAGCTGCAGGGTAATTTTGCTCTTCAGTGCGATCGGCGCGCTGAGCCATGTGCCGGCCGAAAGGCGCACCGTGCCGCCTCCGCGCTGCTCGCAGGCATCGATCGCACCCTGAATCGCCGCCGTGTCTTTGGTCACGCCATCCACTTTCGCACCGTAAGAATGCGGATCGCATACAGTGGACGCGCCCAGTGCAATGGAAGGTGCTGCGGCCATCAATCCAAGAACAATCAATCCGCGGAAGAGAGAGACAAAGCCAAATCGAAGTCGCATCAGGAGGATTTCCTCTGGGGACATGGTTCCAATTGCGAAACCCATGATACGCTGGACCGCGGTTAGTGGTCATACCACTATGAGGGACCCGCCCATTGCCAGCGGGACATCCCATCTGCGAGGATCGTGCCGCTATGAATTCCTTCCGCTCTAATCGTCGCGAAATTCTTCGCATGAGTGCTCTGGGACTGGGAGCCGTCGTTGGCTCTTCGCTGCCTGATGCACACGCACTTCCCCACTCGCCGGCTTCGCCAGGCGGAATGCCCGGCATCTTTGACGTTCGCACGTATGGCGCGGTCGGCGATGGGAAAACGGTTGACACGTCCGCCATCAACAAGGCGATTGATGCCGCTGCCGCCGCGGGGGGCGGCACGGTAGTGTTCCCTCCAGGAACCTGGCTGAGCTTTTCGATCCACATGAAGAGCCACGTGGGACTCTATCTGTCGCAGGCGGCGACTCTCCTCGCCGCCGACTCCCCGCTTCAGGGGCAAACGACCGGCTACAACGGCGGCACCTACGATGCAGCGGAGCCCAACACACCCTGGGAGGATTACCAGGATTATGGTCACAATCACTGGCACAATTCCCTGATCTGGGGCGAGAATCTGACCGACATCAGCATCACCGGCCCAGGCACGATCTATGGCAAAGGTCTGAGTTTTGGGGCCAACCGCAACGCGCGCGGAAATTATCCCATCTATGTGGCCGAGCAGGCGGGCGTCGGTAACAAGAGCATCGCGCTCAAGAATTGCCACAACGTGCTGCTGCGCGATTTCTCGATTCTGAAGGGCGGGCACTTCGGCCTTCTGCTGACTGGCGTCGACAACCTCACCATCGACAATCTCACCATCGACACCGATCGCGACGGTATGGATATCGACTGTTGCCGAAACGTACATGTCTCCAACTGCACCGTGAATTCACCATGGGACGATGGCATCTGCCCGAAGAGCAGCTATTCCCTCGGTTATGCCCGCGCGACCGAGAATGTGACGATCACGAATTGCTATGTCACCGGAGACTATGAGTTGGGCACGGTTCTCGACGGAACCTTTAAGCGGTTCGCCTCCGATGCGCGCGTGGGACGCACCGGCCGCATCAAGTGCGGGACCGAATCGAACGGCGGCTTCAAGAACATCACCATCTCCAACTGCGTCTTCGATACCTGCAACGGACTCGCTCTCGAAAGCGAGGACGGCGCCCTTTGCGAAGACATCGCCGTCACCAACATCACGATGCGCAACATCACGACTGCGCCAATTTTTGTTCGCCTTGGCGCGCGCCTTCGCGGTCCGAAAGAGACAACGAAGGTCGGCACCATGCGTCGCATTCTGATCAGCAATCTCACTAGCTACAATTGTGCGTCGCGGCTCTGTTCCATCCTCAGCGGCATCCCGGACTATGCCATCGAGGACGTAAAGCTCGCCGGCATCTACCAGCACAACGTGGGCGGCGCGTCGCAGGATTCGCTGTCGATCCGTCCTCCGGAAAACGAGGCAAAGTATCCCGATCCCGGGATGTTTGGCCCCATGCCGTCGCAGGGATTCTTCCTTCGCCATATCAAAAACCTGGAGATGAGCCACGTTGAAGTAGCGGCAGCGTCACCTGATCCGCGGCCCAGTTTCTATCTCACCGGCGTGGACCGGGCTGACTTCATCGCGGTCACCGCGCCCAGGGGTGTGCAGGCCTTCCATCTCGACAAGGTGACGGACCTGCGCATTCTGCTGAGCCGAGCGGCGAAGGATACCCAGCTGGAGACCGCCGACGACCAGACTCTTTAGCCGCAAGCGTCCAGGTGGCGCCTCGAAGCGACCGCGTGGTCTGACCAACTGCCGGAATAGCCGTTGGGGAATGGAATCCCTCTGCAGTTCATCTGACTCCTGCGGTGCGAGGTCCGACGCCACGCTTGCGCTCTCACGATCTAGCAGTAATCGCCGAGCAGGATCGCGCCAACTTACGCCGGAAACCCAATCCCTCCGGGTCGCTACAAACTCCACCGTATCAAGCGCACGGTGCGAATCTGCGGGGCAAACTTCAACGGCGTTCCGCCCCAGCGCGGACCCAGGCGTTGTATCGGCGGCCAGCACTGTTTTCAGGAGCGAAACGAGTTGGACTGAAAGGACTTGACAGCTTTGTGAGGCCTCCACGATACTGGAGCGGTTTTTGAGACAGGTCAGACCTCTTCAGCGTAGCCCATGGCCTGCACACCAATAAGAATTTCGGAGGATACGTCATGACGCAGACGAACCGGCAGGCTTTTGCCTGGCGATTGCTACTCTCAGCTCTTGCTGTCTGTCTGATTGTGCCGGCCGCATTTGCGCAATTGGCCGGTACCGGAAACATCCAGGGAACGATCAGCGATCCCTCCGGCGCGGTGATTCCCAACGCTCGGGTCACGCTCACCGATAGTGCAACCATGGTTAAGCACCAGACGGCCAGCAGCAGCGGCGGCGTCTTCAGCTTCCCCAATCTCACCATCGGCACTTACAACCTCTCCATCACCGCTACCGGGTTCAAGACCTACAGCCGCACCGGAATCGTCCTGGAGGTCGGCAGCAACATCGGCGTGAACGTCAACATGGAGGTCGGCACTGCCAACCAGGAGGTTCACGTCCAGGCCACCGCCCTGGCCCTGCAAACCCAGGACAGCTCCTTCAAGCAAACCATCGATCAGCGGGAGGTCAACGAGCTGCCCCTCATCGACCGCCAGATGACCAGTCTGATCACCCTTGCCGGCGGTGCAGCGACCGCGCCCGGCAACGACATGGTCGGCAGCAAGAACTTCCACAGCTCCGTCGCCATCTCCGTCGCCGGCGGTATGGGCAACCAGACGGATTATCGGCTGGACGGCGCCGACAACAACGACTACATGACGAACGTCAACCTGCCGTTCCCGTTTCCCGACGCTGTGAATCAGTTCAGCGTCGAAACCACGGCGATGGGCGCGCAGAGCGGCCTCCATCCCGGCGGCGAGGTCAACGTGGTTACGGTCTCCGGCACCAATACCTTTCACGGCGACGCGTTTGAATACATCCGCAACAACATCATCAACGCCACCAACTTCTTCTCCAGCAAGCCCGATCAGCTCCACCAGAATAATTTCGGCGGTACTGGCGGCGGGCCGATTCTGCGCGACAAGCTCTTCTTCTTTGGCGGCTACCAGCGAACCATCATCCATTCGGTGACCTCCGATTCGACCGCCTACGTGCCAAACCAGGCGAATCTGGCCGGCGACTTCTCGGGCACCGACTCCACCCCGCTCTACAATCCCATCACCGGAGCAGCACTGGCCGGCAATCAAATCGACCCAGCTACGTACTTCACCAAGCAGGCGCTCGCGCTGGATAAATTCCTGCCCCAGACCACCGATCCGGCCGGAAAGGTGCTCTATGCCGGACCCGGCAATTCCACCGAAAACGAGTTCGTCGACGAGGATCGACGCCACTCTCTCCCAGAAGCAGAATCTGTACGGTCGGTACTTCCTCGATGGTTTTGGCCTGCCGGCCCTGTGGGACCCCACTGACGCCCTGGTCACCGCCACCCCGGGAAATTATCAGCGCGTCCAGGCCTTCACCCTCGGTGACAGCTATGTTTTTAACTCCCACATGGTGAATACCGTCCACGCCACCATCGACCGTCGCCGCGACAACCGTGCACCGGCCGCTCAGGGCGTCAGCCCCAATGCCATTGGAGTCACCCTGTTTCAGGTCGATCCCGACTTCTTCCGCTTCACCGTCAGCTCAAAATTCAGCCTCTACTGCGGCACCTGCGCTCCCTCTCACTTCAACGTCAATACCTTCGCTATCGCCGACGACGTCAACCTGGTGCGCGGCAAACACCAGATCGTCTTCGGTGGGGAGTACGCCCGCTCCGAGTTCAATGCCAGCAATCACTACGAAGAGAACGGTGCCTTCACCTTCAGTGGCATCTTCAGCCAGACCGGCCCCGGCCAGAATCAAGTCAAACAGAAGGCCGGAGACGCCAATCTCGATTTCCTCACCGGTGCACTGCAGGCCTTCGAGCAAAGCAAGGCGCAACAAAACGCCCTCCGCGCTCCCATCCCCACCCTCTACGTCCAGGACACCTTTCAGCTATCCCCAAAAATCGTACTCGACGGCCGGCGTCCGCTGGCAGCCCGAATTCATGCCAACCGATTACTTCCACCGCGGCGCCGCTTTCGACGAATCGGCATTTGTCGCCAATACCCACAGCGGCGTCTATCCCAATGCCCCCGCTGGCGTCTTTTACTACGGCGACAAAGGGGTGCAGAAGAACTACACCCAGAACTCGCCCGTGGCAGTTCTCGCCTCGTCTCGGCCTCACCTGGAACCCCGATGGTGCGGGCAAGACCGTCCTCCGCCTCGGCAGCGCTATCATCTACGACGAGCCCAACTTCTTTACCGCGCAGCGCAACCAGCAGAATCCGCCCTTTGCCACCGCAGCCTCAACCGTTCCCACCACGGCGCCCCTCGATTTCGCCAACCCCTGGGATGGCGGCAGCGCTCCCGGCAATCCATTCCCCCAGCCGCAGATCCCGTCCTCCAATGCCGTGTTCCCCAAGACCGGCCAGTACATCTTTATGCCGAAACATTTCCTTTCCCCCTACATGATCCAGTGGACCGCAAGCGTGCAGCGCGAACTGGGCATGGGCTGGATGGCGCAGGTTGACTACATCGGTAATGAGGGTGTCCACCAGACCTGGGGATTCCCGCTGGATCCGGCGGTCTACACCAGCGGCTCGCCCACCGCGAATTACAGCACGCGGTTCCGGCTCTATCTTGAGAACCCTTCCCAGGGCGGCGCCTTCACCGGCGGTGGCGGCGGATCCGTACTTGTCGACGACTCCGTCACCTCCAGCTACGACGCCATGATCGCCACCATCCAGCACCGCACCTCTACGTTTACCTTCCTCGCCAACTACACCTGGTCACACTGCCTCGACGTGGAGGACGCGCAGGGAGACTTTGCCGGTACCACCGTAGAAAACCCCTACAACCCGCGGCTGGATCGCGCCAACTGCGGCTTTGACTATCGCAGCATCTTCAACGCCAACGGCGTGGCCACCAGCCACTTCCACGGCATGAATCGATTCGCAGACGCGATTGTCAACAACTGGGAAGTCGGCCCGCTGCTCCGCTTTACGGACGGCGCGCCATTCACCGTCACCGATGGCGTCGACGTTTCCGGCATCGATGTGGTCAACGATCGCCCCAATTACTCCGGCGGAGCCTACACGAAGAACAACCTCGCAGAGAATCAGACCTTCATCAACCTGAGCCCCTTCACTTACGCTGCGAACGGCACCTTCGGCAATCTGGGAAGGAATAGCTTCCGTGGCCCCAACTTCTTCGACATCGACGCGGAAGTCAGCCGGTTCTTTCCGGTCACGGAGCGGGCGAAGCTGGACTTCCGCATCGAGGCTTTCAACCTGCTCAATCACCCCAGCTTCAGCAACCCCGGCAGCGGGAACCTGAAGGCTAACAACACGAAGACCTTCGGCGTGATCACCGGGGCCAGTGGTCCGCGTATCTTCCAGGGCGCCGTGAAATTCATCTTCTGAGGCGAAAGGCGTTTCTTAGCGGCATTACAAACCAAACCTTACAGGCCGCCACAGCCTCCCGGCGGCCTGTTTTTTCGCAATCGATGACGCCCGTCAGCGCACGGCCGGCTCGGGCGGCAAATAACTTCTGCTCACGGAGACGTACCCCTCACGCGCCACCATCTTGCCGCGCTCACGGTACATCGCTTCGTCGTGAGGCTGGGTTGTGGCCAGCCCATCGACATAGCGGTTAAACATGCAGAAGGCGGCAGCGATGAGCACAGTGTCATGAATCTCCAGATCGGTCGCGCCAAAACTGCGCGCGTGCTCAACGTCCGCGGTAGTGACATTTTTTCCGCCGCGCTGCACCTTCGCCGCAATCACCAGCAGCGCTTTCAGCTTGTCGGAGATCGCCGCGTGCTGGAAGTCCGCCTTTACGCGCCGCACCAGTTCCTCGTCGCCGTTCAGGTGAGCGGCGGCGATAGCGCCGTGAATGCTCTGGCAAAAGTGGCAGTCGTTCAGATAGGAAACGTAGGTTGCGATCAGTTCTCGCTCGCCGGGGGCGAGGGTATTCGGCCCCACCAGCAGAGCCTCGACCAGTTCGTTGAGCGGCTTCGCGGTTTCAGGCCGGAACGCCATCGCGCCGCGGATTCCCGGCAGTCCTTCCGGCAGATTAATGTGAGGCATGGGCAGGGTCCTTTCCATCTGGGGATGCCAGACCGTAAACTGAGCCAGCATCTTCCCCAGCGGTGAACATCGTCAAGCAACCAAAGATGGAATTCCTGCGCGGCCCGGCCGGCTTTCTGAAGAAATCGCCCGCGAGCGATCCATCGCCCGCTCCATCTTTGGGTGGAAGACATTCTTGCAGCGCGTCCGGTAACTTGGGCAAGGCCTTGCAGTGCTATCGCCACTCCGGTGCTCCAGATACGCGATCCGTCGCGCCACAGACGATTGCAGTCCGCGGCAGGAATGCGGAGTTCTTCCGCGTCCTCACTTGCCTTGTCGCGTTTGCGGCGATCCTCACCACTGGCTGCCATTCGGGTCTGCCGAAGCCGGAGTCGGCGCAGTACACGCAGTTCGTGCAGGCGTTCTACGTTGGACTCGGTGCCATGGAGGTGGGCAACGATGTGCGCGCCGAAGCCGAGCTGTCGCGAGCCACGCAACTGGCTCCGGGCGAACCCGCCGGATGGGCGGACTGGGGTATTCTCGCCCTGCGCCAGCGCAATTTCGAGCCCGCAAAACAGCGCCTCGATCGCGCCCACTCGCTGGCTCCTCGCAACAGCCAGATTGACGCTGACCTCGGCGTGCTTGAAAGCACCCGAGGCAATTCGGCCGAAGCCATCGCCAATCTTCGCCGAGCCGTCGATCTGGACCCCCGCAATCTGCGCGCGCTCTACCTGCTCGCCGTCGAAGTGGAACGCCAGGGAGGCCCGAACAGCGAGGCCGAATTTCAGCAGCTGATCGAAAAGGTCCTCGCCGCGCAGCCCAATAACCTCGCGGCGCTCGTCGAGCTGGCCCGTATCGCGGCCAAGCGCGGAGACGCGGCCACTCTTCGCTCGACCGTCAGCCGCATCATCGCCCTGTCCCTTCCCGCGTGGCCGCCGAGCGTACAACAACAGCTCACGGAGTTGCAGAGCGCAGCACAGTCCGCGCCCGCCACCGCTGCCGTGCGCAGCGTCTTCCTGCGCAACGTTCTCATGCAGGTGCCGAGCTTCCGGCAAAGCCTGGCCGTGATCAAAGCGCAACCCGGTGACGAAGCCCAGCCGTTTGTCACCTTCCTGCGATTACCGTCGCCGTCCTCGCGGCCTGCGCCACCGGATATGGCTCTGAAGTTCACGCCCGAACCTCTGGCCATAACTCCCGGCCAAACCTGGGACTGGGTCGGCGCGGTTATGTTCGACGATCAGCAGCCTCCGGTCGTCGTCACCGCGAACGCAAAAACGGTCAGCGTGATGGGTGGCCCCTCGTTTCCTTTCCCCGGTGGCGCCCACAATGGAGCGCCCGGGCCGGAGTCAGTACTACCGCTGGACTTCAACTATGACTTCAAAACGGATCTGGTGCTGGCCGGCGCCGGCGGCGTGCGCTTCATGCGCCAGGACTCGCCGCAGAAATTCACAGACGTGACGGCGCAAACAAAGTTGCCACCTGCGATTCTGAACGCCAGCTACACCGGGGCGCTGGGCCGTGGATATTGAGGCGGACGGCGACCTCGATGTTGTACTGGGCAGTCAATCCGGGCCCGCGACCGTCCTGCGCAACAACGGCGATGGCACGTTTGCGGCGATTCATCCCTTCGCCAGCGTATCCGGCGTTCAGCAGTTCGTCTGGGCCGACCTCGATGGCGACGGGAATCCCGATGCTTCGCTGATCGACGGGTCCGGACAGCTGCGCATTTTCCATAACGACCGCGCCGGAAATTTCCATGAGATGGACTCCCTGCCGAAGTTGGGCGCGGTCGTGGCCATCACCGCCGCGGATACGCGTCACAGCGGCAGTCTCGATTTGCTGGCCGTGCGGTCCAACGGCGCCATCTTGCGTCTCGTCGACGACAGCGGAGCGTGGACTTCAGCCGAGATTGCACGCATCCCGAATGCGGCTGCGACCCTCAGCAAGCCGGTGCGCCTGCTCACGCCCGATCTCGACAACAATGGCGCCGTCGATCTGGTACTGGCCAATGTCGGCGGAGCAGCGCCGCTCATCTGGCTTGGCAGCGACGATGGCACATTCAAACTCCTCGATCAGGCCATAACCCCTCAACGCATTTTCGCTGCCGCGGACCTCAATCGCTCCGGCCACCTCGATCTGCTGGCCCTCGACCCGAACGGCCAGCCCCTGAAAGACGTCAATCACGGAACGAAAAATTACCACTGGCAGGTGATTCGCACCCGCGCGGTCACGGCGGTGGGCGACCAGCGCATCAACTCCTTCGGAGTCGGCGGCGAAATTCAAGCCCGCTCCGGCTTGCTGCTGCAGGCCCAGGCCATCACGGGCCCTGAAGAACACTTTGGCCTCGGCGAGTGGACCACCACCGACATCGCGCGCATTCTCTGGCCCAACGGCGCCGTGAATGCCGAGTTCCAGATGACCGCCGATCAGCAAGTGCTCGCCACACAGCGCCTCAAAGGATCATGCCCCTTCCTCTTCGCCTGGGACGGACATGAGATGAAGTTCGTCAAGGACACCGTGCCCTGGGGCTCCGCCATCGGGCTGCGCATCAACGCGCTCGGTCCGGCGCGCATCGCCGCCACTCAGGAGTGGTACAAGATTCCACGCAATGATCTGGTCCCGCGCGATGGTATTTACGATCTGCGCATCACCGGCGAATTGTGGGAGACGTATTACTACGACTGGCTACAGTTGATGACTGTCGATCATCCGCAGGGCACCGAGGTTTTTACTGACGAGCGCTTTGCGGTGCCACCGGTGAAACTCGCGATCACGGCGACAGAAACGCCGCATCCGATCGTGCGCGCTACCGACGACCGCGGAAATGATGTAACGGATGTGCTGCGCTCGCTGGATGGGCGCTACCTCGATACCTTCGGACGCGGCCAGTATCAGGGCATTACACGCGATCACTATTTCGAGATCGACCTCGGCGACGACGTGCCAACAAGTGGCCCGCTTTACCTGATCGCGCGCGGATGGCTCCATCCCTCCGATTCATCCATCAACGTCGCGCTGAGTCAGGGCCACCACGAACAGCCCACGCCGCTCAGCCTGGAAGTCCCCAACGGCCACGGCGGATGGACCGTAGCGCACCCGAACCTCGGCTTCCCCGCGGGCCGCAACAAGATTTGCCTCATCGACCTGACCGGTGTCTTCCGCCCCGGCATTCCCCACAAACTCCGCCTGCGTACAGACCTCGAAATCTACTGGGACCAGATCCAGTGGGCGCGCGGCCTTCCCAATACGCCTCTGAAGATCACGCCCATCGATCCGTCGACCGCCGACCTCCGTTATCGAGGCTACTCGGCAATTCATCAGGCGAACGCCTCCTCGCCGGAGATTCCCGACTACAACCACATCGCATCCACCACACAAATCTGGCGCGACCTGACCGGTTACTACACCCGTTTCGGTGACGTGCGTCCCCTGCTCAACAAGATCGATGACCGTTACGTAATCATGAACGCTGGCGACGAACTCGCCCTGCGTTTCGCATCTCCGCCGCCGCCACCCGCCGGCTGGGTGCGCGATTACGTGCTCGCCGGCGATGGGTGGATCAAGGACGGCGATTACAACTCCACCTTCTCCGCAACGGTGCAGCCGCTGCCGTATCACGGCAAATCCTGGTACGACACGCCGCCCGGCCCGCTGGAGACTGAATGGGTCTATCGCCGGCATCCTGAGGACTGGCTCATCTGGCAGACCCGCTACGTCACGCCGCAGCCCTTCCGCGACGCCCTCAACGATGCGTCTCAGCGAAACCAGGAGGCGCCGCCGTCACGATGAAGCGCATCCCGATCGCTCGCATCGTTGTCACCGTTGTGTTCATCGGCATGTTGGCCACGCCCTGGATGATCCGCCACTTTTCCCATGCCCAGGCAAGGCCAGTTTCCTCCCAGGTGGATTGCCAAACCGCGCTGGCTCGCTATGGTTTCTGCTTTCAGGAAGTCGCCCACCAGGCGGGCATCAGCTTCATGCACCAGGCTCCCATCCTCGATCGCAAACTCGACGGCATCATGCCTGAAGTCGCATCCATGGGCGCATCGGTCTCCATCGTCGACTTCGACCGCGATGGCTGGCCCGACATCTATGTCACCAACAGCCGCATCGGCAGCCTGAATCATCTCTACCGCAACAACCACGACGGCACCTTCACCGACGTCGCGCAGCAGTTGGGCATCGCCGACGTGAATCAACCGGGCACCGGTGTCTCGATGGGCGCCGTGTGGGGCGACTACGACAACGACGGCTATGAGGATCTCTTCCTGATCAAGTGGGGCCGGCCGGAGCTGTTCCACAACGACCACGGCCACGGATTCACGCGCGTCAGCGAGCAGGCCGGTCTGCCGCCCTGGATCAACGCGAATACCGCGGTCTGGTTCGACTACGACGGCGATGGCCTGCTCGACCTGTTTGTCGCCGGCTATTATCCCGAGAACGTCGACCTGTGGCATCTGAAGAATACCCGCATGATGCCGGAGAGCTTCGAGTACGCGAAGAACGGCGGCCGCAAGTATCTCTTCCACAATCTCGGCAACGGCCATTTCGAGGAGGTCAGTGCGAAGGTTGGCATCAACAGCCGGCGCTGGGCGCTGGCCTGCGCCGCCGCGGATCTGCGCGGCACAGGATATCCTGACCTCTTCGTCGCCAATGACTACGGCGTCTCGGAGTTATACCTCAACGACCACGGCCACTTTCACGAAGCGGGCGAGCAAACCGGCGTCGGCTTCGCGCCCAAGAGTGGCATGAACGCTGCCTTCGGCGACATTTTTAACCAGGGCAAATATTCCATCTACGTTTCGAACATTTCCGAGGAGGGCATCCTGCTCCAGGGCAACAACCTCTGGGTTCCGCAGGAAGACAGCGGTCTCCACTACGCGAATCTCGCGCGTGACCTCGGCGTCGAGTTGGGCGGGTGGAGCTTCGGCGCGCAGTTCGGCGACCTGAACAACGACGGCAACCTCGACCTGTTCCTCGAGAACGGCTACATTTCGCTGTCGCGCTCGCGCAGCTACTGGTACGACTTCTCCAAAGTCGCCGGTGGCAACAGCTCGATCATCAGCGACGCCTCGCACTGGCCCGCCTTCGACGGCCGCAGCCTCTCCGGCTACCAGCAGAAAAAAGTCTGGATGAACGACGGCGCCGGCAAATTCGAGGACGTGGCTCAGGCCGTCGGAGTAACCGATACCTAGGACGGCCGCGCCATCGCTCTCGCCGATTTGTGGAACACCGGCGTACTCGACGCCGTCGTCGCGAATCAGGGTGGCCCGTTGCTGATCTACAAAGACACAGTCGCCGCGGGCAATGACTGGATCGAGTTCGAGCTCGAGGGCTCGAAAAGCAATCGCAGCGCGATTGGCGCCCAGGTTACGCTGTTCTGGAATGGCCAAAAGCAGATTCAGTACGTATCCGGCGGCAACGGCTTCGCGTCGGAGAATGACCGGCGGTTGCACTTCGGCCTCGGCCGGAATCCGCAGATCGAGAAAGCCGTGATCCGCTGGCCTTCCGGAACGATCCAGACGCTGGACCACCTGACGCTGAACCAGCTTGTTCACGTGAAGGAGCCCGCATGAATCCGCCGGCGGTTGTGACACGGACTGCAACACCGCAGCCGCTTTGGAAGCGTGTGCTCGACAGCCGCTTCATGCCGCCCATCTTCATCACGCTGATCCTGCTCGTCGGCAATTTTTCATTCGGAATCCTCGAGAGCTACACCCGCACCCTGCTCGCCATCCTCACCAGCATCACGGGTGAGTTAATCCTCGGCCGCATATTTCTTAAGAAGTGGCCGCACCCCGCCAGTGCCTATATCACCGGCATCAGCGTCGGTATTCTGCTCCGTTCACCCGCTTACTGGACCTACGCGCTTTGCGCCGCGCTCGCCATTACATCGAAGTACGCGCTCCGTTTCCGCAACCGCCATATCTGGAATCCATCGAACTTCGGCATCTGCGCGATGCTCTTTCTTGCGTCGGATTCCGTCGCCGGCCTCAGCATTCAGTGGGGCAACAACTTCGCCTCGCTGCTTGTTATCTGGATTCTCGGCTCCGTGATCGTGTGGCGCGCGCGCCGGCTCAACATCACGGCGACCTACGTCGCCTCCTTCATCGCGTTTTCGTTCCTGCGCTCCTGGATCACCGGCGATCCATGGCAATCGGAGATTTCACCCATCACCGGTCCCATGTATCAGCTCTTCATCTTCTTCATGATCACTGACCCGAAGACCACCGTCCGCTCGCGCACCGGCCAGTGCATTGTCGCCTTCGCTATCGCTCTGGTGGAGTTCTTCATGCGCCTCGGCAGCAGTGTTTACGCCCCGCTGTACGCACTGTTCTGGGTGGGACCGGCGGCGTTGTTTATTGAAATGTGGCTTGACTCAAAACGCGCCAGAGTCCTTCCCGCGGCTCTGCCAGGAACGCAACCGGCTTAACCCGAAACTGCTTCACGATCTGGCGTGAACCCGCAACGCTGCAGCATCGCCTCGATCTCCGCGTGCGTCGCTTGGAGTTTGCCAGCACTATCGAACAAATCCTGCGCCTCCACCGGATACCAGTTGCGTCGCTCAGCGCGACCCAGGCCCGCGATGTTGAATGGCTCAATCGCGGCGTGAATGTCGCGGATCAGGATTTGCGATTCAGCCAGCGTCAGCGACTTTCGCGCACGCTCCATCAAACTGCGGCTCGCTGGACCAAAAACAGGATCGTCGCACAGCAGGAAGCCCGCTGCCAGATTCGGGCTTGCCCAGCCTTCGTGCTGCTTCCGAAAAACTGGCCGCGGCAAAATAGAGGAGCGTGAGTGCGATGAACACCGGGAAGTTGTTCATGTTCGCATAGAGCGCACCAATCAACCTCGCCGTTGCGAGCAGTTCCCTGTCCGTCTGCTCGGCGTATTCATGCAGCCGCGTGGAGAATCCCGGCCTCTCCCAGTCCCCTTCCAGAATCTTCGCGAGCCGCGCCACTCCGAGCAGTGCTAACGGAAACCCCGTCGACAGAAGCGGGTCGACAAATCCTGCAGCCGACGGCAGCAACGCCCAGCGATCCCCGGCGATCTGAGCCGATCGGAAACTTAACCGCGGCATGTGGGTGAACGGTCTCTCCGCTCTAGCGTTCGCAAACTGCTCCCGCAACGCAGGAATCTGATCCAGCAGACGCTCCCAGGCAGGCGCGCCTTCCGAAAATCGTAACTGTGACGCGCACATATCTGTCGCCGCCACGCCAGCGCTCGTGATTCCGTTGTTGAACTGCAACACCCAGATCCATCCTCCGTCGAAAACGTGATGAACAGCCGCATCGTCGATAGGATAGGGCGGCGCAGCACCCACAATTCGATCAAATCGGATGTCCCCAAGACGCCGCACTCCGGAAAAATGCGAATAGAGCGCCTGCGTGGGAGGCAAACCCGAATCTCTCTCTCCCAACTGGAGCGTGCGATGAAGAAATCCGCGTGGCCCCGTCGCATCGACGACGAATTTTGCGCGGAACCGAACCTCGCGACCGTTCCGTGCCCCAGGCAGAGTCACTCCGTCGGCTTCTTCCTGAAATTGGCGCAGATCGACCTGATCGACATACTCCACACCCAGCCTTTGCGCTTCCTCTACCAGCAGGTGATCGAACTGCGCCCGGCACCAATGCGTGTCGGCGATTTCATCGCGAGGGCTCGCGGCCACTAACAGCTGGTCTTGCCGATCCGGATCGTCCTTTTTCGGCGATTCCAGCACATGATGATGAAACGTGAACCCGCGTTTCAGCCCCACCGCAACCTGCGGATACGCCCGTTGCCAACTTCCCCATTTCGTCAGCGGTCGCAGCGCCGGCAAATCGTAGTGCGTTGCCAGTTCCTCAAGAAGCAGATTGGACAGCGGCGTCGAAGACTCGCCAATAACAACGCGCGGATGCATACCCTTCTCGAGCAAAACGACGGAGCGTCCGAGCCGTCGCGCAATCATCGCCAGCAACGATCCGGCGAATCCTGACCCGACGACTGCAAGATCGTAGCTCTCGTTCAACTTTGCCCTCCGCATCGCTCGCATGGCACCCGCGGCCACATCTCCTGGTGCAAATTCATCGTCTGCAGCCGATCCAGACGCTGCTCATGACATGCCACGCATTTCGGCAGAGTGCGCAGATCCCAAAGATCGACGAACACGCGGCCTCGCCTCAACCCGATCCCGTATTCCGTCGCAGCTTCCACCGTGGCAAGCGATGGCGGAGAAAATTCTCCGCTCGCCGCCAGTTCCTCCATCGCACCGTTGCCGGCGCGGGTGGGAATGAGAGTCGCCACTGTGGCGCCGCAGTCGAAGGCGAACTCCAGCGATCGGGCCGCCCATTCGACCGCTTCCCCTTCGGGCATAAATGGCGGCTGCACCAAAATAAACACGCGCAAATCAATGTCGTTCCCGCACAGTCGATCCGCGGCCGTGCGGAACTGGTCGAGCGTCATCCGCTTATTCAGCCGGTTGAGAATCTGCGGATGTGCGGTTTCAAGGCCCATCGCGACTTCCAGTCTGCCGCGCAACCGGTTTCTGAAGCGAAGGCAATCATCGCCGATCAGCGCCGGATGGCACTCCACGATCGTTCGTTCGAACGCGCCCACCCGGCTCGCGATCGCCGCGTGATCTGCCAGAGGAATCGCCTTCCGGTCGAAGAAGCTGCCACTGTTGTAGAGCTTGATTTGGCACGCTGGCGGCATCCGCTCCAGCGCATAGTCGATCTGCGCTGGAATCGCTCCCGCTGGCGTTTCGCTGGTCAGAGTGTTGCGCCACAGATCGCACATCAGGCAACGCCATGGGCATTCCCGATTCGTCAAAAAGACGGTCGCGACCGGAACGATCTCGCCCGAAGCACTCCGCTCGTCTTCGACCAGAAACGCCCACGGTCGCTGCGCATCGACGACATTGCGCGGCCCGCGTCGCGCAAGAATCCACGCATCCCGTTCGGCCACTGCTTCCGGATACGATGACAAGGCAGACCTCAGTGGTAGAGCGCGAGAAACTGCTCGCGGTACTCCGCCTCCCGATACGGCAGCCGCTCCCGCAAAGAATCTCTGGACACCGCGCCATGCTGGAAGCGCCGCTTGGGGAAGACCGGCATCTCCAGCCCGGTTACGGCCCGCACTCCTCTGCGCGACGATCTCGCCCTTCAACTCGTAGAGCCGTTCCACGCTGTATTGCGTCAGCTCGATAAACGGAATCGCCTCGGCCACGGCGATCACTTCGGGCCGAGTGTACGGACTGAAACCTTCGAATCCGAAGTGATGCGCAGTCGCATAAGTGCGCACATAGGATCGGCTCAACCCGCCGCTGTACGTCAGCGAGTGCTTGATCTTGCCCACGCCCCAGCCCTCCTGGTACAGCATCGGATTGTGGATCACGCTTCGGATCGTCAGTTCAGGATTCTCCTCAATGGGATAGTCCTTCAGATTCTCGTCGCCCCCGTCGCCATCGATCAGATAGCGCCATTCCGGATAGCGTGCGCGAATGCCGCGCGCCAGCGCCAGCGCCATGGTCGCCGACTCAACATCCAGAGATTTGTAATCT
The DNA here is from genome assembly GCA_963702285.1 of uncultured Acidobacteriaceae bacterium. Classification (GTDB taxonomy): domain Bacteria; phylum Acidobacteriota; class Terriglobia; order Terriglobales; family Acidobacteriaceae; genus Palsa-343. Next base: position 74,533 of record CAVPCB010000033.1, on the reverse strand, counting down.
TCGATGATACGAATGGTTTCGCCCACGTCGAGCGAGCCGGCGTCGGCCTGAATCGGCTCAAGAAACAGCGATAAGCCCAGGCTCTCAAGAAACGCGCGCGGCCTGCTGCACATCGGGACCATTCCCGAGGTCGAGCACAAACGCTTTCAGGCGGCTCGGATTCATGCCCAGCTTCCGCATCACGTGATACGCAGTCAGAAAGACGCTGCCGCTGTCGATCCCTCCGGAAAAGCATGCGCCGATCGGCTCCTTTTCCGGGATCGTTCGCAGCCACTGCGCGATCTCCTCCGCCAGCGCGGAGATGTAGATCTTGCCGATCGCGTCGAGGTCTGCAGGCAATGAGCCCATCACCGGCGTGAAGAACCTCGTGTAAACCGGATCCGGATCGGGGCAACCGATCAGTTGCAGCTCGACCACGTAGTGTGCAGGCACCATGCGCGTATAGCTGGGATGAAACTGACCGTCGAGGCCCTCCGCCTTCAGCCACTCGTGAATCGCGTCGATGCGCGAGGCTACGATCAGCGCCGGTCCCTCCTGGCGCTTGGCAAGAAAATAGCGCATCGGCCGATCCAGCGAGCGCGCCATTCGCACCGTCTTGCCCGATTTCGCGGTCAGGGCAAACGAACCCTGAATCCCGCGCACCGCCTCAGCCGGCCCGTCCAGAAGAATCCTGCGAGCATCATCGACGCTCATGTTGTAAAGGTGATTCGATCCGGGTTCGACCAGATCGACGACTCGTTCGACGTAATGATCCATCTGCGCCTCGCAAGCAGTTTACGTGGAGCGTTTATTGCACGCCGGACTTCCGGAAAAACCTTAGCTCTGCGATCCGGGTTCAGCGGTAAAGCCCAGTTCGGTGATGAATTCGCGCAGTTGCGCTTCATCCACCGATGCCGGGTCGTACTGGATCGTCACCTTCGCCTCGGGATAAGTAGCCTTCACCCGTTTCACGCCCTTCTGTTCGCGCAGCATGGTCTCCAGACCCACCGCGCATGTGACGCATGTAAAACCCTTCACGTGCCAGGTCACTGTCTTCGTCTCGCCCGGCATGGGCCAGTTCCACTGCTGCCATTGTTCCCACACCTGCGAGAGTCATCATCTGCACAAATCGTCTGCGTTGCATAGTTCCACCTCCTTTGCCCGGCCACCGGTCGGGCCACACCATTCCTAATTCGCCGCAGCCAGGCCGGGGTCGTATTTCCACGCCGTTTGAAACGACGCCTGATCGGAAAAACGTGTATCCGTATATTGGCTGAACTCGATCCTCTTGTTGAGCACGCCGGTTTCAATCATCAGGTCGCGAACCATATCGAAGTCGGCCTTGCGCGGCTCGAGCTGGCTGTAGATCACGCGATCCATCGGCTTGGTCAGCGCCCACCGCAGCAGCGCCGGCTTCTGGTTGTAGTAGTAACGGCCGACGAAATCCGCAGCGTCATCGCGATAGCGAATGCCCTTGTCGAGCCACAATCCGGAACGCGCAATGCCGTCCACCAGCACCTGCACCGTCTCCGGGCGCTGGTCGATCAGGTCCTGCCGCACCACAAGAATGCACGACATGTAGTCCGGCCAGTATTCGCGCGCCTGAAACAGCACCCGCCCGTAGCCGCCCATCTCTGCCTGCGAAGGAAACGGTTCGCCCATCACGAAGCCATCGATCGCGCCCGCCGCCAGAGCGCCCGATACGTCCGGCGGAGCCATCTCCACCATCCTGATGTCGCCCGGCTTCATGCCCCAGACCTTCATCGCGCGAAACAGGATCAGGCGCTCGTCGGAGAAACGGCTCGGGATGGCAACCGTGCGCCCCTTTAGATCGCGGAAATTCTTCACCGGCCCATCCTTCTTTACCACCAGCGCGCTGCCATAGCGGTGCCCCAGATACACCACCTTGATGGGCACGCCCTGCGCTGCCAGCGCAATCGCCAGTGGCGCGACGATAAACGCCGCCTGCACTTTGTTCGAAATCAGCGCCTCTTTAATCTCCGGAAAGCCCTGAAACATCCGCGGTAAAAACAGCTCGCCGTTCTCCGAGAACTTCGAGATGTAGTCCGTCACCGGACACGTAAGCTGGCAGGTAACCGGAATGTAGGCAACTACGATCTTCCGTTTGGCGGGCGGACGAAAATCGTTCAGCACCACGTCCCAGTTCACGTTGAGCCACGCGTGCAGTCCCGTGATCAGCACCAGCCACGTGACGCACAAGACAACCGCCTTTTTAGGACTCATGACGGAACCCCCATTGCACGGACCGGAGTCGTTCCAGCCGCCGGAACGCCACATCCAGAATCAATCCGATCAGGCCAATCAGCAGAATGGCCGCGACCACGAGGTCGTAGCGCTTGCCGGAGTTGCGCGAATCGATGATGAGATAACCGAGCCCGGAATCGACGGCGATCATCTCCGCCGCCACCACCACCAGCCACGCGATGCCCAGCGCGATGCGCAGCCCCACCAGAATCTGCGGCAGCGCCGCCGGAAATAAAACCCTGCCCAGCAGTTGTGGCGGCGTCAGCCCGAAGTTGCGGCCGGCGCGGCGATACACCGACGGCACATTCGCCACTCCGTTGATGCAGGCCACCACGATGGGGAAGAATGCCCCGAGAAAGATAAGGAAAACGGCCGCCTCGTCGCCGACTCCGAAGAAAATGATGGCCACCGGAATCCACGCGATGGGGCTGATCGGCCGCAAAATCTGCATGGTCGGATTCACTACCTGATTCGCGGCCGGATACCAGCCCAGCGTCAGTCCCAGCGGAATGCCGATCAGGACCGCGAGCCCATAGCCCACAGCAACACGCCGCAGTGAATCGAGAATGTCCTTCCACAAAACGTGGTGACGCAGCAGTTCTGCCAGCCCCTTCTCAACCTCGCGAGGCGACGGAAACACCTTCGTGCCGGTCCAGCGCACGGAATAATACCAGAGCGCCAGCAGCAGCCCGGTGGCGACCACCGGCCAGAAAAACCTCTCCCACTTCGCGGGTTGGCTCAGGGCGTTCATATCTTGTGCGCCAGTCCGATCTGCTGGAAGATCCCGTCGCGCAGTTCCAGATAGCGCGACGAGCTGATGTCGCGCGGATGCGCAATATCGATGTTCACGATCCGCTGAATCGATGCCGGCCGCGCGCTCATCACCACCACGCGATCCGCCAGTTGCACGGCTTCATCGATGTCATGCGTCACGAAGATGATCGTCTTGCGCTCCGCTTCCCAGATGCGCAGCAGTTCGCCCCGCATCACCAGCCGAGTAATCGAATCGAGCGCGCCGAAAGGCTCGTCCAGCAGCAGCATGTCGGGATTCACAGCCAGCGCCCGCGCCACTTCCAGACGCTGCTTCATGCCGCCGGATAGCTCCTGCGGGTAGGTTTTCTCGAAGCCCCGTAGCCCCACCATCTTCACGTAGTGCGCGATTCGCTGATCGCGCTCGGCTTTGGAAAGCTTCGACAACCCGAAACCGATGTTGCCTTCCACCGTCAGCCACGGAAACACGCCGCGCTCCTGGAAGACGAAGATGCGCCGCGGGTCCGGCTTCCGCACCGGCTCGCCATCGACCCTGATTTCCCCGCTGGTGGGCGACAGGAATCCCGCCATAGCATTGAGCAGCGTGGTCTTCCCACAGCCTGACGGTCCCAGCAGGCAGACAAACTCTCCGTCGCCTACTTCCAGATTGATGTTGTTCAGCACCTCGGTCCGTTTGCCATCGCGCTCAAAGACCATGCTGACCCGATCGACGGACAGCTTGGTCTTCACCGTGAAGGGCAGTGGCGCGGCAATCGGCTGCATGCTCGGTATCAATCCTCCGAATATCCCCAGCGAAACGACTTTACCTTTTCGAGCGACTTCATCCCCAGATCAAGGAGCAAGCCAATGATCCCGATGATCAACATACCGGCGACAACCAGGTCGTAGCGATTGCCCGCGTTGCGCGCGTCCACAATCAGGAACCCGAGCCCGGAACTGACTGCGATCATCTCCGCCGCCACCACCACCAGCCACGCGATCCCCAGCGTGATGCGCAGTCCGACAATCAGTTTCGGCACCACCGCCGGATACAGCACCCGATACACCAGGGCCGCCGAGTTCAGGCCGAAGTTTCGCCCGGCATTCACGTACACCGCGGGGATGCTTTGTACCGCATCGATGGCCGTGAGCATCAGCGGGAAAAAGCAGCCGACAAAAATAAGAAAGATCGCGGCCAGGTCTCCAACTCCGAACCAGAGAATTGCAATCGGAATCCACGCCAATGGCGAAATCGGCCGCAGGATCTGGAGAATCGGATTCATCGCCATCTCCGCGCGGCGGAACCAGCCAGCCGCCAGACCCAGCGGAATCGCGGTCACCACCGCAAGCGCGAATCCCCATGTCACCCTGAAGAGCGACGCAACCACATATTTCAGCAGCAGCCCATGGCGCACCAAGTCGACAATGCCACCCACGACTCCCCACGGACCGGGCAGCAAATGACTCGCCTGGTGACGAATGCCGATCTCCCACAACAACAGCAACAGCGCAATGAACGCGAACGGACGCCACAACAGAATCAGATTCGTTCGCGCCGCGTGTTCGTCTCGCATCGTCTCTGCCTTGCCCCGCACGACACGCAATAACGAAGCCGCCGGCCACTGTGGCGCAGGTCCACGTTTGTTTGCGAGCCTGGGGAGCTCAGAGATTTCATCTTACTTGTATGCGCGCGCGCCGCACCTCCACCGAAAGGTGGATGAAGCCACGCATGACCGGCGGGCGTTGTCAGATCGTAACGAAGATCGCCCCACCCTCCACCGCGAGTTCGATCCCCGCAGCTTTCGAGGCTTCCTGCAGCGCCGCCTCCAGCATCGCCACCGGATCCCTGCTCACATCGAGGCGGCGCATCAGCCCCTCACCTTTCTTCGGCCCCGCGGAGAGCGTGATCTTCAGCCCACGCCGCTTGCACCGCACGGGTGTGCCGTCTTCCAGCTTCACATTCATCGGCTTAATGTACGCGTCGATGTAATGGACACCGATGCCGGATTTGTCGTCGCTGCCCGGGGGCAGCTTTTCGGCTGCGGCTGCGTTCACATCGCAGACTTTCACTTTCACGCTCGGCTCCGTTCCAGGGCAATGCCCTTCGTTTCCAGATACTGATCCATCGTCTTCCGGAACGCGCGAATGTGCTCCGGAGTACTGCCGCAACAGGCGCCCACGATGTTTGCGCCGGCGTCCAGAATCGGCACCAGATCCTTTACCATCTGATCCGGCGTCTCGTCGTAGACCACCTTCATCTGCACCAGCTTCGGCTGACCGGCATTCGGCTGCACCATCACCGGCAGGCGGGTCACGGATTTATACCGCTGCACCGCCGTCAGCGCACGCACCATGTCCATTCTCGTGCCGCAGTTCAGCGCCACAATGTGCGCCCCGCGCTGCTCCATAAACTCCGCCGCCTTCTCCGGTTCGATTCCCATCATGGTGCGGAAAGTCGATCCGTCCAGCGTTACGTCGTAGGCCATCGAACCGATAATGCACCTTGCGCCGGCCTTTTGCGCCGACTCGATCCCGATGCCCAGCTCTTCCAGCGAGGTCTGCGTCTCGATGATGATCGCGTCCGCTCCGCCCTCCACCAGGGCCCGCGCCTGCTCTTCAAAGGCGCTGCGCACCTGGGCTTCCGTGAAGTCGCCGTACGGCTCCATCAGACCCCCCGAACGGCCCAATGTCGCCGAGCACGTAGCCGTCGCGGTCCCCAAAGGCCCGGCGCGCAATCTCCACGCCGGCTTTGTTGATCGCCACTACATGCTCGCCCTCCCCATGCCGGGTCAGCATGATCCGCGAGCCGCCGAAAGTATTCGTCAGCAGGCACTCCGACCCCGCCTCGACATATCGCCGTTGAATGCCCAGCACCCGCTCCGGTTGCGTCAGATTCCACGCCTCCCCGCAATTGCCTTGCGCAAGCCCGGCCAGCATCAACTGTGTGCCCATGGCGCCGTCGCACAGCAGCGGCCGCTCCAGAATCGCCTCCTGCAGAAGTTTCCTCATCGTCATTCCGTTTCCTGCGCCAGCTCTTTTTGTGCCAGCGCGTAGTGAATCGTTTCCAGAACCAATCCCCATTTGTGATTGCGGCTGGCCGCCTCGCAGAGACAACCCGCCCCGCTCGCTTCGCGCCGCCACGATAACACCGCGTTCAGCCGTTCTCCGGCGAATGGTTTCTCGCGATCGATCGCACCCATCACACGGTCCGCATTCGCGATGTACTCGCACATGTGCATGTGCCCGGTATCGCCCTCCGCCGGTGCGCAGTGTTGCTCGCGAATCGGATAACCCTCTTCGCGCGGCCCGATCTTTACGCGGTACTGGAACGCCAGCGGCCGTCCCATGTTCGTGCAGGTCGTCCCTTCGTAGCGAAACGAAGCCTCCAACGACCCATCCGGATGCTCTTCCATGGTCAGCCGCTCCTGCGCCCATCTCTGCAGAGCCTTTTGGTTCACGCTGTACGCAGCGTCGTGATCCAGAACCGATGGCTTGACCGCCACGCGCTCGCCGGTTCCGCGCGGCGACCTGCGATAGGGCGCTCTCCGATACTGGCATGGTCCAAACGAGCAGTTCTCGCATGGCACGAGACTCGTGAGGCGGCGCAGCCGATCCGTATGCCGTGTCAGACCAAATACCGCCAGCTGCGATTTCCTGGGGCGCAGCATGCCCGACTCCATCGCATCCAGCTGCGATGGGAACCCCGCATTCCGCGTGTGCTTCATCAGCTCCAGCAATCGCGCCTGCTCGGCAATATCCCACTCCGGATAGCCCGGGCTGTAGTGTGGCAGCACCGCCATCCCATGCTGCTCCGCCCAGTCGCACAGCCGCGCGCCTGCGTTCGTCGTCAAATGCTCCACCACCGCCGACGCAAACATTTCGAGGAAGAAATACTCATCCGGCTTTTCCTCCGACCACAGCCGCCGCGCCTCTTCTTCCGCCTCCGGCCCCGCGCCGACAGCAACCAGAACCGCGCTGTGCGCCCCCGCCTGCTCCAGCGTGCTCCTTAGGCGCGCGCTGGCGAACCGTTCTCCGTCGACGCAGATCGAGTCCGCATCCAAAGCAAACGTCTCCGCCTGGCGCGCATACACCCATGGACGCCCATGTTGCGCATACCACTCGCGCGCCCGGGTCGCCAGTGCCAGCGCCCGCCCCTCCAGCTCATGCCCTCGCGGATAACCAAGCAAGCGCACATACTCTTCCGGCAGCACGTTCACAGTGGCGCGCGCGTCGGCCAGCTCGATGCTCTCCGCTAGTGTGCGCATGCTATCGGCTCCACAGGCTTGAACTGGCAGCCCTCCACAAAAAAATCGAAGAAGCTCGGATGCGTCTCCAGACGGCAGTGCTCTACCTTCCTCACCAGCTCTTCCAGCTCCCGCCGCTTCGTCTTCGAGAGCAGCGCGATGGTCGCGCCCTCGATCGCGGTGTTGCCCGCCTGCACGATTTTCGCCGAGTCGATCCACGGCACCAACCCGATCCGCTTCGACGCCTCAACCTTCAGATGCCGCCCAAATCCGCCAGCCAGATAGAAAACGTCGATGTCGTCGAAGTCGATCCCATACGTCGAGAACACAACGTGCAGCCCCGCGACATTGGCGCCCTTCGCCTGCGCCAGCTCGTTCACGTCGCTTTCCAGCAGATAAACGTCTCCGTCCTCCTCCGCGCCATGCCATAGCGTGATGCGATTGAGATCGTCTTCGAAGCGGCCCTTATCGTTCATCTGCTCGGTGCGCAGCAACTCGCTCAGCGCGTCCACCAGACCCGATCCGCAGATGCCCTCCGGCTTGCCTTCGCCAATCACCTTCAGCCGGATGCTGCCATCGTCCTCGATCGCAACCTCCTCAACCGCTCCCTCGAGCGCCGGCATCCCGCACGCAATCGCGCCGCCTTCAAACGCCGGGCCCGCCGGGCACGAGGCCGCCAGAATCCGGTCCTTGTTGCCGACAATCAGCTCCGTGTTCGTGCCGATGTCCATAATCGCGATCCGCCGCGTTTCATGCGCCAGATCCACGGCCAGCATGCACGCCGCTGCATCCGCGCCCACATGACCGCTGATGATCGGCGCACCATATACGCGTGCCTTCGGATGAATCGGCAGCAAACTGCGCAACCCGCTCTGCTCCAGGCTCGTCGTCGTCCGCTTGCCTTCGGCCATCTCGATTTCCGTAATCGACCGGTACGGCGTCTGCCCGATCGAGTACACGTTCTGCCGGAAAAACAAATCCCGCATCGTCGAGTTGCCGACCACCACCATCTCGTAAATCGTCTTCGGATCGACCGGGAACTTCTCGATCGCATGGCTCAGATAGCCAGCCAGCGTCCGCATCAGCAACCTGCCCGGATGATCGGTGTCGTAGGCGATGCGCGACATCACCTCCGCACCGCCAAACCGCTGCGGATTCTCAAACGAAGTATCCGCGACCAGTTCTCCGGTCTCAAGGTTCAGCAGCCGCACCACCACGGTAGTCGTGCCCAGGTCCATCGCGAGGCCATGGATCGGCCCGGTCGACCGCTCCACTTCAACACCATCGATCAGGATCCGATCGCCATCGCGCGTCACCGCCGGATCCAGCTCCATCGCCGCGCCGCTTCCTGGCAATCCCAGCGCCAGCCGCTCGATGCGCATCTGCCCCCTCCGCATCGTATGGCAGCGCACCTGGCCGCTCGCGCCTGTCACCAGAGTCTGGCAGGAAAGCCGGAACCGCCCCTTCAGATGTTGCTCCGCCTCCGTCATCGGCGACAGCAACGCCGCGCCCTCCACCACCTCCACCATGCACTCTTTGCACTTGCCCTGCTTGCGGCACGAGGTCGGCACTTCGATCCCGAGCGCCTCCGCCTGATCGAACAGCGAGAGCCCCTGTGCTTCGACCGATTGTCCGTTGATGGTGAGGTGAACCGCCATTCCTTACTGGTCCTGCCAGCCCTTCGCTTCCAACTCCGCCTTCACTGCATCGGCCACTTCCCGCGCAGAGCCTTCGCGCTCCGCTTCCTCAGTCCACTTCCATTGCGCCAGATAATCGTCGGCGGCCTGCAGACCGCGCCTGGCGGCAAGGATATCCACCTGCACCATGAACCTCCCATCCAGCATCAGGGTCACATCTTCGTCGTCGTCTTCCGCCTTGACCTGGGTGGGGATTTCCTGCCAGCACAGGACTTTGTAAATCGCCATGGCTTTCCCTAGGTGGCCACCGAGCCTGCTTCCGCCAGCCGCAGAAACAGATCCACTGCGGCCGACGCGTTCGCTCCGTACCCATCGGCGCCAATTTCGTCGGCGAACATCTGGCTGATTGGCGCGCCGCCCACCGCCATCTTGATGTCCGTCCGTCCCGCCGCATTGAACCCATCGATGACTGTCTTCATGTACATCATCGTTGTGGTCAGCAAAGCACTCATCCCGATGATGGTCGGCTTCACCCGGTCCGCCGCCGCCATGAACTTCTCCAGGCTCTGGTCCACGCCGATGTCGTGCAGCTCGAAGCCCGCGCCCTCGGCCATCATCCCCACCAGATTCTTGCCGATATCGTGCAGATCGCCGCGCACCGTGCCCATCAGCAACACGCCCTTCGGCTTCGTGGTGCTGTCCTTCGACGTCAGCAGCGGCTTCAGCACCGCCATCCCCGCCTTCATCGCCCGCGCCGCAATCAGCACCTCAGGCACATAGAGCACGTTGTGCTTAAAATCCTCGCCCACCACGCTCATCCCCGCGATCAGCCCTTCGTTCAGCACCTCCTGCACGGTCCGGCCTTCGGCGAGCGCGTCCTTCGTCATCTGCTCGACCTTGTCGGCGTTGCCTTCGTACAGATACTGATTCATCAGCGCATAATCGGGCATCGGTCCATTTCCTCAGCGAACGCTCGCCACCACGCCGGCCGCGCGTTTCGCGTTAAATTCGTTCAGAGCTTCCAGCATCGCCAGAATGTTCTCCCTCGGCATCCCCGGGCTCGTGCCGCCGCCCACCGAGAGAATGATCCCCTCGCCGCCTGAGCCCTCCAGCACCTCCAGCGTCTCGTCCTTCACTTCCTCCGGCGTGCCGCGCACACCAATCTCCAGCGGATTTACATTCCCCATCAGGCACATCCGATCGCCCACCCGCCGCTTCACTTCTGTAATGTGCCGCTGCTTGCCCCAGTTCAGCACGTTGAACCCTGTGTCCGGCAGATGATCGAGGCACGCATCCACTTCGGCGTCGTTGTGGTACAGCTTCACCCAGTCCTTCGGAAACGCGTCGCAGATTCTCTTTAAATAAGGATGCGCAAATTCCAGGTAGTGCTCCTCGTTGATGAACCCCACAATGTCGTCGAGGATGAAAATGCTCTCGACCCCGTCCCCCATCACCTTCTGCTGCGCCTTCAGCCAGTCGATGATCACCCGCGTGCACAGATCGATCAGTTTGTGCGCGCCCTCCGGGTTCTCCACCAGGTCGATCATGAACTCCGTCGTGCCCCGCACAAATCCCGCCGTGCACAGCGGCCCGCGCGACGTCACCATCGGCAGAATGTAGCCCGCGTCCAGAATCCGCTGCCGCGCCATCTTGATCCGGTGCAGCGTCAGTCCGGCAAAGCCATCGGCCTCCACCTCGTACTCCGGAAAGTTGTCGATGTCCTCCAGCCGGTACAGCGTGTGATACTCGCTCGGCGTGTTGTCCTGCCAGAACTTGATCTTCGACCCCAGCACCGACGGCTCCGCCGCCATCCCGTACTCCATCCACCACGACGGGATAAAGATGATGTCCGGAAACTCCCGCATGATCTTCAAGTTCGACTGGAACCACAACTCCGGATCGAGAAAATAGTCCAGGTGCTGAATCCCCAGATACCCAGGAATCCATGGGCTGTCGACGATCAGCGCCATCGGGATTTTGTCCATCTTCTCCCGGCGCGCAGCCCGCTTAAATATTTCCCATTGTTCTGGCAGCATACTTTTTCCTCCCGCTCGCCCTTCAGGAGCCAGAAATCTCGTCCAGCCCGGAAATTTCGCGGTGCTTGCGGCTGCTTCCCTGCCGGCGGCAGCCGTCGCCCGCTCTTCCGTTGCCGATATTGTTTACCATAACAACAAATCCTTAGGCAAAGCTATTCTTTCGGCTCCGGCAGCCTTTTCCGACCGCCCAGGGGACGCGCCCGTCAGTCGTCTTTTCCGGCTCCCGGTTCCCGATCACACCATGTTCGCATGAGGTAACCGGCGACTGCCCGACTTAGCCGCGTGACTCCGTCAGGATCGCCTTTTCCCCAGCTGCCAACGCCAGAATCGCCACCAGCGCTGCCACGGCCACCAGAAATCCGTCCCGCAGCGACCCTGTCCTCGTCGACACCAGCCCTGTCAGCCACGGCAGCACCGCGCCGCCGCTCGCGGTCACAGCAAAAACCCACCCTGTATTGCGGTGATCGTTCACCCGTGCCAGCATGCGCGAAACCCCGATCGGAAACACCGGCCCGAATCCCGCTCCTGCCACAGCCACCGCCGTCAGCACCACGGCCGTTGAGTGCGGCGCCACCAGAATGACCACCGCCGCCAACGACAGAGCCAGCGCCGGCAACAGCACCACCCGCTCCGCGATCGACCTCAGCGCCACCGATCCGAGCCATCGTCCCGCCAGCAACGCCGTCCAGTACAGCGACACGATGAGACTCGCCCGCGCCACCGTCAGCCCACTGAAGCGATGCGCGTAGGTTGTGATCCAGCCCCCGACCACCGTCTCCACGCCCACGTACAGAAAGAGGAAGGCGGCGAAAAAGACCAGCACCCATCCCTGCGATCGCAACCCGGCCCGCGGCGCTCCGCCCCATCCAAACTCCGGCTCACGCCACTGCGGCAGCAAGGCCAGAAACATGCCTGCCGTCCCCACGGCCACCAGCACCAGCAAACTCCGCAGCCATCCGTGTTGCTCCGCGGTCGCGATCAACCAGGGACAGGCAACGGCGCCAATCCCCCACCACAAATTCACGATCGAGATCCGGCGCGCCCGCTCCCCCCGCTCTCCGCCCCCGCTATCGGCCTGATTCTCGGCCGCGATCCCGACCACCAGATTCGTCGCCGTAACCGACAGCCCGATGCCCAGGCCGACCAGCGCAAAGGCGGAGAGCGCCAGAGCATGCCCCAGCGCGGCTCCCGCCGTTCGTTCCGCAACGATCAGCAACAGAACTCCCGCCGTCATCGAGGAATAGCCCAGCGGCAGGTTCCGCCGCAGCCGGTGCGGCGAAAACACCGATCCCACCGTCGAGGCCATAAAGAGCGCGGCGAAGAACGCGCCCGACTGCACGTCCCGCAGTCCCCAGCGCGCCGCCATCACGGGCAGCAAAGGTCCCGGCAGCACGGTCACCATGCCGCACACCACAAATCCGAAACACAGGAGAGAAAAACGAGGACCGGACGCACCAAGGTCAGTCACGACTGCCGATTCTACCGGTGCCCGAACGCTGAACGCCGAACGCTGAACGCTATCTTCTTCTTCGCCCGCGCCGGATTCGGCGGCAGTGTCGATTCGCGAATGATCAGCTCGGGCACAATCGATACCTGCTCCGGATAGTCCTTGAGTCCCCGAATCCTCTGCAGCAGCAACCGAGCCGCCGTGTTGCCCATGCTCATCAGCGGTTGCCGGATCGTGGTCAGGCTCGGCGTGTGATACGCCGCCCCCTGAATGTCATCGAATCCGATCACCGAGACATCCTCAGGCACCCGCAGGCCGTTGTCGCGCAGCGACCGAATCGCGCCGATGGCCGCAATGTCGTTGTAGGAGACCAGCGCCGTGAACGGCTTCTTCGCTGCCAGCAGCTTCCCCACCACCGGATATCCCAGTTCCGGCGACGACAGGTTCTGCTCCAGCTGCACCACCAGTTCCGGTGGCACCTCGATCCCCAGATCTCTCGCCACCGTCATCAGGCTCTTCCACCGGTCGTCGGAATCGGAACTGAACGTCTGCCCGCGCATGAACGCGATCTGCCGGTGCCCCAGCTGATACAGGTGACGCATCGTCAGCTCCGCCGCGCGCGCATGATCCAGCACGATCCGTGTCACGCCCGGCACCGCTTTGTGCCCCGCCACCGCCACCACTGGCAGCGGAAGGCCGTGCTGCAACGCCGTGTCGATGGCTACAAACCCCTCGACGGAGCGGTCCATCAGCAGCCCCGGGTACTCCTCAATGAGGTCCGCTTTCCGCCGGTGGCTGGCGGTCAGGTAGAAATACCCCTCTTCGATCAGCACCTCTTCGATGCCGCTCATCACCAGCACCGAGTAGCCGTCGCTCAGCTCCGGCACCAGCACGCCGACTGAAAAGCTCTGCCGCCGCCGCAGCGACCGCGCAAAAAAGCTCGGCCGGTATTCAAACTTCTTCGCCGCCGCAATCACCCGGTCCCGCGTCTCCTGCGGAATCGATCGCACTCCGGGCGCGTTGTTCAGAACCAGAGAGATGGTCGCCGGGGAGAGGTCCAGATAGTCCCCCAGCGTGCGCAAGCTAATCGGTCTCGGCGGCAGGAATTCCCCTTTTGCCGCTTCCCCCGGTCCTTCCTGTCCCTGTCCCACTTTCTTCGCCGCTGCTTTCCTGCGTCCCGCCATTTCCAGGTTGTAACGTAGTCGGCGGGAATCTACAACTAAAATGCCACTCCCGCCGTCCCCGCCTGGATTCGCGCTATCCTTATATCACCCTTTCGCATACAAGGATGGCCCGTTTTTTAAGGCACGATGCGGGCCATGGAGTCTCCCTGTCTGTGCTCAACCGCGACGAAAAGCTTCCGCCACTCCGCCTCGCCGTTATCCAGTACATGATCGCGGCAATCCTGGCCATTCTTGTCTTCGGCCTGTGGCGCCTGCAGGTGGTCGGCGGCCAGAACTACCACGCCCTCGCTGAAGCCAATCGCATCCGCAAAGTTCCTATCCTCGCCCCCCGCGGCAAAATCTTCGATCGCGAAGGCCGCCTCATCGTCGACAACTACCCCTCCGTCTCCTGCTTTCTCGTCCGCGAGCAGGGCTACGACATCACACCCGACCTGCCTCTGATCGCCCGCGGTCTGCACATGACCGTCGACCAGATCGACGCCATCCTGAAGAAGTATCGACTGGCTCCGAAATATCAGCCCCTCCCGCTCAAGCAGGACATTACCCCGGACGAAGAAGAATTCATCGAAGCGCATAAGGACGAGCTTCCCGAACTCGACACCATCGAGGAGCAGCGGCGGCTCTATCCCCGCGACGGATTCGCCGCTCATCTCGTCGGCTACGTCGGCGAGGTCAGCGAAGAGATGCTCAACGACCCGCGCTACGCCATGTATGAGCCAGGCGACGTTGTCGGCCGCTCCGGCGTCGAAGCGTCCTACGATGGCATCCTGCGCGGCGAAGACGGATCGGAAGACGTCGTCGTCGATAGCCACGGCCGCGAGGTTGGCCGCCTCGGCACCGAGCCCGCTAAACCCGGCCAGAGCTTGCGCCTTACCATCGATCTCGATATCCAGCGCGCTGCTGAAAATGCTCTTGGCGACCGCAATGGCGCCATGATCGCCATCGACCCCCACACCGGAGAAGTGTTGGCCATGGTCAGCCGACCTGCCTTCGATCCGAATGAGTTTGCGGTGCGCATCAGCCGTGGCGAGTGGAATAAGTACATCACCGATCCCGACCATCCCCTGATGAACAAGGCGATTCAGGCCCAGCTCGCGCCGGGCTCCACCTTCAAGATCATCATGTCGCTGGCCGGCCTCGAAGAAGGCATCGCTCAGGACATGACCGTCCACTGTGCCGGCGGCGTCAACCTCTTCGGCACCTATCAGCGTTGCTGGGTGCGTACCGGTCACGGCGCGGTCAACATCGACAAAGCCATCTACCAGTCCTGCGACGTCTTCTTCTACACGCTCGCTGCGCGCCTCGGCATTGAAAAGATTGCCTACTGGGCCCACACCGTCGGACTCGGCTACAAAACCGGCATCGACCTTCCCGACGAAGCCTCGGGCACCATGCCTTCCGCCGAGTGGAAGATGAAGACCTTCCATCAGAAGTGGTATCCCGGAGAGGTCACATCGGTCGGTATCGGCCAGGGCGCCGTTGCTGCCACTCCCGTGCAAATGGTCCGAGCCATCGCCGGCATCGCCTCCGGCGGTGTTCTGCATCGGCCCCATGTCGTCTTCCCCGACGAGCTGAAGCCCGACGTCTACAAGTCTGTCATCGACGCCTATCCTGGCTCCGCGGATTCCAGCTTCCACATGGACCCGTCCATCTGGGAAACCATCACCGACGCCATGGCCCTTGTCCCCACGCCCATCGGAACGGATAACAGCGCTCATCTTGAGGGCATCGACTTCGCCGGCAAAACGGGCAGCGCGCAGACCATGAGCAACGCTCTCGCCGCAAGACTCGGCCATGCTCATTCCGTCAGGGACAATGCCTGGTTCGTCGGATTCAGCCCGCGCCGCAACCCCGACATCGCCGTCTGCGTCCTCTTCGAAGCCGGAGAGCACGGCAAGCTGGCCGGCCGTCTCGCCTCGCGGGTCATCGCCGCTTATGTCGACAAGCAGCGCAACCTGAACCACAACCTCATCGCCCAGCAGCCGAAACCAATCCAGGTGGGCGCGATGTGGTCCGATCCCGCCAACCCCAACGGCATGGGCGGCAAACCCCTTCCCCTGAAACCTGGCCAGAAAGCCAACCCGGAACTGGCCTCGGTCCGCGCCGGACATTTCGCGGTACCAGCACAGCCGCAGCAATAATTTCTCTCACGGCTGCAGAACGGCCAGTGCGGCTTTCGATCTGGTCAACCGTCCGCCCGAGACCGCTGCGCCGAACTTACTTCGCATTGGAGCGTGGCGCCGCAGGCGCGTCCGCCCGTGCAGCCAGCACCGCGTTCACCGCCGCCTGCACCAGCCCCTCCAGATCGTGCGGATCGGCCTCCGCCGCCGGCTCCCATCCGTTCTCCCGCATCGTCCGGCTCGTAATCGGCCCGATCGACACCGCCCGCATCCTTTTCGGCGCCTCAATGCCCGCCGCGCGCAGCAGGTTCAGGAAATTCGTAACCGTCGATGAGCTTGTAAACGTAGCCGCATCCGGTATCCGTCCGTCAATCCCAAAGATCGTGCGCACCGCTGTTACAGATTCCTCCGGAATCGCTGTCCGGTACGCATCCACCACATCCACCGTCGCCCCACGCGCGCGCAGCACATCCGGGATCACATCCCGCGCCACCGCCGCTCGCGCCAGCAACACCCGTTGCCCAACCACTTGGTCCCCAAGAGCCTCCACCAGCGACTCCGCGACATACTCCGCCGGCGTCACCGCAATCCGCAGCCCCAGTTCCTCCAGTGCCCGCGCCGTCGCCGATCCAACCGCAGCGATCTTTACCTGCGCAAACGCGGTCGACCCAATCCCCAAAAACGTCATTCGCCCGCCCAGCGCATGCGCCCCGTTCGCGCTGGTGACAATCAGCCACTGATACTGTGACAAATTGACGAGCGCCCGATCCAGCTCGGCATACGATTCCGGCGGCACGATCTCAATCGCGGGAATCTCGACGACCTCCGCCCCCAGCGCTCGCAGCTTTTCCGATAGTTGCCCCGCCTGATGCCGCGCCCGCGTCACCAGGATTCTCCGCCCCGCCAGCGGAAGCTCGGTCACGCTGCCCCAACAGGCTCGGTCCCCGGCTTCTCCGGCGAGCCCAAAGCCAGCAGCCGCTCCGCTCCTTGCCTCAGCAGCTCCTCCGCGACCTTCTGCCCCAGCGCCTCCGGCAACAAACCCACCTGCCGATCCATCACCACCCGCAGCACCTCCGACCCATCCGGAGCGGCCACCGCCGCCACCACGCTATAGCCCTCGTCGCCCGCAAAGCAATGAATCCCGATAGGCACCTGGCAACCACCGCCCAGGCCCGCAAGCGCTGCCCGCTCCGCTGTCACTGCGTACCGCGTCGCCTCATCGTCCAAAAACAAAAGCGCCGCAAGCGTCCGCTCATCCCCGGCCCGCACCTCAATCGCCAGCGCCCCCTGCCCCGCTGCCGGACAAAGCACCAGCGGCGAAAAACATTCCCGCCGATGTGCCGTCAGTCCCAGCCGCTCCAGCCCCGCCGACGCCAGGATGATCGCGTCCACCTGGCCCTCAGCCAGCTTGCGCAGCCGCGTATCCACATTGCCGCGAAACTCCACGCACGTCACATCCGGCCGTTGCGACTTCAGCTGCGCCTGCCGCCGCAAGCTGCTCGTTCCAATGCGCGCCCCCTGCGGCAGCGCCTCGAAGCTCTCAAACTTCACCGAAACAAACGCATCTCGCGGATCCACCCGCTCCGGGATCGCCGCAATCGTAAAAGGCGCGGCCAGCTCTGTCGGCAGATCCTTCAAACTATGCACCGCCAGATCGATGCGGCCCGCGAACAGCGCCTCTTCGATCTCCTTCGTGAACATCCCCTTCGCATCGCGATCCGTCGTCCCGACTTCGGCGAATGGTACATGCTGCATCGCGTCACCGAGCGTTTTAATAATCTCGATCGCGACCTCATGCCCCGCCCCGCGCAGCCGATCCGCAATGTGATGCGCCTGCCACAGCGCGAGCTTCGACCCACGCGAGCCAATGCGCAGCACGCCGGCCTTTGAATTGTTGTTGGGATTCGTCATGCAGGATCAGAAACCAGCGTATCGCGTCCCTGCTTGCTATGTCTTATCCGGCTCGCCGGAGTCCTGCCCTGCCACTCGCTCCGGCTCACCCTCCGCAGCCGGCTTGTGCCCGTACTCTCGCCCAAACATCGCGCGGATCGTCTCCAGCGCCGCTGCATCGCCCTCGCGCGCCGCCGCCTTCAACGCCTGCAGCGGCATGTGCATGAACTTGTTCATCAGCCCGCGCGTGATCGCCTCCACGGCCTCCTGCTGCTCGCGACTCAGAGACTGCAGCAGCCCACGCTGCCGATGCAGTTCCGACTGGCGCAACTCCTCCGCGGTTCCCTGCACGTCCACCAGCACCGGCGCGATGTCGATGGTGCGAATCCGCCGCCGGAACCGCTCCGTCTCTTCCGCGATGATCGCCTCGGCCTTCTCCGCCTCGTGTCCGCGATCCACCAGGTTCGACGCCGCCACCTGCTGCAGGTCGTCGATGTCGTACAGGAACATGCCTTCCAGCCGATTCACCTGCGGCTCCACATCCCGCGGCACGGCAATGTCGATCAGGAACACCGGCTGCCCTTTGCGCCGATGCAGGATCGCCTGCGCCTGCTCGACGCCGATGATCGCGTGCCCCGCGCCCGTCGACGTAATCATGATGTCCGCCTCGTGCGCTCGCGCGCACAGATCCTCAAAACGGATCGCAGCCCCGAGGAACTGCTCTGCCAGCCGCACCGCGCGATCGTAGGTGCGGTTCGCCACCATGATCGAGTCCGCCCCGTGCTGCATCAGGTGCCGCGCCGCCAGCTCGCTCATCTTGCCGGCGCCCACCACCAGAATCTTCTTGCCTTCCAGCGACCCGAAGATCCGCCGCGCCAGATCCACAGCCACCGATGCAATCGACACCGACGACGACCCAATCTCCGTCTCCGTCCGCACCCGTTTCGCCGCCGTGAACGCGCCCTGCAGCAGCTTATCCAGCGGACCCTTCACCGCGCCCAGCTCCCGCGCCAGGTTCCACGACTGCTTCACCTGCCCCAGAATCTGCGCCTCGCCCACCACCATCGAATCCAGACTCGCCGCCACGCGGAACATGTGCCGCACCGCCTCTTCATCCTGGTAGCGATAGAGGTGCGGCTCCAGCACGCCTGGGTCCAGCGAGAAGTGCTGCGCCAGAAACTCCGGCAGCTGCGGCTCGCGCCCGTTATGCGACACCAGCAGCTCCACGCGATTGCAGGTCGAGAGGATCATCGCCTCCTGCACGCCTGGCCGCGCCAGCAGCGCGCGCGTGGTCTCCGGCAGCGCGTCGCTCCCGATCGCCAGCCGCTCGCGCAGCTCCACCGGCGCCGTTTTATGGTTCAGACCCGCGACCTGGAATCTCATTTCAGTCCAAACCTGTGCGCGGAACTATGCACACCATTCAGTAGATTCGCCGCCCACACAAACAGCATCACCACAAACACGCTCGACGTGACCCACGCCGCGCGCCGCCCGCGTAGTCCCACACTCCGCCGCACAAACAGAATCACCACATACAGGCCCCACATCACAAACGACAGCAGCACCTTCGGATCGGCAAAGTACCCGACACCCACCTGCTCCTGCGCCACCACCGATCCGGCGAACAGACCCACGGTCATGCAGATGAACCCGATCTGCAGCGTGCTCTGCATCACCTGATCCATCGTCGCCAGCGGCGGCAGCCACGTCAGGAACCCGCGCGGCCGCGTCTTTGGCCTCGCCGTCACGCCCGCCTTCGCCCAGTCTTTGTTCTTCAGCCGCTTCTCCTGGATCAGATACAGGAAGCTCGACAGGATGCTGAACGCCAGCGCGGCATACGCCACCAGCAGCATCACTACGTGGAACGCGATCCAGCCGTTGCGCACCATCGGCGAGCTGAACGTGTAGCGCTCCGGCCCGATGGCCGGAATCACGGTCAGCAGAAACGCAAGCGGCAACGCGAACAGCCCAAACGAAACCGTCCGATAGACGAAGAACGTGAACAGGAACACCCCGACGATGGCCAGCGCCAGCGTCGAGACAATCTCGGTCGCCATGACCGGGATCAGGTGATGAGCCAGCGCCAGCATCTCCACCGTCGCCACCAGATGGAAGAACCATCCCCCCATAGCAACCGGCAAACAATACCGGTGCCCCCTCGGGCGGTTCCCCAGCACCGCCGGAATCGCCAGGATGCTGGCGACCCCGTACAAGCCTGCCGCGATGCGTAACCAAAGGAGGAACATGGGGTAATCTCAGCGGGGAGCGCGAAACCGGGGGTATAGAAAGTATAAATAACCCGGCACGTCGAGCTCTCCGGAACCATTATCCGAATCGCGCCTGCACCGGAATGTGAGCTAAATCACACACCCGGCACAAGCCTGGACCGAAACCCTGCAGCCCTCCGCTATGCTGGATGGGTCAACCACCCGGAGAACGCTACAACCCAATGAAGAACGAACTTCGTTTTGGACTCATCGGCGCCGGACGCATCGGCCCGGTCCATGCTGAATCCCTTGCCTTCCGCGTGCCCCAGGCACGGCTTGTTGCTATCGCAGACCTGAAGCAGCCAGCCGCGCAGGCCGTTGCTTCCCGCTGCAATATTCCGAAGATCGTCTCCTCCGGGGCCGAGATCATCGCGGACCCGGCCATCGACGCGGTGGCCATTTGCTCTCCTACCGATACCCATGCCGACCTGATCGTGGCGGCTGCCAAAGCCGGCAAGCACATCTTCTGCGAGAAGCCCATTTCGCTCAGCCTGAAGGAGATCGACCGCGCCCTCGCCGCGGTCGAATCCGCAGGAGTCAAGCTGCAGGTGGGCTTCAATCGCCGCTTCGACTCCAACTTTCTGCGCGTGCGCCAGGCGGTCGAGTCCGGTGAAATCGGCACGCCCAATCTCTTTCACATCGTCAGCCGCGATCCGTTTCCTCCGCCTCTGGCTTACCTGCGCCCCTCCGGCGGCATTTTTCTCGACATGATGGTGCACGATTTCGATATGGCGCGCTTCCTCATGGGCGAAGAGGTGGAAGAAGTCTTCGCCGCCGGCGCCGTCATGGTCGATCCCGCCGTCGCCAACGAGGACGACTTCGATACCGCTGTGGTCCTGCTTCGCTTTGAGAGCGGCGCGATCGGCACCATCGACAATAGCCGCAAGTCCACCTTTGGCTACGATCAGCGCGTCGAAATCCTCGGCAGCAAGGGGAAGATCGCGTCTGAAAATCGTTACCCGAACCAGGTCATCGTCAGCGGAGAGAAAACCGTCTACTCCGATCTTCCCTACAACTTCTTCATGCAGCGGTATACGGACAGCTTCACCGCAGAAATCCAGGCCTTCACGGAAGCAGTCCTACAGGACAAGCCCATTCAGGTCACCGGCGCCGACAGCCGGATGCCGGTCGTCATGGCGCTCGCCGCAGGCAAGTCAAGCGACGAACACCGCCCGGTTCGCATCAGCGAGGTTTCTGCCTAAGCGACGCAACCCGGCATCACTTCCGCGCCGCGACCAGTTCCTTCTCCGACCCGATGAACCCCCAGGCATTCCAGGCCTCGCCCTTCACCACCCTGCGAAACATCTCCGCAGCCCCGGCCCGGTTGCCATGATAGAGCCGCCAGTTCCCCACACCGTAAGTCACCGTGTCGAATGCAAGCTCTCCTTCGAGATCGTCCGGTCCGGCGGGTGGCGGCGGCAGCACCTCCTTCTCGGTCAGCTTCCCCTGGTAGAAATGCAACAGCCGGAGATAGAAGAGCAGGTGCGGCTCGGTGTTCTTTACCTCGGGAATGATTCTCGCCAGCGCCTGGGCTGCCGCCTGTTCCTTCCCGGCGCGGCGCAGGGCAACATACAGCCAGTTCGAGCAGTCGATCAGGCTGTCGTCCGTCTTCGCCAGGTCGCGCGCCTTCTCGAACGAAGCCGCCGCCTCGTCGAACTCCCCCAGGAAGTAGTGCGATAACCCCAGGTGATACCAGGCATCGAGCAACTGCGGAGCCAGCCGCGTGGACTGCTCCAGATCGCTTCTTGCTTTGGTGAACTCCCGCAGCCCCAGCTCGCGGTGGCCGCGCTCGAGGGAAAGAGCGGCCCTGTCTTGCGCGGAGCTGTCCGGCGCGACGGCCAGGCCCTCGGTCGAGGTCGCCACCGCCTCTCGATACTGCCGCCGGGCTGCCTCGGCTTTCGAGAGCGCGAGTACCCGCTCCACATTCTTCGGGTCTGCAGCGAGTGCCTTGCGGGCATCGATCACAGCCTGGTCATCGGGCAGGGCATAAAGCTTGCGGCCCAGGCCCGACGTCGCTTCGAGGGCTCCATGGGGGTTCCCTGCGCCGTTCTGCGCCTGGACCAAAACGGGAAGAGCCGTCAGGCAAAAGACCCCAACCCAGGCCCGGAGGCTCCGCGTCCCTGCTCGGTACTGCTTTGCGTCGCTCATCTGTTCTGTCTCCCCTGCTGCACGAGTTCATCAGCGCGCGATTGTATCGCCTCCTGGCAGGCCTGCGCGACGCGCCCGTTCCGGGAGGCGGGCTCGCAGGATGGGGTTGTGGTCCGCGGAGGCGGCCCTGGCAAAATCGGGCACGAAGGGGGGTCGACCCCCCTGGGTTGCGTGTGGAATCAACGACATCCGGAGGGGTCAACCTCCTTATGTTATCGAAATGGTTAACTGGGTCCTCGATGCGTCCTGCACCGCCTCTGTTTCGCTTCCGACGACGACGCAATGCGCCCTCCTGGGAAATTCGTGAATTCTGCGATCGACCCCCTGGGCTGCGCGTGGAATCAAGAACATCGGGAGGGGTCGACCCCCCTTGTATTGGCAAAAGAGTTACCGGTCCGCATGGGGCCTGGTAGCCGGATTTCGAGCGGACGGCTGGCGGCCACGGGTTTCTCCTTTCAGACGGTGGCAATGAAAAAGGCTCGCTGTGCGGCGAGCCTTATTCGTTGGGGGAACACTTCTCCCAGTGTCTTTAGGGTCGCGCGTCGGGGGGAGCAAGGCAAGAGGAATCTGCGGAGAGGACGGTACGTGGGTAATGGAGTAGGGAGTAGGGAGTAGGGGGTAGGGAGTAGGCAAGACCTCTACCGGACGCCGCCGCTGAAGAGCCGCTCCGGCTTCCCGGTCCCGAAGTCCACGCCGCTGCCGAGCAACCGGTTGAACATCGCCTCGTCGTTGGTCTCCATCACCCAGCAGACGATGTGCCCCCCATCCTGGACCGCCGCCAGACCTAGCACCTGCTGCTCACCGGTCTGCAGATCGCTCTTCGAAACCGGCTCGCCCTGCGCCGCGCTGAAGCTCGCCCAATGGCCTTCGATCTGGTACAGCGCGGGCTGCTCGACCGGCATCATGCCCATCACCGTCGTGCCCTGGCTCACGAGGTTCCGCAACAGCTTCTGTGTTGTCTTCTTGCTCTGCAACGCCTTCGGCGGGAAGCACTGCCCGTTGACGTCCACCAGGCCCAGGCGGATCCATGCGCCCTTTCCCTCGTTGCCCTTGCCAACCGAGAGCAGGACCTTCGCGCAGGTGTCCGCTTTGGCCGTGTCCGAGTCCGCATCGCCGTAGATCATTCGCCGCGCGGCCGTCACAGCAAACGCGCCATCCGCAGGCGCCAGTTCCGCCGGGTAGAGATAGGTGAGGTGCAGCTCCGCATTGGACCATGCCTGGAATCCGGGCGGTGCGGTTGCGGGCCCACCACTGCTCGCCTGCCCTGAGATTTGCGCGTGCGTGGAGGACAGCATCGCTGCTGCAACGAGCGTGGACAATAACCAGACGCGTCTCATTGCCGCCAGCGTACCACTCCCGCGGACGCAGCCGATGGGGTATGCGATGGTCAGCTCGCGATCAGGCGCGACCCACGATTCCCTGCATCTCGGACAGCTCGGCAAAGATCGCGCAGTTCCGTCCCGCCGCCTTCGCGCGGTAGAGGGCCGCGTCGGCGGTTGCCAGCAGTTCCTCGATCGAGGCCAGACGTGTCTCGGGCCGGAAGGCGGTCACGCCGAAACTGCAGCCCGTGCGGATCTCGCGCCCGTCGTCGAGGAAGTGGTGGTCGCGAATGCTCGCCACCAGCTCGTCCAGCCGAGTGCGGCCGTAAGCCGGGTCGTAGCCGGGAATCAGCATCAGGAATTCCTCCCCGCCGTAGCGTCCGATACTGTCGTATTCGCGCAGGCAAAAGGCCAACCGCTGCGCCGCGGTGTGCAGCACGCGGTCGCCGACCAGATGACCCCACGCGTCGTTGACCTGCTTGAAGCGATCCAGATCGGCGATCACGATGGCGAGCACCGTCCCCTCGCGCTGGGCGCGCACGATCTCGCGCTCCATGAGCTCCAGAATGGCAGTGCGGTTCCACACCCCGGTGAGCGAATCGTGCGTCGCCTGCAGCTGCAGCTCCTTCTGTGCCTGAGCGAGAGCTGACTTTTCCTCGCGCAGTTGCGTCGTCCGCTCCGCCACCAGCAGGGCGAGGTGTTTGCGATCGCGGAGCAGTCTGCGCGTGCGCAGTTCCGCTGCTCCCGCGGCGAGCGCAATTCCGGCAGCCAGCCACAGGAACTGCGGATGGCGCGCCCGCACCAGCCACGCCGTCGCGAGCAGCGCGATCAGCACCGTCACACCGGCAACTCTCGCTTTGATCCCTGTGAGCATCCGCCGACCCCGGCCCGATCCTAGTCCTACGGGGCCCGAGCGACTATCCCGCGAATGAACCATGCGGGGGAGGAAACCTCAGTAACAGAGACTCTGACCGGTTCCTGTAACACGTCCCAAAAACTGCCGATAAGACAGATGAGGGGCAGGCGACGATCTGCGTGCGCAGGCGCGCGCCTCGCGGGGTGATGTGTGGCAAAGAGCGGCAAGAGCAATGGGCATGGCGCCAACGGCGCGGCCAACGGAGCGGCGAAGAAGTACTCCTATAACAAGGAACTGCAGCGGTTACAAATCGAGCTGGTGAAGCTGCAGGAATGGATCCGCCACGAGGGTCTTCGCGTGGTTGTCCTGTTCGAAGGCCGCGACGCGGCGGGCAAGGGCGGAGCGATCAAGCGCATCACCGAGACGCTCAACCCGCGCATCTGCCGGGTGGTCGCGCTGGGCACGCCCACCGAGCGGGAGAAGACGCAGTGGTACTTCCAGCGCTACGTGGCGCAGCTGCCGGCCGCCGGCGAGATGGTGCTGTTCGACCGCAGCTGGTACAACCGCGCGGGCGTGGAGCGCGTGATGGGTTTTTGCGACGAGGCCCAGTATCTGGAGTTCATGCACAGCTGCCCGGAGTTCGAGCGGATGCTGATTCGTTCGGGCATCGTCCTGGTCAAGTACTGGTTCTCGGTCAGCGACGAGGAGCAGGAGCGGCGCTTCCGCGAGCGCATCGGGAATCCCACGAAGCGCTGGAAGCTCAGCGCGATGGATCTGGAATCCCGGCGCCACTGGGCCGAATATTCGCGCGCCAAGGACGAGATGTTCGCCATGACCGATACGCGCCAGGCGCCGTGGTTTGTGGTGAATGCGGATGACAAGAAACGCGCGCGTCTCAACGTGATCCACCACCTGCTCGCCCGCATCGACTACAAGGAACTGGTCCCGGAGAAGCTGAAGCTGCCGGAGCTGGACCGGAGGAAGTACACCCGGCCGCCGATGCACGAGCAGAACTTCATTCCGGCTGTGTATCACTGATCGCATTGGGCCTGAGTTGGGCACTGGTCCGCCGAATGAGACAATATCCCTCGTGCCTCGTCTTTCCAGCGGCGTTCTCGGCTTCCCCGACTTTCGCGGCTTCACGCGCACTCTGGTTTTGTGGAACCTGGCCGCCTTTTTTGTCCTGCTGATCCTGCAAGCAGCCGCCCACACGCTTTGGGCAAACGTCACCGCGCTGTTGGTCCTCGACCCGGTTATGGTCCTGCACCACTTCTGGATCTGGCAGTTGCTCACCTACTGCATCATCCACGTGGGGATTCTCAGCACCGCGTTCGAGCTGCTCTCGCTGTGGTTCCTCGGCAGCCTGCTCGAATCGAACCACGGGCCTCGCTGGCTGGCCGAGTTGTTCTTTGTCTCGGTATTCGGAGCCGGACTCGCGGCACTGCTGCTCTACCTGGCAATGCCGCAATACGCGGCGCCCCTCTATGCCTGCTGGGGCGGCGTCTTCGGTATGCTCATCGCCATCGGGGTGCTCTACGCGGATACGCCATTTATGATGTTTCCTCTGCCGATCACCATCAAGGCGAAATACCTGGTCGCGGTGTATATGCTGATCGCGCTGGCGATGCTGTTCTCCGCGCAAAAGATTGTTGCCTTCTCGCAGCTGGGCGGGGCTTTGTTTGGATTCCTCTATATCAAGTTTTCTCCACGACGCGGCTTCGCCATGGCCGGCAGCGAAACCATCTACGGCCTGCGCAACCGGTATTACCGCTGGAAGCGCCGGCGCGCCGCGAGGAAGTTCGAAGTCTACATGCGCAAGCACCGGGACAACTGAGAGGGCAGTGCGATATCGACTTCCTCCCATTTGCCCCGCCCTGCTCCCATCCATACAATCAATCTCGGACCGCCTCCCTCTTATGACCGAACCGGCAGTGACCAATCCGCCACCGGTATCTCCGGAATGGGCGAAAACCGAACTGGCACGGCACCCCCAACGGCCCTATCCCATGGACTTCATCGAGCGGATCTGCACCGATTTCTCCGAGATTCACGGCGACCGCTCCTTCGGCGACGACCCGGCGATGGCCTGCGGCATGGCGCGGTTCGACGGCCAGGAAGTGATGGTGATCGCCAATCTGAAGGGCCGTTCCACCAAAGACAAAGTGAGCCGCCGCTTCGGGATGCCGAATCCCGAGGGCTATCGCAAGGCGCTGCGCTGCATGCAGATTGCCGAGAAATTTGCGCGGCCTGTGCTCTCGCTGATCGATGTGCCGGCGGCGTATCCAGGCGTGGGCGCCGAAGAGCGCGGTCAGGCCGAAGCCATCGCCCGCAATATGCGCGAAATGTCGCGCCTGCGCGTGCCCATCGTCGCCGTGATCTCCGGCGAGGGTGGATCTGGAGGCGCGCTGGGTCTCGCAGTCGCCGATCGCGTCCTGATCTTTGAGAACGCCATCTACTCTGTCATTCCGCCGGAAGGCTGCGCCGCCATTCTGTGGCGCGATGCCTCATTCAAGGACAAGGCCGCCGAGGCGATGCGCATCTCTGCTTCCGACGTTCGTTCTCTGGGCTGCGTCGACGACGTGATTCCCGAGCCCGAGGGCGGCGCGCAGAACGATCCCGAAAAAGCCGCGGAGTTCCTGACAGAAAAACTTCGCTGGCACCTCAACGAACTGACGACTCTGCCGATCGACGAGCTGGTTCGCCGCCGCTACGACAAGTTCCGCAACATCGCGCAGTTTTACACCGTCTGATTGCAGGCGGCATCTATACGTCCTGATGACTTCCCTCCAGCGCGCCGCAAATTTTTTCGGAGCAATCGCGTGAGCTTTCTTGCGCGCCTCAATGCGCTGATCTGGTTCCTGCTCGCCGCTGCCTGGTTTCTCTTCTCCGACCTGATCGCGCAGCGCGCCGCCGAGGGCCTTGACACCGGCGACCTGCAGGAGCCGCTCTACCGCATCTTTCTGCTCTTTCTGCTCATCGTCGGCTACTGGGTGATGAGCCGTATCGGGCAGCGCCGCACGATCGCCGGCAAAGTCACGGCGCTGGTTCCTCGTCCGGGATGGGGACGGGAATTCGCGCTTGGCGCCGCGCTCGGATGGACCGGCGTGCTGGCCTGTGTTCTGCCGGTCGCGCTGATCGGCGGGCTGGTGATCACAGTCTTCACCAACGCGCATCAGTACTTCGTGCTGGTTCTCGACCTGGTCGCCCTTGCCGCTGGTACGCTCGCCATTGAAGTCGCTTTTCGGGGTTATCCGTTCCTGCGCCTCGTCGAAGCGATGGGCCCGGTGCTCGGCGCCTTCTTCATGGCTGTCGTCTATGCCATCTGGAGAACGCACATCGCACCGAGTACGACCGCCACCGATCTGGTGTCGTTTTTCCTGGGACTCGTTCTCGCCATCGCAGTGCTGCGCACGCGTGCTCTCTGGGTTTCCTGGGGCTTTCACTTCGCATGGATTGCCTCGATGAGCGTGCTGTTCGGGCTGCCGGTTTCCGGCTCGATGAACTACTCGCCGGTGCTGGTGACCAACGCCCGAGGCCCGGCATGGATCAGCGGCGGCGGACAAGGGCCCGAGGGCTCTGCATTCGCGGTGCTCGTCTCGTTCCTGCTGATGTTCGTCCTGGCCCGCTTCACCAGCGATCTGAAACACAAATACGGCTATGCGGAGATCGTGCCCGGCGGCATTCCGATCGACATCGATGCGGCCGCCCGGGCCCAGCATGAAGCTGCGATGGGCTCGATTGAACCTCAGCAGCCCTCTCTGGTGCAGATTCAATCGGTGCAGCCGGACGCGCCGGCGACGGATTCTGTGCCGCTGTCCCCAAATGAATCGCAGATCGAAGCTCCGCCTGCGCAGGGCTATTGGAAGGATCCGGAAAAGTAGCGAGAACCGGAAGGGCTATTGCGGGGCTGGAGTGGCTGCGGCCTGCGCAGTCTCGATTGGGCCTCTGCGGACCGGTCCCCGATCGACGGTTTTTCTACCGCCCTCGCGCTGGCTGACAAACGCATCCAGCCGGCTGAAGGCGTCATTCCCCAACTGCTGGCGGAGCCGGAGCATCGTTTCTTCGACGATCGAATCGCCACGGGCGCCGATTGCGTCGAACTTTGCCTTCCGGGCTGTTCGTTGCGCGGGATCGGCCTCGAAGCGGCCGTCGCGCCAGCCGAGCGCGTCCTGCATTTCGTCACTCCATTCGGCCACGCGCTGGCTGCCATCGATCAAAATCGTGTGGGCCGTCTTCCACTCGTCGTCGGTGAGGCCGATGGTGGTGCGGTTCACCAGGGACCAGTCGACGCGCGGCTGCTTGCGGCCGGTGATGGTCTCTTCGCGGGCGGCCAGCTCACTGGCGCCGATCTCGCGCAGGAACGCGGCAAACATCTCCACGTTGCTTGTACCGGCCGTGGACGGCCCCACGGCGGTTGACATGACTGCCTCGCTTCGATTGCGCTGCGCAGGCACGGGCAAATTCTGGGCGGAGACAGGGGCGGCGGCCCCCAGGATGCAAACAACCTCACCAATAAGTACAGCAATCAAGAGCCGACGTCGGAAGAATCCAGGCATGGAACCTCACATTTGCAGAAGTACAGCTGGAGCCCTTCGAATCGGAATCTCCCGGCAGCCTGGTTTGGCTGCGGGGTCTTACCGAATCCGATACCGCACGCCGGTGCTCACGTTGAGGTTGGTCATCGACCCATACGTGAAGCCAGGCCAGTCCTGATACTCGACATCCACGAGGCGCAGCCGGATGCGGGAGTTCACGCGATAATCCATCCCCGCGCCCGGAGCCATGACGAAGTAGTTTCCCCACGCGTAGTGATAGGGAAAGTTGAAATAGCCGTCGCCGGCCAGGAACTTTACATAGGGCCGCCACTGCGCATTCTGGCCCAGGCCGGCCAATTGAATACGCGGCCCGATGAGATACGTCGTGGCATGGGTTTGCTCGAACTGCCGCATCGTTTCCCAGTTGGTTTCGCCTTCGATGCCGTAACGCCAGGTGAAGTTCGCATCGACGAACGCAGTTCCTCCCAGCAGCCAGTGCTGGCCGTACTGGATGCGCGATGCGTTAAAACTGCCTCCGACGGCCAGCGACGACCAGTCCCCAACCGCCGACTCCGGGGACTGGGCGCGCGCACCGCACGCCCAGGCCACCAGCAACGCCATTACGAAAACCAAACCGACCCGTTTGCGCCGCATCATGTTGCCAACTCCGCTCACTGGGTCACCGTCAGCGTCAGGTTCGCCACGTGGGTGACGCCGGTCTGCGTTCCGGTCGCCGTTACCTGGATCACATAGTTGCCCGGCTTTGCGCTGTTCAGCGAGAACCCGCCGCAACCTGTCATCAGGAACGTGGTTCCGGCCAGCATCGCGATCACCACCAGGACCCGAAGAGCCGCGGCGTTTTTACGGAACCGTCGGAACGCGAATCCGAACAGAGCCGCGCCCGGGAAGAGCCACGCCGCCAGCATGCCGCCGCCGCCGAACAGGCCTTCATTCCTGGCCTGACCGCCGGAGGCAAGCGGAGAATTGGTATCGACCGTCATCGTGACCGATGCTTTTCCGTTTGCGCTCAGGGTGAAGTCGTTGTTCGAGAAGTTGCACGAAACCGAATAGGGCAGCGAGTCGCATCCGAGCGCGATCTTGTCGGTGAACCCATCCTGCGAGCCAAGGTTGATGGTCAGCTGCCCCGATTTCGTTGTCTGCAGGCTCATCGACGTCGGGTTCAGGCCAATCGTGAACTCCGTCGCCAGCGACACATTCACGGTGACCGCATTCGATATGGACGGCGCGTTCAGCGCGTCGCC
Organism: uncultured Acidobacteriaceae bacterium; assembly: GCA_963702285.1. Taxonomy (GTDB): domain Bacteria; phylum Acidobacteriota; class Terriglobia; order Terriglobales; family Acidobacteriaceae; genus Palsa-343. The sequence continues at coordinate 44,594 of CAVPCB010000033.1, read as the reverse complement.
GCTGTAGTGGGCGGTGATGCTGTACGACCCGGCGGGCGGATTGAGAGAGAACGTCGCCGTTCCGTTGGCGCCGACGGTTGCCGCGCCAAGGGTCGTGGTCCCGTTCATATAGGTGATCGTCCCGGTCACCGCGCCGCCGCTGCTCGACACTGTCGTGGTCAGCAGGGTCAGTTCCTGGTCCGTGTTCATGCTCGTCGCCGAAGCCACCAGCGATGTTTGCGTCGCGTAGGCACTCACCGTTTCCGTCACACCCGACGATGTGCTGCCCGCATCATTTGCGTCGCCGCCGTAGACGGCGGTGATGGTGTGCGTCCCCACCGCCAGCGAGGATGTGGTGTAAGCCGCCACGCCGCCCGCGTTCACGGCCACCGACCCCAGCGTGTTGGCGCCATCCATGAAGGTGACGCTGCCGGTCGGCACGGCGCCGTTGCCCGTCACCGTCGCGGTGAAGGTCACCGGCGCCGTCACCTGCACCGAGGGGCTGCTCGCCAGCAGTTTCACGCCCGTCGTTGCCTGAATCACACTCAGGGCCAGCGCTGCCGACGTGCTGCCTGTGTCATTCGCGTCGCCCGCGTAGTTCGCGGTGATGGAGTAGCTCCCCACCGGCAGCGTCGCCGAGGTGAGGGTCGCCACGCCTGTGGCGTTCAGAGTGCCCGAACCCAGCAGCGTGGCTCCGTTGTAGAAGTTCACTGTGCCCGCAGCCGTGCCGCCATTCGTCGTGACCGTTGCGGTTAGTGTGAGCGGCTTGCCGGCAATCGAGGGATTCGCACTCGCGGCCAGCGCGGTCGTGGAGGAGGCAATGTTCACCGTTTCGCTCAGCGCAGCCGAGGTGCTGGTGAAGTCATTCGCGTCTCCGCCGTACGACGCGGTGATGGAATGGCTTCCCGCCGCGAGCAATGAGGTCTGGAAGGTTGCCACGGCGGTTGTGGTCCCGGAGGTTGTTAGCGTGCCGGTTCCGATCTGGGTGGTTCCGTCGTAGAACGTCACCGTCCCGGTTGGCGCGGTCGTCCCCGTTGCCGTGACGACTGTCGTGAAGGTCACCGGCATTCCATGGATCGCCGGATTCGCGCTGGAGGTCAGCGCCGTCGCCGTGTTCTGCTGCACAACCTGCTTCAACACTGCTGATGTAGCCGTCACATTGTTCGAGTCGGTGTAGCTTGCGGTGATGGAGTTGCTGCCCACCGGCAGCGTTGCGGTCGCGTAGGTCGCAACATTGCCGCTGAGCGTGCTGCTGCCCAGGTAGTTCCCGTTGTTGTAGAACGACACCGCGCCGGAGACCGGGATGCCGCCGGAAACGCTGACCGCCGCGCTGAAGGTCACGGTTGCGCCATAGGAAGAAGGATTGCCGCCGCCAATATTCGTCACCGTCACGGTGACCTGTTCCTGCACCACCTGGGACAGCGGATTCGAAGCCGACGCACTGTAGTAGGTATCGCCGCCGTAGTTTGCGACGATCAGGTGCGTTCCCACCGCCAGCGAACTCACCTGAAGACCTGCGTTGCCGCTGCCGTCCAGCGTCTGCGTGCCCAGCGTCAGGGTCGATCCCTGGAAGGTGTCGGAGTAAGTCACGGTCCCGGTCGGCGTTCCCTGCGTCGAGTTCGGATCCTGTTTGACGGTCACGTTCAGCGTTACCGCTTGCCCGTACGCCGAGGGGTTCTGGCTCGAGGTCAGCGTCACGATCGCGCCGTTCAGCCCCAGCGCCTGGCCCACAACCGAAATATCCAGCGGAGAATTCGCCGTATCCCCGGTCAGGTTCACATTGCCCACCAGCGGATTCGTCAGGGTAGTGCTGGTCGGCGCAAACTCCGCCGCGACCACGCAGCTGGCATCGACCGCAACGCTGCTGGCCGTGGTACAGGTGGTTCCACTCGACGCCACGGCGGCATTGGGGTCCGGCGCGACTGCGGAGAACGTCAGCGTGGCGTTGCCATCGTTTTCAATGCTCTGGTTCTGCGGCGAACTCACCTGGTTCTGCCACAACTCGGGCTGGAAGAACAGGGTCGCCTGATTCGCGCTCACTTTGCGAATGAGGTGATCGAAATACTCCGCCACCAGCAGGTTCCCGGCCTGATCCACGGCAATTCCGTAGGGCGCATAGATACCGGCGCCGGTTGCGATTCCGCCGCCGGAAAAGGCTTCGCCGTTCTGCCCGTTGCCGTAGCTGAAATTCCCTTTGCCATCGACATAAGTGTCAGTGGCATTCGCGCCGGCGATGGTCGTGATGATGCGCGACGCTGCGTTTACTTTGCGCACGACATAGTTGCGCGCGTCCGCGATGTAGACATTGCCTGCCGGATCGCACGCCACGCCCAGCGGCGAATACAACTCGGCCGACGTCGCGGCGCCGCCATCGCCCAGATACGCGGGCGTTCCGTTCCCCGCGAAGGTGCCGATGTTCCCGCTGGTGTTCACCACACGCACCCGGTTGTTGCCCGAGTCCGCGATGTACAGATTTCCCGCGGCATCCAGCGCGACTCCATAGGGCGCATTCAGCTTCGCGGCGATCGCAAGCCCGCCGTCGCCCGCGAATCCCGGCGCTCCGGTGCCATCGCCGGCGATGGTCGCGATCTTCCCCGTCGCCGCCACCACTTCGCGCACCGCATCATTATTTGTGTCGGCGATGTAGAGATCGCCCGCCGCGTCCACCGCCAAACCCTCGGGAGAATTCAGCGTTGCTGCTGTCGCCAAGGCGCTGTCGCCTGTATAACCCGGCGCTCCGCTGCCGGCCACCGTCGAGATCGCTCCGGTCGCGAGATTCACTTTGCGGATCACGTTGTTGTTAGTGTCCGCGATGTAGAGATTGCCCGCGCCATCGATCGCGACGCCGCCTGGCTGGTTCAGCGAAGTGGCTGTCGCGACGGTCGCCGTCCCGTCATATCCGGCGCTGCCATTGCCCGCAACTGTGGTTATCGTGCCGGCATTTGCGCCTGCGGCAAACACCTCGCGCACGCGGTTGTGGTGCGAGTCCGCGATGAACAGGTTTCCCGCGCCGTCGACCACTACACCCGAGGGCAGATACAGATCGGCCTGGGTCGCCGGGCCGCCGTCGTTCACCAGGGTCCACTCGCCCACCTGCCCGGCCGCGATGCTCACGGCGCCCGGCACCATCACGGCCAGCGAGCCCTGCCCGATTCCTGTCAGATACTGCGTGCCAAGCGTGTTGTTGGCCGCATCCAGCAGCACGACGGCGCCGTTGCGCGCGCCTGGATATTTCGCCGCGAAAGCGACCGTCACCTGGCAGCTGCCCGAGCTGATCCCGGCGCAGTTGTCCGTGCCCGACTCGGTGAAGTCGAGGTTCGGTGCGCCCATCGTCAGCACCTCGACCTTCGCCACCGTGCCTGCCGCCTGCAGGTTCACGGTCACCGTCTGGGTCACGGGAGTGGAGGTTCCGACTGCTGTCGCCGCAAAGCTCGTCTGCGCCTGGGCCATGGGCATCCATGCCAGGGTCGCGAGGGTCGTCAGGACTGGAATTGCCGATTTTGTAAACAGGTCCCGGAGAGCAAGCCGAGAGCCAGGGCAGGAATGAGACAAAGACTTCATACAGGTCCCCTTTTTGGTATCCCTGCCGGATTCGGGTCGAGGTAGGCGAAATCGGCAGGGGGCAGCAGGGCGAGCGACCGACCGTTCGCAGGCGTTTTGAGCACGCCGGAAGGGTCAGCCCCTGTTACCGATATGCTGGCAACATAGCATGCACAGTCACCGCAAAAAATGACTTTGGTCATCTAATGCTGGTACTTATGTGCTATCCCGACACAGGGGTGCTATGACGGAGAACCATTGAGGGAAAGCGCAGTTACTACAGGTTTGGAATTTCCACAGAAAATCGCGGCGGGTGCGAGGGATTGGCAAGACGCTCGCCCGGATCCGCAAGCCAGCCACTCTCCAACTGCGGCGCAAAGGACACCAAATGGGGATCGTGGCTCCGACGAGGGATACTCTCCATCCGGTGTCACCGGCTATCCTCCCCGCGCGGGGTCCTTTTATTGAGGGCGGGATTTTGCCCCGAAACGAAAGACAGGAAGCGCGGCAAATGGTGTTGATGGATCAGACAGAATGGGAGCGGCCGGCTCCCGAAGGCCTGGGCGGCTGGCTGATCCTGCTGCTGCTTGCCGTCTGGATCAACGCTGCGGCGATGCTGGCCGCGGGAATTTCCACGTTCGCCGTCCTTTTCCACTTCGCTACGGCTCCGGCATTCCTCCCACCGATGGATCCTTTTGTCGCCAGCGTGGTTTTGGCCGCCGGCGCGTTCGGAGCCGTTGCGGGGTATCTTCTCATCCGGAAGAACCCACTCGGACCGACGCTCGCCAGGATCCTTCTGGCCCTCATCTCCGGTTATTCCCTGCTGGCATTGCTGACGACGATTCTTCGGACTGGCCCGGTTTCGGTCGAATCCCTGCCTGCGTGGGTCGAGCCGGCCGGCTATTTCGTTGGCTCTGTCCTGGGCCTTGGTTATCTGCTTCGTTCACGTCGGGTCGCGAAAACTTACGCGCCCGCGCCGGAGGGATCGAGCCCGGCCGAAAGGCGCGATCGGGACGAGGTGTCGAATATTGTGCAGAGCCGCTTCTTTCGCTGGGAGGAATTGCGTTCCGCCGAGCCGGCTGCCTCCAAAGCGCCGCAAGCTCAGACGCCCGCACTGCGGACGCCGGAACCCGACGCGCCTGCGTCGCGGACGCCGGAACCAAGCGCGCCTGCACCGCGGAAAGCGGAACCGGAAACGCTGCCGCTCCAGACGCGAGAGCCCCCTGTCCACGAACCGATCCACCCCCTGCAACTCTTAACGGACACCTATCGACCCAATCCCCAGGAATCGAGCACCCCAGAGATGAACCCTCCCCTGAAAAGCACTCCGAATCGCATTGCTATGGAGCCGGACACCCAGGAACTTGCCGCGCTCAAAGCGCAAATCGCCGACGGCGTCGCCCGCTGGCTGCGATCCACCGCGAAACCTCCCGCCGCCCAGGCGAACGGCCACGGCGCCCAGCCCGGAGAAGCCAATGGGTCCGCCGGTATGGATAAAGTCACGCAAAAGCTGCTCGACCAGGTGAACACGATCTGCGAGCAGGCCTGGTCGGTTCACATCGGCGATTCGCCAACGCTGCCCAATACGCCAGATTCCGGAGGCTCGCTGGCGAAGGAAATCCAGAAGTGGGCGATCGCGCAGGCGGTCTTTCGCCTGACTCGGTCTCTGGATATCCGCGCCGCCATGGAGGTTTGCGGTCCGTTTGAAAAGGTCGCCGAGGATCGCGAATACCTGATGGCGGTGGGCCAGAAGAATTCCTCCGAAGACGCCTTCGGGCGCAAGGTGGATGTCGCCGAGTACGAGAGCCACTCGGGGCCGGAGATCGCCTACAAACTGATTCTGCGAGCCCAACGCGATATGTTCGAGGCCGACCTGTGGGCGCGCGTCGCCACCTCGCAGGGGATCCGGACTTCCTCGACCGTTTCGCAGGCGGCGGCGCGAAGGTTTTCGAGGACTCTCTGGAATACTGGCGCGGCTACACGAGCCGTCTGCGCGACGAGCGAACGCCGCTCACGCCGGTGGGGGCGGGATCGCGATGAGGCCCCTCTCTGCGCGTAAAGTAGGGAGGACGGGCCTGTAGCTCAACGGTTAGAGCAGGGGACTCATAATCCCTTGGTTGGGGGTTCAAATCCCTCCGGGCCCACCATGGCTCTCGTTCGGGATCTGGGGCGAAGAGGTCCCTCGCTTGGCTCACATCGCGCCGCAGCGCGGCAGCTTATGCACCCATGGCGTCGGGAAAATGGTGGACGGAGGAATCGTCCGTTCGAAGCATTTCGTGCAGATTGCTTCGGCTGGCGGACGTGGGTTGCGTCCCGTCGAGAACGGGCTGGGGGAGAGGATTGGCGACCCCATCGGCTCTCGACGACGTTGTTGGCGCGGAGTGATCGACCCACTGCCACGGCGCCGGGCTGAGTTCTGGCTTCATACCGCACCCCTGCTCCCAAACTTTCTGCAACTGCAGTCGCAGGGTTGCGAACTCGGCCTGGAGTTCCGCGCGCAACTCTCTCTGGCTCTCGCGCAACATCCGCGCCGTCTCCATCTCCGCGGACAGCGAGGCGCGGGCACATAAAACAGGAGCCTTCTCCCGGGTTCGCTCGCTCATGGTGCAGCGCATGGCCACCCAGGCATCGAGGTCGGCAGGCCGGGCGAGAATCGCTTTCTTGTTGGATCCATGGGGACGGCGAACCGGGAGGCCAAAGTCCATCTCCCATCGCTGGACGGTTCGAACTCCCTTGCCCATGTAGCGGGCAATTTCTTTCCAGCTGGTCAGAACGGCAGCATTTGCGGCTGAAGCAACACTTGCCATAGAGCCTCATCCCTCTCGCAATTGCAGTAACTCCACGCCCGCTTTTGATGCGGGCAACCGTTCGTGTGTTTTCTGCAGGCGGTCAGAATCTTGATGCTGGTTTCGCCGGGACGCTGTGCGAGCAGCGTTCACATTCAGTCAACACAGTAGACCCGGGAGGGCCGCCGTGTACAGCGGTAAACGGGGAGTGCGCAAATCCGGCCCCCCAATCCGGCCTCTGGATCAGGCCGCTTTTATCCCGGCGGGCCGTCACTCCGCGCGCAGCGCCCGGCTCGGATCCACGGCTGCGGCTCGCCGGGCGGGGACCCAGCTCGATCCCACCGCGACCACAGCCAGGAGTGCGGCCGCTGCCATCAGCGTCCCGGGATCCCAGGCCTTCAGCCCATAGAGCTGGCTGGCGATCAGCTTGCCCAGCGCCAGAGCGCCGCCAAGCCCAACGACGACGCCGATCGCCGTCATCCACAGCGCCTCGCGCAGCACCATGGCCAGCACCTGCTCCGCGCGCGCCCCCAGCGCCATCCTGATGCCGATCTCGTTCGTGCGCCGCGATACCGCATAGGCCATCAGTCCGTAAATGCCGATGCACGCCAGCACCAGTGCCAGCAGGCCAAACCCCGCCGTCAAATCGGCAAAAATGTGCTCCTGCATCAGCAGCTCGTCGATCTGTTCCTCCTGGGTGCGCACATCCACCAGGGGCAGATTCGGATCCACCGACGCTACCGCTTGCCGTAGCGAACGCGCGATCGCGGCCCGCGATGTCCGCGTCTTGACCGCGAACGTGATCCCCCAGTCAATCTCAGGAGACTGCCGGTAATCGAGATAGAAGATCGGAGGCGGATCCTCGCGCAGGCTTCCGTATCGTGTTCCGCGACGACACCCACGATCTGATACGTCAGTGGATTGTTCTTCGCGTCGGTTGTTGCGAAGCTCTTTCCAATCGGATTCTCACCCGGGAAAAACTGCTTCACCAGCGCCCGATTGACGACCGCCACCCGGGGTGAGGTCTCCGTGTCCGTCGGCGCAAAGCCGCGCCCTGCCACAATCGGGATCCGGAACGTTTTGAAGTACTCATCCCCGACCGCAGAATTGTCCGCCGACTGATCCTTGTCGGACGCCGTCGCGCCCACGGGTTTGAAATCGTCGTTCTCATAGCTGTGCGAGAGGGGCGCCACACTGGTCGCCGATACCGACAGCACGCCCGGAACCGCCTCCAGCCGCTCCGTGATCTGCCGGAACAGCGCCACCTGCCCGGCGCCGTTATAGGCTTTCTGCGGCGGCCGCATCTCGAACAGCACAATGTTTCGCGGATCGAATCCGGGATCGACGTGGCCCAGGTTGACCACCGTTCGCAGGAATACGCCCGCCACCGCGACCAGCAGCGTGGAGAGCGCTACCTGAAATCCCACCACCGCCTTGCCCGCAAATCCGCGCCGCCGCCGTGTCGTCGTCTGCGCGGTGTCCTTCAGGGTGCTGTTCACCTGGGTGCGCGTTGCCTGCCAGGCCGGCGCCACGCCGAAGAGTAAGCCGACAAGAATCGACAACCCGGTGTTGAACCAGAACACCCCCCAGTCGAATCCTGCCTGCAAATCGACCGACTGCGATGGGCCGGAGAACATCGCCAGCAGAGTCCGCCGTCCCAGATAGCCCACCAGCAACCCCACCGCGCCGCCCAGCAGCGCAACCATCAGGCTCTCGGTCATCACCTGGCGAAGAATCCGCGCACGCCCGGCGCCGAGCGCCATCCGTACGCTCATCTCCCGCTGCCGCGCGCTGGAACGCGCCAGCATCAGGTTCGCCATGTTCGCGCACGCCAGCAGCACGACCAGGCCCACCAGACCCATCAGCAGCACCAGCGGCTCCCTGAGCTGCCGGCTCGCCTCATTCATGCCGCGGCTTCCGTCCTGCAGGATCAGATCCGGCATCGAGTCCGTCGGCTTCACCGTCATCGTCGCGTGGACCGCACTCTTCAGCGCGACGTCCAGCGCGGCTCTGGCCCTGCCTTCATCCACGCCGGGCTTCGCCCGCGCCATGATCTGCATCCACCAGACCTTGTCACTGGTCAGCAGCGATTCCACCGAGCTGTAAGGAGCCACCAGCGGCTGCAGGCTGAACGGCAGGAAAATTTCCGGCGAAGTCTGGGTTGACTTCGCGCCGGTGAATCCGGGAGGATTGACCCCCACAATGGTCACGTTCACCAGGTTCACCAGAATCGTTTTCCCGATCACGGCCGGCGAGCGGTTGAAGCGTCGCGTCCAGTAGCCGTCGCTGATCACCGCTACCGGCGATCCGCCCGGCTTCTCGTCATCGCTGGGTTCAATCGGCCGGCCGAGCTGGGGCCGCACGCGCATCTGCTCGTAGAAATTTCCGGAGACCATATCCGCCTGCACGACTTCCGCCTCGCGCTCAGCGGTCACGTTCACCCGCCCCACATTCTTGAACGCGAACAAATCCTCCAGATCGTGATTCTGCTTCCGCAGCAACTGATAGACCGGATACGAAAACGACGTGCTCGTCATGCCGCCGTTCGGCGTCTTGTCCCAGTCTCCCCACGAGCTGTGTACAACGCTTTGCCGCTTCGACTCCCACGCGAACAGCCGCAGCTCTCCCGCATGGGGCACGTTCAGCCGGTCCAGCAGCGCCGACTTTGCTATGGAAAAGATCGCCGTGTTCGCCCCGATTCCCAGGGCCAGCGATCCGATCGCCACCGCCGCAAATCCCGGACTCTTCTTCAACATGCGCAATGCGTAAGCAAGATCGCGCCGCAGGTTCTCGATCCACAGCATTCCTTCGCGCATGCGCACCGTCTCTCGCACCTGGGTCACGCCGCCAAAATCCCGCAGAGCCGCCTGTCTGGCCTCTTTCTCATTCATCCCCCGCCGCCGGTGCTCCTCGGCCGCCATCTCCAGATGCGCGCGCAACTCCTCGTCCATCTCGCCGTCGAGCTTTCTCCGGCGGAACATCGCCGCCATCCGAGTCCAGATCGTCTTCAAGCCGCCCATGTGCCCTCGCTTCCCGCGCTCCCAGCTCCTGGCTCCTAGCTCCCGGCCGTCTTTAAGAACCGCGCCATGGTCGCCGCCACCCGCTCCCAGCTCTCCGTTTCGGTCTCGATCTGGGTCTTGCCCGCCTTCGACAGCGAGTAGTACCGCGCCTTGCGGCCGTTTTCGCTCGTGCCCCACTCCGCGCGAATCCACCCTCGCTGCCGCAGCCGCAGCAGCGCCGGATAGATCGTGCCCTGATTCAACCGGAGCGCCTGCTCGCTGATCTGCTCGATCCGGCGCGCGATCCCGTATCCGTGCTGCGGACCCATCGACTCCAGGGTCTTCAGCACCATCAGGTCCAGAGTGCCCTGCAGCATCTGCCCACCGGCATCCGCTGCGGTGGGGCGCAGAATATTGGACGAGTCGTTCCTCACGAGCCCTCCTGTTGGATTTCTACAGATACACCGGTTACCAGTTGAATGTCAACAGGGAGCCAGATTCCTATCCAAAGATATGCAAGACGGGCTTTGGGAAAGCGGATGACCCTGGACTCGGGCATGAGTGCCGTTTCGCACAACCCACGGCGCGACTTGACGCCTGCCAGAGGGAACCCCACCCCCTGTCCTTTATGGAAAATTAACGCCGGGTTCCTGTACTCTGATAACTGCCCATCGTGGGTCGGTTTGGAGGTGTAGTTCTTTTGGCGGAGGTTCGCATTCAGGAAGGCGAGCCGCTTGAAAATGCGTTGCGCCGGTTTAAACGCAAGGTTCAGCAGGAAGACATCATTAAGGAAGTGAAACGTCACTCCTTCTACCTGAAACCTGGCGAAAAGCGCCGTGTGAAGGAAGCGCTGGCACGCAAGCGGAATCGCAAGAAGGCTCGTAAAGAGCAGGACTAAACACCCAAACCGGTCTGTCCAGGTCCCCAGACTCGACAGATCTGAGCCTTCGCCGGCAGCGATGCCGGCAGGGCGAGACCAGGCCTCATGAGCGCCCCGCTCGCGCCGTTGGGTTGGCAGACCGGCAGCATCTCTACTGATCTGACTCCGTTTCCCACAGACGGAGGGTTTTCGGCGCTTTGCCGGTGTCGTTCTTCGCCGCATGCTCATCCGCGGCCGGCAGTTCGAGATGGATCCGCACAGGGATGTCGAACCCTGCCTGGATCGCTGGACTCGTTGCTGCCACACGGGCTCCTATCGAAATCAGGAGCACCGCGCCGGGCTCTCACCGGCGTGTCGCTGCAAGCCAGTGCCTGCCTTGGCAGCTGCTGGGCGACCCGGACACGCAATCGGTTAGGCGTGATTCCGCGGGTGCTTCGGGCAAAGGCGAGGGAAGCGGGATGGATTTCGTCGACAAGATTCTCAAGTGCGCCGACTGCGGAAGCGACTTCGTTTTCACGGCCGGGGAGCAACTCTTCTTTTACGACAAGCAGTTCAAGAACGATCCGAAACGCTGCAAGGGGTGCAAGGCCAAACGGGCTTCCGGCTCCGGCTCGGCGCGCCCGGAAACGCGCACCGTCTGCTCAGAATGCGGAACGGAAACCACCGTTCCCTTCAAGCCCACCCAGGGGCGCCCGGTTCTGTGCCGCAGTTGCTTCCAGCAAAAGCGGACCATGAGCCAGGCCAGCTAGCTCTTCACGGTTCGGCCCCGGCATCGTTCAGAATTGTTCCTGTACGAATCGTGTGCCGGGCCTCGGCTCAGACCCGTGCTGTGACCCCTGAAAACAAAGGGCGGGCCGCAATCCGCAGCCCGCCGCTATCACTCAACTCCGATCCCTGAGCTCTAACCTCTGCTTCTCACTTCGCGACCGCCGGCCGCGCCCGGGGCTTCTTCGCAGCCTCCTGCGCCACCACCGGCTCGACCTTCTTCCCGGTCTCCTTGCTCTTCTTGTCCTCGTGGGCCACCAGCATCGCCTCGATCTGCCGCAGCAGATCCTGCGTGTTCATCGGCTTCACCAGAACCTTGTCGGTGTCCGACGTCGTCACCCATTCCGCATCCTTGGGCGGATACGCTGTCAGCATCGCCACCGCCGGCTGGTTCGCCGCTTTCTTGGCCGCTGTCGCCACTTCTTCGCCAGCCGTCTCGCTCTCCATGCGCAGATCGGTGATGACCATGTGGTACTCGTTCGACTTCAGCTTCTGCTTCGCTTCCCGCGCCGACGCCGCCGTCGTCACCTCAAACCCGCTGATCTCGAGCACCGCCTTTAAAGTCAGGAGAATTGCAACGTCGTCATCGACCAAAAGAATGCGTCTCTTCATAAAAAACTCCTGGGTCCCACCGCTGGATCGTACACGAAAAAGAGCGACAAACGCTTCAGAGAAGGGCTCGCGTCCGGCCTCACCCTCCCCGTTGATACACTGAGCAACGTGGCAGAATACCACGTTGAAAACTTCGGCTGCCGCGCCAGCCGCGCCGACGGCGAGGCGATTGCCGCCAACCTGCGTCACAGCGGGCTGGTGCCCGCCGAGGAGCCGGCCAGCGCCACTGTTGTGATTGTAAACACCTGTAGCGTGACGGCTGAAGCCGACCGCCAGGCCCGCGCGTACCTGAGGCGCGTCCGCCGCCAAAACCCCGCGGCCCGCGTCATCGTCACCGGATGCTACGCCCAGCGCGCCCCCCAGGAACTCGCGGCGCTGCCTGAAGTCGACGCCGTCGTCGGGAACAGCCACAAAGCCAGGGTGGCGGATCTGGCTCGGGAATTCGCCGGGGCTGTCACTGCAACGCAAGATTTCGTCGCGCTTCGCACCATCCTCCACGACGACGCCTTCGCCCACACTGAGCTGGCCACGCTTTCCTTCGCGCCCGACGCCCGGCAAACTCGCCCCAACCTGAAAGTGCAGGATGGATGCGGCAATCGTTGCTCCTTCTGCATCATCCCCACCACTCGCGGGCACTCGCGCTCGGTCCCGCTCGCCACCTGCCTCGACAGCGTCCGCCGCTTTGTCGACAACGGCGGCAAAGAGCTGGTCCTTTCGGGCATCAATCTCGGTCGCTGGGGGCGCGACCTCGAGCGCGCACATCGCTTCGAAGACCTGGTGGGCGCGATCCTGACCCAGACATCGCTGGCCCGTCTACGCCTCAGTTCGATCGAACCCATGGACTGGTCTGCGGATCTGCTCGCGTTGTACCGAGAGTTTGCGATCGCCGGGAGCCGGGAGCCGGGAGCCGGGAGCGCTCGGTTAGCGCGCCACACCCATCTCCCGCTCCAGTCCGGCTCCGACACCATCCTCCGCCGCATGTATCGCCGCTATCGGCCCTGGCACTATGCCGAGAAACTCGCCGCGATCCGCACGCTCCTGCCCGACGCAGCCATCGGCGCCGACGTGATGATCGGCTTCCCCGGCGAAACGGACGCGCTATTCCAGGAAAGTTACGACTTCATCGCCGCGCAGCCTTTCACCTACCTCCACCTCTTCCCCTTCTCCGCGCGCCCCGGCACGCCCGCCTGGGAACTCCACCGCCAAAACCCCGTCGCTGTGCGCGCTGTCCAGGAGCGCATGGCCGCGCTGCGCGACCTCATCGCCGAAAAGTCCCGCGCCTTCCGCTCCGGATTCATCGGCCGTACGCTCTCCGCCATCACCATCGGCGACGACGCCGAAATGCCAGGTCCGAACCCAACGACCGAAGCCGTCACCGACAATTTCATCAAGTTCACTCTCGACGCTGCGCTTCCTGCCAATCGCCTGGTCAACGCACGGATTACCGCACTGTGGGACGGCGGTCTCCGCGGCGCCGTCGTCCGGGCGTGACGAAGCCGATGCCACCCTCTTCCGCGCTCTGCACATCGGCCTTTGTCCCAGGATCATCTCCGATCGTTCTTATATTCACTCCTTCGTCAGGATGAGGTGCACTCATGTGGAATGACGCGGTCGGCTATGAAGAATATGTCGGGCATTGGAGCCGCGCTCTCGCTCCCCGATTTCTCGCATGGCTCGCAGTCCCGGCAGGAGGCAAGTGGCTCGATGTCGCCTGCGGAACGGGCGCCCTGACGTCCGCGATTCATGCGCACTGCGATCCCGCCGACGTCATCGGACTCGATTCCTCCGCCGCCTACCTGATTTCGGCCGAAGAGAGCTGCGCGAATCCTCGTGTTCACTTCGTTGCCGGCGATGCAACCGTTCTGCCCTTTTCCTCCACCAGCTTCGACATCGCCGTCTCGGGGCTCGCCCTCAATTTCATCGCGTTCAACCGCGCGCTCGCCGAGCAGCACCGCGTGGTTCGCCCAGGGGGAACGATCGCCGCCTATGTCTGGGACTATGCCGGCGGGTACGAATTCGCGCGCCGCTTCTGGGACGCTGCGCTCAGCGTCGACCCACGGGCCGCCGCGTATGACCCCGGCCGCAAAGCCATCATCTGCATCCAGCAAAAGCTCCAGGAAGCCTTCGCGGCTGCCGGCTGCGCCGAAGTTGAGACCTGCGCCCTCGACGGCACCGGTGAGTTCCCTTCTCGCGAGGCCTACTGGCACGCATTCGACGGACGTCAGGGTTCCACGTTCGAATACCTGGCCCTGTTGACCGATGAGCAGCGCAGCCGCCTCGAGTCTTCGTTCCTCTCGACCATGAATCCTCGGGGACCTGTGACGCTGAAGATACGAGCCCTCGCCGTCAAGGGCATTCGCAGGTGACCTCGATCCGCCCGAAGCTCGCACCCTTCGCAGGCGAACCCAATCGCCACGTCACCACCCGCATTACCGCACTGTGGGACGACGGCCTCCGCGGCACGCCCATCGCCTGGCTCCGCTGCTTATACTGGCTCGGTCCTCAGCCGGCCCCGCCCTCGGTACGCCGCCTGAACTCTGGAGGAATCTCAATGCGCCTGCGCGTTTTCGCCATCACCTGCCTCGCAATCGCTGTTCTCGCCGCCACCGCCGCCCAGGCGCAGGACAAATATTTCCAGAACTGGCCCGAGAACGCCGACCCGCACTCGATTGGCGACCGCGTCGCGCTGCATTTTCTCTCCAGTCCGCACATGACGCCGATCGTCTACCCGGAAGTCTGCGCGTGGTACGGCGCTCTCAAATATGCTGAGGCCACCGGCAACACTGCGCTCGAATCTGAACTCCAGAACCGCTACACCGCGCTGCTAAGCCCGCAGTTCGCGAGTCTCATCCCCGACCGCGAGCACGTTGACTACGAAATCTTCGGCGTCATTCCTCTGCAAATCTCCATCGAGACGAAGGACCACGCCGCGCAGCAAGCCGGCCTTCGCTTCGCCGATCGCCAGTGGGAGCACCCCACGCCCGACGGCCTCTCCGGCGAGACCCGCTTCTGGATCGATGACATGTTCATGCTCACCATCCTGCAGCTCGAGGCGTACCGCGCCACCGACGATCGCAAATATCTCGACCGCGACGCCAACGAGATGGTCGCCTACCTGCGCAAGCTCCAGCAGCCCAACGGCCTCTTCTATCACGCGCCCGATGTTCCCTTCTTCTGGGGCCGCGGCGACGGCTGGGTCGCCGTCGGCATGACCGAGATGCTCCTCTCGCTCCCCAACGATCATCCGCAGCGCGCCGAAATCCTCGCGGGCTACAAAAAGATGATGGCCGAGCTGGTCAAGAATCAGAACCCCGACGGCATGTGGCGCCAGCTCATCGACCACCCGGAGGCCTGGGAGGAAACGTCTTCCACCGGCATGTTCACCTTCGCCCTCATCGAAGGCGTCCGCCACGGCTGGCTCGACGAAGAAACCTACGGCCCTGCCGCGCGCAAGGGCTGGATCGGACTCGCCGGGTTCGTCGATCAGAACGCCGACGTCACCAACGTCTGCGCCGGCACCAACAAGAAAGACAGCCTCGACTACTACCTCGCCCGCCCGCGGCGCACCGGCGACTTCCACGGCCAGGCCCCGGCTCTCTGGGCGGCACGCGCGTTGCTGGAAAAATAGCCGGCGCTCAGCCGAAGAGTTTCTTCAGCGGCTCCCAGTAGTGCTCCTGCCATCCCGAACTCAGGTGCGCAAAGTCGCCCGGCGGAAACCCGGTGTGATCGAGCACGACCATGGTTCCGCTTCCCTTCGCCTGGAATTCAAATCTCACAACCGAATAGAAGCCCGGCTCCCATTCCGCGGGACGCCACGCCTGCACAATTCGCTTGCCCGAGACGAGCTCGACGGTGCGCCCAACAATCATTCCACCAAACAATGAGAACGCCCCACCTTCGCGCGCGTCGATCGTCGCGGCCAGCCCGGTGAATGCGGCGAACTGCTTCGCATCCAGAAGCGCCGCTTCAATGCGCGCAGAGGTCGCCGCCAGCGCAATCTCCTGGTGCAGCGAAGTGCGCGTATCGCCAGGCGCGCGCGCCTGAATCTCCTGCATGCTCTGCCCGGTGGCCTTCGCGCGTGAGCCCATCACCAGACCGGCCACCAGTCCACCCGCAAAACCCCGCCGCGTAAGTTTCTGTGTCCCGCTGCCCATCGGAAGACCTCCCTCAACACTCAAGGCATGGAACCACAGGCCCAAACTATGTTCAAGATCATATTTTGCTGGACGGCCGACGGCCGCATTCCGCATACTGGCCGCTCAACTCAGGAGGACAAGATGCCCTATCCCGCCGGACACCGCGCCCAGGTCAGAGGCAGAATCGTCTCCAGCGCCCGCCGCCTCTTCAATCGTCACGGATTCGATAACGTCTCGCTCGATCAGATCATGGGTGGCGCCGGTCTCACGCGCGGCGGCTTCTACAGCTACTTCTCCAGCAAGAGCGATCTCTACGCCGAGGTTCTCGGTTGCTTCTTCACCGATCCCGAATGGAAAAACTGCTGGGAAGGTGTGAAGGTCGATCTCGCCTCGCAACAAGCCGGACCCCAGGTCGTCCGCGCCTATCTTTCCCGCCAGCACTTCGACGATGTTGAGAACTCATGCCCCATGGTCGCGCTACCCACCGATGTAACCCGCGCCGGCGACCCGGCGAAAAAAGCGTTTGAGACCGTCTTTCTCGCTATGGTTGCCGTCCTCGCTCGTGGCGTCCAGGGCAAGGGCCGTCGGGCTCAGGCAAAAGCCGAGGCCATCGCCGCGCTTTGCGTTGGCGGGATGGTCGTGGCCCGTGCCCTCGCGCGCCGCGACGTCGCCGATCGGTTGCGCGACGGATGCAAGACCGTCGCTCTCGAACTCGGAGGATGGCAGACCCCGCGAAACATGGGCGGAAGTCGAAAAGCGCGTCGCCCGCTCAGGAAGTAGCCTTCGCCGTTCGCTGATCTCCCGTTGCCAGCGGCGCTCCGCCCGGTGAAGATAGTCGCCATGTACGAGAACATCCCCGAACTGCTCGACCTCGTCCCCCGGCATGCCCGCTCCTGCGTTTGAAAACCTCCCCACACGCCCTGTCCGTGCCACCGCCTCCTCCGATCAACTGCGCGAAATCCTCGGCGGCCCACTGCCTGAAGAAGGCACGTCTCCCGCAACCGTCATCGATGCTCTCGCCGACGCCGGCGCCACTGGCACTGTTGCTTCCGCCGGACCCCGCTACTTTGGCTTCGTCGTCGGCGGCACGTCTCCCCGCAGCGCTCGCCGCCGACTGGCTGGTCTCCACGTGGGATCAGAACGCCGGTATCTTCGCGCTCTCGCCCCTTGCCTCGATCGTCGAGCAGATCACCGGCTCCTGGCTTCGCGAAATCGCAGGGCTTCCTGCAACGACAAGCTTCGGCTTCGTCACCGGCGGCCACATGGCCAATTTCACGTCGCTCGCGTGCGCGCGCCACAGCGTTCTGCGCAAAGCCGGCTGGGATGTCGAAGCCGACGGCCTCTTCGACGCGCCGCCCGTCCAGGTTTACGTCAACGAAGAATCGCACTACACCATCTTCATCGCGCTCCGCCTGCTCGGCCTCGGCGCCGCCCGCGTGCACAAAATCCCGGCCGACGAGCAGGGCCGCATGCGCGCCGACGCGCTTGCCGCCGCTCTGGGCGAAACTTCAGGACCCTCGATCGTTTGCGCCCAGGCCGGCAACGTCAACACGGGAGCCTTCGATCCGCTTCCTGCTATTGCCGATGCAGCGAAAGAACGCGGCGCCTGGCTCCACGTGGACGGCGCCTTTGGACTCTGGGCTGCCGCCTCACCGCAACACGCCCACCTCGTCCGCGGCATCGAGCGCGCCGATTCCGTCGCCACCGATGCGCACAAATGGCTCAACGTCCCCTACGACTGCGGGGTCATCTTCTGCGCTGACGAAGCCGCGCACCGCAGCGCCATGTCGCTCGCCGCCGCGTATATCGTGGCCACCAGCACCGAGCGCGATCCTCACGAATTTGTTCCGGAAGAATCCCGTCGCGCCCGCGCTATTCCCATTTACGCGGCTCTGAAATCCCTCGGTCGCCGCGGCCTCGCGGAGATGATCGAGCGCAACTGCCGCCAGGCCCGCCGGTTTGGCGAAGCCCTCGACGCCGCCGGCTTCGAGGTCCTCAGCGACGTCGTTCTCAATCAGGTTCTTGTCTCGTTTGGGACGCCGGAACAAACCCAGGCCAGCATCGCCGCCATTCAGCAGGACGGCATCTGCTGGTGCAGTGGCACCGTCTGGAAGGGTCGCACCGCCATGCGCATCAGCGTCAGCAACTGGTCAACGACCGACGATGATGTGGAGAAGAGCATCGAAGCGATCATCCGCAGCGCCCGATCCAGCATCGCCTGAACGCGTTATGAAGCTCCAGGCCATTTACCATGGGAATGACCCATCGCCATCCCCACTATGACGACGGTTTCCCCGACTCCTGCAACGCCCTCGCGTGACACTGAAACGCCGGTGCCTCTGCCCTCCGCAGCGGCGACCAGCGCGTTTCGCATCCTCGTCGCAGTCACCCTCTGTCATCTGCTCAATGACATGGTGCAGTCTCTGCTGCCCTCCATCTATCCGATCCTGAAGAGTTCCTTTCGCCTCAACTTCAGCCAGGTGGGGCTGCTTTCGTTGACGTATCAACTTGTCGCCAGCTGCCTGCAGCCCTTCATCGGCCTTTACACGGATCGCCGTCCGGTGCCCTACGCGCTCGCGGTGGGCATGTGCTTCACCCTGGCCGGCATCGGGATGCTCGCCGTCGCGCCCACCTTCGGCCTGTTGCTTGTCGCGGCTGCGATCGTCGGCGCCGGCTCCGCCATCTTCCATCCCGAATCGTCACGCATCGCCCGCATCGCCTCCGGTGGCCGGCACGGTTTCGCGCAGTCGTTCTTTCAGGTGGGAGGAAATACTGGCAGCGCCATCGGCCCGCTGCTCGCGGCTTTCATCGTATTGCCGCAGGGCCAGCACGGCGTCGCGTGGTTCGCCATCGCAGCAGCGGCCGGAATCTACATCCTCTATCGCGTCGGCCAATGGCGGTCGCATCATCTCTCGCGAGCCACTCCCGCACACATCCATGTGGAACCGCGCCACCCCCTTCCGCGCCGCACGGTCTTTCGCGCTCTCGCAATTCTGGCCGCACTCATCTTCTCGAAATATTTCTATCTCGCCAGCCTCACGAGCTACTACACGTTCTATTTGCTCAGCCGGTTCGATGTCTCGGTGCGCAGTTCGCAGTTACATCTGTTTGTCTTTCTGGGATCGGCGGCCGCGGGCACGTTCTTCGGCGGCCCCATCGGCGACCGTATCGGACCCAAGTACGTGATCTGGGGTTCGATCCTCGGCGTGCTTCCCTTCACGCTCCTGCTGCCGCACGCCAGTTTGTTCTGGACCGGCATCCTCTCGGCGATCATTGGTTTCGTAATCGCATCGGCGTTTTCGGCCATCGTCGTTTACGCGCAGGACCTGATGCCAGGTCGTGTTGGCCTCGTCTCCGGGATCTTCTTCGGGCTCGCCTTTGGGATGGGCGGCATCGGCGCGGCAGTGTTGGGCAAGGTCGCCGACCTGACCAGCATTTTCTTCGTCTATAAGATTTGTGCCTGGCTTCCCGCTATCGGCCTGCTTACAGGATTCCTGCCCAACCTCGACCGGAAGCCCTCGCGAACCTTTACGACTGCGAAAGGTTGACTGTGTTCAGGGCATAAACTTCCTGATAGCCGGTGTACACGGCAGCTTCGTAATCCGAGTGGGTTCCGTTACACTTTCTTCTCGCCGCATGTCAGACAACATTCTCAAAATCGTGCCGGCGGGACCCGCTCTTCCGTCCTTCTCAAGAAGCCGAGAAGGCAGTGGAGCACCTTCTCAGAGCCATGATTCCCCGCCACGATTCACTTGAGGCGAAGATGCAGGACGGCATCGCGTTTATCGACTGTGGCGAGAACCATGAGCGAACTATTTGTCCGGTTTGCCGGGCAGACGTGGGGGAACACTGGTCTCGGTGGATGAACGACAGCTATCGCCAAACCCGATTTCAGGATCGAATGGTTGTCGCGCCCTGCTGCGGCGCAAAAGTTGACTTGAATGATCTCCAATATGAGTTTCCGATGGCCTTTTCCTCGTGGTCCATCGAACTCTGGAATCCTGACCCGGCAGTTTTCATGTCCGCCGAAGATGAACGCGTCATTGAGGCTGCGTTGGGAACTCCCGTTCGGCAGGTTCTTGCCCGGATTTGAAAATCCCGCCCCGGTAAGGGCTGTTTGGTGGCGGTTGGGAAGTTTCAGGCCGATGGACGGTTATTCGCCCGGCCATGCTTGTTGCGTCCTGAGTTTTGCGTCCTGGCGCGCAAGCGCCGTCTGCCTGGACGGCCAGTCCTCACTGAATCGGCAGCTGCAGATCCTGGTCGTCCGTCTGCGTCGCCGGCCGGGCCGCAAACTCCCGCTCCAACCGGTCATTCACGCCCGCCTGCGCATATTCCGACGCCACCCTAATTCCGTTCATAATCGCGCGGTCATTCGATGACCCGTGCCCGATAATCGCGACCCCGCGCACACCCAGCAACGGCGCTCCGCCATACTCCGACGGATCGAGCCTTCTGCGGAACGCATTGAACGCCCGCCGCGACAGCAGCGCACCCACCTGCGCCGTCACCGTCTGCGTCAGCGACGCCTTCAGCATCTCGCGCACCAGCCGGCTCAGCCCCTCTGACGTCTTCAGCGCGACGTTCCCCACAAACCCATCGCACACGATTACGTCACAGTTGCCGTTATAAATATCGCGGCCCTCGACGTTCCCGATGAAATTGATGGGCAGCTTGCGCACCAGCAGCGTCGCCTCGCGCGTCAGATCGTTGCCCTTGCCCTCTTCTTCGCCAACCGACAAAATCCCCACCCGCGGCTTGGGAATCCGCAGCACACTGCGCGCGTAGAGCTCGCCCATTACCGCGAACTGTTCGAGATTTTGCGGTTTGCAGTCAACGTTCGCGCCCACATCCAGCAGAATGCACGGCGACCCCGACAGCGTCGGCACCACAATGGCCAGCGCCGGCCGATCCACGCCCGGCAGCGCGCCCAGCGTCATCTTCGCCGTCGCCATGCCCGCGCCGGTATTGCCCGCGGTAAAAAATCCCGCCGCGCGCTTCTCCTTCACCATCTTCAGCCCGATGCGCATTGAGCTGTTGCGCTTGGTCCGCACCGCCTGCGCCGCCTTCTCGTCCATGCTGATGTGTTCATCGGCGTGGACGATGGTAATTGCCAGGCGACGCGCCCCGAACACGCCATCCAGATGTTCGCGCAGCAGCGGTTCCGGTCCCACCAGGTGTACGCGTACCGGCAGATTGCGAGCGGCCAGGATCGCGCCTCGTATCTCGGGCTCCGGAGCTTTGTCCGAGCCCATGGCGTCGAGAGCGATGTCGATGAGCATCGATGCCGGCGTTACTTGGCTTCCTTCACTTCCAGAACTTCGCGCCCCTTGTAGTAGCCGCACTTGGGGCAGGCACGATGCGGAAGCTTCCGCTCATGGCAGTTCGGACACTCCGAGAGAGATGGGGAAGTCAGCGCGTCATGCGCGCGCCGTTTTGACGTGCGGGCCTTCGAGTGGCGCCGCTTTGGATTCGGCATTGCAGATTCCTTTCACTCCCGGCTTCAGACCTTGTCCGGGCAAAAAACTTCAGCTTTGGTCCTAATGCGTCTCTTTCGACTCCGGGCTCAGCCGGCTGCGCAAATCGGAAAGCGCCGACCATCGACCGTCGGCCGGCGGGGCCTCGCAGTTACAGGCTCCCTCATTCAGATTGCGTCCGCAGCGGGGGCAAAGACCCTTGCAGTCCGCGCTGCAAAGCGTTCTAGCCGGGAGACTTAACAGCACCTGCTCCCGCAGAACATCCTCCAGCGTCAGACCGCCTTCCTGATAATACCCGATTTCAGTCTCGGGCACGACCAGGGCGCGTTCCGGCGGACCCGCGTCGACACCCAGGGGTCGAAACAGCAGATCGAAATCGCCGTTCAGCTCATGCCGTACCGGCTCCAGGCACCGCGCGCACGGAGCCTCGAAGGTCCCGGACCACTTCGCGCGCACGCGAATATCCGGCACCACTTCCTTCGGCCCGCGATGTTCTTTGATCAGCTCCGCCTGCCCGGCAACCGCCAGGTCCGAGGTCTGCGTCGCTTCCTCTCCGTAATCGATCGTGCCCGGAGAAAACTTCAGGTCAAAACGAACCGGCTCGCGTTCCAGATCGAGCAGGGTAATGAGCATGGGATGGGGTCCTTCGCCGTGGGGACTGCTTTAAGGTTACGGTTTACCTGGTCGAAAAGCAATCACGCGGACCGCATCAGTCGGCCCTACCCAGCCGGAAAAGGTGGAGACAATTGGGCCGAAGTGCAGCACCCGGATCTCGGCACTCTCGCCGTCTTCAACGCCGGCCAACAAAAACTCACTCCAGCTCCTTTTCCAACACCAGCGACGTCTTTACCTGCCGATATCCATCCCGCAGATAGAACCGGTGCGCATCCTCGCGTTTGATCTGCGACCGCACGCGTACGCGGCGGAATCCGCGCTGCCGCGCCCAGTGTTCCACCGCCTCACACAGCCGCTTGCCCACGCCGCATCCGCGTGCCGTCTCCCGCACCACCAGCCCGCCAATCACCACGGTGTCCTCGGCCTGCAGATGCCGCTCCACCGCCGCGTCAATCCACCCCACCAGCTCTCTATCGCGCACTGCCGCCAGCGCGACGCGGTCCTCCGACTGCGCGATCTTTTCGATGCGCTTTTGCAGTTACTCCGCGATTCCGGATACCCGAGCTGCTCGCTCAGCTCCGCAACCGCTGCGGCATCGTCAGCCGTCAACGGCCGCAACACAAGCTGCCCCACATCCACCGCTGTCCGCATGACGTCATTATCCAGCAGCGCGCGATCCGCTACCGCTGCCCTTCCAGCGCCATTACCGCGTAGGCTGTCGCCGCATCCGTCATGAACAGCGCCGGATCGCTCTTCGGATCGCGCTCCTTGTTCAGCGACGCCGCCGTCCACGCGCCATTGCTCTGCTGATGCTGCGCGAGCCAGTCCAGACTCCGTCGCAGAATTGCATCGTTGCGCGATGTCCCCACCGTCTCCAGCACCAGCGCCACCAGCCCGGTCGCATAGCCGTCGCTGGCCGTTGGCTGCGGCGTGTGATCCACTCGCTCCCGCGCATCGAGCGCTGCTGTCCGGAACCCGCCATCCTGCTGCTGCACGCCACGCAACGCCTGCACCAGCGCTTCTTGCTGTGCCATGGTCAGCAGTTCCGGCTCCTTCGCGGATGCCCACAGCACATAGAGCTGATTCACCATCGGCTGCGCCGCATAATTCCGGCGCAAATACTCCCGCAGCCGATCCAGATGCTCGCGCGCCCTCGGTTCCTGCGCAAATCCTCCCGGCAGGTTCACCGCCTCCACCATCAGCAGCGCCGCGCCCTGGTACCCCGACTCCGCCGACTCCCACGGACCAAGGTGAAAGTCCTGCCATTTCCACGCACCCGCCAGCGGCCCGTCTGTCTCCTGCAAATCCCAGGCCTCACCAAACGCCTTTCGCGTGATGGGCCACAGCTCGCCCTGCGCTGCGTCGGAGCTCGCCAGAATCACCACATTCAGTACCGCCTCGGTGGCATGCGATTCCGCCGTCTTCCCCTTCCCATATTTCTCATCGGAGTAAAACGGAACCATCGCCCACCAGTCGAACACGCGCTTCTCCACGCTCATGAGCATGACTTGTTCCGGAGCCGCGATCGCCGCATCGCCCAAATCGCGCCGCAATTCCGGCCGCGCCATCGCATAGGGCACCACCGTGTGGCATGAGATGCACAGCGTTCCATGATCCTTCTGCGCGCGGGGCCACGCCTGCCACCAGATCTCGCGATCGTCCAGGAATTTAGCCGCTGCCTGCTTGTTCCATTTGGCGGACTGCGCTGTATCGGACCCCGCACCGGCCACCGTCCGCGGCGGCATCATGAATCCAACTGCAATGACCGCGCAACAGATTAGCCCTGTCTTTGTGGATCGACGTTCCATGGGGTTGACGTTCACTCCTGGGGAGCGAAGGATGCCGAAACTCTAGCACACCCCTGTGTCCGGCGCCCTGAATCAGTAGATTCTGAAGTTCACCTCGATGTTCACTTCCACCGCCACGTTCTTCCCCTTGAACTGTGCCGGCTTGAACTTATATTGCCGCACCGCCTCCATCGCCTTCTCGTCGAGGCCCATCCCCAGCGCTCGCACAATCTGCACATGCTGCGGATTCCCCGTGGCGTCCACGATCAGGCCGACCACGCACACGCCCTGGTACTTGGCCCGCCGCGCTTCATCGGAGAACTCCGGATCGGGAGCATAGATCAGCGTGGGATTCGAGACCCCTCCGCCCACGTGATAAATCCCGCCGCCGTATCCGCCACCCTCACCCGGCCCGATACCGTTGCCTCTGCCCGACCCCAGCCCGCCGCCCGAGCCTGACCCGAAACCCGATCCGGAACCCGAGCCCTGCGAGGCAAACGCCACTTGCGGCGACTGCGGAATCCCCAAATCCGGCATGCTCGAGTTGTCCGGCAGCTTGATCTGCGGCATCACCACGGTCGGCTCCACGGCCAGCTTGGGGTTATCCAGCCGCAGGATTTGTGGCGGCACAATCTGCTTTTTCGCAAACTCCGGCAGCTTGCCCTTTGACGCCTCCAGCAGCTCATGGTTCCCGCCGCCACCACCGCCGCCCATCACGTCCTTCATGTTTGCCGCGGGCACGAACGGCGTCACGTCCACCGCAGTCGCCATCATCTTCTTCTGCAGCTGCCGCGTGTGCCATTGGGCCAGCGCAAACAGCAGCAGGATCGCGCAGATCAGGCCATGCGTCCCTACGGACAGCAGGCTCGTCCACCGCGACTGCGTCCGAATCTCCAGCCCGGCAAAGGTGGGAATGAAAACCGGTCCGCCAGCCAGCACCGGCTGCATCGACGCCAGGCCGGAATTCGCCAGCCGATCCTCGACGCCGGCCATCAGCGTCGCGGGCGCGGCTTCCCGCGCAAATGCCGTGTACAACGCCTGTTCCAGATCCTGATCGTGCTCCATCATCGCTCAACCTCGCTGACCCGCTATTCCTGCACGCCTCTAATGCAGAACCCGCGTCATCTTTTCGCGCAGCAGCTGCAGTGTGCGCCTCAGGTGACTCTTCACCGTCGCCGCCGGCATGCCCAGCGCTTCCCCAATCTCCTCTACCGACATATCTTCCTGGTACCGCAGTGCGATCACTGTGCGTTGAATCACGGGCAGCGATCCCACCAACTGCCGGATCTGCCGGCTCAGCAGCGGATCTCCCGGCGCGGCCTCAACCGCCAGCTCCGGTAGTTCCGCAGGGTCCATCACCTCTTCATGCCGTCGCTCCCTCTGGCGGATCCGGTCAATCGCGCGATGGACCGTCACCCGTCGCAGCCAGTGGACGATGTGGTCGTCCCCCTGCAAGTCGCCGAGCTTGGCATGCAGCTCGACGAACACATCCTGCGCCGTCTCTTCCGCGAGAAAGCGATCGCCCAGGATGCGCAGGGCAATGCTGAACACCATCGACTGGTGCTCGAGCATCAATGCTTGAAAGGGCTGCTCCGGAGCTTGGAGAACCGGTTTCATAAACACCGAATCCTGACCATGCCACGGATGAGACCCGCCTCCGAAGCGGGGCTCATGATGTCAATGCGAGCCATCGAACTCCACATGAAACCGGTTCTCAGGTGTACACCCTGCCTTCATCCTGGTATACGCTCGCCCCCGCGCTCCCGGACGCAGAATTTTAGTGCCACTCTTCTGGCGGTTACCGACTTGCAGGTACTGAAGGGTCGGCCGGCTTTCTTCTTCTGTTCTTTGCGGCCTCTTTGCTTAAAAAACGCATCCCGCCGCCCCAGCCCACATCCAAAGCACCGTAGCTCAATCCCAAACCCCGGATCCCGAATGACCAACGAAGAACTTCTCGCCACTGCCGCGCTGAAATCCTGGAAGCAGGTCCTCGGCCAATTCGATAAAGGCCTCGCCGCCCTCACCGATAACGACTTCCAGAAGCGCGTCGCCCCAGGACGCAATCGCCTCTACTATCTCCTCGGCCATCTCGCCGCTGTGCACGATCGCCTGTTGCCCATGCTGGGCGTCAGCGACCGCCTCCACCCAGAACTCGACGAAGCTTTCATCAGCCATCCGGACGGCGCCCAAAGCGATACCGTCTCCGTCGCCGAACTTCGCCGCGCATGGAGCGAGGTCAATTCCCGCCTGAGCTCCACCTTCGACCGCTATTCACCGCAGGACTGGCTGCACAAGCACACCGCCGTCTCCGACGAGGACTTCGCGGCGGACCCCACCCGCAACCGCCTCGCCGTGGTCCTCAGTCGCACGAACCACCTCTCGTTCCACACCGGCCAGCTGGTCCTGGCAAAATAAACAAAGACGCGCCGCCGCATTACTGCGACGACGCGTCCCCTCCCCGATTGAATAGCTGCTCGAACTTTGCGTCACTCTCCTCGTCGAGTCAGAACGAGAACACCGGACCGCCCTCTTCCCGCACATCGTTCCACTCCCGCGCCGGCACACCCCGGAACAACGGCAGAGCCTGCTCCGGATTGGCGTGCGTCGTGTACAGCGACTGCTCGTACGAGAACGACACCCACTTATTCAGCCGGTAGTTGAGCGTCCCCACCGCCATGGTGCCTTCCCGGCGATTGCCCGCACAGCGGTCGATGTCCCGCGTCTTCGCCTGGTCCTCGCTGAACAGGCCGTACAGCGACCAGCCCGCGTTGCGCCCCGCTGGATTCGCCCCGAAGATCCGCGACAGCGGAAGTCCCAGCTGTACGAATCCGCCATTGGCCCGCACCGGACGCTCCGGCGCCACGATCTGCTCTCCGCCCGCCTTCGTCCCCAGCACCACATTCGACGCGCCGTCCGACGAAGCCACCGTTACTGTGTTGGTCAGGCCTGCCGTGTCGTTGAAATACGAGTAGAGCTGCCCGGCAAAGAACCACCGCAGATCGCCGCCTCCGTACACCTTCCCGATCAGGGTGAACCACCGCGTGGGCAGTTGCCATTCGGCATCCCAGCCATCCTGCCGGCTGCTCGCATCCGCGCCGGCGGGAAAAGTCGCCTGATACGCGGCCGGAATCGCGGTGGGCAGCAAAGTCGCCGTACGCCTTCCATCGAAACCGCTGAAGATGATTTGCGCCGCCGGCACCCCGCGCGCGTGGTCCAGTTGCCACTGCCCTGCGATCCGCCCCTGAACTTCAGGCCGGTTCGAATCCGGCCCCTGCCGTTCCCCGTAGCCCAGCTGGCTTGAAATATTCGCCGCGCTTGGCGGCAATCCCGAGCCCGGCAGATCGATGGCAAACTCCGGCATCACCTGAAACCCGCCCTGCTTATGCGTGAATCCCACCCGCATCTGCGGATCGCGCTCGTAGAGCGACCCGAATCCGATCCCCAGCCCCGTCGTTTCCACGATGTTCGGCAGGGTCGACGATCCGTAGATCGTCCAGTCCTGTCCGAAGACCGCAGAGAACGTATCGCTGGCGTCAAAGTGATAATCCAGCCGGCCCCATGCCAGCCGCAGCGAGGGATTGCTCGGACCGCACCGAGGAGAGGTTGCGGTTGTCGGAGCGGTTGAAGTTGCCCTCGAAGTCGGCTTCGATCTTGCCCGTGATCGACCACTTCTGATTGCCGTCGTACGCCTCGAAGTTCATGCCCACACGGCTGCTGCGCGCCTTGATATGAAACTCCGGCGATCCGTCCGGACCGCTCGCAGCCAAAAATCCCGGCAGAGGAAAATCGTCGCCGCTCGGCGACGAGCTGTCCTCGATCGCCGTCACCTTCACGAATCCATACGGCGTGATCCCCACGCCATCCGCCATGAACGCTGCATGGCCGTCGCCCCGCTTCACGCCTCCGATCGGGAACACCCGGATCGGCGTCAGCGCCTCATTCACCGTCTTCGACGCTTCCCGCTCGACGACCGACGGCGCCCCCGGCTCGGTGGTTTGTGGCGGCGCCTGCGTTTTCACGCGCACGGCGGCAACTCGCATCGGCTGCGGCGCTGGGTTCAGCCTGCGCGCTGGAGGCATGCGAACCGGGGATGGCCTGCCCGTGACACGCGATCACCATAAGCAGCACGCCACAACCAAAACGCAGAAACATTGTCGGTGGAAATGGAATCTTCATCGGGACACAGGCCTCCGTGTACTCAGGAAATCGGCGGAGCCTGGCGTGTGGAACAGAATTGCGGCTTCGAAATCGATCGCAGTCCGGAAACGGGAAGAGCGTGTCGCAACGGGAAAAAGCATATTCGGCACGAACTGCTTTCCGCTGCCCGCTTTTTGGCTGACCGGTTCTCATCCGACCGGTTCATAGCTGACCGCTTCCTCAGCTATCCCCGTGGTATGCTCCCGTCACGGCTACCCCCATTGCCTCGGACTAACCAGCCTCCCTCTCCCCAGGGAAGCAGCAGGAGGACCGTCCCATGACCATTCATCCGGCGCGTATCGCGGTGATCATCCTTAGTGTGCTCAGCCTTTGCTGCGCGTCCCTCCACGGCCAGAGCAAAAGCAAGAGCGGCGGCAGTTCATCCTCGGGCTCGTCCTCTTCCGGCGGCAGCTCTTCCAGCGGCGGCTCCAGTTCCGACCGCGCCTTCGCCATCGAAACCGAGATGTTCACCTACAAGGCGGTCGAGCACAACAGCGCCGTGATTGCCTGCGACACCGCGCAGTATCTCTTCCACGGCGAAGTCAGCGACGCGCCCGCCGGTTCGCATGCCCCCTGCGCCATCAGCGGCGCTTCCTCCCGCCCCGGCATCGTCGTCATCTCCTCCGGCAGCACCCTGCTCACCGATTTTCAGAACTGGCGCGCCGACATGGCCACCATGCAGGGCCTCGTCGCTCACGCAAATCAAACCTGCGGCGCGGCTCCGGAAAAAGCCGGCGAAGAAGGCCACCAACCGCCCCAGCACATGCGCTCGCGAGGGCTGCTCGGGAGCGCCCTCGGCGCCCTCTCCGACCCCACCGAAGCAGCGTCGATCGCGGGTCAGGTGATGGGCATGTTCAGCAGCACTCAGTCCGTCACGTCGGTCGTCGGTACGGTTGAGGATCCAGCGCTCATGAACGAAGTCGCGCGCCAGCTTCGCTCGCTCAACGTGCAGGTTCTCATGCCCGAGATCTATAACCCCTACGCCCTCGGCGCCATCGACTACGCCCACTCGCCCTACATGCAGAACCTGCAAAGCGTCCTCGATGCAACCGACAAGTGCAGCGACGCCAAAGCCGGACATCCCCCCAACTCCCCGCAGTCCCTCGAAATCGATGCTGTCCTCGCCGGCATTCAGTCCTTCCTCAAGGAAGCCTTTGCCGCCGCTCCCAAATCCGCAGCCAACAACAACGCCAACGTCGATTCCGGCGCCCAGACCGAGGGCACACCCAGCGCGCCGCCTTCCCACTTCGCTTCCGTTCTCGCGGCCGATGAGCTGGCGAGGAAAATCGGTTTTTCCGCCACCGGGGCCCCCGACCCCAACAGCCCGTGGCACAACCTGCTCTGGGTGAAGGCCCTTGAGTCCGGCGGCTCCGTCACCAAACAGAGCAACATCTTTGGCAGCAAAACCTCCTTCGGCGGCGGCGCCGTCGACACCTACTCGGTCTTCGGCTTCGAAGGGGACCTCGTCTGCGCCGGCAATGTTTATAGCTTCCAGCAGCCGGTCAATGTCAAAGACGTTCAGAAAGCCGTCAACGTGGCCAGCCCCGATCCTCCGGCAAAGTGGATGTCCGAGCACAGCACCTGCGCACCGCTGGCCGGCCCATGATCGCGCACCGCTGCGCAGGGAGATTCACACTTCGCATCGCGCGGCCCGCAACCGGGCTGACCCGCCATGGCTGACAATCGAATGACAATGTTCTGACAACGTTGCCGTGCGGCGCGCCTAGTGTTCCTCTGGCAGCGCAATCCCCTCTCTTCGCCTGCCTTGGAGGAACCCATGCAACACAAATCTGCCCCGCTCCTCGCGGCTCTTGTCCTCGCTCTCGGCGTCTCGGCGCCGCTATCCCAGGCGCAGCAGTATCAGGTCACCGGTCTGGTGTCCGATCAGTCCGGTGTCGCCCCCGCCACCGACGCTAACCTCGTCAATCCCTGGGGGATGTCCCGCAGCTCCACCAGCCCCTGGTGGATCTCCGACAATGGCACCGGCCTCTCTACCCTCTACACCGGAACCGGCACCGCCGCGGCCCTTGTCGTCACCGTTCCCACCGGCGATCCAAACGCCAGCGCTACGGGCACGCCCACCGGGACCGTCTACAACGGCGGCACCGGATTCGTACTCCCCAACGGCAAGCCGGCCGTCTTCATGTTCGTCACCGAAGACGGTACCGTCTCCGGCTGGAACGGCGGCGCCAGCGCGGTCATCATGGACAACACCAAGGGCGCCTCCGTTTTCAAAGGAGCCGCCCTCGCCACCATCGACATCCCCCACTATGGCAACAATACCTTCCTGTACGTTGCCGACTTCCGCAAAGGCAACGTTCGCGTCTATGACTCTTCGTTCCACCACGTCCGTGAGGCCGACCACCTGTTCCGCGACGACCGCATGCCGCGCGGCTATGCTCCCTTCAATATCCAGAACATTGGCGGCGCACTCTACGTCACCTTCGCCAAGCAGGGCGGCGATGTGGACGAAGTCGATGGCCCGGGCCTCGGATTCGTCGACGTTTTCTCGCCTCTTGGTTTCCTGATTCGCCGCATGGATCACGGTCGCTGGCTGAATGCTCCCTGGGCACTGGCCATGGCGCCCGGCGACTTCGGCATTTATAGCCATGACCTTCTCGTCGGGCAGTTCGGCTCCGGCAACGTCGCCGTCTACGATCCGGCCACGGGCGAATTCAAAGGCCTGCTGCAGGATTCAACCAGCAACCCCATCGCGATCGATGGTCTCTGGGGACTCTCCTTCGGCAGCGGCGGAAACTCCGGCCCAGCCACAACTCTCTACTTCACGGCTGGATCCGACGGCGAAGCCCACGGCCTGTTTGGGACCATTACCCCGATTCAGAACACCCTGGGCAACTCGCAATAGTCCCCCAAAACCGTGGCGCGTGGTTCATGGCTCCTGGGATCACGCGCCGCTGCTCACTGCGTCCAGTACCCGGCCGCTGTAACCTGTCTCCATGCGCCTTTCGCCGCGCGCCGGCGTTCGTCTTGCCCTTCTGCTCATTGCTGTAGCTATCCTCGTCGTGCGCCTCATTCCGCGCCGCCACGTCGCGCTCCCCGGCCTTCTATTCATGACCGCTCTGTCACCAGTCCGCTCAATCAGCCTGGCGGCGGACCCGTTCCCGCTGATGCCTACGAGGTCTACTCCGCGCTCTACCAGACCCCGAGTGATGAGCCCCTGGTCTTCGCCGCTGAGTCCCGCACTGATATCCCCCAGGTCGGGACCAGCTGCATCAAGCCCACTACGCCCAGCGAGCACCAGATGAACGACGCGTTCGTGGCTGCCAACCAGCAAAGCCATCTGTGGGAACAGAAGTTCGACCATCGCGCAGGGCTACACCGTGCTCTCCCTGGCCGACACTGTTCAGGCACAGGTCTGCCTCCAGACGCATGACCCGACGTCAGGCCGTTGCGCCGCGTATAAGAACGTCCGCCACGTGCGATTCCTGGGGATCCCTGGCTTCGACCGCTCCCACACGCACGCCCTTGTTTCGGTCATCAAAAACTGCGGTGGATTCTGCGGCAGTGGCGGTATCTTCGCCGTCGAGAAACACGGCGACACCTGGGTCCGTTCCGATACAACCGACTTCACGCGCGACTGCAGCTGGATCTATTAGGACATCAACTCCACGATCTCCGCGCGCGGCACTCCTTCGCCAACCGTCACCATCGCCACAGTCACCGGCAGAGAGAACCGCCGCGGCCCCGCGCTTCCCGGATTCAGAAACAGCACACCCTTCCGCGATTCGATCGACGGCTTGTGCGAGTGCCCGCTCACCACCACTGCAAACCCCGCCGACACCGGATCGAGATCCAGTTCCTTCACATCGTGCAGCATGTAGAAAGACACGCCACCCAGCTCCACCATCTCCGTCGCCGGCAGCCGCGCACAGGGCCCGTCGCGATCGATGTTCCCCCGGATCGCCGTGACCGGCGCAATCTTCCGCAGCGCTTCCAGGATTTCCGCGTCGCCCACATCGCCCGCGTGCAGGATAGCTTCCACCCCGGCGAGCGCCGCCACCGCCTCCGGCCGGAGCAATCCGTGCGTATCCGAGATCACTCCCACTCGCATGTGACCATTATCCTGACACCAGCTTCGTGGCGCGAAGCGCGTCCGCCTGGACGGCCAGTCCCCCTCTCCTTGACAGCTTAGGAGTCTCGCGCTACTCTCCTAATTGAATTAGGAGGAACCATGCCCGAACAGGCCCAGATTCTCCCCGGCACCCTCGACCTGCTCATCCTGAAAGCGGTCTCTCTGGGACCACTGCACGGTTATGGCATTCTCCTCCGCATCGGCCAAATTTCCGGCAGCGCTCTCCTCATCGAGCAGGGCGCGCTCTACCCCGCCCTCTTCCGCCTCGTGCGCCAGGGCCTGCTCAAACCCAGCTGGGGCACCTCCGACAACAACCGCCGCGCCAAGTTCTACGAGCTCACCGTCGCCGGCCGCAAACGCTTCCGCGAAGAGACCGAAGACTGGAACCGACTCGCCGCCGCCATGTCTTCCGCGCTCGCCGCGCAACCCAAAGAGGTGTGACATGAACCCGTTCCTCCGGTTCTGGTCCTCACTCCGCTCCGTCGCCGCCAAGTTCCTTCGCCCTGCACAAACGGCAGGCGACATCGACGAAGAACTCCTCAGTCACATCCAGTGCCGCGCCGACGACCTGGAGCGTTCGGGCCTGTCCCGGGCCGAAGCGGAACGCCGCGCGCGCATCGAATTCGGCAGCTACCAGAAATTTCGCGAAGAGACCCACGAAGCCCTCGGCGCACACTTCCTCGACACTTTCCTCGCTGACCTCCGTTATGCCCTGCGCGTCCTGCGCAAGTCACCGGGCTTCGCTTTCGCCGCCGTTGCCACGCTGACCCTCGCAATCGGCGCCAACGCCGTCGTCTTTGGCGTTCTCAACGCACTCATTCTGCGCCCGCTCAGCGTGCCGCAGCCGCAGAGCCTCTGGGCCATCGAGCATTTCGACTCCCTGCCCGACTACCGCGACCTCCGCGATCGCAACCACACCTTCCAGGGCCTCGCCGCCTGGAAGATGGTCTTCACCACCCTCGACACCGGCAACGATCCGGTGGGCACCATCGGCTACGCCGCCAGCGGCAATTACTTCGACCTCATCGGCATTCAGCCGCTCCTCGGCCGCGTCTTCCACACCGCCGACGAGCACGGCCCCGACAGCGCGCCCTACGTCGTGCTCTCCTGGTCCTGCTGGCACAGCCGTTTCCATGAGGACCCCACCGTCGTCGGCCGTACTGTCCTGCTCGGGCGCCATCCCTTCACCGTCATCGGCGTCGCCCCGCGCAGCTTTGCGGGGACTCTGCTGTTCGGCGCTCCGGACTTCTTCATGCCGATCGTCAACCAGGGGCAGGTGGACGGCAAGAACCTCCTCGACGCACGCGCCAACACCGAAGGCGTTTTTGAAATGCTCGGCCGCTTCAAACCTGGGGTCACTCTCGCTCAGGCAGCTGCCGACCTCAACAGCATCGGTGTCTCCCTCGAAAAGGCCTACCCAAAAGAAGTCCCGCATCGCGACTACACGCCTGCGCACCCTGGCCTTTTCGTCTTTGGCGGACCCGCGCGCGCCTTCCTTGCCGGACTGATGCTGCTCGCCGCGCTCATCCTGCTCGCCGCCTGCGCCAACCTCGGCAGTCTCTTCGCGGCGCGCGCGGCCGACCGCTTCCGCGAACTCGCCCTCCGCCTCGCTCTCGGGTCCAGCCGCAGCCGCATCCTGCGCCAGTTGCTCACGGAGGCGATCCTGGTCTCGCTCGCCGGCGGCGCTCTCGGTCTGGCCGGCAGCGTTTTCCTGCTGGAACGCCTCAGCCAATGGCAGCCCTTCCCCATGGCTCCCGTCCGCCTGCCCGTCACACCCGACGCAAGAGTCTTCCTGGTCGCCGCGCTCCTGGCTCTCCTCAGCGGGCTCGCCTTCGGCCTCGTTCCTCTGCGCCAGGTCCTTCGCGCGCATCCGTATGAAGTCATCAAAGCCGGATCCACCGGCACCCGCGGCCGCCGCGTTACGCTCCGCGACATTCTCCTCGTCGTTCAGATCGCCATCTGCGCGGTTCTCGTCACCTCTTCCCTCGTCGCGATGCGCGGTCTGGCCCGCGCTCTGCAGGGCCACTTCGGGTTCGAGCAACGCAACGCCACGATCGTCAATGTCGATCTCATCGCATCCGGCTACAGCGGCGATCGCCTGGTTGACGCGCAGAAGCGCCTCATCCACGCCCTCGAAGCCGTCCCCGGCGTACAACATGTTGGGCTCGTCACTCAATATCCGCCTCTGGTCTACGCAGCCGCGACCAACACCCACATCTTCACCGAAGACGCCAGAGATTTGCGCTCCATCAACGCCGCTGCCGTACCTTACCGTTACGACATTTCCCCAGGCTATCTCGCCGCCGCCGGAACCTCGCTGCTCGCCGGCCGCGATTTCACCTGGCACGACGACCGGAATGCACCACGCGTCGCGCTGGTCAACGAAGCGCTCGCCGAAAAGCTGTTTGGCTCCAGCGCCGTCGTCGGCCGCTACTATCGGCTGCAGGATGGAACGCGTATCCAGATTGTCGGCATCTTCGAAAACGGCAAGTATCTCAGCGTCACTGAGAATCAGGAGCCGGCTATGTTCCTGCCCTTCCTGCAATCGCCGGTTCGCGTCACCGAACTGATCGTCCGCTCCAGCCGCGATCCGCAGCAGCTTCTGCCCGCGCTGCGCGCCGCTGTCCACGATGTCGACTCGGGTCTCCCCGTCGATATCGATTCGTGGTCGAACTACCTCGGCATCGCTCTCTTTCCCTCGCGCGTAGCCACCGTAGCTCTCGGCGTTCTCGGCATGATGGGAGCCATGCTCTCGGTCAGCGGTATCTTCGGTATGGCCGCCTACTCGGTCAGCCGCCGGTTGCGCGAACTCGGCATTCGCATCGCGCTCGGAGCCCAGCGCAAAGAACTTCTGCAGGCCGCCCTCGGCCGCGCTCTCAAACTCCTTGCTCTCGGCTCGCTCTCCGGACTCATCCTCGGCATCCTCGCCAGCCGCGTGCTCGCCTCCATCGTTTATCAGGCCACGTCGCGCGATCCTCTCGTTCTCGCAGGAGTCGTCGTCGCCATGGCTCTTCTCGGGCTCATCGCGACGTGGATCCCCGCGCAGCGGGCGCTGGCGCTCGATCCACTCGTCCTTCTGCGGGAAGATTGACTACCGTGGCGCGAAGTCCAGCGTCCGCACCTCAAACGGCGCCAGCCTGAACTCCGCGGGCGCTCCCGCTCGTACCGTTATCGCTGCCTTCCCCGCGTCGTCTTTCCACGGGCTCCTTGCTATGTACGTCCGCGCCGCGCCTGCCGGTAGTTCAAACGCCTGCCCCACATCGATCCGGATGCTTTGCTCCCGCGCGCTCGGATTCCGCAGAGTGAGAATGCCTTTGCGTGGCGACCACGCCGCCCATCCATACACCTCGCCCCACGCCGGATTCCCGCCAACCCAGTGCGTATCCGAGAGCACGCTTCCATTGTCGCGCGACCACTTCGCCGCCTCCGCCAGATCGTTCCAGTTCGCCTCACTCAGCAGCGACGGCGTGATGTACATCTCCTGGCACTGCGTCCCGGTTCCGAAGTACGACCGCACCTCATTGCGGAAATCGTTCTGCGGATCGGTGTTCAGCTGCTTGTTGAAGCGCGCGTAGATGATCCCGTGCAGCATCAGAGAACTCAGCGGAAACAGCGGACCAGCCTCCACCACATGCTGATACATCATCGCGTCGCGATAGGTGATCCATCGCTCGCGTGTCGATCCCGCTCCGATCTCGCTGTCATCCTCGCCGCCGCGCCAGATCGAGTCCGCATACAACAGCCAGAATGGCGACGGATAGGTTCCGGTTGTGAGATTGACATAGAGCTTTGGCTCGGCTTCGCGCAGCTGGCCGATCAGGTGGATCGCGGCCGCGAAATCGCTGTCGAACGTGCTCCCTCGAAACACACTGTCCGCATTGCCCGTCCCGTCGAATTTAAACTGATTCACGCCGTACTCGCGGATCATACGCAGGCAAACATCGAGGAAGTGCTGGTAATACTTCGGCCCGGAAAGCGCGAAGCCCCCCTCGACGATCTCGTACCCTTCCTTCTCGCCGAAGGCGACGCGCTCCTTCTTCGGCCCGTCGTAGCCACCCCATGGTGATAACCAAACGCCGGGTTCCGCGCCATACTTCTGCGCCGCCTCCCGAACCCTGGCAAACCCATCCGGGAAGCCGCTGTTGAAGCTCCACAGCGAGGCGTGATTGTCCCAGCCATCGTCGAAGAGAAACGAGTCCAGCACCACGCCGCGCTTCTCGTGTAATTCGGTGCCGAACGCGTTCACGCGATCCAGCGCTCCGGCCTCGTCGTAGGGCGTGAAGTAGCCCAGATCGTACCAGGAGTTGTAGTGCAGAAATGTGCGATACGGATGCGCGCGCTCCCACTCGATGTAGCGCAGAAAATCGCGGCGCAGCTGACCTGGCCGCGTCGTCCCAATGACCGACGAATACCTGACGCTCTGCCCCGCCCGGAGCGGCAGCTCGCGATCCACCACCGCCGTCGCGCGATCCCCAACAACTTTGCTGTCCGACAGCGGATCCTCCGCCCCCAAAAACATCCCGCCCGCCACAATCGGCGAACCCTTCACCGATCCCACCACCCGCGCGCCCGGCAGGCTGGCATCGATCAGCTTCACCTCCGCAATGGGCAAGTCCTGCGCGCCCGCAGAAATCGTAACCGCCTGGCGCACATAATTCGACCCGTCGCGCATTTCCACCGACCACACCAGGCGGATGCGCCCCGAGTCGTCTGTCAGCGGCGCCGTGAAGGTCTCCCCGGCAAAATGATCCGATGCCCGCGACGCCTGTGGGTCCGCATCGAGTGCTCGCAGCTCCGGCTTGCCGTCGACGTGCAGCGTCGCGGCGTTCGCGATGCTTCCATCGCTCAGCAATACGGAGAAAGGGCTCGCGAAACGAACCGTCTTTCCGTTCCAGCGATCCATGACGGTGAAGCCCGTCACATGGCCGCCGCCCACACTCCACTCCGCCGCGATCGCCCGGTTTTCCAGCGCGTACCGCCCGTCGTGAACTGTAGCCGCTGTTTTCCCCGGCGACGTCTGGGCCGGTGCCGCGCGCAGGAGCAGAAAGAGGGTCAATCCCAGGGTTACGGTGCGCAACGCGAAAGCTCGATCGGTCACGCTGCCATTGTCCACTTTCCCAGGGAATCGCGCACGGCCTCAGCTGGGGCAAGGCTTCGTCAACGAGGCGGAAAGGGATTCCTGCTGCGGTCCCAGGAAAAGAAAGAGGAGTGGGGAGTTGCCTATCCCTGGACTGAAACGCCGGAAAACGACAGCACAGCCACGCCGCGCACCGGCTGTCCGAACCACTGCGCCGGCTCGAACTTGCTCGAGAGCAGCAGCGTCTCCACCTCAGCCCGCGTCGCCGCATCGCTCGGCCCCGACACGATGTCGTAGTCGTACACGCGACCCTGCTGGTCGACGTACACCTCGACCGTCATCGGAGCCCCCTTGCCGGAAACCGTACCCGCGTTTCCCTCCACCGTCGAGTAGAGGAAGTGCGGTCCCGTTGCCATGCCCAGAGGCTCGTCGCGTGCCGATGCCGGCTGAGCAGCAAACGCTCCGATCAGGAAAGCCATCGTTCCGACCAACACGACCGAACTCGCCAGTCCCGCCGAAGCCTGCAGCAGGAAGGGAGCTACCGTGTTCTGCCAGCGGACCTTCCAGCTGGCCAGTGCGTTGCGGGGCGTTTTTGCGATTTGCTGCGACAGCGCCACGCGGATCCGCAGCGCCAGATCGGCTGGCGGGCGCGCCGGGCCAAGGTTTGCCAGCGACTGCTGCACGCTCCGCCACTGCTCGAATTCCCCCGAGCACTTGCCGCAGACGCGCAGATGCCCAGCGACCGACTGCATCGCTACGCCGGTCAAATTGCCGTCCAGATAATCGGAGAACTGCGAACGAACACTTCTGCACGAACTCATATGGCCTCCTCAACGGAGCAGGCGCGTGCGGCTGGCGAAGACCGCGGCGGCCTTTGACGGGCCGCTTCCACGAACGGAGCCAGCAGATTCTTCAGGTGGGCCCGGCCGCGCATCAGCCGCGACTTCACGGTCCCAAGGTTCGCGTTGAGTATTTCTGCAATCTCTTCGTATCCGAATCCTTCGATGTCGCGCAATACCACCACGGTTCGGAATGGCTCCGGCACTTCGCGCAGGGCCGCTTCCACCCGCGCCGCAATTTCAGCGTGGGCCGCGGCGTCGAAGGGCGATTCGTGTGGATCGACCAGAACTTCGCCGGCCGATGGATACTGCTCGTCATTGTCCGGCTCGATCGTCACCTGCTGCCGCTGGTGCCGCGACCACCAGCGCCGCTGGTTCAGCGCCTCATGCAGCGCGATGCGGTAGATCCAGGTGCGCAGGCTGGCTTCGCCATGGAAATGGCCGATCCCGCGAAAGACCTTAACGAAAACTTCCTGCGTGATGTCGGCAGCGTCGCCTGGATTCGGAAGGATGCGATAGATGAGGCTATATAAAGGCTGCTGATACCGCGAAATCAACCAGGCAAAGGCCTCCTCGGAACCCGCCTTCAGCTGCTCCACCACCGCAGCTTCTTCGGGACGAACACCGATCACGCCTGCCAGATTGCCCACAGCCGTACCCGCCTGCATCCAAAACTCCCTTCAGCCTAGCAGGAACTGCATGGCTCCCGGAAGACTGTCCCGGAACCCGGCACGCCGGTTGGGCGAGCCGGGCTGATCCCGGGTTCAGTACCTCGCTCACTCTGTCCAGTTAGACACGGAAGTGCCTCGCAGGGTTCCCGGAACCCCTTTGCTCCTGATTGCAGACGAGTTACTGCGGGTTCGAAGCGGGTTTCGGCGTACTCGGCTTTTTCGAGCTGTGTTTGGGTTTCGCTTGCGTCGCCGGACCATCGTCCACAACGGTGGTGGTTACCGGCGCCCGCTGGACCTGTGCGGCCTTCGCCAGGGCGGAGCGAATGTTGACCAGCTCCGACTGCTGTTTCTGCGAGGCACTCAGGATCGACTCGCCCATCGACGAACGCGCGCTCTCCAGAGTGCTGAGTGCGCCCTGCAGCGCGTTCGCTTCGGTGTCCGGCGCCGCCAGATTCGCAGTCAGTACCACCCGCAGCAGCGTGTCGTAGAGCGCGTCCACATTTCTGTAGACAGCAAACGCGGCCGGCACCGAGCCTGGCGCCGCATCGGCCTGCTGCAAAAGACCCGCCAGGGTTCCGCTCAGGTCCCGCTGGATCGAGGAAACATCCTGGTCCGCGGCCGACTTCACTTCATTGGGCGCTTTCCAGTGCCTGGTATTGATGCTGTTGAGAGCCTGACTCACCTGGCCAAGAGCCGGACGCAGCGTGCTGCTTACCGACATCGGAGGATCTGCCGCGGGGGCAGCGTTTTGCGCACCGGCAGTACAGAGAAGTGCCGCGCCCAGCAGTGCAGAGGACAGTCGTACATGGAGCATATGAGGACGATGCATTCTCGAAGTCCGCGGTTGCCAGGCCGTTGCGCAACCAACTCTATCTACATACTAAAGTGCGGGAGCGGATGCTTCCATTTCATTGACGAATCGTTCCCGCTCCCTGAAAATAGGATAGTCCTTCGTGTGGGCCTGTGGCGCAGCTGGGAGCGCGCTTCCATGGCATGGAAGAGGTCGTCGGTTCGATCCCGACCAGGTCCACCAAATCACTCAACAACTTAGCGGAAACCTTCCAAAACGTTTGCCCGCATTTTGCCCGCAAATGGAAGAATCTTGCAGCGCGACGGCCCTTGCTTCTCCCCATCCTCTCCTTTCTGTTTGCGCTGTCTTTCCGCCGCGAGACTGCGTTCCGTCTTCCCGACTCCATTGCTTGCCCTTGCTTCCGGCGCCGCTGGAGGCTGGGGTTCTGAGCCGTTCGTCCCGGTCGCGATCAACTCGTCGTGAATCGAGTTGATCGCCGTGCGCACCTCTTTTTGCAGCGACTGCATGTAGACCTCCATGGTTGTCGCCAGCCGGCTGTGCCGCATCAGGCCCTGGATGTCCTTGGGGTGTCCCTTGGTCTTGCCCAGTGTGGCGATGGTGCGGCGGATGACCTGGAACGTCAGCTTCGGCAGTTCCAGTTCCCGGGCGAGCTTGTGCAGGACACGGTGGCGATAGTTACTGGAGTCCATCGGGCCCCCGAATCGCCCCGGAAACATGAACGCATCCGGGGACGTGTCCTTGCCCTCTTTCCCGCACTCCTTCCGATACTCCACGATTTCGTTCGCCAGGATGTCGGCGATCGGAACCTTGGCGAGACTGGACTTGGTCTTTCCGAAGGGGCGGATTTTCCCTTTGTATACCGTCTCCTGAATATCCAGGACACGATTGTCCTCAAGGAAGCAGCGCCACCGCAGTGGGAAGAGCTCGCTGGGCCGCAGCGCATTCGACATGTCGAGCTTCATCAGGATCCAGTCCCGAAGACTGATGTCTCCGATCTTTTCCAGGGCGGCGCGAAGCTGATCCCAGCTCAACGTCGTCTTATCGACCTCGCGCAGGTTTGCGGGAGGCCTGACCTTGCGCGCGGGATCTTTCGGAATGAAGTCCTGGTCGACAGCTTCCGCAAAGATCGCACGCATATAGGAACGGATCTGGAGCACTCGGTCTCGGGAATGGATTTTGGCCAGCTTGTTGAGATGGGTCTGCAGGATTACTTTGTCGAAGTTTTCAAGGCGATAGTCCCCGAATACATCGACGAGATCCGCCTGGATAAGGTACTTCTTGATCTTTGCGGTCTCTTCCCTCCAGTCCCCCTCTTTCAGCGGCAGGTAGCGGTTTTTGACGAACCATTCGAAGGTGACTGCGCCGTTGACAACGGATGGAGCCCCCGTCGATCGTCCGCCCAGTTTGGCGATCTCGTCTTCCAACTTCTCTCGCGCCTGCGACTTCGACAACTCGGATCTGAAGCCCAGAACGAAGGAGTGAGTGACGAGTTTGGGTGTATTGGTTTCAGGGTCGAGCTCGGTGCGGCGGAAACAGCCATGCCATTTCTTCCCTCGTGGCCGGACCCATCCTTTCTGGTACGAGATTCCCATTTGTTCCTCAATTTCTGTGTGGAGGGAACAAGTGGCCATCCCCATTTTACCGGCGTTTCCGCCGCAGACAGGAGGCCCGTTCCCGCTCCTTCAGGAACTCTTCGATCCCGCTCGCACGGTACCGCAAGGCGCCATCGCTCATGCGGATGACCGGCAGGTAGGGCAATCTCCGCGAGGAATGATCCCATACCCAATCCTTGCTGACCTTTAGCTTCAGGGCGACCTCTTCCGCGGTCAGAAGAGAATCGACCGGCTCAATTTCCCTTATGGCGACCACTGATCCCATAACGTCAAATTCCTCCAAAGGTGGGTTGCCCGGACCGGTAGGTCCGGCGAAGTGTGGAAATCTTGGGTCGAATTCGGATTTCGGTCAAATGGTCGCCGGCTGCTACGCCTTGCTCCGGTTTGCCAGAGGAAGCGGGTTGCATACCAAAACGCTCTACATCGCGACTCGCTCAATTCCGGATTGGCAGTAAGGACAATCGCGTGGCAGAAACCTTAGGCCAGCGTTGCGCCGTGTTGTCGTTGCAGTGTCGAAGCGGTGGGGAACGGTGGTACAAAAGGATCAACCAACGCGCTGCGGGGCTGCGATGAGCAACGAGTTCAACATGGAATCCGAATGGATCACCGAACTGGGAAAGGCGCGCAGCGACGAATATACGGAGAAGATTCTTGCCTTCGTTCAGGAGCTCGAAAAATCGGCGCCTGAACCGTTCCTGCCGCTGTTGACGGATCTTGCCTTGGCACGCGCTTTGATCGTGCACCTGGTCATCCGCTACGGACCGGAACGAGGGATGGCCGAGGCGCGGGACGCTTTCGAAAGCACGCTCGAACAGATGAAGCCCTTGCTCGGAAAAATGAAATCTCGCAAAGGACCTCCCCCGCAATGAAGAGACTCATTTTCTCGCTTCTCCTCCTCGCGGCCTTCGGCCTTTTCGCATGGCAGCTAACAGCTTGCAAAGGTTCACCCTCTCCGCCGACAGAACAGGATGCGATCGCCGTTTGGAGAAACATCAACCGATCGCCCCATTACCAAGACCTTCTCAGTCTCAAAAAGACTAACGGCCAATTAGAAAAGGTGAATGGCGTCTTGGAATATACGCTCTTCTATCAGGCGAGAATCAGAAGCGTGGTGAGGCTCGGGAATACCCCTGCGGGAACGGAGCAAAACTACAGCAGTAATTATCCGTTTCGGCTGACGGAAAAGGGGTGGCTGGGTCCAGATAATCAGGTATACCCCGCTCATTGAGATCTGCCCTGGACACGAGCTTCGTTTGACCGAATTGCGGTTGCGTCCTACGCTCTCCCCACGCTGGACGCGTTCGGGAGGACGAGCCGGATGTTTGCTTCACCCGCGGAAACGCTAGCCCGACTTGAAAGCGCAGGCTACTTCACTGACATCAAGGTGGCGACCGCTGTGTTCCTGGCGGGCAGCATTCATCGCCCCGTTCTGCTGGAAGGCCCTGTCGGCGCGGGCAAAACGGAACTGGCATCATCTACGGCGCGAACACTGCGTGTACCGCTGCTGCGCCTGCAGTGCTACCAGGGAATCGACGAAGAAAAAGCCATCGGGCAGTACGACAGGAGTCTGCAAGAGCTGTACGTCCTGCTGATGAGCAAAAGCACCGAGACGCCGGACTGGGCACAGATAAAGCGAGAGATCACCCGCCGAGCATACTTTATGGCGGGCCCGCTGCTTGAAGCGATCGAACAAGACGAGCGTTGCGTCCTGCTCATCGACGAAATTGACAAAGTAGATTATGCCTTCGAGGCAATGCTGCTCGAACTCCTTTCAGTGTGGACGTTGTCGATTCCGAGGATGGGAACAGTGCGCGCGACTTCCATTCCTTTGGTGTTTCTCACCTCGAATCAGGAACGCAGGCTCGGCGATCCGCTGCGTCGGCGCTGCTTCTATCTGCTCCTCGAACACCCAAAACCGGAACGGGAAGCCGCGATCGTGGCAACGCGTACGCCCCATGCGGACGAGGCAACTCATCGGTTCATCGCTGGACTTGCCATGAGTCTCCGGGCTTACACGCTCGAGAAGCCACCCTCGATCTCCGAGATGAACGACGTGGCGATGGCAATGGAATTACTGGGAATTGACCGGATCCTGCCTGCGCACAAGGAGATCATGTTGCCCCTGATCGCCAAGACAGAGGGCGACCGAAAGCGCCTGCTCATGAAGGAGGCCTTCGAGTCCATCGTCCGCATGGCCGCGAAGTACGCCGAACAGATCACGCAAGACTCTCCGGATGAGGATGTGAAGGTCCTTGCGGGAAGCGAGATGGGCAAATGATCAAAGCGTCGCTTCTCTCTCTCTTTGCGGCGGTCTCATTCGCCGTCGTAATGCACCCCGCCGCGCACGGACAAGATCAGGTGACGATGTACTACGCAAACTCCTATGCGGACCATTACGGCGTTCCCCGCGCACTCGTTGACGCCATCATCGAGCAGGAGTCGGACTGGAATCCTCTTGCGCAGTCAGTCAAAGACGCAGAGGGTCTGATGCAACTCATGCCGAACACCGCTGCCGTGTACGGCGTCCGCAACAGGTACGACATTTTGGAAAACTTGAGCGGCGGTGTTCGATATCTGGCGGATCGCCTTAGCCAGTTTCACGGCGACATGCGGCTCGCCGTGGCGGCCTACTACTGCGGTCCCCGGCACATTCTTCAAAGAGGTTTCTCTTACAGCAATCCCGATGTGGTGGCCTGCGTGCGATCTGTTCGTCGCCGATACCAGAACGATCTTCACAACCGAGCGGACCGGAGGACTCATGGGCCGGAAGGAGGAAACTGATATGAAACCTCAGCGATTCGTCATCGCCTGTCTCATCATTGTCGCGGTAGCGGTGGGTACTACCTGTGCGCAGCCGACAAGTCAGGGTGGGGGCGGCGCACAGCAGGTGGATCCCGCAATCGTCGATCTGCCGATCTCCGCGAGCACCGTGACCGACGTACATCTCCATCCGTTCTTTACCACGACGATTCGCCTGCCCGATGCCGTGACGTCCGTCGCGGTGGGAGCGCCAACCCTTTTCAAGGTTGAGCACTCAGCTGACGATCCGAGGCTGGTATTCATCAAGCCAACTACAGCGGGGGCCACAACGAGCAATCTGATCATCTCCCTTCAATCGGGACAGGAGATCAGTTTGCGCTTGCTGTCGGAAGGAAGGAGCACCAACACTCGAGTCGATTTCGTTGTGAACTATGAGCCGAGGCAGAGTTTCCTGATCGGATCGACAGACGACGTTGCCGGGAACTCCGCATCTGTTTCCGACCCGCCGCCAAAGCCATCGGCATTCGACCTGGCACTCAAGCAGCAGTCAGGGATCGCAAGCCCTGATTGGTCTACCACCAACAGCGGAAATGCAGACGATTCCGATCGAGCTGACTCCGGTAAGCC
The DNA here is from genome assembly GCA_963702285.1 of uncultured Acidobacteriaceae bacterium. Classification (GTDB taxonomy): domain Bacteria; phylum Acidobacteriota; class Terriglobia; order Terriglobales; family Acidobacteriaceae; genus Palsa-343. The sequence goes on along the minus strand of CAVPCB010000033.1, from coordinate 333 downwards.
CATCCTTGGGGCACTCGGAGCAGTGCAGGAACGAGGGCAGCTCATGCTCGCCGCATATTCGGTCGTCAACAGATCCGATCACTGGATTGAGGTTCTGCCGCCGCAGGTCGAACTCCGAAGCCCCAACCTCGACGGGAAGAAGAAGAGAGGCCAGGTCCTGGCAGAGCAGGTGCCCGTATCCGAGTATCGACTGACTGCCCGCCGCCTCGCTCCCGGAGAGAGAGCAGATGGCGCCGTGGAGTTTTCGCGGCCGGGCTTCAAGCAGAGCGCGGACCATCTGGTTTTGGAACTGGGCACGGCCAGCGCTGTGGATCACCCATTGCTGCTGCAGTT
>CAVPCB010000032.1:0-3210 GCA_963702285.1 uncultured Acidobacteriaceae bacterium | reverse complement strand
CCGCGCTGACATGAAGCTATGGCTGCTCGGGCGGTGCGATCCCGGAGTCGCCGCTCAGTTGCAGGCCGGAGCTGTCGGTAAAGGTTAGCTGGCTACCGTCCGCAGCCTGAATCGCGACATCGGACAGCATCCAGTTCTTCGTGTCTTCCACTTTGCCCGCGGTCTTCGCCTGGATCGTGATGTGTTCAAAGGTGAAGTCCTCCAGCTTGTGCTGGCGGCGACGCGCTCACTTCGAAGGCAGTCCGGGCGCCCGTGGCTTTGACGTTCGTGATTCGGACATTCCGAAAATGTGCAAGCCCCTGTTCGAGCCGAACCGGCGTTGCCAGCACCTTGTAATAGGGAGGAACATCCGTGAGTCCCGGCGGAATCTTCGCGTAGCTATAGCTGGGATTCCAGTTCATGGTGATGTGAATAGGAATCGCGACGTCTTCCAGTTGCAGATCGTGGATGCGGATGTTGTCGGCCCAGCCGCCGCGCGTGTGCGCCGACTTAAACAGAACGCCCGAGGGAACATGCCCGAGAGCGTGGATGTTGTAAACCTCCACATTGCGAAAGCCGCCCGAGGTCTCGCTGCCGATGGTGATCGCCGCGGCCCCGTCGCGCACGGTGGAATCGCGGATCACGATGTCCTCGTCGGGACGGTTCACGCGGAGGCCGTCGGAGTCGCGGCCGGCCTTGAGGCAGAGAGCATCGTCGTTGACGGAAATGTCCGCGTGCTCGACCAGCACGTGCTTCGAAGAGTCAATGTCGATGCCGTCGGTACTGGGGCCGCGCCCGCCGACGTTGTTGCGAATCGTGACGCCATCGACATGGACATCGTCGGAGTAGCAGATGTGGACAGTCCAGAAGCCGGAGCGCGTAAGCAGGGGTCCGGAAAGCGTCACGTGCTTCGCGTTGAAGATCTGGATCAGGCGTGGCCGGCGCGAATCGTAGTCGGCTGCCCAGCGCAGACCCTTCGCGTCATATTGCCGGCGGAGCGCCCAGTAGCCGTCCCACCAGACCTTGCCATCGCCGTCCATGGTGCCCGCACCGGTGATCTTTGCATCGTGCTCGCCGTAGACATTGATAAGCGCGGCAGGCCAGCTCATTTCGATCCCGGGACGAAAGTCGGCATCATTGGGTATCGGCCACGCTTTTGCGATCCCAGGATCGTCGCGCCCTTCTCGATGCGCAGTTCCACATGCGAGCGAACAAAGATGGACCCGCTGCGATAGGTTCCCGGCGTTACGATGACCGTGCCGCCGCCCGCATGGGCCGCGGCGTCGATGGCAGCCCGAAGGCCCTTCGTGTCGAGCGTGGTTCATCGCCTTTAGCGCCGTAGTCTTTTACGCGGAAATCCTTTGCGTGAGCACCGATCGCGCACACGCTGCAGACCCATGCGAGGCAGATGATAAGCGGACGCTGCAACGCAGATCTTCCCCTGCTCACCCGTGTGCCTCGACAAATACAATCGCATCGCCTTCGGGATCGTGGATGACCAGCGTCCTGCCGTTTTTCTTGACGACCAAGCCGAGGGTTCGCAGCCGGTCGCCGGTACGCCTGAGGTTCGGCACAGAGAATATAAGGTCAAACGCGAGGACGTTGTCCGTACTACCGAAGGCGGGCGACTCAATTTCGATTTGCTCGTCGGGTGAACCAGGGAGCGCAAGGGCAGGATCCCCAGCCAGTAACGGACGAGCACCGCGCTGGAACGACAGCTTGTGTACGTAGAACGTTAGAGCCGCCGCCGGATCAGCGAAAGGAATGCCCACTCCTGCGATGCGGTCGGCGATGCGGTTCGGACCGAGATGCTGACCCCGGTCGAGGGTGTGTCGCGATCCCGGCATGTATTGCGTGTATTCAATGTTCTGCGTCGCCGCGCCGCGCAGGTCCGATGGCGGACCAGGCTGATCCGGCCCCTGAAGCGTAAAGAGCAGGTTGCCCGCGCCAGCGCGCCGCACCTGATTGGGCGCGAGTCCATGATTCACGTAGTCCTGATGCACCGCGTTGAGGTCCGCAGCCTCGAAGCATACATGCATAAAGCCGACGGCAGAAGACGCATCGCGCCGCGGATAAAGCTCGATGAACTGGCGATCGTTGATCTTGAAGAACGCCTCGGTCGGCGTTCCGCCCGTGTCCATCGCGAACGACTCTTCGAATCCCAGCTTGTGAAAAAAGTCGCGCGCGTGTTCGAGATCGGCGACCTTATCGCCACGCGGGCAATGCCGGTAAGGTTGGGTGTCGCGGATGGGGTGGCTGCCGGCGTCTGGGCGGAAGCGGCAACACAACAGCTGACAGCGGCCGCGAACGTGGGCAATAAAACACAGCGGAAATTACGGCGAGCGATCTGCAAATTGATCGCGCCCCAGCTGCGGCCGTATTCATTGTGCGCCCATGATGGCCTGCGAGTTCCTCGACCTGCGCTCCCGCCAGCAAAAATCCACCGACGCCATAGGTGTAGCTCGACGACGGCAAATAATGTGCTGGCGCGGCGCCGGTTTGCTGAATGTTGCCCAGTCGCCCATCGGCATAGATCTGGCCGACCAGACCGCGCCACGCTTTCGCGATGACTGGCCTGTAGGTCGCGCGATCCAGCACACCATGATTCACGCCCCACGCCAGCGCAAACGTGATAAGCGCCGAACCCGAAACTTCGGGCTGTGGGAAGTCGGCGGCGTCGAGCAAATCGGAGTGCCACAGACCTGTCCTCTTGTCCTGCAGTGCCAGAACGGCCTCCGCCATCTCGCGCAACTGTGCCTCATATTTGCCGCGCGACGGATAATTCTGCGGCATGTAGTCCAGCGTGCGCGCGATGCCGGCCATCACCCAGCCATTGCCGCGCGACCAGAAAAGCGGATTACCGTGATCGTCGGTCTGATGAAGAAAGGTGATGTCGCGGTAATAAAGGCGGCGGTGCGGATCGTAGAGAAGGTTCGACGTCTCCCACCAATGCTTGTCCAGGTAGTCGAGATACCTGGCATCGTGCGTCGCTTTGTACATGCGCGACCATACCGGAGGTGCCATGAACAGCGCATCGCACCACCACCACGGAATCTGCGCCTGGCCCTCGGGAATGCGTGCTGCACCGCCGGCGAGAAGATCGTCCAGCGCGGCTTTGGTCGGCGCAACCTTATCCGGCGACGGTTGCAGCAGGTCCAGCTCCAGATACGTTTGGCCTACGCTCTGGTCGTCGGCATTCGGATGCTGCGAACGCAGCTCCCATTGAAATTT
>CAVPCB010000031.1:0-122687 GCA_963702285.1 uncultured Acidobacteriaceae bacterium | reverse complement strand
GTTATGTCGTGCTGACTCATCGTATTGCTCCAGGCGCGGCTCAGCGCGCCCATCGACAGCCCTTGCGCGATTTCCCCGCCGGCGCTTCGCTCCGTCTCGGAGATCGCCGGGTCCAGCAGCGCCTGGCCGCTGATCTTGACCCGGGTCACGTAATGGCAGAACTCGCTGAGCTCCAGCAGCAATTCGGCCGGATCGGCGCCGGCGCGATAGAGGCGCTGCGTGATCTCCAGCGCCGATGCCGATCTCGCCGCGCATGGCGAGCCTGAACAATTCGACGATGTCGCCGCGGTCGGAGAGGCCCAACATGCCGCGCAGGTCCGCGATCCGCACGCCCGCCGGCCCGCCGTGCGCGATCGCTTGATCGAGCAGCGAAAGCAAGTCGCGCACCGAGCCTTCGGCGACGCGGGCGATCAGCGCCAGCGCGTCCGGCTCCCGCCGTTCACGCTCTCCAGGCGGCAGATTTTTTTCGAGGTCGACGACAAGTCAAGCGCTGGACTCGATGCGTTGCAGATCGAAGCGGATGCAGCGCGAGCGCACCGTCACCGGCACCTTTTCGATCTCGGTGGTGGCGAACAGGAACTTGACGTGCTCCGGCGGCTCTTCGAGCGTCTTCAACAGGCCGTTGAAGGCGAGCCTTCGACAGCATGTGCACTTCGTCGATGATGTAGACTTTTGTTGCGCGCAGCTGACTGGAACGGTAGCGCGCGTTCTCGATGATTTCGCGCACGTCGTCGATGCCGGTGTGACGAGGCCGCGTCCATCTCGATACACGTCGACATGGCGCAACTCCATGATCGCCTGACAATGCACCCCGAGTTCAGGCATCTCGATGCTCGGCCGATCGGTCTTGCCGGGGACTTGGTCATTGTGCAGTCGGCGAATGTCGCCGTTGGTATCCTGGAACGTTTTCGCCATGCGATCGATCAGCGCTGGCGGAGGCTCGTCGGCGACGAAATGCTGCGCCAGTTTTTTGGAGATAAAGCGCGCGGTATTTCGCGGGTGCTTCGCCAGAATGTCGAGCACCTTCTCGCCATCGTCCCTGCCTCCGCCCGCGAGGTTTCACGCCCAGTACGATTTTTTCGCCTTTGTCATGCACGCGATCGTTATAGGTGAACGTCGAGCCGCCGCGCGGATCCTTAATGGTCCAGCCAGGTCGTCCAGGTGGATGGCGCCGGCCACCTTGGCGACCACTCGGCGAACTCGGGCGCGCCCACCTCGGTCAGGGGGGCGAACCGGCCGCTGATCCCCGCAGCATGCACCACCGCAGTCAGGCGGTGCTTGGCGGGAAGCGCTCCGAGGAGCCGGGCCACGCTGTCCTTGTCAGTCACGTCGCACGCGGCGACGGTGACCTGCGTACCGAGCATGGCCAGTTCGTCCCGCAGCCCGGCCGCACCTGGGGCCGCCAGCCCGCGGCGGCTGACCAGGATTACGTGCTCGGCACCGTTGCGGGCCAACCACCCGGCCGCATGGGCACCCACAGCACCGGTACCGCCGGTGATGAGAACGCTGCCATGCGGCCGCCACGTCCTGGGTGGCGACTCCGCGTTCTCGCCCCGGACGATGCGGGGAACGAACACGCCGCCGGCTCGCACGGCCAGTTGGTCCTCACCAGCCAGGCCCGCAAGGGCCACGCAGGCGCGTCGTAGTGCCTGCTCGTCCAGCACGTCGGGAAGGTCGATGAGGCCACCCGCAACCCGGCACAGCAACTCTTCGAGCAATATGCGGAGCAGGCGCAGGGATTGATCGCGCGGGGGGCACAGGTGGTCGTCATGCCTGAGGATCTCGCCGTCGTCGTGGATCCGAACACTGCGGAGGCAGACACCATCTTTCAGAGAGTCGCCGACAGCACCGGCGCGGTGCTGGTGATCGGCATGAACCATGTCTCCGGACCCATCCGGCACAACGAAGCACGGATCTACGCGCCCCACGGTCCGGTCCGCAGCTACGACAAGGAGCACCTGCTGCCGCCGTTTGAGAACATGTTCACGCCGGGAACCGCGCGGACGTCGTTCGATCGATGCCGGGCAAACGTGGGGCGTCGCCATCTGCAAGGATCTTGACTTCACCAATCCGGCCCGCAGCTACGGGCAAGCAGGCGTGGGTTTGCTCCTTGCTCCGGCGTGGGATTTCCAGGTGGACGCCTTCTGGCACGGGCACATCGCGGTGATGCGCGCGGTCGAGGACGGCTTCAGCCTGGTGCGCTCGGCGCGCGGCGGATTTCTCACCGTCGCCGACGATCGGGGGCGCATTCTGGCAGAGACGCGAAGCAGCTCCGCGCCGTTTGCGACGCTGATGGCGACGGTTCCGGCCGGTCACGAGGGGACGTTGTTTCAGCTCTGGGGCGACTGGTTCGGCTGGTGCTCCGTCGCGTTGCTGGTCTTCGTGCTGGTCCGGCTTGCGCTGACGCCGCGACGGCCGAGCGGCGTCTAAGCGGCTCAACCGCTGGCCACCATATATGATCGAGAATTGGTCTCAGGGCCAAAATTCTTTTCGGAATCGATCATGAAAACCGGCATTATCGGCCTGCCCCAGGTAGGCAAGACTTCGCTGTTTCAAGATTTTGACGCGGGTCAAAGTCGAGGGCGGCTATTCACGAGACGCGCATCTGGGCGTGGCCAAGGTCCCTGACGATCGGCTGGACCGGCTCGCCGCGCTCTACAACCCGAAGAAGCTCATCCACGCTGTGGTGGAGTACGCCGACGTGGCCGCGATCGGGCAGGAGGCGTTGAAGGAGACGGCGTTCCTGACCAGCCTGCGCAATGTGGATGCGCTGATCCACGTGTTGCGCGCCTTTGAGGACGATTCGATCCCGCACGTTGGCGCGATCGATCCGCTGCGTGACGCGAAGAGCGTGGAGTTCGACCTGATGCTGAGCGACCTGACGCAGGTGGAGAAGCGCCTGGAGCGCCTGGAAAAGGATCTGAAGAAGATGAGGACGGCGGAGCTCGAGAAAGAGAACGCGCTGCTGCTGCGCTCGAAGGAATCGCTGGAGGCGGAGAAGCCGCTGCGCGAGCTGGAGATGAGCGCGGAAGAGAAGAAGCTGATTCGCGGTTTCATGTTCCTCTCGCAGAAGCCGATTCTGTACGCGGTGAATGTGGGCGAGAGCACGAACCTGGGTGCGGACCTCGAAGCGGCGGCGGCGAAATACGGGCTGACGGAGCTGGCATCGCGTCCCAACGCGGGCGCCACTGCGTTCTGCGGCAAAGTGGAAGCCGAATTGTCCGAAATGGACGATGAGGAGGCGACGGAATTTCTGGCGTCGTATGGATTGAAGGAGAGCGGCCTGGTGCGGCTGATCCGGCGAAGCTACGCATTGCTGGGGCTGGTCAGCTTCTTTACTGTCGGCGAGGATGAGTGCCGCGCGTGGACGGTGCCGGCGAATTCGCGCGCGCAGGAAGCGGCGGGCGCGATTCATACCGATCTGGAAAAGCACTTCATCCGCGCCGAGACGATCCACTGGGATACGCTGCTGGCGGCGGGGTCGGAAGCTGTGGCGCGCTCGCAGGGAACGTTGCGGCTCGAAGGCAAGGATTATCTGGTGCAGGATGGCGACGTGCTGCACATAAGGCACTCGGGGTAGCTGAGAAGCGGTCAGCGATGAAACGGTCTGCAATAACGCGGTCAGCAAAGAAACGGTCGGCGAAAGACGGCTCGCGATGATTCTGGCGCTCGGACTCGGAAGCTTGGCCGCCGTCGCCGACATTGTTGGCGGCGTCGTGCTGGTGCAGCGCAACTGGACGGCGCGCTATCTGCGCTATGCCATCGCGCTGGGCGCGGGATTCATGATGGCCGTCGCGATTCTCGACATGGTTCCGGAGAGCGTGCACTTTTCGCCGGTGTGGGGGCCGGCGCTGGTGCTGGCCGGCTATTGCGCCATCCATCTGCTGGAGCACACCATCACGCCGCATTTCCATTTTGGCGAGGAGACGCATGGACACGAGTTCCTGCACCGGCGCACCGGCTGGTCGGTGCTGTGCGGGCTCGCGGCGCATTCGTTCTTCGACGGCGTGGCCATCGCGTCGGGGTTCGTGCTGTCGAACACGCTGGGCTGGCTGATTTTCGTGGCCATCATCCTGCACAAGGTGCCGGAGGGGTTCACGATTGCGTCGGTGATGCTGGCCTCGGGGCAGACGCGGCGCACCGCGGTCATTTCCGCAACGGCGCTCGCGCTGGCGACGATCGCCGGCGTGCTGATTATCGGCTTGCTGCCGCGATGGGTTGAGGCGGGACTGCCGCTCTCCGCCGGGCGTGGCGATCTATGTGGCTGCGACGGACCTGGTTCCAGAGGTGAATCGCGAGCCGGGCGTTCGCATGGCGCTGGTGTTCTTTCTGGGCGTGGCGATCTTCGTGCTGGTGCGGATTCTCGCCCCGGTGTAATTCGCTATTTGTGGAAGAACAAACTGTAGAGCAGGATCAGCAGCACGATGGTGCTGACGACGGTGTAGAGGCGGTCGCGCTCGAAGAGAAAGCCGACGATGCACATGCCGACGCGCGCGACGGGCGTGGCGACGAGCACCAGCAGACCGAACATGATGATGCTTTCGGGGTCGAGCGTCGCGACCCCGTGCATGATTCCCGAGAACGCGATCAGGTGCGCTGGTTCGGAGACGAAGTGCGAGTAGTCGGGGCGCGGACCGCGGTTGTGGGCTAAATAAAGGATGCCGCCGAAGAGCACGATGGCCGCGGCCAGCAGGACGCCGGTACGCAGCATGATGCCGACCAGGTTCTCGATGCGCTGGTCGGTCCATTGGCCCGGCGCGGGAGGCGGACGATTCTCTCGGCGCAGTCACAGAGCACCTCGCAGGCTGTTGACGATCATCTCGACGCCGAGCGCAACGATGACCAGGGCAAAGACAATTTTGAGAGTGCGGACGTGGACCCGCACCAGCAGGCGCGATCCGATGAGCGAGCCGAGCAGAACGCCGAGCATCACCGGCATGGCGAGTGCGGGGGCCGAGGTAGCCGCTGCGGAGATAAAGTCCGGCGCTGGCTGCGGCGGTTACGCCGATCATGAAGTTGCTGGTGGTGGTGGAAACTTTGAAGGGCAGGCGCATCGCCTGATCCATCGCGATCACTTTCACCGCGCCGGAGCCGATGCCGAGCAGGCCCGGAGAGAACGCCGGCGACGGTCATGAGGCCGAAGCCGGCGGGCACGTGCTGCGCGACGTGATACGCGTGCTGGCCGTATCGGGCCGGTGGGCAGTGTGCCCTTGAGACGCAGGCGCAGGGCGCAGCGGCGTCGGGTCGCGGCGTGACTGATCTCGTGATGCTGCGCAGTCGACGTCTACGCGGAGTAGAGCAGCACGAGGCCGAAGATGATCGCGATGGCGTGCGTGGGGACGCGGGTAGTGAGCCATGCGCCGACCAGCGCACCGAGCGTGGTCGCAATTTCAAGGAACATGCCGACGCGGATGTTCGAGTAGCCCTCGCGCACGTAAGCGGCCGCGGCACCTGAAGACGTCGCAATCACCGATACGAGCGACGCGCCGATGGCGTAGTGAATATCGACGCGAAAGATGACGGTGAGCAGAGGAACGATGACCACGCCGCCGCCGAGCCCGCTGAGCGCGCCGAGCAGGCCGGCGGCCAGCGAACTGACGAGGAGGATCAGAGAGAATTCGAGCGTCGTCATCGAAGAGACAGGGTACAGGGTGCAGCGTAAAGGGTACAGCAGCGATGCAAGGTGCGTTGTTTCCGGTTGCGGTCATCGGGGTTTCACGTTGCTTTCAGAACAGCCACCGAATCCGGCGGCAGCACGAGGCTGCGATCCGCCATCTGAACTTCGGCCGACGACGCCAGCACGAGCTTCGATCCGGGCCGCACTTCCAACTGCACAGGCTTCTCCGCGAGCGAAAACGCCACTGTGACAGCGCCTCGTTCCATCACCAGCCACTTTTCCTTTTCGCTGCAGCGTACGTGAACGTGGCCGAGGTCCGGATCGTTGAGATCGGGCGTGGTCCTGCGCAGCGCGATCAGGCGCTTGTACCAGTCCAGCATTTCCGCGTGCGGCGGCCGGCTGCGTTCGTCCCAATTCAGCTTCGATCGCTCAAAGGTCGCCGGCGATTGCGGATCGGGAATCTCATCCGGGTTCCATCCGAACGCCGCGAACTCCTTCTTGCGGCCTTCGGAAATCAGCTTGCCCAATTCTTCGATCGTGATCCGTGAAGAACTGGAAGGGAGCCGATGCGGCCCATTCCTCGCCCTGAAACAGCATGGGCACAAACGGCGAAGTGAACACGAGGGCGGCAGCGATCTTCGCCGCGGCCGAGGCTCACCAGTTGCGCGATCCGCTCGCCTTTGGCGCGATTGCCCACCTGATCGTGATTTTGCGCGTAACCCAGGAAGCGCGTGCCGGGCAGATTCACCACCGGCCGCCCGTGGATGCGGTCGCGATACGGCGAGTAGCGGCCGTCGTACACAAAGACCTCGCGCAGAGCTTTCGCGATATCCGCGAGCGATCCAAAATCGGCATAGTAGCCGGAGCGCTGTGCCGGTGAGTGCCGAGAACAGCGCGTGGTGAAAGTCGTCGCTCCACTGCGCGTCGAGCCCGTAGCCACCAGCTTCGCGAGCCGTGACCACGCGCGGGTCGTTCAGATCGCTCTCGGCGACCACGACGTAGTTACGGCCTGTCTGCGCCTCGAGCGCGTGGACTTCGGCGCCAAGCTGCTCCATGAAATTGATCGCGGAGCGATCGGTGTAGGCGTGCACCGCATCCAGACGCAGCCCGTCGAAGTGGTAGTCGCGCAGCCACATCAGCGCGTTATCGCAGAAGAAGCGGCGAACCTCGTGGCTGCCGCGGTCTTCGAAATTCACCGCGTCGCCCCACGGCGTATGGTGCGCGGCGGTGAAGTACGGGCCAAATTTAGCCAGATGATTGCCCGCTGGTCCGAGGTGGTTGTAGACCACATCCAGCAAAACCGCCAGGCCCTTCGCGTGGCACGCGTTCACGAAGCGCTTCAGCGCTTCCGGCCCGCCATACGGCTGGTGCGGCGCGAAGAGGTCCACGCCGTCGTAGCCCCATCCCTGCACGCCGGGAAAGGCATTCACCGGCATCAGCTGGACATGCGTGATGCCGAGGTCGCGAAGATCGTCGAGCTTCGTCTGCGCCGCATCGAAGGTGCCTTCCGGCGTGAACGTGCCCACATGCAGTTCGTAGACGACAGCGCTCGACAGGGGCGGCGGCTCCCAACCGGCGTCCGTCCACCGGAATTCAGAGTGGTCGAGGATGCGCGAGGGTCCATGGACGCCCTGCGGCTGCCACAGCGAGCGTGGATCGGGCAGAGCGAGATCCTGATCGTCGAGAAAAAATGCGTAGTCCATGCCCGCCTGGGCCTGAGAGACGTCGGCCTCCCACCAGCCGCCGTCGCGTTTCTCCAGCGCATGCTTCGCGCCCGCCACTTCGACACGGATTTTGCCGGCGCTGGGCGCCCATACGCGAAAGCGATGCATTCGGATGAAATTCCCTTCGAAGTGAGTCTAACGGCCGGGCTCGACCCCGGACCTCTGCATCTCAGGAGCGCGCCGCGGTGGTGTGACGGCGGTGACGCGTCCGGTGGTGCTCCTCCGTGTGCTCCAGATCGAAGGCGGCATTGATGAGCGCGATGTGCGAGAAAGCCTGAGGGAAATTCCCGACCAGCCGCTTATTCGTGACGTCATACTCCTCCGAAAGCAAACCCAGATCGTTGCCCACGCCCAGCAGGCGATGGAAGAGCGCCCGCGCGTCGTCCAGGCGGCCGATGGCTTTCAGCGCGCTCACCATCCAGAAGCTGCAGGCGAGAAAAGCGCCCTCGCAGGGCGGCAGGCCATCCTCGGCATGAGCGGTGTCGTAGCGCATGACGAATCCGCCCGTCATCAGATTGCGCTCGATGGCTTCGATGGTGCCGCGCACCCGCGGATCGGTTGCTGGCAGAAAGCCGACGATCGGCATCAGCAGCAGCGATGCGTCCAGATGTTTGCCGCCGTAGAACTGCACGAAGGCGTTCTTCTCTTTGTTGAATGCTTTCTGGCAGATTTCGTCGTGAATCGTATCGCGCAGCTTCGCCCACTTTTCTGTCGGCGCCTTGCTGTGCAGTTTCTTCGCGATCATGATGGCGCGATCGAACGCGACCCACGCCATCATCTTGGAGTAGGTGAACTGCTCGCGGCCGCCGCGCGTCTCCCAAATGCCCTCGTCGGGGCGCTGCCAGATGTCTGCCAGATGGTCCAGCAGCAGCATCAGCACGCGGAAGTCCTGCTCGGTATGCCGCTCCATGCCGTGCAGCGCATGGTAGAAGGTGTCCAGCAGCTCCCCGTAGATATCCAGCTGCAGCTGCTTCGCGGCGGCGTTGCCGACGCGCACCGGCCGCGAGCCCTCGTAGCCAGGCAGCCAGTCGATTTCCCACTCGGGCGTCTGGCGCTCGCCCCTGAGCCCATACAGGATCTGGACCTGATCCGGACTGCCTGCGATGGCGCGCAGCAGCCAGTCCTGCCAGGCGCAGGCTTCGTCGTAGTAGCCGGCGGTGGTCATCGCCAGCAGAGTGAAGGTGGTGTCGCGCAGCCAGCAGTAGCGGTAATCCCAGTTGCGCATGCCGCCAATATTTTCCGGCAGTGACGTCGTAATGGCCGCCACCTGCCCGCCGGTCGGGGCGAAGGTCATCGCCTTAAGCGTGATGGCGGAGCGCTCCACGGCCTCGGCGTAATCGCCTTCGTACTGCAACTGCGAGGTCCACCGCTTCCAGAAGCGTTCCGTATCCTTCAGAGCGTGTTCGGGGTTGATGGGTTTGGGATCGGGCAGGTGGGATTCGCCGTAGGTCAGCGTGAACCATACCCGTTCGCCTTCGGCCACGGTGAATTCCGCAGCCGTGTGCAGGTTTTCGCCATGCACAGCAACGGAGCTGTGGAGCAGGGCGACGCCGGCCCCGGCCACGGCGCGAATGCCGTCGTCGATCGCCGTCACCCACGGCACGGTGCGCCCGTAATCGAAGCGAAGAGACAGCGCCATGCGCACATCGACTTTTCCCCGAATGCCCTCGACGATCCGCACCACATCGGAGTTGCGCTCGCGGATGGGCATGAAGTCGATCAGGCGCACCGCACCGTCGTCGTTTTCGAAAATGGTTTCGAGGATGAGCGTGTGCGCGCGGTACTGGCGCGAGCATTTCCAGCCCTCGCCTGCCGGGCAGATCTGCCAGTAGCCGTTCTTTTGCGATCCCAGCAGCGCGGTGAAGCAGGCGGGGAGGAAAAATCCGGCCAGCACAGCCAGTCAATGGAGCCTTCCCGGCTGACCAGGGCAGCAGTCTCGCAATCGCCGATCAGGGCATAGTCTTCGATCTTTGGGGCCATAGTGCTTCTTACTGTTCGTGATAGTCGCGCATCAGGCCGCCATCGATCAGAAATGTGGCGCCCGAAACATAAGATGCTTCATCGGAGGCAAGCCAGGCCACCATTCCGGCCACATCGTCGGTCGTGCCCAGACGGCCCAGCGGAATTTTCTGGAGGAGGTCATTGAGTTTCGTCTTGTCTTCGAGCAGCGCTTTGTTGATCGGCGTGACGATGGCTCCAGGGGCAATGTTGTTCACCGTGATGCCCAGCGGCCCCAGCTCGACGGTGAGGTTGCGCATCATCATGCGCAGGCCGCCCTTGCTGCAGCAGTAGGCGGTGAAGCCGGGGAAGGCCATGTCTTCGTGGACCGAGCTGATGTTGATGATGCGGCCTGGCTTTTTGGCCGCGCGCAGACGACGCACGAATGCCTGGGCCAGGAAAAACGGTCCCTTCAGGTTCACCGCCATCTGCTGGTCATATTCCTCTTCCGGCGTATCCCAGAAATCGGACCTCTTCTCCATGCCCGCGTTGTTCACCAGGATGTCGGCGGAGCCGAATTTCTCCCAGGCCGTATCCACCAGCTTGCGGAGGTCGTCCATCTTGGTGACGTCGCCGCGCGCCACCACTCCCTGGCCACCGCAGGCCTCGATGGTGCGGCGGGTCTCGTCGGCGCCGGCTTCGCTGCCTCTGTAATTGATGATGACTTTGGCGCCCTCGCAGCCCAGGCGCTTGGCGATGCCCTGGCCGATGCCGGAGCCGCCTCCGGTCACAATGGCCACTTTTCCCTGTAAACGCATGGAACTTTCTTCCTTTCTATCGTTGACTCAGTGTGTTAGATGCCGAAAAAGGCGTGCAGCCCGGTCCCGAGACGGGTGTTAACGGATGGGGAACCGAGACGGGCCTCGGCGCGTATTTCTCACTGTACGCTGGAGTCGTGGCGACCCGTAAATCCGCAGGGGCTCGGGAGCGCCAGGCTGAGGCGTTATGCTGGGTTTTTGGATCGGAGCCGCGGGCGCACGTGCAGCGGCTTCGCAGGAGGATGAGCCATGGCTGTATTTTGCAGGAATTGCGGAAAGGGTCTCGCCGACGATGCCCGGTTCTGTCCGGGATGTGGCGCGCAGATGCAACCGCCCGTGGTCCCGCCGGCGTATTATCCAACCTCTTCAGTGACCCGGCTGGTGCGGCCGCGCATGGGCCGCATGATCGCCGGCGTCTGCCAGGGGCTGGCCAACGCGTACGCCTGGGATGTGGTGTGGGTGCGCGTGATCACCGTTCTGCTCACCGTTTTCGGCGGTGGATCGGGCCTGCTGGCCTACATCATTTTCTGGATCGTGATGCCGGAGGAGCCGATGATGCTGCCGCCCATGCCTCCGATGCCTCCGCCTCCTCCGCCGTATACGCCGCCGAGTTCGTAAGCGCGAGCGGTTAGCGGTCAGCGGTTAGCGTTCCGAATCGGGCTCCGGCCGCGCGCGCCGCTGGAAGAACTTTCCGGCCTCGGCTTGGCTCCAGTCCAGGACTTCAGGCATTTCTGTCAGGTCAATATCCACGTCTTTTTTCGCGGCGATCGCGGCGATCTGGCGCTGCTGTTCTTTGGTGAGATTTCTCTTTGGCCGGTTCATACTGGATATGGTCTGATTTGATCTTAGATCGCTCCCTCGCCATGTTCTACTACTCCGACGGCTCGAAGCTCTTCTACAACACCCTCGGTGGCGGGCCCGCCGTCATCCTTCTCCACCCCACCCCGGTCGATCACCGCTTCTGGATGCCGGTCGCCGAAATTCTCGCCTCCACGTATCGTCTGATCATCCCCGACCTGCGCGGGCATGGGCAGTCGGAGCTGGGCGAAGGCCCGATCACCGTTGAAAAACTGGGCGCCGATGTGGGCCGTCTGCTCGATCATCTGCAACTGGAGAAAGCGCTCTTCGCCGGCTGCTCCATCGGCGGCTATACCCTGTTCGAAGTCTGGCGCACCATGCCCGCGCGGGTTGAAGGCTTTGCCTTCTGCTGCTCCAAACCCCAGGCCGATACCGAAGCGCAGCGCGCCAAACGCGCCGAGACCATCGCGAAGATCCAGGAGCGCGGCACGGCGGAATTCATCGAGGGCAACCTCGAGACGCTCATCGGCTCAGCCGCGCGGCGACGCTTTCCGGAGAAGGTCGCCGAGGCGCGCGAGATGATGCAGGCCGTTCCCGCCGAGAATATCGTCGCCGTGCAGCAGGGCCTGGCCGCACGGCCCGACTCTGTCGTAACCGCCCGCACCATGCGGATTCCCTGCTGCGTGATCGCCGGTGGCGAAGACCCCGGCAGCACTCCCGCCGACATGCGCCTGCTCGCTGAACAAATCCGCAACGGCGGTTACGGCGCCGAGTACAACGAGATTCCCGACGCAGGCCACTTTGCGCCCTTCGAGCAGCCCGAGCTGGTTGCCCGAATCCTCCGCCGATTCTTCGATTCCGTAATATGAATAGGGGCGGTTCTCGCCCCGGCCCGCGCAACTTAAATGCGCACTTCGGTTTCCCATAGGCTGAGCAGGCGCGAGTTCCCGGGCCGCTCTGGATAAGGAAGGCCCGCAAGGGCTGAAAGGGACCTTCAATGAAAGAACTTTCCGAGTTTCGACCCACGGCCGGTTCAAAGAGCACATGCGCGTGGATGCGCCGGCTCGCCGCAATCCCCCACAAAATTTCCAAACGCGGCATCGCGGTAGCTCTGGCCGGACTCATGATTCCGATCGGGTTCGCCCAGGTTTCTGCGTTCGCTCAGGACGCGCCGCCTCCGCCGCCCGATCAGCAGTACGACCAGGGGCCGCCGCCGCCCGATGACAATGCGGCTCCGCCGCAGCAGTGGAACGCCATCAGCCCGGATCAGATGAACGAGCTGGTCGCACCCATCGCCCTCTACCCGGACTCGCTGGTGGCACAGGTGCTCGCCGCTGCGACGTATCCGACGCAGATCGTCGAGGCTGACCGTTTCGTGCAGTCCCAGGGCGGTGCGCCGCCGGATGAGATTGCTCAAATGGTGAACGGACAACCGTGGGATCCCAGCGTGAAAGCGCTGTGCGCGTTCCCCTCGGTTCTCTCCAACATGGACAAGAACCTCGACTGGACCACGCAGCTGGGCAATGCCTACTACAACCAGCCGCAGGATGTGATGGGCGCCGTTCAAGACGATGCGCCAGCAGGCGTACGACCGCGGCGATCTGCGCACCAGCGCACAGCTGAATGTCGCTTATGAGCCCGGCGACATTGTCATCGAGCCTGTTAACCCCGCGGTCGTCTATGTGCCGTACTACGATCCCTGGGCCATCTATGGCTTCCGTCCCTGGTACCGCTGGTATGAGCCTCCGCCGCCTCCTGGATGGAGGGTCGGCGTCCGCTTCGGCTTTGGTGTCGGCGTGGTGGTGGGTGGCTGGGGACACTACGGATGGGGCTATGGACACTGGGGCTTCGCGTGGGGTCGCGCACCCTTACGTCGCCTTTAACCGTGCGACTTATGTCTCGCGCAGCGTGACCGTCGTCAATCACGGCTACTACGGCCGCTTCGACCGCGCGCCGGAAGCGCGCCACTACAACGTGCAGGCAGCCCACAGCGCCTACGCCGCCGGTGAGCGCAACGGCTACAACCGCGGTGCGGCGAACGGCTTCAATCGCGGCGAACGCAATGGCTATAACAACGGCTTCAGGAGCGGCTACAACCGCGGTACGGAACAACAGCCGCCCAAACAATAATTATCGCGCGGCCGCCAATGACAACCAGGGCCGGCCTGACAATAACAACTTCAGCCGTCCGAATACGCCGAACAATCAAGAACGCCCGGAGTAACAACAATAACTTCAACCGGCCGCAAACAATAACAACAGCCGGCCGAATAACAACGTGGCCCGTCCGCCCATGAACCAAAGTCGGCCGGAGACGCCGCATAATGAAGGCAGGCCTTCCGGCGGTGGCAATCACCCGCAGGGCGGTGGTGGTGAGCATCCGCACGGCGGCGGCGACAAGGGCGATAAGGGCGGTCACCCGCACGGCCGTTAACCATTCACGATGAGCGATCTTCAGAGGGATGGCGATATCGCCATCCCTCTTCCTCTTTCTGGCGTTGCTACAACGCGGGATTGCCGAGCGGCGACCGCTGGCGCCGGCGTTCAGTGGTAAAACGGTTTGTTAGCCACGAAGGAGCACACGCCATGGCAACGAACCGCAACCAGGACCGCCGCGCTTTTCTAAAGGGAACCACTGCCGCCGCAGCCGCCGTGCTCACCGGAGCCGCTCTGCCGCGCGCTGCCAGCGCCACTACTTTGCCCGCATTGCCCAACAATCCGCGCACGCAGGACGCAATGCCCACACGCAACCTTGGCCGCACCGGCTACAAGGTCGGCGTCTTCTCCCTTGGCGGCCAAGCCGCCCTCGAGCACGCCAATAACGCCGATGCCGCGGTGCCTCTCATCAACCGGGCGCTCGACCTCGGCGTGAACTACATCGACACGTCGTCGATCTACGGCGGCCCGCTGCGCTGGAGCGAGCAATACGTCGGCCAGGTGATGAAGACGCGCCGCAACGAGGCCTTCCTCGCCACCAAAACCAAGGAGCGCACGCGCGAAGGATCGATGCGCATGATCGACAAGTCGCTCCAGCTGCTCCAGACCGACCACGTTGACCTCTGGCAGCTGCACGACATCGGCACCATGAAGGACATCAACGCCATCTTCGCGCCCGGCGGGGCGATGGAGGCGCTGCTGGAGATGCAACAGCAGAAGGTGGTGCGCTACCTCGGCGTCACGGGACACTACCGGCCCGATGCGTTGATGGAAGCGCTGCACCGCCACGACTTCGACTGCATCCTGATGGCGCTGAACGCCGCCGACCCGCACCACTTCAGCTTCCAGGAGCAGCTGCTGCCGCTCGCCGTCGAGAAGCAGATGGGCATCATCGGCATGAAAATCCCCGGCCGCAGCCGCCTGCTCTCCAGCTGGACGCCGCCGCCGGTCGAGCAGCAGCAGCATTCGTGGGAAGGCATGGTGATCACGACCACACCCGGCACGCTCACCATGAAGGAAGCCATCGGCTACACGCTGTCGAGGCCCGTGAGCACCATCATCGTCGGCTGCGACTCCATCGCGCAACTGGAGGAAAACGTCGCCATCGCGCGCGAGTTCACCCCCTTCAACGAACAGCAACTCGCCGCACTGGCAGCGAAAGCCGAGCCGGTCTCGAAGCCCGGACTGTTCTTCCGCTTCTACGACCACGACGCGGTGTGAAAAGCAGGGAGTAGAAAGACAGGGAGTAGGGAGTAGGGAATAGGGAACAGAAAACTGTCGCTACTCGAAGACCGCGGTGCTCCAGTAGAAAAGCATGGCCAGCGCACAAAACATCGCGTGCCAGCGGAGAGGATTTCCGCGCCATACGCCGGCCAGGGCAACGACCGCTGCGATTGCAGAAACGCGAAATCCCCAGGCGATGATGCGGGAAAAGGAGGGAAGATAATAGGCCAGTCCGCCGGTCTTCAGCGCATAGGCGACGAAAGCAACGGCTAACAATCCCGAAGCCGTTGCCAGCCAGAAACCTGCATAGGAAAGCCCGGCGACGAGGCTGCGAGGCTTCTTTTCCTTGTACCAGCGAATGCAGCCCCACACCGTCGCAATCGGCATGCCAACATAAATCACCAGAATCGCGACGGGGATCGAGGAGTCGAAAAGCTTCCACACAAGATGTCCCATTCTCTGGCCGCCTCTTTCGAATTAATCCCTAAACCCTAATCCCAGTTCTTAGCTGATGTACTCCCGAATAAACGAATCCTGCGAGTGCACCAGCTCCTTCGTCGTCCCATCGAATACCAGGTGTCCCTGATGCAGCATCAGGAAGCTGGTGTTGGGATCGGTCTGGTGAGGGGGAAGCGTCTCCATCTGATTTGTCGTCCGATTGAAGCGGTGTTTCGCCAGAATGAACGCATCCTGGATGCGATGCGTGACCACCAGCGAGCTGGTGTGCGAGACGTCGCGCTGCTTCATGACCAGTTCGATGATCGTGGTCGAGGTGATCGGGTCCAGACCGCCGGTCGGCGAGTCGTACAGAATCAGCTTCGGATTCGTCACGATCGCCCGGGCAATCGCTACCCGCCGCCGCATGCCTCCGGACAGCTCCGAGGGAAACTTCTCCAGTGTCTGCTCCAGTTCCACGAAGCGCAACGCTTCTTTGGCGCGGGCGGTGATCTCATCGTCCGGCAACCGCTCCTCCATCAGCCGGTACCCGACGTTGTCGCGCACGTTGAGCGAGTCGAACAGCGCGCCCTCCTGGAAGACGGTCCCGATCGAGCCGCGCAGCTCGAACAGGTCCGCCTCGCGCATGGCGGTGATTTCCTTGCCGAAGACGAAAATCCGGCCCGAGTCCGGCCGCAGCAGGCCGTTCACCAGTTTGAGCAGCACGCTCTTGCCCACGCCGGCCGGCCCCAACAGGATGCGCATTTCGCCGGCGCGCACCTGGAAGGAGATGTTCTCCAGCACCGGCTTCTGCTCAAAGCCGATCGAGACATCTTCGAAGACCACGACCGGTTCGGCGCCTGACGCGGGGGTTGCTCCGTTGCCGCCTGTTCCGTTGCCGGCGTTATTCATGCCTGCATTTCCGCTCACCTGTTTTACCGCCCGAAGATGCCGATCATGAAGCGGCTGATCATGAAGTCGCAGACGATGATCAGAATCGACGACCAGACCACGGCCTGCGTGGTGGAACGGCCGACGCCCTGGGTTCCGCCGCGCGTCCTCATGCCGTAGAAGCAGCCGATGGTGGCGATGATGAAGCCGAAGAAAATCGGTTTGACCAGGCCCTGCAGGACGTCGGGATATTCGAGCGACTGATAGGAGGTGTGGAAATACTGCGAGGCATCCTGCCCGAGCATGAAGACCGAGACGAAGCCGCCGCCGGAGATGCCCACCGCGTCGGAGAGGATGACCAGGAAGAAGAGCATCACCACCGTGGCCACGATGCGCGGCATCACCAGCTTCTTTAAGGGGTCGGTGCCGAGCGCGCGCATGGCGTCAATCTGCTCGGTGACGACCATCGAGCCCAGCTCGCTGGCCATGCCGGAAGCGTTGCGGCCGGAGACCATGAGCGCCGTCACCACCGGGCCGATCTCCTTGATCATGGAGAAGCTGACCAGCTGACCGGTGAACGCCGCCGCGCCGAACTGCGTCAGCGTGGCTGCGGACTGCAGCGCGAGCACGCCGCCCAGGAAGAAGCCGGTGAGGATGACGATGGGCAGCGACCCGACGCCGATGATGTCGGCCTGCATATAAATGTCGGAGCGATAAAAAGGCCGCCGGAAGAGGTCTCCGACGGCACGCGCTGAGAGCAGCGCGTAGTCCTGGAGGGCGAGGACGCCTCGTTTGGCGGCAGCGTCGATGGTCTCAAGGGCCATAGCCTGGGTTTATATCGATCCGCTATGCGAATTCGTTGGCGGTTGGATGCCGAACAAGGACGATCCGCTCCGAAACTTGAGCGTAGCACAGGCGGAAGACCGAGCTGATCGGTCACGCTCGTGGGAGCTGTGGTAGTGCATCGAAGTGCGCGTCGCGCGCACACAGCGTAAGAGAATGCTGCAGCACCAGGGCCGCAATCCACATGTCATTGGTCGGGATCGGTGTTCCTTGCCTGCGCAGTTGCCGGTACACGCTCGCGTAGTGATGCGTGGTCTGCTCGTCGGCATAGAGGATCTCGACTCCCGGTTTGAAGAGAAACCGCCTTAGGGCTGCTTCGTTTTGCGCACCTTTGCTGCCGACAGAAAACCCGGCACGCAACTCGGCCAGCACGATAAACGGCAGCCAAACCTCATCGGCTGATTCAACAGCCTCGGCTACATGCGAGTCGCCCTGGATAAGGTCGGTGTAGCCATTTGTGTCGAGCGCCAGCCTCAACGCCACATTTCCTCGTCTACGGTGTCCTGCGCGGCAATTGCCTCGTCGAATGCTGGATCGTGCTGCCAGGTACCGATGACGTCACGCAGGTCTCGCTTCCGGATACGCTCACCGCTGATTCCTGTACCACGTGCCAGGGCTTCGATCGCGACTTCGTTCAGGCTCTTGCCCTGCTCCTGCGCGCGACGGCGCAATGCGGCATCCAGGGAACTTGGCACATTTCGAATCGTATACTGCATGCATTGAGTGTAGGCAATGCATGCATAAATTGCAATCACACCTCCACGGGGCCCTGTGCAAATCCCACCCTTGTCC
Organism: uncultured Acidobacteriaceae bacterium; assembly: GCA_963702285.1. Lineage (GTDB taxonomy): Bacteria > Acidobacteriota > Terriglobia > Terriglobales > Acidobacteriaceae > Palsa-343. The sequence continues at coordinate 105,171 of CAVPCB010000031.1, read as the reverse complement.
CGCTTCATCGAATAGGCGAAGATAAGGCGAAAGTGTTGCTGCATGCCCTCCGCTGCCCACCTCCGCCTTCAGATTGAAGCCGCACTCGCCGACCGGATCCCCTCCGCGCTCACCCCGCCTCCGCGCGTCATCCGTCCGACAGCGCCTACCGGCATCGCTGCTCTCGATGACGCCCTCCAGGGTGGTCTTCCTATCGGGGCCATCACCGAACTCACCGGTCCCGAGTGCTCCGGTCGGACATCTCTTGCCCTCTCCTTCCTCGCATGTCAGACAAACGACAACCGCGTTTGCGCCTGGGTCGACGTGTCCGACACGCTTCATCCCGAGTCCGCCGCCGCTGCCGGCATCGATCTCAACCGCCTGCTCTGGATCCGCTGTGGCCCCGAAGTTGTGCAGCTCCCTCTGCCCGGAATGTCCGACAAAACACAGCCTGATCCGCAACTGGCCCGGAGCACTGAACCCGGTGCCCGGCGCCCGGCCCCTGCGCCGCCCATCCGCCATGACTATCTCGCCCCACGCTGCTGTGAGCCGGTGCCAAAAGTCCGACGCCGGAACAGGGAAGCGCTGCCAGTTGTTGGGGACATGGGGAAGCTGCGCTCTGAGCCCTGTGCCCTGAGCGCAGCTTCGCAAAACTCTAAACCCCAAACTCTGAACTCTGCTCCCCGACGCCCCTGCAAGCCGTACTCCAGGTTGGATCAGGCCCTCCGCGCCACCGACCTCCTCCTCCAGGGTGGAGGATTCAGCGCCATCGTCCTCGACCTCGGCTCCATCGCGCCCGAGTTCGCCCTCCGCGTCCCCCTCGCCACCTGGTTCCGCTATCGTGCCGCAGCCGAGCGCACCCACGCCAGCGTTCTCCTCCTCACCCAGCATCCCTGCTCAAAAAGCAGCGCCGGCCTCGTCCTTCACTGCCAGCCCAGCCAGGTCGATCCTGAAGCCACTACGGTCTTCACCGGCGCCGAACACCGCATCGAAATCAAGCGCGACCGCTTCGCCAGCACGCAACGTGGTCGACTTCGACCGCCGCAAGCCGCCCCAAAGCGACCACACCATCCTCTGGAGTACGCGCACGCCCTGGTCGACAGCCAACCCAACGAAAACAGGCCGTCGATGACCCTCCCCCCGCTCTATGCCTGCCTCTACGTTCGCGAATTTCCCGCGCAGGCCATGCTGCGCCTCCGTCCCAATTTAAAGAACATCCCCGTCGTCATCCTCGAAGGAACCCCGCCGCGTCAGACAATCTGTTCCTGCAACGCCCGTGCTCGCGACATCGGCATCGAGACCGGCCTCACCCGCGCCGAACTCGACGTCTTCCCCGGCGTCACGACCTCCCGCGTTCCCTCTCCGAAGAATCCAGCGCCCACGCCGCTCTTCTCCAGTGCGCCGGCCGATTCTCGCCCCGTGTCGAATGTCTGACGCCGGTTGAAATGTCCGACAAAGCCGGTACCGTATCGGACGCCGCGTCCGACACATACTCCTTCGCCGCGATTCTCGACATCGCAGGTACTGAAAAGCTTCTCGGCCCTCCCCCGCAACTCGCTAAAAAGCTCCACGCTGCCGTCCGCGCCCTCGGCCTGCACGCCGTCATCGTCGTCAGCGCCAACATCGACGCAGCTCTCTGCCTCGCGCGCAGTCTCGGTCCTCGCACCGTGTCCGACACATCCTTACCCCTTTCCCGATGGTCCACCGCTGTCATCCCCACCGGTGAGGAAGCCACGGCTCTCGCCCCGCTCCCGCTCTCCGTCCTTCCCCTCACGTCCGACAACGCCGAAACCCTCACCCGCTGGGGCATCTTCACCCTCGGCGCCCTCGCCGCCCTCCCCGAAAAAGAACTCATCGCCCGCCTCGGCCAGCAAGGCCGCCGCCTGCGCCAACTCGCTCGTGGAGAAGCTCCGCACCTCCTCGTCCCCGCCGACCCGCCTCTCCTCCTCGAAGAACGTACCGAACTCGACACCCCCGTCGAACTCCTCGACTCGCTCCTCTTCGTCCTCGGTGTCCTCCTCGACCACCTCATCGCCCGCGCCACCGCGCAAATCCTCGCCCTGGCCTCCGTCACTGTCACCCTCGCCCTCGACGGCGGCAGCACTCACACGCGCACCGTCCGCCCCGCCCTGCCCGGCAACGATCGCCGCCTCTGGCTCCGCCTTCTCCATCTCGATCTGCAGGCGCACCCGCCCTCCGCTCCTATCCTCGCCGTCACCGTCGCTGCCGACCCCGGAGCAACAAGCAAAGTCCAGCTCGGCCTTTTCACCCCGCAGCTCCCCGAGCCCGACCGCCTCGACGTCACCCTCGCCCGCATCCTCTCCCTTGTCGGCCAGGGTTCTGACCATGTTCGTGTCGGACGCGCTGTCCTCGAAGACACTCATCGTCCCGACACCTTCCGCATGGAACCCTTCACGATCCCCACAACCCAGACCACCGCGACCCTCCCCGTCCCACAAAACCAGGCCCACGCCGCGCGCCGCCGTCTCCGCCCGCCCGAACCCATCGCCGTTACCCTGCGCGAGCGCCGCCCCGTCGCCTTCGTCTTCCGCAACCAGCGCTACACCGTCGAGCGCGCCTGGGGACCCTGGTTTTTCTCCGGCAACTGGTGGGGCATCGAATGCTGGTCCATCGAAAAGTGGGACCTCGTCGCCCGCTCCGACTCGGGCACGATGATCAGCTGCGCCATCGCGCGCAATCCACTCCGCCCCACCACTCTGAACGACTGGCGACTCGAGGAGCTCTATGACTAATTACGTCGAGCTCCACGCCGCCTCCGCCTTCAGTTTCCTCGAAGGAGCCTCGCAGCCCGAGGACCTCATCGAGCGCGCCATGGAACTCGAAATCCCCGCCATCGCCCTGCTCGACCGCAACGGCTTCTACGGCTCCGCGCGCATGCACACCTCCGGCGAGCGCAATAGTATCCGCGCCCACGTCGGCGCCGAAATCTCCACCACTGCCTTTGGCCCACGACTCACACCGTCGTCCTTCCTCCCTCACCAATTTTCTGCAGAGCCCGCCTGTCTATCCCTCCTATGTCAGTCCCGTACCGGCTATCAAAACCTCTGCCAGCTCATCACGCAGTTCAAAATGCGCGAGACCACCAAAGCCGAAGGCGCCGCCACCCTCGACGACCTCGCGCAATATTCCGAAGGCCTCCTCTGCCTCACCGGCGGCGACGAAGGTCCGCTCGCCACAGCACTCACAGCAGGAGGCGAACCCGCAGCCCGCGCCCTTCTCGAACAACTCACCCACCTCTATGGCCGCGACAATGTCGTCGTCGAGCTCCAGCGCCACCAACTCCCCGACCAGGAAGCCCGCAACCAGGCTGCCCTCCGCCTCGCCCGCTCCCTCCGCCTTCCCATCGTCGCCACCAACGGCGTCCGCTACGCCACGCCGCACGACCGCGAAGTCCTCGACGTCTTCACAGCAATACGCAACCACGTCGACCTCGACCACGCCGGCCGCCTGCTCGCCACCAACAACCACCGCTACCTCCGCTCTCCTGCGGAAATGGCCACCCTCTTCCGCGACCTCCCCGAAGCCATCGCCAACACAGCGCGATATCTCCAGCGCCTCCAGTTTCAGCTCACCGACCTCGGCTACGAATTCCCTCACTACCCCGTCCCCGACGGCGAAACCATGGATACCTTCCTCCGCAAGCGCGTCGACGAAGGCGTCCAGCTCCGCTACGGAGCGAAAAATAAATCCGAGCTCCTCGCCCGCGCGCGCAAACAAATCGACCGTGAGCTCGCCCTCATCGCTAAACTCGGCTTCGCCGGCTACTTCCTCATCGTTTGGGACATCGTCCGCTACTGCAAGCAGCACGACATCCTCATCCAGGGCCGCGGCTCGGCCGCCAACTCCGCTGTTTGCTATGCCCTCGAAATCACCGCCATCGACCCCATCGGCATGGACCTGCTCTTCGAGCGCTTCCTCAGCGAGAATCGCGGCGAGTGGCCCGACATCGACCTCGATCTTCCCTCCGAAGAAAAGCGCGAGCAAGCCATCCAGTACGTCTACCAGCGCTACGGCGAGCTCGGCGCCGCCATGACCGCCAACGTCATCACCTATCGCGGCAAGTCGGCGGCGCGCGAAGTCGGCAAAGCGCTCGGCTTCGACCAGGAATCCCTCGGCCGCCTCACCTCGCTCGTCAGCCAATGGGAATGGCGCGGCGAGAACGACACCATGGCCAGCTCCTTCCACACCGCCGGCTTCGACGTCGCCCACCCGCGCATCGCGAAATACCTCCAGCTCTGCGTGCGCCTGCAGGATCTGCCGCGCCACCTTGGCCAGCACTCCGGCGGCATGGTCATCTGCCAGGGCCAGCTCAACCGCGTCGTTCCGCTGGAGCGCGCTTCCATGCCCGGCCGCACCGTCATCCATTGGGACAAGGAAGACTGCGCCGACCTCGGCATCGTCAAAGTCGATCTTCTCGGCCTCGGCATGATGGCCGTCCTCAAGGATTGCCTCACCCTCATCCCACAGCATTACGCTGAACCCATCGACCTCGCGCACCTGCCCGAAGACCCGGAAGTCTACAAAGTGCTGCAGCGCGCCGACACCGTCGGCATGTTCCAGATCGAAAGCCGCGCGCAGATGGCCTCGCTCCCGCGCAACTGTCCCGACCGCTTCTACGACCTCGTCGTCCAGGTCGCCATCATTCGCCCCGGACCCATCGTCGGAAAAATGATGCACCCCTATATGCGCCGCCGCCAGGGCAGGGAAGAAGTCACCTACCCGCACCCCTCGCTTGAGCCCGTATTGAAGCGCACCCTCGGCGTGCCGCTTTTTCAGGAGCAGCTTTTACGCATTGCTATGACCGTCGCCAACTTCACCGGAGCCGAAGCGGAAGAGCTGCGCCGCGCCGTCGGCATGCGCCGTTCCTGGCAGCGCATGAAGGACCTCGAAGTCAAACTCCGCGCCGGCATGACCGCGAACAACATCCCGCCGAAGACTCAGGACGAAATCGTCCAGGCCATCAGCTCCTTCGCGCTTTACGGATTTCCCGAGTCCCACGCCGCCAGCTTCGCGCTCATCGCGTATGCCTCGGCCTATTTCAAGGTGAAATATTTGGCCGCCTTCACCGCCGCAATTCTCAACAACCAGCCCATGGGTTTCTACGCGCCCGCGGTATTGGTCAAAGATGCACAACGCCACGGATTAAAGGTGCGACCCATCGATGTGCAGGTGTCGGAATGGGCCTGCACGGTGGAACACGACGAAGCTGGGAGCCGGGAGCCGGGAGTCGGAAGCGGCTCCCAACTCCTGGAGCTTCGCCTGGGCCTCGCCTATGCGCGCGGACTCCATGAACAAGTCGGCCGCGCTATCGTCGAATCCCGCCGCGCCAGTGGCGCCTTTCGCTCTGTCGATGATCTTGCGCTGCGCGTGCCCGGACTCAACAAAAAGGAAATCACCCTCCTCGCCAACATCGGAGCGCTCAACAACGTTGCCGGCATCGGCCATCGTCGCGATGCGCTCTGGCAGGTCGAACGCGCCGGCAAACCTGAAGGCCCGCTCCTCACCCACTCCGGCGCGCTGCTCGCCGATCCGCAAAACCCCTCGCCCCTGGCGCAGATGACCCCCGAAGAGCGCCTCGTCGCCGACTACTCCGGCACCGGCCTCACCACCGGCCGCCATCCGATGAGCTACCGCCGCGCCGAGTTGCGCCGCGAGAACGTCCTCTCCGCCGAAGACCTCCGCACCCGCCGAGACGGCGAATGGGTCCGCGCCGCCGGCTGCATCATCGCTCGTCAAAGGCCGGGCACAGCAAAGGGCTTCGTCTTTCTCTCCATGGAAGACGAGACCGGCATCGCAAACATCATCGTGACGCCGCAAATGTACGAACAGAACCAGGTCACCGTCACCCGCGCCCGCTTCTTATTGGTCGAAGGCCCGCTCCAGAACCAGGACAACGTAATCCACGTCAAAGCCGCCCGCCTCACAGCACTCAGCGACAACGCTGTAGAAGTCCGCTCCCACGATTTTCACTGAGGCAGGTCTATCGAATCTCCTCACTCCTCACCACCCTCACCCCTGCCCTCCCGAACTCGGCCTCCATCCTCGCCACCGACCCATCAACATCGATCGCCCGGCAAGCGTCCTGGATCACCACCGCCTCGAACCCGCATCGCCTGGCATCGAGCGCCGAGAACCCGACGCAGAAGTCATACGCGAGCCCAACAAAAAACATCCGCCCGAGACTGCGCTCCTTGCAATATCCGGCCAGACCCGTCGGCGTCGCGTGGTCGTTCTCGAAAAACGCTGAGTACGAATCGACGTCCTTCCGAAACCCCTTCCGTAGAATCAGCTCGGCCCTGACCAACCCGAGCGAAGGATGGATCTCGGCTCCCCGCGTCCCCTGCACACAGTGATCCGGCCACAATCGCTGCTCCTCGCCCCCAACCGGCACCACATCGCCCGGATTCCTCCCCACATAGCTAGACGCAAACGAGCAGTGCCCCCTGGGATGCCAATCCTGAGTCAGCAGAATGTGTTCGAACCGAGGCGCGATCCGATGAATGACCGGAATCACCGCATCCCCCTCCGGCACCGCAAGCGCCCCGCCCGGGCAGAAATCGTTCTGCACGTCGACCACGATCAGCGCGTCGCGTCCTGAAATTTCCATCGCGCTATTATCGCCCGCTCGCGAGTGCTACAACGGAAGGCAACACGCCATGCCACTCCGAACCCGCATCCCGATCGCGCTTGTGCTGCTCTTCGGCGCCACGCTCGTCGCACAAAACCCGACGCCCGCGCAGAAACCCGACCCTAAAACGCCTGCACCAAAAACGGTGCAGCAGCCAACTCCTGAGTACACCGACCCCTGCGCGGCCCACGCCACTACCGTCGACTTCGACACCTGCTACGCGGACCAGTTCAAGCTCACGGACCAGGACCTGAATCACCTCTACCGCAACACGCTGCTCGCCTTCGAAGCCGACATCGCCGATGCGAACAAGCGCTCCGACCACAGCCAGCTCAGCTACGACGCGACCGCCATCGCCGACCTCAAGACCGCCCAGGCCGCCTGGATCAAATACCGCGACCTCCACTGCAGCGCCGCCGGCCAGCAGCTCCAGGGCGGATCGATCCAGCCTATCGTCATCCACAAATGCATGATCCTGGTCACGCGCCACCGCATCGACGACATCCGCGCCGCCTACGAAATCGGCGGACGCAACCTTGAGTAGCGGGCCTAAGGCAACCCGCGCAGCTTCCGGTTGAAGAAGTCCGCCGTGAGCCCGTACGCCGTGATCCACGATCGATGCAGCAGGAACCCGTGAATCTCATCCGGAAACACGTGCTCCTCAAATGGCGTTCCCTGCGCGCGCAGCGCCGCCGCCAGCCGCACCGTCTGCGAGAACTGCACGTTGCGATCGTCGTCGCCCTGGATCAACAGCACCGGCGAACGCCAACCTTTCACCGTCGCCAGCGGAGACGACTCCCATGCGATGCGCGCCGCCTGTTGGTCCGCATTCGGATCGTACTTCGGCGCCCAGTTCTCCAGCTCCAGATTCCAGTCGTGCACGCCGTGAAAGTCCACGCCCGCCGCGAACAGATCCGAGGCGCGCGACAAGGCCAGCGCCGTGAGATAGCCGCCATAACTCCCGCCCCACACGCCGATCTTCGCGCCGTCCACATCCGGCCGGTTGCGCAGATACAAGCCCGCGCCCAGCACATCGTTGAACTCGCTCGCGCCGGCCGCGCCGTAATTCAGCGCCTCGCGAAAGTTCAGCCCGTACCCGATCCCGCTCCGATAATTCACCGACAGCACGATGTACCCCAGGCTCGCCAGATACTGGTTCATGCCATACGCGTCCGAGTAGTAGTCCATGTAATGCCAGCCCAGCAGCATCTGCCGCCGCGATCCGCCATGAAAGAAGATCAGCGCCGGATGCCGCTTCCCGTCCTCTGCCGACGCCGGCAGGAACAGCTGCCCGTGAATCTTCATCCCATCCGCCGCCGACAGGATCACCTGCTGCGGCACGATCATCTTCGCTGCCGGAAACTCCGCCGGAATCATCTGCGGCGCCAAATCCTGCATTTCGCCGCCGCTCTTCACCACTGCCGGCCGAATCGGCACCTTCGCATCCGCCCGGAGCACTGCGACCGTTCCATCCGGCGCAATCACCGGTACCACTTCCAGACCGTCTCCATGCGTCAACTCGTGCGGCGCTCCACCATCGGCGCTCACCTCCCACAAGTGCCGGCGATCGATGTCCAGCGGATCGCCGGTGCTTTGGTTCGACGAGTACACCAGCTTCTTCCGGTCCTTGCTGAACGCGACGTAGTCCACCTCGAACTCACCCGGCGTCAGATCGTGCGCCGTGCCTCCACTCGCCGCAACCGATTCCAGGTGCAGCCACCCGCTCCCCTCCCAGGGAAACGCAATGTGCCCATCCGCGCTCCAGTACAGTTGCTGATCCTCCGATTCCGTTCCGTGAAACACGCTGCCAGGGCCCTCATGGGCGCGCCAGATCTCGCGTCCCTCGCCGGTCTTCACGTCGGCTACGCGCAGCGACCACGGCTGCGCGCTCCGTCGTGGTTTGAAGTCGATGCCCGATGTATCCGGCGGAATCCGGACAAACGCAATCTGCCGGCTATCCGGCGACCACACCGGCTCGCGATCGATCTCGGTTGATGGATCCAGATACCGCAGCGCTTTCTCATCGAACGAATACACGCCCACAAACCCGTGATCGCCGCGCCCACTCACAAACGCCAGCCACTTTCCATCCGGCGACCACTCCAGCGACCCCAGCCGCCCGCGCCCGTGAAACAACTGCACCGGTTTCGCCGCCGCATCCCGCAAATCCAGCGTCCAAATCTGATCGTCTTTCAGATACGCCATGATCGCGCCGTCCGGCGATACGGCCGGCGATCGTCCCGAGGCCAGCTTGTGCGCGTCGCCTCCATGCACGTCCACCATCCAGATCTCTTCCTCGATCCCCGCGGTCAGCATGGCCGGATTCGCCGCCTGCTTCTCGGGAAACTCGAAGTCGCCACCGCTGACATAGAGGATGTGTTCCGCATCCGGCGTCCACACGATGTCCCCCAGGTCCACTCCGTCGTCCGCATCATCGCTCGTCACGCGGTGCACGGCATAGGATGACCCGCTCGGTTCCGCAACCCAGATGTTGCGCTTGCCCTCCTGGTTCGCGATCCACAGAAACGCGCCGCTTTTCGGCGCAGCCTGCAGCGCCGAGCAAAACGGCGCGCTCAGCACCTGTTCCAGCGTGAAGCCCTGCGCACCGGCGGCAAGAGAAAACACAAATGCGCAAACAACGACGGCAAGCCGTTTCATCATTGGGAATCCTCGGGTGTTTCGTGATTCGTTTTCGAGATTCGCCCATTATCCCCGCCGGTCCCTCCGATTTCAAATCCCGCGGTTCTATACTCAGCAGTTGTGGACTCTTCGCCCAGCACTCGGCAGAAGCCCGAACACCAGCTTGGCCTCTCGTTCGAGTCGGCCCCAGCAGCGGTCACGCGCCATATCTGGAAGGTTGGCGACCTCGTCAGCGAAGTCCGCGTCCATGTCGAGCGCGAATACGGCGACCTCTGGGTCGAAGGCGAAATCTCGAACCTGCGTCCCGCGCCATCGGGCCACGTCTACTTCACGCTCAAGGATGGCGACGCGCAGCTGCCGGCCGTTCTTTTCCGCAAGCAGGCTTCGCTGCTCCGCTTCAAACCAGCCGACGGACTCCATGTCCTGCTGCGCGGCAAGATTTCCATCTACGAGCAGCGCGGACAAATGCAGCTGGTTGCAGAATTCCTTGAACCGGTCGGCGCCGGCTCGCTGCAAATCGCCTTCGAGCAACTCAAGCAGCGCCTCGAAGCGCGCGGCCTCTTCGACCCTGCCGGCAAGAAACCTCTCCCGGCATTCCCACACTGCGTCGGCATCGTCACCTCGCCCACCGGCTCTGTCATCCGCGACTTTATCAACATCGTCAGCCGTCGCCATGCCGGCCTGCACGTGCTGCTCTATCCCGCCCTTGTTCAGGGAGAAGCTGCCGCTGCTGAAGTTGCTGCCGGCATCGCGTACTTTAACCGCTCCCGCAGCGCGGACGTCATCGTGATCGCGCGCGGCGGCGGTTCGCTCGAAGATCTCGCGCCCTTCAACTCGGAGTTCCTTGCTGAAGCGATTTTCAACTCGCAGATTCCCATCATCTCCGCCATCGGCCACGAGACCGACTTCACCATCGCCGATTTCGTCGCCGATCTGCGCGCTCCCACGCCTTCCGCCGCCGCCGAGCTCGTGACGGCTGCTCTGCACAACGTCGCGGACCGGGTTTATACCCTCGATCAGCGTCTCGTCCGTGCTGTGCGCTATCGCCTGATGCAGGCTACGCAGGCTGTGGGCCGCGTTCGCGTCGAGTCGATCCTCATTCGTGAGCGCGATCATCTGCGCCGTCGTCAACAGCGCGTGGACGACCTCGCGCTCCGCCTGGAATCGCAGTGGCACGCCCGCCATCGCCGGCTTTCGGAGAAGCTGCACGATCTTTCCGCGCGCCTTCTGCGCCAGGATGTTGTCGCTCGCACCGGCGTTGCGCGCGAGCGTCTCGCTGCCCTCGATGGGCGTATGATCCGTGCCCAGCGCGACCGAATCCGCACTTCGCGCGACCGGGAGACCGCCGCGGCCCGGCAGCTCAACAGCCTCTCTCCGCTCGCGGTGCTCAGCCGCGGCTACGCTCTGGTGTACGACGAACGCGGCGTGCTGATAAAAGATACAGAGAACATCACACAAGGTCAGTCGATCGTTGCCCGGCTAGCTCGCGGTCGCATCCGCAGCCGGGTTACTGCGGTCGAGAAAGAAACGCAGGGCTCATGAGAAAGCTGTTCGGCACAGACGGCATCCGTGCAGTGGCCGGCGAAGCGCCGCTCGATCAAAAAACGATCTACGCAGTCGGCCTCGCCCTCGCTCACCAGCTCAACGGCTCGCATGCACAGCCAAAAGTCCTTCTGGGCATGGATACGCGCGAGTCCTCTGACTGGATCAGGGCGATCATCTCCGCCGGGCTGAGGGAAGGCGGCGCCCAGGTTGAGAATGCCGGAGTGGTGACGACTCCAGCTATTGCATTCCTGGCCCGTCAGCACGGATTCTCCGCCGGCGTTGTGATTTCCGCCTCGCACAATCCCTGGCAGGACAACGGCATTAAAGTTTTCGGTGGCGACGGATACAAATTACCCGACGAAACCGAGCTTCGTATCGAAGCAGAAATCTTCAAACGCCTCGAGGCCATCGAGATGCCGCGCGTAGCCACGGCGCCGGGCGTCAACGAGAAATACCGCAAGGACTACGAGCAGTTCCTGCGTTCGGCATTCCCAGGACTGAATCTCAACGGCCTTCGCGTCGTCCTCGATTGCGCCAACGGCGCCGCGTCGGCGATCGCGCCGGAACTCTTCGCTCACCTCGGTGGTACCACCCACCTCACGCACGCCTCACCGGACGGCCGCAACATCAATGCCAACTGTGGAGCTTTGCATCCGGAAGTCGTCGCCGCCGAAACGAAGAACCTCCAGGCCGATCTCGGCGTCACCTTTGACGGCGACGCGGACCGCGCCATGTTCGCCGACGCACACGGCAACGTCGTCAATGGCGACGCCATCATGCTGCTCGCCGCGCGCGACATGAAGGAGCGCGGAATTCTTCGCAACGACACTGTCGTCGCTACCACCATGTCGAACATGGGGCTGGAGGCTGCGTTGCGCCGCGACGCCATTCGCATGCTGCGCGCTCCTGTGGGCGATAAATATGTCCTTGAGCGCATGCAGCAGGAACAGGCTTCTCTCGGCGGCGAGCAGTCCGGTCACATCCTTTTTCCGCATCTCGCCACCACAGGCGATGGCCTGCTGACTTCGCTGGTGGTCCTCGACGTGATCCGGCGCTCGGGCCGCTCCCTGCATGAGCTCGTTGCCGACCTCACGGTCTTTCCGCAAGTTATTGTCAACGTCCGCGTCCGCGAAAAGATTCCCCTCGATCAAATTGCAACCGTCACGGATACAATTCGCGCCGCCGAGGTTGAGCTGGCCGAAAGCGGTCGTGTTGTCGTTCGCTATTCCGGGACCGAGGCCCTCGCGCGCGTGATGATCGAAGCCGAATCGGAGGAGGCTATGCGACGCCATGCGGACCGTATCGCCGATGCGATTCGGTCCGAACTGGGAGCCTGAGCTACTCCAAATCTCTCCAGTTCCTGCCCACACCCACATCCGCCACCAGTGGCACACTCAGCTCGGCCACATGCTCCATCTCGTGCTGAACGAGCTTCTTCATCGGCTCGATCTCGTCCTCCGGCACATCGAACACGAGCTCGTCGTGTACCTGTAGCGTCATCCGCGATTTGAGTTTCTCTTTCGCCAGCCGCTTGTCGATCCGAATCATCGCCAGCTTGATCAGATCCGCCGCCGTCCCCTGCAGCGGCGTGTTGATCGCCGTCCGCTCCGCAAACCCGCGCTGGTTTGCGTTGCGGCTCTGAATATCCGGAATCGGCCGCACTCGCCCGAACATCGTTCGCACCTTCTGCTCGCGCCGCGTCTCCTCCAGCATGCGATCGATGTACGACCGCACTCCCGCGTAGCGCTCGAAGTACGTCTCGATGTACAGCCGCGCCTCGTGCTGGTCGATGCCGAGCTGCGCCGCCAGGCCAAACGGCGAAATTCCGTACACGATCCCGAAGTTCACCGCCTTCGCGCGATTGCGCGTCTCCTTGCTCATCGTCTCGGCTGGAACGCCGAACACTTCGGCTGCGGTCAGCGTGTGAATGTCCTGCCCGGTCCGATACGCCTTTACCAGCAGCGGATCGGCCGAGAAGTGCGCGAGCAGCCGCAGCTCAATTTGCGAATAGTCCGCCGACAGCAACACGCATCCGGGCGCCGCGATAAACGCCGCGCGAATCTCGCGTCCAAGCTCCGTGCGAATCGGAATGTTCTGTAGATTCGGATTTGTCGACGACAACCGGCCGGTCGCCGTGCCCACCTGATTAAACGTCGTATGCACGCGGCCCTCGGCGTCGGCCAGCAGGGGAAGGGAATCGGCGTAGTTCGACTTCAGCTTCGCCAGTTGCCGATACTCCAGCACCAGCCGCGGCACATCGTTGTGCGCCGCCAGTTCCTCCAGCACATCCTGCGCCGTCGAAATCACCTTGCCCTTGCCGTATTTCAGCGGACGCGGCAGCCCCATCTTGTTGAACAGCACATCGCCCAGCTGTTTCGGCGAATTGATGTTGAAGCGGTGGCCGGCGAGCGAAAAAATCTCCTCGCTCAGACGATTCATTTCCTTCGACAAACCCGCTGACATCTTCTCCAGCTCTGCGGAATCGATCCGTACACCTTCCTTCTCCATCCCCAGCAGCACCGGCACCAGCGGCAGATCGATCTCGTCGTACACACGCCGCTCTTCCAGCAAATCCACTTCCTCGCGTAACATCTTCGTCAGCGCCTCGGTGAGAAATGCAGCTTCCGCCACTGCGCGATCCCCCATCTCGTGCGGCGGTCCTCCACCAAACCGCGCAGCAACATCGCCCAGCCGGTGCGTCGCGTGGGTCGGATTGATCAGGTAGGAGTACAGCATCACATCGTCCGTCGCGCCGCGCAGCGCCACTCCGTGCGACTCGCAAACTCGCAGCGCCGCTTTCAAATCGTGTACGTGCTTGGGAACCTTCGCGTCCTCCAGCAGGTCCTTCACAGCATCCAGCGAAATCAGCAGCGCTCCATCTGTTCCCACAGCCACGCCAACCCGGCATTCTTGCGCAGCCGGAGCGGTCTCGCACTGAGCCTCGGCCTGCTCCACCAGATCGAGCAGCGACATCGTCTTCAACTCGGGCTCGCGCTCCTCCAGCGCTTCAGCCTCCTGTTCGCTCACTTGCTCGGCCGCGGCTTCCAGTTCGCTCGCCGGCAACGCTAGGGCAAATCCATCCTTTCGCGCCTGCCTTGCGAACGCCGCAACCTGCTCCGCCATCGGCTCCAGCAAATACTCCACGGCCTTTGCCGGAACCGCCGGAGCCAGGTCGCGCAGCAGCGTCGTGAACTCCAGTTCCGTGAACAGCGCGCGGCACGCCGCCACATCCGGTTCCTGCGTGCGCATCGCATCGGGATCGAACTCCAGCGGCACTTCGCAGTGAATCGTCACCAGCTCCTTGCTCAGCAGCACGGCCTCGCGATTATTTTGTAACGACTCGCGATACGTTTTCCGCTTGATCTCCTTCGCCCGATCCAGCGCCGCCTCCACGCTGCCGAACTGCTGGATCAGCTCCACCGACCCCTTGTCCCCAATTCCCGGCGCTCCAGGAATGTTGTCGATCGAATCTCCCCGCAGCGCCATCACATCGATCACCTTCTCCGGCGGCACGCCCAGCGTCTCGATCACCTTCTCGCGATCGAGCACCAGATTGTCCTTCACCGGATTCAGAATCTTCACGTGCTCGTTGACCAGCTGCATCATGTCCTTGTCGTTGGACACGACAAACACCGGATGTCCGGCCTTCGCTGCCTTCGACGCGAGCGTCCCGATCACGTCGTCCGCCTCGAAACCCTGCGCCTCGAGAATCGGAATCCGGAACGCCTCCAGCGCTCGCCGCACATACGGCAGCTGCTGCGCCAGATCCGGCGGCATCGCTTCGCGCTTGGCTTTATACCCGCCCGTTTCGACCGTCTCGAACTGCTGTGTCTCCGCGCTGTATTTCTTCACCGTCATCCCGCGCGCACGCTCGTCGCGAAACACCGGACCGGACACGTCGAACACCGCGGCGAAATACTCCGGCTCGAAATCTTTGCGCAGCTTGCTCACCATGTTGATGAACACATACGTCGCCGCCGTCGGCACGCCGGTCCGCGTCAACATGGGTCGCGACCGCTGCATCGCGTGATACGCGCGAAAAATGAACGACATCGCGTCCAGCAGAAAAACCGTGGGTTGGGTCGCTTCTTTAGCCACGAATTCGAGTGTATCCCGTCGTTCGCCGCGGCCTTCCGTGCGTCCCTTGCTATTGAGAACGCCACCCGCAGGCCAGCCGCTATAATGCCCGCACGGAGAATCCTGCATGACGCATCGCTTCTGGCCGGTGGCCCTCGCCGCGGCTTTTTTCCCTGCCTGTTTCGCGCAATCGGCTCCTGCTACCGTCCCCGCCGAGCATCCGCTTGCTGCTATTCCCTATTCGCCCTCGCTCGATCTCGCCGACATGGATCGCACCGCCGACCCCTGCGTCGATTTCTACCAATACGTCTGCGGGGGCTGGATGAAAAACAATCCCATCCCGCCCGATCAGGCTTCGTGGGATGTCTACGCCAAGCTTGAAGACGAGAACCAGCAGTTCCTGTGGGGCATTCTGGAAGAGGACGCGAAGCGGACCCAGCGCACCCCCGCTCAGCAGAAGATCGGCGACTACTACGCCGCCTGCATGGACACCAGCGCGATCGATGCGCGCGGTCTCAAGCCGCTGCAGCCGGAACTGGACCGCATTGCCGCCATTCAGGATCGCCAACAGATCGCCGCATTCCTGCGTGAAGGCGCAAACCAGCGCGGACTTTACTTCCTCGGTGCCGGATCCGAACCGGATCCAAAAAATGCCGGCATGACCATCGTCGGCATCGAGGCCGGCGGCCTCGGCCTGCCCGATCGCGACTACTACACCAAAACCGACGCGAAGAGTCAGGACATCCGCCAGCACTTTGTCGCCTACATGGCACACCTGCTCGTGCTCGCCGGTGAGCCGCAGGCTCAGGCCGATCGCGATGCCGCTGCGGCAATGAAAATCGAAACCATCCTCGCCAACGCATCGCTCACGCGCGTCGAGCGCCGCGATCCTTACAACGTCTATCATCCGATGAAGAGTAACGCCGTCGATGCTCTGGTTCCGGCTCTCCAGCTCAGCGTCTACCTCAAACAGGAGCAGGTTCCCGACTCGGTCCTCTCCAACGTCGACGTCGAGCAGCCTAAGTTCCTCGCCGCTCTTCAGTCCGAGCTCGCCAACGAGCCCCTCGACAGTCTCAAAGCCTACTTGCGCGTCCATGCGCTGAACGCCGACGCGTCCAGCCTCTCCAGCAACTTTGAGGATGCCCGCTTCGACTTTTACTCGAAATATCTGCGCGGCATTCCCCAGATGCAGGCGCGCTGGAAGCGCTGCGCCAGTCAGGTCGATCGCCGTCTGGGCGAAGCACTCGGCCAGGAATTTGTAGCCCGCACCTTCGCGCCGGATACAAAGCAAAAGGTCGTCGTCATGACCCAGCAGATCGAGCGGGCCATGCAGGACGAGATCCAGAACCTTGACTGGATGAGCCCCGCCACCAAACAGGCCGCCATTGCCAAGCTGCATCAGGTGGACAACAAGATCGGCTACCCGAATAAGTGGCGCGACTACTCTTCGCTCACCATCGACCCCAACGACTATTTCGGCAACGCCCTTCGCAGCCACGTCTTCGAGGAGAAGCGCGATTGGGCCAAAGTCGGCAAGCCGGTCGACAAGAGCGAGTGGTTCATGTCACCGCCCACCGTCAACGCCTACTACAACCCGCAGATGAACGACATCAATTTCCCCGCCGGCGTTCTGCAGCCGCCGCTCTACGATTCCAAAGAGGACGACGCCCCGAACTACGGCGACACCGGCGCCACCATCGGCCACGAGCTCACCCACGGCTTCGACGACGAGGGCCGCCAGTTCGATGGCCAGGGCAACCTGAAAGACTGGTGGACGCCCGCCGACGCGAAGGGCTTCGAGGAGCACATCGACTGCGTCCGCGATCAGTTTGCGAGCTACGTCATCGTCGATGACATCCACATCAACTCAAAGCTGACCAGCGGCGAAGATACCGCCGACCTGGGCGGTACGCTGCTCGCGTATCTCGCCTGGAAGAAACAAACCGCCGCCATGCACCTGGACGACAAAGACGGCTTCACACCCGACCAGCGCTTCTTTATCGGCATGGGGCAGTGGGCCTGCGAAAACCAACGGCCCGAGGAGCGCCGAGTCCATGCCATCACTGACCCGCACTCGCCCGGCAAATACCGCATCGATGGCATCGTCGCGGATCTGCCGCAGTTCGCTCATGCCTTCGGTTGCAAAGCGGGGCAGCCCATGGTCAGCGCGAAAGTCTGCAAGGTTTGGTGAACGAAACCCGGTGGGGATGCGCGGCTAGCCCTGCATCCCCGCCTCAACCCTGCGGATCAGACTCTCCATCCATCGCCGTAACCGCCGATTGCTGCGCGCCAGCAGCAGCGAACGCGCCATGATCCGGTAAACGCCGCCGCGCCTGATTTTCGAGACCTTCCCTGGGTCCAGCCACGCCTCGTTCCGCACCAGCAGGCCCATCGTTTCCAGCCCAATCAGTACCGGCCACAGACAAGCCAGGCGCAGCCGCATCGACGAGGGCCGCAGCGCCAGCATGTATTCGATGGCCGCACGATAATGGTCCAGGTCCCGGCGCACCAACTCGAACAGAAGCGGCCGCGCGCGCAGTGCATTCTCCGCGTGCAGCAGGTCCTCCGGTGTGAGCCCGTACCTTGCGAGGATCGACAACGGCAAATAGCAGCGGCCGATGCGCAGATCCTTGCCGCTGTCGCGCAGAATATTCGTCAGCTGCAACGCCTTGCCGAACCGCACACTGCGCTCCAGCATCGCTGCGGGCTCTCCTGCCAGGCTGCCCGGCGCGTGCGCCCAGGTCATGTTCGTCCAGAACTCGCCCACGCATCCGGCAACCAACCAGGTGTAGCGGTCCAGCTCCGCATATTCGCGCAGCGCGACTAACTGCCCCGAAGCTTCATCCGGAAACGTTCGCAGGTCGAACTCCATGCCCTGGGTGAGCGTCGTAACGATCCCGCGCACCGCCTCGCGATCCGCCGCGTCCAGCTGCGACAGCACCAGCAGCGCCGGTTGCAGCGACTCGAGCAGCGTCTTCTCGTCGGAATCTCGCTGCTGAGTTCCGAGCTCGATGGCGATGCGCTCCAGTGCTGCCTCGCCGCCCTCTCCGTTCACGCAGGCACGAAAGGCAAGCAGGAACTCCAGCCTCTGTTCGGGCGGAAGCAGGGCGGTGTCTGCGATGGTGTCGGCGGCGCGCGCCAGCAGATACGCCAGCCCCACCGGATCGCGCATCCCTGCAGGCAGCACGCGCAGCGTCAGGTAAAACGAGCGCGAAACCCCTTTCAGCAGAGGACCGAGCAGAGCGGCGCGAGAGGTAGCAGGCATGACTTACTGAGATTCCTGGATGGTTCTGATTCTATCGGTCGGCCACGCATCCATCGCCGGAACCTCACGCAATCAGCATGCAATCGCCATAGGAGAAAAACCGGTATCCGGCTTCCACCGCATGTCGATACGCCGCCAGCACGCGCTCCCGTCCGGCAAACGCGCTCACCAGAATAAGTAACGTCGACTGTGGCAAATGAAAATTCGTCAGCAGCGCGCCGACCACGCGAAACTCAAACCCCGGCGAGATAAAGATGTTCGTCGATCCCGAATGCGCCACGAACTCGTCGCCCTTCCGCGCACAGTGTTCCAAAGTCCGCACCGTCGTCGTCCCTGCCGCCACCACCCGCCGTCCCTCGCGCCGCGCCGCATTCAAAGCCGCGGCCGTTTCCTCGGAAATCGTGTACCGCTCCGCATGCAGCTTCACGTCTTCGACGCGCTCCACCCGCACCGGCTGAAACGTCCCCAGCCCCACATGCAGGGTCACCGTCGCCACCTCAACGCCGCGCGCGCGAATCTCAGCCAGAATCTCAGGCGTGAAGTGCAGCCCCGCCGTCGGAGCCGCCACCGATCCCCGCTCCCGTGCATACACCGTCTGATACCGCTCGCGATCCCCGGCTCGATCCTCGCGATGGATATACGGCGGCAGCGGCATGTGTCCCAGCCGCTCCACGGTCCCGAAGAAATCCGCCACCGGCTCAAAGCGCAGCGTGCGCTCGCCAAACTCCCCGTGCGCCGTCACCTCCGCCCGCAGCGCCCCGTCGCCGAAATCGAGATGTTCGCCGGTCAGCACCTTGCGCCCTGGCCGCACCAGCGCCTTCCACTCCCACTCCGAGAGCTGCTCGGCCAGCAGCACCTGCACCCGCCCTGTGACTTCGTGATTCGCCTGGGTGTGCAGCCCTGCCCGATGCGCAAACAGCCGCGCCGGAATCACGCGGCTGTCGTTCAGCACCAGCAAATCGCCGGGCCGCAGCAAACTCGGCAGTTCGCGAAACCAGCGATCCTCCCACGTTCCCGTCGCACGGTCCAGCGTCAGCATCCGTGATCCCGCGCGATCCGCGGCAGGCTCCTGCGCGATCAGTTGTTCGGGAAGATCGAAATCGAAATCCGAAACCAGCATCCGAAGCCGATTCTACTTTGCGCGTCCCCAGATGCTCCTCGGCTCGCATCCGTGCGCGCTCCAGCGCCTCATTCAGCTCCTCGCGCTTCGCCTCCAGCACCGCCGCGTCCGCATCCGCTGCCGGAGCCTGCACCGCCCGCGCCCAGCTCACCACCACGCGCGAGAAGGGAAGCGGCACCAGGAACCGATCCCACGACTGCATCGCCCAGGCGCGTTCGGGCAGCAGATAAAAGCAGCCCATCGCCTCGCCGGTCATCGCCGCGAGTTTCACCGGCGCCAATCTTCGTCTGGTAAATCGGCCCCCGCGGTCCATCCGCCGTAAACACCACCGGCTCGCCGCGCGCCACAACGTCGCGCATCGCCATCAGTCCAGCCGCGCCGCCGCGCGAACTGGATCCGCGCACGCTGTTGTACCCCAGCAACGCCAGCGTCCGCGCGATCAGCTCCCCATCGAAGCTCCGGCTGATCAGAATCGAGCAGCGAAATTTCCTGAAGTACCACCCCGCCGGAAGCGTGCAGCGATGCCAGAAGCAGAAGATGCCCCGCGCTGGCGGCGTCGCCGGCGTCACGCCTTCCTCCGCGATCGTTTCAAATCGCAGCGTCGCGCCCACCACCGCCAGCAGCAGCGCCGTCAGCTTTGGAACCACACCCAGCGCCACGCGCTGCCCGAAGCTGAAGCCCCCGCTGCTGCTCTCGCTCACGCTACCGATTGTAGCCACTGGACCGCGAGCGGCCCCTCATTCACACCGCCGGCCCCGGATCGCTCCCACGCAGTCATGCCTGCGAGGCACCAACGTCGCCAGCGCTCCCACCATCGTGCTACAGCGCGCGCCTGCGAACCGGCCGATGATTCTTCTATCGGGCCAATCTCTCGACCGAGTCGTTCGCGATGAAACGCCTTGTCATTACGCTGCTGCTTCTTGCTTGCGCCCTCTGCGCCATGACGTAGCGCTAACCGCGCCCAGATTCGCCTACTCTCCCGACGTGGACACCGGCACCGGCGCATTCTTCGGCGTCGCAATATATCCCTTGATCTGGCTCTTCGAGATGTCGTTCACCACCAGCTCGTAGAGCAGATGATCCTTGCCCGTGTAGAACTGGATCGGCTCATCCAGGTTCCGGTCCTTCTTCTGGATCGCCTTATCGTCGGCGTAGACCACCAGCGTGAACTTGCTGTGCTTCGGATCGGCCTTCTTCAGCTCCAGCGCCACCGTCGCCACCGCCTGCTTCTGGTTCCTGCCCAGCGTGAATTCGTAGTAGTTGCGGTCGCCCTTGTGCTTCAGGATGTCCAGTTCTTTGCCGTTGGTCGCGATCAGTCCGCTCTGTAGTCCCAGGTCGCCCTTCATCGCCGTCATCGCCGCTTCGTCGGTCTGCAGCTGTGTCTTGGTGTTGCCCAGGTCGGTCTTCACTCCGCCCACATCCGTCTTCACGCCCGAAACGTCGTTCGACACCGAGCTGATCTGCCGCTGCGCCGCCTGCAGCTGCTTGGCGCTGGCCTGCTGCCGGGCCAGCAAATCCTCCGCCTTCTGTTCCAGCTGCTTCTGCGTCATGCCCAGGGATTGCCCCAGGGTCTCGGTCGTCACCTTCAGCCGCGCATTCGTCTGCTCCAGCGCCGATGCCAGTTTTTCGTTTTGTTGCTGTGCCGAAGCCACCTGCGCCTCCGCGGTCGTCAGCCGAGTGGCCAGCCTGTAACTCCATACCAGCCCCGCGATCGCGCAAATCACCGCGACCGCCAGCGCGCCCATAAACAGGCCCGAGAAGCTCCTCTGCACCGGCACTTCAGGCGTTTCGTCCATAGTCGTCCCTTATCCTTTCACCACCACTTGTGCGCACTGTACCCCAGGCGCGCCAGCCCCTGCAATCACGTTTATGCCCCCGTTCCTCCTTCTGCAACCGGCGCAGGCGGCGGATAATCTATGACGTATGCCACGCTATCAATACCGCGAGATCGAGCCCACCCGCGAAGCCAAAGAAGTCTTTAACCGCTGGGTCGACTACCTCGACGACGAGTTCTCCCGCCATACCAACGTCGTGCTCCGCGGTGAGATCGTCCGCGACAATCTCCACCAGCTGCTGCTCGGCCGGCCCCACGGCGGCCGCCTCAACTTCACCCTCGCCACCGAGCTGCCCTTCAACGTCCTGCAGCTCTCGCTCGATCCCGCCAACGTCACGCTCGAGCCGGAGTATTACGGCGACATCGACGCGGACCGCTACGCCACCATCAAGCCGCTGGTCTGGTTCTGGCGCATGTTCGACCGCTCGCCGGTGGCGCTCAACCACTGGCTCGGCTTCCGCCTCCGCTCCATGCTCGGCAAACACATCTTTAAGCACATCGGCAGCAACGTGAAGATCTACCACGGCGTCGAGTTCACCTTCGGCTATAACCTCACCCTCGAGGACGACGTCATCGTCCACAACCACGTCCTGCTCGACGACCGCGGCGAGCTCGTCATTCGCAAAGGCACGTCCATCTCCGAGCATGCCGCTGTCTTCTCGCATGCGCACGATCCCGTCGAGGCCTGCATCATCGAACATCGCCGCACTGAAGTTGGACCCAGCGCCCGCGTGACCTACCGCTCCCTCGTCATGCCTGGCGTCCGCGTCGGCGAAGATTCCATGCTCGGCGCCCAGGCGGTCGCGACCCATGACCTCGATCCCCACGCCATCGTCGGCGGAATTCCCGGCCGCAAGATCATGACGAAAAGCCAGGCGAACCGCCTGGGCGAGAAAGACCCCGCGGACCCCTGCGCCGAGCTGCCTCCCAACGATTAGCCGCCGGCAAAGAAGAATCGGCATGGCACAGTTGGCAAAGGACGGTTAGCGAATGACAGATAGCTGGAAATAACTGTTCGCCTACAGCCTCCTAACTAGTATATAACTTCTCACTTGACAGGCGATGTTATTCCATATTAGTGTTGGCCGCACATCGGCCCCCATTTTTGTCTATCTGGTTCATGCACTCGAAAGGAGAAGCAGCTGTGACACTACGCTGGAACAACATCGGTCGGAGAACAATGCGGGTTGTTCGTATGCTCGCGTTCGGAGCAGCCCTTGGCTCCGTCACCTTTTTCTGCCCCTGGCGCCATGGCCCAGAGGAAATGCATCAGTGTCGGACCTTGTATGCAGTGTTCCTGCGATGCAGACTGCGCCTGCACCTGCATTCAAATCTGCTGACACGTGCGAGGATATAGTCCGCTTCCGTTCCTCATCGGAGGCGGACTATGTCCGCCCCAGTGGGCAGCCGTCCGATTCCCGGAGGAGCGGTGTCACTGTCACTTATCCTGAGTGTTATAACAATTCTGATGCCGCCGGTCGGCGATTCCACTGCAGTTAAGGCCGGCATTCATGGCTCCGTGCTGGTGGTGTCGGCTTCAACTGGCGAAATGCTTGCGGGCTATATGCGGTGGATGCACTCCCACCCCACAGCGGCGCGGACAGATTCGGTGCCCGGCCAGGAAGCACCGGCCGGAGGCTTGCTCCTGATTCGAGTGCCTTCGCTGGACGTCTATTCCCCGTCCGGCGTCTCTCTGTCCCACCAGACAGATCCGGCAGGCGACGCGGCAACGATTTCCCGGCTTCCCGACAGCATCTCGAACCTCAGGGGTGACGGCATCGAAGGGCGGCCCAGCCTTCAGGAAGCTGTGGAGATGGTCCGCGGTCTCAAGCCTTACGAGAAAGGTCTGCTTGCCTTCAAAGGCTATACCGTGTTTGTTCTCACCTATTCCGATCTGCCACGCTGTGCAGCGCAGAACGCGGCAATCGAAAAGCTCACTCATGAGCACGGCGTTGCGGGTATTCGGGTCGTGGTATTGAACCTTCGCGTGGATGAGCAGCAGCCATGATACTGCGATACCGCATCGCCGCGGCGGCGTGCCTGTGCTGTTCAGCCTGTGCCATCGCGACGGGTTGCAATTCCCGACGCGACAGTAATGGACAGAAGGGCGCGCTTGTCGAAGCCAGCATTTCCTTGCCGTCCTACATGCACGATCTGGCAGCCGCAGGGCGGGGCAAGGGCGCGCGAGTGGACTTTCCGCAACTAAAGATATATAACCGCGATGGAAATCTGGTGTACTCCGGAAACGAAGCACATCGTAATTCAGAAATGCTCGAAGTACTCCCGGCTCAGATCGAGAGCCTGCGACCGGTCGATGGCGGTGGGTCCCTGTCCGAGTTTCTGGATACGATACCTGAAGTTCGCCGGCAAGAGCGAGCGCTTATCGATAGTCACCGCCCAGGCGTTGTAACTGTTTTCCTCGATCAGTGTCACGCGTGCTCGCTGGAGCAGAGTGCATTCGACAGCACCAGAGACAGTCTCCTCGACCGCGGAGTCAACCTTGTCGTAATTCGTGTCTCGCGCCCCGGACAACTGCCAAACGGAGACTAGTGTTCTTATGCCAGTCCGCGAGTTGCGGCGCTTCTTTCGCACCAGTCCGTTATTAGCGTTCTCCGCGGTCGCGATTCTCTCCCTGGGAATCGGATCCGCGGCGGTTATGGCGTCCTTGCTCTCGGCCTTTTCCTGCGTAAGCTGGCCCGGGATGCGATATTCAGGCTTTGCAACCATTGCAGAGCGCTCCCAGGCGGGCACGACCATGCCGGTTTCGTGGGAGACGGTTGCCGAAGTGGGCCGGCGCCGGGCGGGATGGGATGCAGTGGCCGCATACAGCCGACCAATCCATGTCACTGTCGAGTCCGGTGATTCGGTCCGGCCGCTGGATATGGCTGCGGTCTCCAGTCGCTTCTTCTCGACCCTCACGCTTCCACTGATCGCCGGGCGCGACTTCACGCGAGCCGAAGCGGAGATGCCGAGGCGACACATGCTGATCGTCAGCGCAGATCTCGCCGACCTGCTGTTCGGTTCACCGGACAATGCGGTTGGCCGCGACCTGCGAATCGCGGGCGCCCGCTACACGATCATCGGCGTTGCTCCTCGTGGCTTCCATGGCCTGTTCGGATCGCAGGCCGAGGCCTGGGCGCCCGCCAGCATGGTTATCCCTCTCGTCATCGCCGCTCCCTCAGCGGCGATGGCCGGGCCGGAAATCTGGAAGGAGATCGCCTGCTTCTACGGCATTCTTGCTTCCACACAGGAGTCATCGCTGTCGCTCGCAGGCCGGCTCGCACCGGCGCTGTCCGGCGAGTCCCTGACTGGAGTGCCGCTGCAAATCTCTCCGGGCATCACGACAGATCCGGTACGCGACTGGAAGACCCGTCGCTGGCTGCGGCTGGGCCTGCTTCTTTCGCTTGTGCTGACCGCTGTTTGCGTTTTGAATTATGCGCTGCTCCTGTTCGCGCGAACCGCTCGGCGTCTTGATGAAGCGCGCGTCAGACAGGCTCTGGGTGCGAGCAGGAGTAGGCTCATCCTTGAACTCTCCATCGGACCGGCGGCGGCGATGGCGTTGGGCTGTTTGGGAGCCCTGCTGCTGTGGCTCACCATGATGTTTGCGCTGACTCGCGTCCACGGTGCTTATGCGGGCTTGTTGAAGGCCTCATTCGGTTCGTCCACCATGGTGGCCCTTGTGCTGGTCGCGTTGGCGGTGGTCCTGACGACCACCCTTGCCATTCTGCCCGCGCTTCGCCTGCTTCGCGAAAGCGGCATCCCCGACACCGGCTATGCCACTACCGCAAGCCGCGGGGCTGATTTAGCCATCCAGGCTCCGGTTTCCATGCAGATCGCCCTGTCCACTGCGGCCTGGCTTGTCTTGGCCATGGTCACAACCACGCTGCTCAAACAACTTCGCGAGCCGCTCGGATTTGAGCCGAGCCATCTGAGCGTGATCTCCATCGGGCCAGCGGTCAAAGGAGCTCTCATCACCTATACCGGATCGCGCCCGGGCCAGCTCTCGCGGCCAGGATGCCGTCCTGGCTGAAGCGCTGGAACGCCTGCAGGCCCTGCCCGGGATCCGCAGCGCAAGCTTCACTTCCAGCGCTCCATTCGATCCGGCGATTGGCACCGAAGAAGTCGAGCCCGCCGATGGTTCCCCCGTTGTCACATGGACAGCGGATTCCATCACCGTAAGCCCAGGATTCTTCCACACCCTCGGAACCAGGATCGTCGCGGGAAGAGATTTTGCCCCACGGGCCGGCATCGGAGAAGTGGTCATCAACCAGGCCCTCGCCAGTGAGCTCTGGCCGGAAGGACATCCCGTGAATCGGTCGATCCGGCTGATACAGCCCGCGTTCGCGGGGCTTCCCAGGATCGTGCAGGTGGCAAACGTCGTCGGTGTCGCTCAGGATATCCACACTATGGGCCCCGGCTCGGCAGCCGATCCAACAATGTATTTGTCCGATTACTGGATAACGCCGGTGGATCGAGCCCTTATATCGTGGTGGATGGTACGACCGCGGTTTCAATTACTGCGACCGCGGTCGACGAACTGTTAAAGCAGGAACTGCCCGAGATGGCGGTCCAGTCGACTTACATGGTCGCCGATCGTGCCCGACAGATTATCTGGAAAGAAGAACAGCGGTCCCTGGTGGTTTTCGCTGCCGCCGCCGTTATGGGCCTGGTCTCCGGGCTGGGACTCTATGCTTCGCTCACCTGGTATGTTTCGACCCGGCAGCGCGAGCTCGCTTTGAGGGTGTGCTTCGGCGCTTCGCAATGGGCGCTCAGAAAGACCGTCATTCTGCGCTCGGCAGCATGCAGCGGTACGGCCATCCTGCTTTCGATTCCGCTGTGGATTGCGATCGAGAGACAGACTGCGACCTCCTGGATGGGACAGATGTCGTGGTCGACGCAACATGCATTGATCATTGCAGGGATGATGATTCTGGTGTCGATGATGATTGCGCTGCGGCCGGCAGAGGCGGCAACCCGGGTCTCTCCGTCTGAAATTCTCAAGCAGAATTGAAGCGCAATCGCGCCGTCGGAGCGATCTTTGTCGTACCCAACTTTTCACCAAATCCGTGAGCGCTCTCCCTCTGGTCCCGGGATTGCCCCGGTGGTCATTGGATTGAATGAAAATGAAATTCTTGGAGGCACGGGTCGGAATCGGACGACTCCCCGCGACCGGAGCACTGTAGGTAGCGGAAAAATCGGAATGTTCGTATGTTCGGAGCGCATTGCAAACAAAGCGCCTTAAGGCCAACCGGAGCACTGCACCATTTCTGTTGCGTGGGTTGCGAACCGACCCACTGATCCGAGTGCGCTACTAGCGCGAACAGGTCTTCGCCAACAGCCTCTCGCGAACAGCGTCATCGCTAACCGCAACACCAGCTAACCGCTTTTTTAGCGAACCGCTTCACCAGCCAACCGCCCCATAGCTCACCTGATACCATCGACTCGTCCTCCGATGGATCCCAATAAGCTCATCATCGCGATCTTCGAGTTCGCGGTGCTCCTCTTTTCGCTCAGCCTGCACGAAGCCGCTCACGCATGGACCGCTTCTCGCCTCGGCGATCCCACCGCGCGCATGCTGGGCCGCGTTACTCTCAACCCCATCAAACACATCGACCTGTGGGGCACCATCATCCTGCCGGCCATCATGCTCATCATCAACCCCGGATTCCTGTTCGGCTGGGCCAAGCCGACTCCCGTCACTGCCTCCAATTTCAAAAACCTCACCCGCGACGACATCCTCACCACTGTCGCCGGCCCGGCGAGCAATGTTCTCGCGGCGATTGCGGCCACAATCGCCCTGCTCGTCCTCTCCCACGCCAGCCCGGCCGGCTCGGCCCTCGTGCATCAGATGGCCGGCTCCGGCGGCTTCGATCCCGCTCTCATGCAGTCCAGCCCTGTCCTCGTCCCCCTCGTCATCCTCTTTTTTCTGGGCATGGAGTTGAACCTGATTCTGGCCGCCTTCAACCTGCTGCCCCTGCCTCCCCTCGACGGCTCCCACGTCTTCCGCCACTTCCTCCCCTACAAGGCGCTCCGTATTTACGACTCGCTCGGCATCATCAGCCTCTTCGTGATCTTCATCTGGGGTGGCCCCGTCATCGGCTTCCTGATTCACCCAGCTCTCGGCCTCCTCACGCGCGTTCTGCTCGCTTTCTGATGTCCGAATTCTGATCGCATCGTTTTCAAGGACCGACTCATGCGACGCTATGCCACTCCCGCTGTCCTCTTTACCCTCGCCCTCCTCATCCCCTCCGCCTTCGCCCAGAGCAGCTCCAGCAAGCATCCGTTTACTCCCGAGGACTGGGCCCACCTGCACAGTGCCGGCGTCGATGCCGTCTCTCCCGACGGCGCCATCCTCTATACCGTCACCTTCGGCGGCGAACAAGGCCGGACTCACCAGGAATGGTGGACCATCATGGCTGACAGCGCTCACCCTGCGAAGCTCGACCTCCCCGACGGCTTCTCGCCCATGGGCTTCACCCGCGATGGCCATAGCCTCTATGGCGCCTGGAAGGTCAACAACGACCGCCAGTTCGCCATCTTCCCCATCCACGACGGCAAGGCGGCGACCGTTCCCGCAACGGTCGTTCTTCTCCCCCGCGGCATCGACGCCGCGCTGCCGAATCCGGAGGGCACCGAATTCGCCATGCTCGCCGACCCCCGTCCTCCTGATGCGCTCGACGACGTCCGCCATGTTCACGAACCCGACCAGTCCAGCATCTACGTCGTCAAAGCCGATGGCACCGGCGGCGCGTGGTGGTGTCCGAACCTGAAGAACATCTCCGGCGGCATTAGCGGCGGCGGTTCCGCCGCACTCGCCTGGTCCCCGAACAGCCACTCTGCCGATGGCCAGGCCCTCGCCGTTCTCTCCGCTCTGCCCGTCCTCGGCCACCACGATGTCAGCAGCTCCATCGACGTCTGCTCCGCCAACGGCGCCCGCCACGTCACCGACATCCCCAACTCCGTCACCGGCCTGGCCTGGGCGGACAACGGCAGCACCATCGCCGTCATCTCCACCAAATCCGAAGTCCTCACGCCCGAGCACGTCTACACCGTTCCCTCTGCCGGTGGCGCCGCCGAAGACCGCACACCAAACCTCGACGCCACCGCCGTCTCGCTCGGCGGCGATGTCAACGGCCGCGTCTGGGTGACCGTCAACCATGGCGTCCGCGCGGAAGTCGACGAGTTCCGCGACGCCAAGCTCACCCCGAAATACACCTGGCCCGACGGCGTCGTCTCCAGCCTCCCCGTCAGTTCGCCCTACACAGGAACTTCAGACCAGATCGCCCTCACCGTCGCCGACCCCACCCACGCTCGCAATGTTGCTGTTCCTGAAAATGACCACCTCAGCAAAATCACGAATGAAGGCGATGCGCAGCTCGCCTCCGTCGATCTCGGCCCGGTCCGCGTCGTCCACTGGAAGAGCAAGGAGGGCATCGCCCTCGAAGGCATTGCCACCTTCCCCGCCGGCTACGCCGAAGGTCAGAAATACAAGTTCCTCGTTCTGCCGCATGGCGGGCCCGAAGCCAACGACGAGCTGTCCTTCGATTCGCTCTCGCGCATCGTCGCCGGTCTCGGCTACGTCGTTCTCCAGCCTGAATACCGCGGATCCACCGGCTTCGGCGCCGGCTTCCTCGCCGCCATCTATCAGCATTTCGGCGACCGCGCCTACCAGGACGTCGACAGCGCCACCGATTACGCCATCGCCCAGGGCTGGGCCGATCCCAACCGCCTCGCCATCTTCGGCTGGAGCGCCGGCGGTTTCATGACCTCCTGGACCGTCACTCAAACCCATCGCTACAAAGCCGCCATCGAAGGCGCCGGCATCACCGACTGGGAGCCCTTCCTCTGGACCAGCGACGTTCAGCAGATCGATTACGACCAGCGCTGGACCGACGAAAACCCTGAAGCCTTCCGCCAGTTCTCCGCCGTCTACTTCGCCAGCCACGTCACCACGCCGCTGCTGATCCTCCACGGCGAGGCCGACCACCGCGTGCCCACCTTCCAGGGCATCGAATATTTCGGGATCCTCGCGGCTCGCGGCAAGACCGTCCGCATGGTCACCTATCCCGGCTCACCGCACTTCCCCTTCCTCTGGGAGCAGCGCCTCAACGTCGCGCAGGAACTCACGGCCTGGCTCGCGAAATATAATCCGTGACGACCGGAGCCATCATGTCCCGCAATTCATTCCTGCTTCGCCTCGCCCTTCCTTGTGCGACCCTGACTCTCCTCGCCCTCATAGCAACACGCCCCGCGCGAGCCCAGCAGCCCTCTTTCCGCGCCGCCGATGGCAAATTCCTGCTCAACGGCAAGCCCTTCCAGGTCATCGCCGGCGAGATGCACTACGCCCGCATCCCGCGCGCGTACTGGCGCGATCGCCTGCGCATGGCCAAAGCCATGGGCCTGAACACCGTCACCACCTACGTCTTCTGGAATACCCACGAGCCTCGCCCCGGCGTCTTCGATTTCTCCGGCAATCTCGACATCGCCGAGTTCATTCGCGAAGCCCAGCAGGAAGGCCTCTACGTCAACCTCCGGCCCGGCCCCTACTCCTGCGCCGAGTGGGAATTCGGCGGCTTCCCCTCCTGGCTCCTCAAGGATCCGAACATGATCGTGCGCTCCCGCGACCCGCAGTTTCTCGCCGCCGCTCGCACCTGGCTGCTGCGTCTTGGCAAAGAAGTCGCCCCACTCCAGATTGGCAACGGCGGCCCCATCCTCCTCGTCCAGGTTGAAAACGAATACGGTTCCTACGGCGCCGACCACGCCTACATGGAAGACATCCACCACGACCTCGTCGACGCCGGCTTCACCAAAACGCAGCTCTACACCGCCGACGGTCCCGAAGAAGTGCCGCGCGGCAGCCTGCCCGAACTGCCCGTCGGCATCAACTTCGGTCCCGGCGAATCACAAAAAGGCTTCGCCACTCTGAAAATGATCCGCCCCAATGGGCCTTTCTTCAACAGCGAATACTGGGACGGCTGGTTCGATCACTGGGGCGCGCCGCACGCCCACACCAACACACAGCAGCAGGCCGCGGACCTCGACTGGACCCTCCGCCAAGGCTACTCCATCAGCATTTATATGTTTCACGGCGGCACCAGTTTCGGCTGGATGAACGGCGCCAACTCCAACGGCAAAACCTACGAGCCCGACGTCACCAGCTACGACTACGACTCCGCGCTCGATGAGAGCGGCCACCCTACTCCGAAGTACTACGCCTTCCGTGACGCGATCGCGCGCGACACCGGAGCCAAACTGCCGCCCGTTCCCGCGCCGCCGCCCGTCACCACCATTCCCGCCTTCACGCTCGACCGCTCCGCCTCGCTGTGGGACAACCTGCCCAAACCCGTCCACTCCGATCAGCCTCTTGCTATGGAGCAGATGGACCAGGCCTACGGCTACATCCTCTACCGCACCACGGTCTCCGGTCCCGTCGCCGGCGATCTCGCCATCGGCGCGCTTCACGACTACGCCCAGGTTTATATCGACGGCAAACTCGCCGGCACCATCGACCGCCGCCTCAATCAAACCTCTCTGCCGCTGCACATCCAAACCGCTCACGCGCGCCTCGACATCCTGGTCGAGAACACCGGCCGCGTGAACTTCGGTCCCGCGCTCCCCGGCGAACGCGTCGGCCTGCTCAAAGGCGTCACCCTTGCCGGCAAGCCGCTCACCGGCTGGGACAACTTCTCCCTGCCCATGCTCACCCCAGGCGCGCTGCCCTTCGCCAACAAGCCCTGCACCGGCGACTGCTTCTACACCGCCACCTTCAACGTCTCCCATCCGGCCGACACCTTTCTCGACACCGGCGCCCTCGGCAAAGGCGAGGTCTGGGTCAACGGCAAACCTCTGGGCCGCTTCTGGCACATCGGCCCGCAGAAAGCCCTCTATCTACCCGCGCCCTGGCTCAAAGCCGGCACGAACCAGGTCGTCATTTTCGACCTCGAAGGCCAGCCGAGCCGCCAGTTGCAGGGTCTTGATCACCCGGTTCTCAACGCGCCGATCGAAAACCCGTGATGCGGGACGACGGTGGGCGCCGGAAAGGCGTCGCGACAACCACTGTCCCGCATTCCGGAACCGCATTCTGAATCCCAACCCCTCCCACCTGCATACATCAAAGCAAGGAGCTATCATCCATGACGCAGTCCCACGGCTACGCCGCGCAAAACGCCACCACTCCGCTCGCACCCTTCAAATTCACCCGCCGCGAACTTCACGACCATGACGTTCACGTCGAAATTCAGTGGTGCGGCGTCTGCCATTCCGACATCCACTCCGTTCGCGATGAGTGGAAGAACGCCGTCTATCCCATGGTCCCCGGCCACGAAATCGTCGGCACCGTCCAAGCCGTTGGTTCTGCTGTCAGCAGGTTCAAAGCCGGCGACCTCGTCGGCGTCGGCGTCATCGTCGACTCCTGCCGCACCTGTCCCAGCTGCAAGGCCGGCGAAGAGCAGTACTGCGAAGTCGGCACCACCCTCACCTACGGCCAGAAGGACAAGTACGGCGAGCTCACTCAGGGCGGCTACTCCAACAACATCGTCACCGACGAGCACTTCGTCCACCGCATCTCGCCCAAGCTGAACCCGGCCGGCGTCGCCCCGCTCCTCTGCGCGGGCATCACGGTCTATTCACCGCTGCGCCACTGGAAGGTCGGCCCCAACAAGAAGGTCGGCGTCGTCGGGCTCGGCGGACTCGGCCACATGGCGCTCAAGTTCGCCCACGCCTTCGGCGCACACGTCGTGCAGTTCACCACTTCGGAATCCAAGATTGCCGACGCCAAACGTCTCGGCGCCGACGAAGTCGTCATCTCCAAAGACCCCACAGCAATGAAGAAGCAGGCCAGTTCCTTCGACTTCATCCTCGACACCGTCTCCGCCCCGCACGACATCAACCCCTATCTCGAGGCGCTCAAGCGCGACGCCACCTACGCGCAGGTTGGCCTGCCCGACAAGCCGCCCGTCATTAATCCCGGCAACCTCCTCTTCAAACGTCGCAGCTGGTCCGGCTCCATCATCGGCGGCATGCCCGAAACCCAGGAGATGCTCGACTACTGCGCGGAGAAGGGAATTACCTCCGACGTCGAGGTCATCAATATCCAGCAGATCAACGAGGCATTCGACCGCGTCGTCAAAGCCGATGTGAAGTACCGCTTCGTCATCGATATGAAATCCCTCGGCACATAAAAGTGCGGGAGGAGTCTGTCCGCTCCTCCCGTTTCTCCAAATATCCACAATAGGAGGCACCCCATGAGTCTGCCTGACGCGCCCATTGCACACGAAGGCTTCTTCGCAGCTCACTTCCTCACCGTCAGCGACCAGGAAAAATCGAGGGACTTCTATGTTCGAATTCTTGGCGGGAGACTCATCAAGCCACGGGATCCCTGCTACATCAAACTGGCGAATACGTGGATCATTCTCAACTCCGGCGGTGGCCCCACTCCCGACAAGCCGGAGGTTTTTCTTGAGACCCCGCCAAATCCGAACCGAGTCAGCAGCTTCCTGAATCTGCGTGTCGCCGACATCTGGGCCTGTTACAAAGACTGGGGCGACAAGGGAGCGGTCTTTCTTACCGAGCCATGGGCCAATGACGACGGCTGGGAATGGCGCTGCTACATGCGCGATCCCGACGGCTACATCATCGAAGTCGGCCAATATACTCAGACGGCGCTCGACTGGTTCAACACCCACAGCTGAGTGGGTAGTACCGGCTTCCCCGCCTACCGCACCTTGAACGGGTGCCCCATCCGGTACACCACGCCGACCGAGATGGCGAACTGCTCCTTGAGCCCCGCGCTCCCAAAGTTCGTCAGCGTCGCATCCGGCGCGATCCGGAACACCAGCCGCGGCGACCGGTTCAGATCGATCGACCCGCCAAACGCGCCGCCAAACGCCATCTGGTTCGAGAAGAAGCCGACGTTCTGCGGAGGAACGCCGTTGAGCCCGCCGGTGAAGTATCCATAAGCGCCGCCGACGAAGGCGTGCAGCATCATCGCCGCGTGCTCGTTGGCCTTCAGCCGGTACTCCGGCCCGGCCAGGAACAGGTGCTCGCTCACGAAGGGTCCCTCGATCGGTCCCGCATTCGGCCCGCTTCCGGTGCAGCTGCCGCAGTTCGGCTCCGCGCCGCTGGTCCCGTAGTAGCCGCGCACGTTCACGCCCACGCCCCAGCGCGTGCCCAGCTCGCGGATTGCCCGCGCGTCAAACCCGCCCAGGTTCGCGCCCTGGAACGTCTGCGGTCCCGCATCGAAGTGCGAGTAGGCGAAGCCTCCGTAAATCTCCCAGGGGTAGTTGTACTTCACGCCCGCCAGCGGCGCCGGAGGCGGCAGCTGCGGATTCGGCGGCGGGCTCACCACCTGTCCCTCAGCCATCATTCCCAAAAGGCAGAACGCGGCGGCCATCGCCACCACGCCAGAACGCACACTCCACTTCCTCATCAACCGGCCATTCCTCCAGCACTTCCCCCGACAACTCTGCAGACTCTGTCGTGAACATCCAGGATACATGGGCGGGCCGCCTTCTGTCCCCATCCCTATCCGTGCCGCGTCGCTCCTGTACTCTGTTGAGAATGTCTGCCGCGCGCCCGATCTCCCAACAATCCTTCGACTCCCTCGACGCCATGATGGAAGCGTACGCGCAGGAAGCTGTGCGCGTGGCCGATGCCGACTACGGTATGGCTCTCGATTACACGCCCGAATCGATTGCGCGCCTCGAAACCGTCCTTGCCGCGCGCAGCCCCGTGCCGGAGTCCGAACAGGAAGAGGCCACCCGCCTCTGGGGCGCTTATTACGGCGAAGTCTTCCGCAGACGGTACCCCGCGGACTGGATCATGGCCGTCTACCCCGGCCAGCTCAACTCCGGGCGAGCCGATGCCGATACGGAGATGGCCATGCCTGCCCTCGACATCCGCGGCTCCCACGTCTATCCCTTGCTGAAGGTCTTCCGCCGCCTGACCATCGGGCCCAGCGAGGACCTGGCCGGCTTCTATGCAAAGGTCGCGGCGGCGCTGGATGCGCGCCAGGAGCGCGCCTCGGAAAAATAGCGCGTATCTTATTCGCCCGTCCGCTCGTATTTTGCTACCGGCTACCGGCTGTTCTCGAGCACGCCTCGCACCCGCAATGCCGCCGTAGATAATCCCACGAGAAGATCCCGCTCCCGTGCCCGTCGTTCCACTGGAAGCTGATCGCGTAATTGCCCACCGGGCTAGCGGAGTTCGGCCGTGCCGGCGCCTCATACATCGGCAGCAGCGTCGCCGGTTTCCCCCTCGGCTCTCCCGGCTTTCGTCCCTGCGCCTCGCGCTCTTCATGACAGGTCGCGCACGGACACGCGTTCCGCAGCCACACAAAACTCCAGTGGCTCCGGTGCCCATCTTTCCACTCGATCTCGAGGCCTTCGCCGGTCGACTGCTGCACCCGCACTTTGGCCGGCGTCATCGCCTCGCGCGGCAATTCCTGCTCCGGCGCGGGCTGCGCCTCTTCCGCGCTCACCAGGCGAATCCCTTCGTGACTCATATGCCTCTGCTACCGGCTACAGGCTGCCGGCTCCGCTCACGCCGACTGCAAAAACGCCACCGACTGCAGGCTCGTGACTTCGAACCGCTTCCGGCACCGGATGTTTTTGCAGGCCACCATGTCGTCCTGCCGCACCATATAGGACTGCGCTTTGGCAAACCGCGCACGATCCCGCTCGTCGGCGTGTTTGGGCAACTGCGCCTTCCGCATCCGCACCAGCCACCGAACCTCGTACTCGCCCGGCTGCCCGCAGTGCGGACAAGTCAGCGTGTGTTTCCTCTGCTCGGACTTCTCATCGAAAAACTCGCGTTCTTCCATCGGCAACAGCTCCAATAAAAGATTCCATCAGAAGTATTTCACATTGCACCGCTGCCGAATGCGGTTTTATAGGACAATGGGGATCACGCACGGTCCCGCCATCAGGCACAAGTGCGACGCATTTGTATCTGTGATAGGCACATGCCGAAGAAACGCGCTAAAAAGCGAATCTTCTCCACGGTCAAGGCGGTCAAGGCCAACGCCCGCGCGCGTGTCGGCCAGCCCAAACCCGAGCGCGTTATTCCCAACACCTCGCGCGAGACCCAGCGCGGCCTGAAGCATCCCAAAACTCTCACCAACCTTCTTTCGGAGCACGACTAACATGGCTCAGGCAACCGGTATTGGCGGAGTCTTCCTCCGCGCGCGCGATCCCAAAGCCCTTTACGCGTGGTACGAAAAGCATCTCGGCCTGCCCATGGGCCAGGGCAGCTTCGCCATCCCGGCGGAGCACGAGCGCGGCATGATCGCTTTCGCCTTCTTCTCGGAGAAGAGCGCCTACTTCCCAACTACGCAGCCCGCGATGATGAACTTCCAGGTCGACAACCTCGACAAGCTCCTCGATCAGCTCGCCGCCGCCGGTGTCGCGGTCGACCCCAAACGCGAGAGCTACGAATATGGCAAGTTCGGATGGATCACCGACCCGGAAGGCAACCGCGTCGAGCTCTGGCAACCCGCCGACGAAAAACACTGAAGGTTAGCTGCTCCCTGCGCCCTGCGCCCTGTCCCCTACACGGAGCCCCACGGCCTCCATCAGCTTCAGCGCGTTGCTGGTCTGTACGATCCCGGGGCGCAGCCGGTAGTCGAACTTCAGCTGCCCATCCTCGATCGCGTCTTCGAAGTGGCAGTTCGTCGCTGCGCCGATCATCGTGTCGGGAATCGCCGTCAGCGCCAGATCGTGGGTCGTCACCAACCCGATCGCACCTCGCCGTACCAGCTCCTGCACCACAAACCGCGTCCCTTCGAACCGGTCGTGTGAATTCGTCCCCGACAGCAGTTCATCCAACAGGAACAACAGTGGCCTCGGTCCCGCTGCCAAATCCGACAGCACCTTGAGCCGCTGAATCTCTGCATAGAACCGCGAGACTCCCCCGGCGAGCGAATCGAGCACACAGATGGACGCGCCCACCGTCAGCGGCGACATCCGCAGCCGCTTCGCCCGCACCGGAGCGCCGCACTGCGCCAGCACCGCATTCAGCCCCACACCGCGAAGAAACGTGCTCTTGCCCGCCATGTTCGGACCGCTGATCACGATCAGCTGCGTCGACCTGCCCAGCTGCAGATCGTTTCCGACTGCCTTCGCCGCCGGCAGCAGCGGATGCGCGAGACCTTCCGCATCGAAACACGGTGTCTCGGCACAGACCTCCGGCATCACGTCGGCAGGATGCTCGTACGCATATCCAGCCAGCGCCGCCAGAGCCTCAAACTCTCCCGCCGCCTCCAGCCAGCCGCGAATCCCCGGCCCAAACTGCGCGCGCCACCGCTCAGCCGCCATGGTGAGCTGCGCGGTGTAGAACACAAACGGACTGAAGATGGCCACAAAGCCGTTGCGCCGATCCTCCAGCCAGTCATAAATTCGCTCCAGCCTGGCCACGGCTCGCGATGCCGGAACATGATGCGTATCCAGCCGAGCCCGCAGTCCTGTCAGCCGCTCCGCCAGAAACGGCTCCCGTTCGACGATCTCCAGCACCTCGGCCAACAACTTCAGGTCCGGCGCTGCTTTCTCCACCGCGCCCGCTGACTCGCTCACCTGCCGTTGCAGCCAATAACTCACCGCGTAGTTGATGAGCGACATCAGCAGCGCCAAATCCCAGTTCCGTGTCAGCGCCCAGAACACAAGCGATGCCACCCACGCCGCCGCCAGCAGTACCAGCACCCACGGCAGAACGCGGGACTGGAGCAGCGGCTCTCCATCGCCCCAGCCGGCGAGCGGTTCCGGATGCACCCCCGCCCGCACGTCCTCGCCTGCCGCAAACAAGCGCTCTCGCAGGGCCACCCGGTCCTTCAGTTCAGCCACAGCGGCCTGCCGAGCGCGCACCTCTTCCGGAGCAGCGGCTCCCAGCAGCCATCGTGCCAGCGTCTCTTCCCCGATGCGCGTGCGCGCGGTGCACAGCAGCTCGAAGAGCGACCCCTTCCCAAACAAATCCAGGTCGCGCGCATACGGGTGCGCCGTGTCGAAAAATCGCTCCCCTGTCTCGCCCGTTCCCGCCCAGGCATCCTCAATCCGCGCCAGCCCGCGCGCATAAAACTCCGTCACGCGCGCGTATTTTGCAAGCCGCCGGATCACCCGGTCGTGCGCAATAATCAGCGCCACAAAGATCAGGAGAGGAATCAGCAGCAGGCTCAGCGGCCCGTGCATGCGGATCAACACGGCTGCGGCCATCACACCGGCAAGAAAATCCGCCAGCTTCGCGTACCCCAACCCGATGTGCCATCGGCGGACGCCTTCCATCCGCGCCTTGTGCTCCGCGAGCGCCCGGCGATAGACCGACTCAACAGATTCCACGATTCAAGAATCGCACGTCGGACGGCGAACGGCAGTTTTCAAAGCTGGATGACGTGCAAGTCAGGGATCATGTGGAAGTGGCGGGCGTTCACCTTGAGAACGGAGAACGCAAGCGAAAGTGCCGTCGCTCCAATCAGGAGATCGGGAAACGGAATGATCACGCCTCTGGCTGTCTGTTCTCCATCGATTCGTCCTGCCAAAAGCGCCGTATCAGCCGTGTATGGATACACCGTCAGCCCGGCAAACAACTTTTCAAGGAACGCCTGCCGGCGCCGACGCGCATTTACAGACTGGGCGCGGTAAATTCCATGTGCAAGCTCGGTGAGTCCTCCTACTGACGACAGCGCAGCTTCCTGATCGCCGGCTACGCTCAGAGCTCGCTCTACCAGTTTTTGTGGAGTGTCGCCGCGTCGTTCGGCCGCGATTACTACACTTGAGTCAAGAATCAGTCCCATTCGGGAGGATTCAGAGCCTCGGGATGGCTTGCAATCGCGTCTTCCAGATCTCTCTCAAAGCCACCATCGAGCGTCACTGTAGAACCACGCTCCTTCAAACGCCGCAACGATTCCGACAGCTTTCTTATATGCGGTCGCTCGGCCGGCCTTAACACTGCCACCGGTGCGGCCGTCGGCCCAATGATCACCTCTTCGCCCGCGCGCACCCGGGCCAGCAAACTCGCGAAATCGCGCGCCGCATCGTCCTCCGAGATGTGGATCACAGCCATGTCCCGATGATACCCCCATCCCAAATCCGTCTGCCTTCCGCCTATTCCTTCTTCGGCTCGCCCACCGCTGCGTCGCTCTTCACCTGCGGCGGGTTTCCCCCCTGCAGAAACGTCCGGTACTGGGTGTCGATGATCCCCAGATTGCGTGCCAGGCCCAGCCGCGCCTCGTTCAGCTGATACACGCTGTTCACGTACTGCGACTGTGCCGACGCCAGAGTCGACTGCGCCTCGGATACCGGCAGATTGTCGCTCACCCCGGCGGAAAACCGCTGCTGCGTCTGGTCCAGCGCCGTGGTCGCCAGATCCACATTGCTCCTGGCCACATCCACCGTCTCGGTCGCCGTCTGCAGATCCAGCAGGCTGTCGCGCAGCTGCTGGTCGATCTTCTGCTTCAGATCCTCCAGCCGCGACTGGATCTCTTCCAGCTGCGCCTCCGCCACGTCGCGATCGCCGCGAAACTCCGCTTCCTTGAAGATCGGAATGCTCAGCGTTCCCACCGCCGCGAAAGTCTCGTGATACACGCCGCCGGTAATGCCGGTCACACCCCAGTTGCCGCCGAACGTCAGCGTGGGAAAGCGCTCATGCCGCGTCGCCGCTCGCTCCCGGTCCGCCACAATCAGCTCCTGCTTCAGCCCCAGGTAGTCCTGCCGGTTGGCGTAGGCCTCGTTGCGCGCGTCCACCAGATCCATCGGATGCAGTTCGGCGTACGGGCTGGATTCCGTCAGCACGATCGGCTGCTCCGGCCTCAATCCAATCTCGCGGTTCAGCGCGATCTTCGCCTTCTCGAAACTGTTCTGCGCCGCGATCACGGTCTGCTGCTGGCTCTGCAGCTGCACCTTCGCGCGCAGTTCCTCCAGATTCGCCACCACGCCCGCCAGGTGCTCCTCGTGCGCCTGGTTAAAGGCCGTCTCGTCGGTCTTCAGCAGCACCTGCGCGTAGTCCAGCCGCGCCTTCGCGGCCAGCCCCTGCAGATAGGTGTTGCCCACGTTCAGCACCACCAGCCCGCGGGACGACTGCGCGTTGTACCAGGCCGCCTTGGTGAAGGCCTGCGACGCGCGCCACACATCGTACCCCGCCCAGTTGAACAACGTCTGCGAGAAATTCACCTGCCCGATCGTCGTGTCCACCTTCGTCACCAGGGGAAACGAGCCGCTCGCTCCCGCCGGCAGATGCGACGCAAAGTCCCCCAGCGACGCCGGATGGAATCCCGCCGCCTCCAGGTTGTACTGGTGTACGCCCGTCTCGCCGTGCAGCGTGATGTTCGGCAGCAGCACCGTCACCAACTCCAGCTTCGTGGCTTCCGCGCTCTGCTGCTGCTCGCGCGCCAGGGTCAGCGCCAGATTGTTCTGGATCCCCAGCTTGATCGCGTCGTCCAGCGACAGCGCCTTCGGCTCCGCCGAAAACGCCACCGCCTGCACGCTGCCCATATAAGGATTCGCGGCCGAATTGCCCGGATTGCTCTGCGCCTGCGCTGCTGAGGACAGCAGCAGCGCACTCCCCAGGATCGTGCCCACGACCCGCGTCTTCATCGCCTCTGAATTCATGCAGATTCTTCTGTTTAGATCAGAATACCTGCTCCGCGTTGCCAAAAAAGTCGCCGTTCGTCTTCCCGCGCCGCAGAGACATCCGGGTAATGACCACAAATTCCACATTTTCAGCCCTCAAAGCACTGCAGGGATCAAGCAACACTCCTTGCCGCCTTCACATCGAATTTTCTAGCACGTTGCGGGCTCCATCACGCCAACTTCCGCCTGGCCGCTTCAATTGGCCGCGTCTTTGCATGGAATGCCGGGGAAATTGAGGGAGGCTCGTATGAGATCGCCGGAGGCCGAGAGGCTTCCTTTAAGTGACGTATACGTTGGGGCGAAGATCTGCGCACGGAATCGTCCCGGTCTTAGTGTGACCGATCATGACAGGCCCCTCCATCCCGGCAGTCCTGATGCTGCGGTGCGCCGCAGTGTCCCACCATGCGGTGCGAGCGGCGGCCCGGCACGCGGGGCTCAGGGTAACCCTGGAGTTTGCTGAGAACCGCCGCGAATTCCTCGAGGAACTCGGTCGCGGCTCGACCGACCTGATCATTGCCGGCACCGAGGGTCTCACCGACATTGACACCCGCGAGGTCATCGACCGCGCTCGCTCTGCCGACAGTCCTATTCCCGTCCTGCTGGCCGGAGGCCGTATCGGTGAATCCGGGGCCATCCGCATGCTTCGCGAAGGAGCCACCGAGATCGTGCAGTCCGGCGAAATGGAGCGGCTGCCTTCCGCCATC
The DNA here is from genome assembly GCA_963702285.1 of uncultured Acidobacteriaceae bacterium. Lineage (GTDB taxonomy): Bacteria > Acidobacteriota > Terriglobia > Terriglobales > Acidobacteriaceae > Palsa-343. The sequence goes on along the minus strand of CAVPCB010000031.1, from coordinate 64,747 downwards.
GCCCGCGCTCTCAAAGTGCGCCAGTCTGCGATTGTGCAGAGCCATGCCCAGCACGAGCTCGACCGCTCGGCGGTGATGCTCCGCGAAAACCAGAAGCTCATCACCATCGGCCGCCTTGCCGCCTCCATCGCGCACGAGATCAACAATCCGCTGGAATCGGTGATGAACCTGCTCTATCTGCTCGGGGAAGAGAAGAATCTGTCGCCCACCGTGGCAGGTTATCTCGCTCTGGCGCAACGTGAACTGGATCGGGTAGCCCAGATTAGCCGGCAGACGCTGAAATTCTCGCGCGAAACCACGGGTCCGGTCCCCGTCCACATTGAGGAATTGCTGGAAGAGGTGCTGTCGCTCTATGGGCGGCGCATGATGGAGAAGAGCCTCCGTGTCGAACGCCAGTACGATTGCGGCGTGGAGGCGATTGTCTATCCCGGCGAGATGCGCCAGGTCCTGTCCAACCTCGTCACCAATGCGATTGAGGCCTCCTCCCTTCGCGGACGGCTGCAGCTTCGCGTCCGCTGCACGCGCAGCGGGAGCGATCCCGAGGTTCGCGGCATTCGCGTCTCGGTCGCGGATAACGGCAGCGGCATCCCGCCCGAGGTGCGGCATCGTCTCGGCGAACCATTCTTCACCACCAAGGGTCAGCGCGGAACGGGCCTTGGCCTTTGGGTGACGCGCTCCATCATCCAGCGCTATGGCGGTGAAATGCAGCTGCGTTCGTCGGTGCACCCTGATCGGCACGGCACGGTCTTTACCATCTTTCTGCCGACGAACCTGCGGCCGCGGGTGGTGGATCGCCCGCCCCAGGGGTCCGGCGAGAACAGTGGTTCAGGATCCGTCACCCCCTTCCCCAATCCCGGCTCCAGTGCCGCGGACCTCGCGCGGGGAGGCGGAACGGCCCGCCGTACGCGCGGCGCCTGAACCGGCGCGCAGTCCGGGACCTTCGCCAAGAGTGCGCCGGCAGGCTCACTCGCCGTTTTCTGTTGCCTGCTCCCTGCCGCCTGCCGCAAAATAGCTTCCTCCCCAAAACTGAACACCGAAAAGAGTGCTCATGAGGAAGCCCGCCCTGTCTCTGGTTTGTTCCGGAATTGCCCTCTTCACCGCCACTGCGATGGCTCAAAACGACGATGCCTCAGCGGCTGCCGGCGCCGCCGGTTGCGGCATCTGCGGCTCCTTTTTCATCTTCTTCTTTCTCGCGATCATCGCCCTCAATATCGCCATCCTGGTCTGGGTCGCTCGCGATGCCAAAGCGCGCGGCCTCGACAATGGCGTTCTCTGGATGCTCCTGGTTCTGTTCACCGGCATTGTGGGACTCATCGTCTACCTGCTGGCGCGCCCGCAGGGCAACCTCATCGTCTGCCCCAACTGCGGCAATAAGCGCATGCAGGCCGCTGTGAAATGTCCCAGTTGCGGCGCCTGAACGAACCAGGCCGGACTGCAATGGGCAAGCTCCTGCGCAACCCGGCGGCCTGGCTCGCGCTGTTGGTCCTTTTCGCAGCGCTGGGAATGGCCGATTCTCTCCGTCCGCCCTCCCGCCAGGTGAGCGTGCGCCTCTTCACCGCCGCCGTCGCCGGCTATCGCCACTATCTGCATCCGGTCACGGGCCGCTGGATCCATTGCCGCTTCGAGCCCACCTGCTCCCGTTATTCAGTGGAAGCGGTTCAGAAGTACGGGATCGCCAAAGGTCTCGCGCTCAGCTATCGCCGTATCCGCGCCTGCCGCCGCACGGTCCCCATGGGCACTCGCGACCCAGTGCCGTGAGCGCGGGCAACTCCCGGCTCCAGGCCCCCGGCTCCAAGCTCCCGGCTGCACTTCAGCTGTACTTCAGCCACCGCATCATCTCCGGCAGCGTCGCCCTTTTCCCATACATGAGCACGCCGACGCGGTAGATGCGCGCCGCCAGCCAGATCATCGCCCAGACCGAAGCAGCGAGCAGTACCACCGACAGCCACACCTGCCATGCCGGGGGCGTCTGCGCGCAGATGCGCATATACATGATGATGGGCGTGAAGGGCGGCAGCAGCGACAGCACCACGGCCGTCGTGGAGTTTGGATTTCCGATCACGTACGGCAGCAGAACCACGCTGACCACCAGTGGCGAAATCAGGATGAAGCTGAACTGCTGCACTTCCTGCTCGCCGCTCACGCTCGATCCCAGCGCCGCCGCCAGCGCACTGTACAGATAGAAGCCGCCGAGGAAGAAAATCGCGAAGAATCCCAGCTCCGCCTTCGTGATCCCCAGCGACGCCAGCCCATGAATGCCCTGACCAGCCGCCATCGCGGAGCCGGCATAGAACACGACCAGCCCAATCCAGATTGCCATCTGCGTCAGGCCCACCGCACCCACGCCGAGCAGCTTGCCCAGCATCAGCGAGTCGGCCGAGGCTGTCGACAGCAGCACTTCAAAGATGCGCGAGGTCTTCTCCTCGACCACCGACCGCGCCACGTTGATCCCGTAGATCAGCACCGACGCGTACAGCACGATGATCAGCCCATACGCGCCCAGAAAGCTTCGCTCCGAATCCGACGCCACCACCGCGCCGTTCTTCAGCTCCTTTGTTTCCAGCTTCACTTCCTTCATCAAACCGTGGACCTGGTCTTCCGGCACGCCGCGTTCCGCCAGTTGCTCGCGGATCAGCGCGGACCGCACCGCCGACTCCATCTGCGCCTTGCCCATCAGGTTGATCGAGGCACCCGAGATCCACGTCGTCTCAGGCTCCGCTTCTCGCGGGCTCGTCTCGAGCGTTAGATAGCCGGCGATCTGGTGCGAGGCCACCTGAGCTTTGACTTGCGCGAGATCCGCATCCGTCGGCGGCGCGTACACCTCCACCAGCCTCGGCGGAAACGCGCCGTCGTCGAGAGCCGCTTTCACCTGCTGCGCCAGCGCGGCATTGTTCGACAGGATCGCCAGGCTCTGCACGCCCTCCAGCTTCTTGCCGCTCATGCTGCCCAGCAGCGCCAGACCGCCCATGCCCACCGGCACCAGCAGCGTTGTGATGCGGAATACCTTGCTCCGAATCCGCTCCAGGTATTCGCGCTTCGCAATCAGCAGCGTATTCCGCAACAGTCCGTCACGCATCGCCATCTGGCTCCTCGCGAAATGTTGGATAAAACGTGAGATCTGTCATCCGGAGTGAGCTTTCCGAAAAATCGGCGCGCGCGTTGTTTGCGCGCTGAATCAATTCAGATGCGAGTCGAATGGACCTGCATTTGTCATTCCCGTTCGTCCAAACTCCCACGATAGCGGATGACCCTCCCTGGCCAGTCGCTGCGCCATCACGCATCGCTGCGCCCTCCCACCGTCTCGATGAAGATCTCCTCGAGCGACGGTTCCACCAGCTCGAACTTCGTGATCGTCGCCGTCGCCGCCGCCTTCCGCAACAGATCCTGCGCGTCGGCGTGCGGCTTCAGCTTGATCTCAGCATGGCCCGCATAGCTCTTGACCTCTGCAATCGCCGGATGCTGCAAAAACTCATCGCTGCCCTCGAACTGCACGATCACCCGGTTGCGCTCGTAGCGCGACTTCACCTCCCGCATCCCGCCGGAGAGCACCGCCTCGCCGCGATTGATGAGGCAAATCGAGTCGCACAGCTTCTCCACCTGATCCATGCGGTGCGTCGAGAACAGCACCGCGTTGCCGTTCTTCTTCAGCTCGATGAGCACGTCCTGCAGGAGCACCGCGTTCACCGGATCGAGCCCCGAGAACGGCTCATCCATGATGATCAGCTCCGGATCGTGCAGCAGCGTGGAGATGAACTGGATCTTCTGCTGCATGCCCTTCGACAGCTCCTCGGTCCGCTTGTCGATCGAGTCGGTGATCTGCAGTTTCTCGCACCAATGCGTCGCGCGCCGCTTCGCTTCCAGCGACCCCAGCCCGCGAAGCTCCGCCAGAAACACCAGCTGATCGATCACCTTCATCTTCTTGTAGAGCCCGCGCTCTTCCGGCAGGTAGCCGACACGCTTCAGCGCGCCGTTGCCGAAAGGCTTGCCGAAGAGCGAGACCTTGCCCGAGTCCGGCAGGGTGATCCCGATCATCATGCGGATCGTCGAAGTCTTGCCCGCTCCGTTCGGCCCCAGCAGCCCGAACATGGTGCCGGCTTCGATCTTCAGGCTCAGATCGCGAACCGCGGCTTTTTCTTCGTACAATTTTGAAACTTGATCCAGCTCGACTAAGGCTTCCATGCTGCGAGGATGCTCCCGAGAGTGTCAGCGAAGGCAGAAGTGAGAACGCAGCCAGCATATCAGTCCTGTTCGCGCATCGTGCCCGCGGCCCTCAATAGCATCGATGGGGCTGCTTTCCCCAACAGAAAAAGGCCGCCTGATGGCGGCCTTTCGCCTGAGCTGGCTTGACTTACTTCTTGAGTCCGTCGCGGTAGGCCATCGCTTCCAGTTCCACACGAATGGCGTCGGCGACCGGTACAACGGGCCGAGCCTCAAACGTGAAAGCCGGCAACATCGAACAGAACTTGTGTACTTCGAGCGGATCATCGCACTCCATCAACATGTACCCGCCCCAGTCACCGACGCGGATGACGAACGCCAGGATCTTGAAATTGGCTGGCGCCTTCCACGGGCTAAAAACCTCCAGGATTCGCTTCTGTGCATTTTCGTACTCGATCGGGGAGCCTTGATGACGCTCGTTCCAGGTAATCATGTACTGCATTCGGTTGACCTCTTTCGTCCGGGCCCAAAGAAGCGGCTTCGCGGTGGCCCAGCATAAGCCCAAAGGCATACGCGCGTCGAACGAATAATTCCGCCGGCATGCTGGTGGACCTGCGTCGAGCCGATAGTGCGCTTCTCACTCGCAGCGAATCGCCGCCATTGGATCGATTCTCGATGCCCGCAACGCCGGTAACAGCGACGCCGCGCTCGCGATGACCGCCAGCGCCGCCACCGAGCCGGCCAGCACCCACGGATCGCGCGCGCCCGTCCCATACAGGAAAGTGGCCAGGGCCTTCGACGCCAGTAACGCCGCGATCAGACCCACACCGGTCCCGGCCACAGCAACCAGCGCATTCTGGCTGCAGACCAGTCCCACCACCTGCGCGCGCCGCGCTCCCAGCGCCATCCGGATTCCGATCTCGCTCGTTCGCCGTGCTGTTGCGTAGGCCAGCGTTCCGTACAGCCCAATCGCGGTCACCAGCAGCGCGCACGCCGCAAAGAACACCGACAGCAGCGCCATCATCCGCTCCGCGCTCAGCGAATCGTCCACCGTCGTCATCATCGACGTCATCACCGGCGCCGGAATTCCAGGAGCCATCTGCCGCGCCAGCCTGCGCGCCGCGTTCGCCACACTTCCCGCATCTCCGCTCGTCCGCACCACCGCGTAGTACGACGGCGACTCCTTCCCCTCGTCCTGCGTCATGGCCACATAGCCAGTGGGCGGCGGGTCCGAGCGCAGATCCTCGTACTTCGCATCGCCCACCACGCCCACGACCTCATAGGGGATCGGCGCCTTCCTGGGCCCCTGGGTTTGGCTCACAATCCTTCCCAGCGCGCCGCCATGCGGGAACAGCAGCTTCGCTGCCTTCTCGTTCAGCAACACCTTGTTCCCCTCGGCCGGCGTCTCATTCCATCGGAAGTCCCGTCCCTCCAGCAGCGGGATGCGCATCGCGGCGAAATAGCCTGGCCCCACGCTGTTGATGTGCGTATCGATGCCTTTCTCCCCCGGCGCCGCCATATCGTCGTCCCACGTAAAGCCGGTGAATGGAACCACCCGCGCGAAGCTCACCGCGCTCACACCTGGCGTCTGGCGCAACCCGTCGCCCACCTGCTGGTAGAACTCCATCAGCGCCGCATGATCCATTCCCGCCTTATCCATCGGGAACAGCACGTTCTCCAGGCCCTTTGGATCGAACCCGGCGCCCGATCGATACAGCCGCACCAACGTCGTTGCCAGCAGCCCCGCGCCCACCACCAGCACCAGGGCAAGCGCCACTTCCACCGACATCAGCAGCTGGGGCAGCCAGCGGTGGCGCTCCTGTTTCTGCGTTGTATGCTGGCCGCTCTTGATTTGCTCGCTCAGTTCGCGCGACGTCGCGCGCAGCGCCGGCGCCAGTCCGATCACCAGCGTTGCCGTTACCGCTACCAGCGCGGCAAAGGCAAACACGCGCACGTCCAGCGAAGTGTCCAGATGCGACTCCCGCGCCCCGCTCAGCAGCAGCGCACCCAGCGCCTGGCTTACCAGCGGAGCCACGGCCAGCCCCAACGCCGTGCCCGCCACAGCAATCAGCAGACTCTCCGTCAGTAGTTGCTGCGTCAGCCGGCCGCGCGAAGCCCCCACCGCCAGCCTGGTTGCCAGTTCGCGCTCGCGCGCTGCCCCGCGCGCCATCAGCAGGCTCGTCAGGTTCAGGCAGGCGAGCAGCAGAATGCCGCCGCACATCGCAAACACCGCCATCAGCGGCTTGCGGAACTCCAGCCGCAGATAACTGAAGCCCCCCGACCCGCGCTCGGCAACAAAGCGGAAATGCCGCTTCAGCTGATTCTCCACCCAACCCGCATCCCCGGCGTTTTCGCTCAGGATCGCGTTCGTTTCGGAACCCACCGCCGCATTCGCCTGCTCCAGCGTCACGCCCGGCTGCAGCCGCCCCAGCACATTCAGCCACCAGGCATGAACCCCCGCCTTCGTCATGCTGCGATTGCTGTTCAGGATTGGCTCGGTCGCCAGCGGCACCCACAGCATGGGGCGATCCATCGGATCGGCTCCTGTAAAGCGCTTAGGCATCACGCCAACGACGGTGAACACCGTGTTGTCGATCGTCAGCTTCCGCCCCAGGACATCCGGAGCCCGGCCGAACCAGCTCTGCCAGAAACTCTCGCCGATAACGACCGCAAATCCGGCCGGGTCGCCGCCCTTGCCGTCATCGCCCTCGGTGAGCGTGCGCCCCAGCAGCGGCGCGGTCTGCAGCGCGGAGAAGAATCCCCCGCTCACCATCTGCCCGTCAACATTTTCATTGCCGTCGCGGGCGCGCACCTGCATCTTGTCGTGTCCGCTAAACGCGAACACCGTGGAGAAAACATCGTGCCGCTTCTCCAATCCGCGAAACAGTGGCTCGGGAAAGCTGTAGGAATAGTTCGCCCGCTCCGGCCTGAAGTCGATCGCCAGCACGGCCAGCCGGTCGCTCTGCGGCACGGCCAGCGGGCGCAGCAACAATCCATTGATGAGCGAAAACACGGTGGTGTTGGCGCCCACCCCCAGCGCGAGCGTCAGCAGCGCCACCGTGGTGAAGCCCGGCGTCCTGCTCAGCAGCCGCACGGCGAACCGTACATCGCGCGCCAAGTTCTCCACGCTGCCCAGCTGCCATAGCTCGCGCAGCCGCTCCTGCCACCGGCCTGGGTTGCCGAATCTCCGCCGAGTCGCCATCTCCATATCCGCCTCCGCCACACCTTCCCGTGTCAGCTTCGCCCGCAGCATCTCCTGGTGGAAGGCGAGCTCTTCGGCCATCTCGCGATGCATTCGGCGCCGACGAAACAGCCCCTTCACTCGCAGCAAAAACTCATGCAGTTCTTCACGCATGAACTCCCCTCACGACGCCTGCATCACAAATGCCACCGCCGCTGAAAGCCGCGCCCACCGCTGCGATTCCGCTTCCAGTTGCCGCTTCCCGGAGGCCGTCAGGCGGTAGAACTTCGCCCGCCGGTTGTTCTCCGACGCACCCCAGTCCGCCTTCAGCAGCCCGCGCAATTCCAGCCGGTGCAGCGCCGGATAGAGCGCGCCCTCCTCAACTTTGAGGGCCTGCTGCGAGGTTTGCTCGATCCACTCCGCCACGCCATACCCGTGCATTGGACCCCGCGCCAGCGCCTTGAGCACCAGCATCTCCAGCGTCCCCTGAATCAGTTCGCCCGGCTCGTCCTGTTTTCCCATAAGTGCTTTAGGGGAAGACGATACTGGTGGGCAACTTTGCTGTCAACCCGGTTGTGACGAGTTCAAATCAGACCGAAGTTGGCACCGGCGCCCCTTCGAGGGCGACAAAGCGGGTGGGCTGGCAGCAGGCGCGGCTCAGGCGTTCGCGGTCGGCCTGGAGCTGCGAGTCCTGGCGCAGGGTGTCGAGCACGGTGGCGAGGATGGAAGCGGCCGCCGGGTTGCGCGGCGTGGACAGGCGGTAGTGCATCCACTTGCCATCGCGGCGCGCGGCCACGATGCCGGCGCGGCGCAGATAGGCGAGGTGGCGCGAGATTTTCGGCTGGCCCTGGCGCAGGACCTCGACGAGGTAGCAGACGCAGACCTCGCGGCCGGCGATGAGGTTGAGCAGGCGCAGGCGGGTGGGGTCGGCGAAGGCGGCGAACAGAGGGACGAGATCGGCCGGAGCGGTACGCTCGGGGCATGACTGTTCATCATATACGCCTTGACAAATATGTTGCGCGAGGGAATAGATTCGTCTTAAGCAAATATGAGGAGGCCCCGATGGCCAGCGGTAGCGAAGTGAGGGAGCAAGTCCGGCAGAAATATGGGAGCGCAGCGCAATCGGTGACGGAGACGGGGAGCGCAGCCTGTTGCGAGCCGAGCTTGCGCTGCTGCGATCCGATCACGGCGAACCTCTACAGCGACGAGGAGCGGGGGCTGCTGCCGGAAAAGGCGGCGCTGGCGTCGCTGGGCTGCGGCAATCCAACGGCGTTGACCGAGCTGAAGCCCGGCGAGGTGGTGCTGGACCTGGGCTCGGGCGGCGGCATCGACGTGTTGCTGTCGGCGCGGCGCGTGGGTCCTACGGGCAAGGCCTACGGTCTGGACATGACGGACGAGATGCTGGCCCTGGCGCGCGAGAATCAGCGGCAGGCGGGGGCGGAGAACGTCGAGTTCCTGAAGGGCGAAATCGAGAACATCCCGCTTCCGGACGAGTCGGTGGACGTCGTCATTTCGAACTGCGTGATCAACCTGCAGCGCGGACAAGGACCGCGTGCTGCGCGAGGCGTTTCGCGTGCTGAAGCCGGGCGGGCGGCTTGCCGTGTCGGATGTGGTGGTGCGGGGCGAGGTTCCCGCGGCGGTGCGCGAGAGCATGTTGCTGTGGGCCGGCTGCGTTGCCGGAGCGCTGGAGGAGAGCGATTATCGGGCGCGCTGAAGGCGGCGTGTTTCGAGGATGTCGAGATCGAGCCGACGCGGACGTACAGCATCGAGGACGCGCGGCAGTTTCTGACCGGGGCCGGCGTGGATGTGGACTGCCATCGCGCCGCAGGTGGAGGGGAAGTTCATGAGCGCGTTCATTCGCGCGACCAAGCCGGCTCCTTCTTGCTGTGGGACGGAATGCTGCGGCGGAGCGCGTGCGGGAGCAGAAGGGATAAGCCATGGCCGATCACTACAACGTCCTCTTTCTCTGCACCGGCAATTCGGCGCGCTCCATCATGGCCGAGGCGATTCTCAACCACAAAGGCAAGGGCAAATTCACGGCGCTACAGCGCGGGCAGCCATCCCACCGGGCGCCGCGGCCGGAAGCGCTGCGGCAAATCGAGTCCGCCCGGCTGCCGACGACGGGCCTGCGCAGCAAATCGTGGGATGAGTTCTCCGGCCCGGGCGCGCCGAAGCTGGATTTCGTCTTCACCGTCTGCGACAACGCGGCGAAAGAGCAGTGTCCTTACTGGCCAGGCCAGCCGATGACGGCGCACTGGGGCATTCCCGATCCGGCCGCGGTTCAGGGGACGGAGGAGGAAATCGCACGCGCTTCCGCGACGCTTTTGTGATGCTCGATCGCAGAATCGGGCTGTTCCTCTCGCTGCCGCTGAGCACGCTGGAACAACTTGCCATCAAGCGCGAGATCGATAAGATCGGCCGTTCGTAAGGGCGCGACCGCGCGGAGACTCGAAGAATGAAGAAGAGCCGGCTTTCGTTTCTTGATCGTTATCTCACCGCCTGGATTTTCGGCGCCATGCTGTTCGGCGTGGCGCTGGGCTGGCTTGCGCCCGGAGTCGTTCCGTTTCTGAATCGCTTCAGCGTCGGCACCACGTCGATCCCCATCGCCAGCGGGCCTGATCCTGATGATGTATCCGCCCTTCACGCGGGTCCGCTACGAAGAACTGCACGAAGTCTTCCGCAACAAGCGCGTGCTGGGCCTTTCGCTGGTGCAGAACTGGGTGATTGGGCCGGTGCTGATGTTTCTGCTGGCCATCGTGTTCCTGCGCGGCTATCCGGAGTACATGGCGGGCCTGATCATGATCGGTCTGGCGCGCTGCATCGCGATGGTGATTGTGTGGAACGAGCTGGCGAAGGGCGACACGCAATATGCGGCCGGACTGGTGGCGTTCAATTCGCTGTTCCAGGTCTTCTTCTATTCGGTCTATTCGTGGGTGTTCATCACGGTGCTGCCGCGCTGGTTCGGCCTGCGCGGTGCGGTCGTGCATGTTTCGATCGGGGCGATTGCGCAGAGCGTTTTCATCTACCTGGGCATTCCGTTTCTTGCAGGATTCCTGACTCGGACAGTTCTGGTGAAGGCGAAGGGGCGCGAATGGTACGACCGGAACTTCGTGCCGCGTGTCAGCCCGCTCACGCTGGTGGCGCTGCTGTTCACCATCGTGGTGATGTTCTCGCTGAAGGGCGGCGCCATTGTGCGGCTGCCGCTGGATGTTCTCCGGATCGCGGTTCCGCTGCTGATCTACTTCGTGGTGATGTTCCTGGTCTCGTTTTACATGGGGCGGAAGCTGGGCGCCGACTATTCGAAGACGACGACGCTGTCGTTCACGGCGGCTTCGAACAACTTCGAGCTGGCGATTGCGGTGGCGGTCTCCGTGTTCGGCATCAACTCGGGGGCGGCCTTTGCGGCGGTGATCGGCCCGCTGGTGGAAGTGCCGGTCATGATTGCGCTGGTGAACCTGGCACTGTATTTCCAGCGTCGCTACTTCCCGGCTGCCGAAGCGCTGGATGTGGAAGCGCCGTGCGCACCCAGGGCGGCTTCGGCAGGAGAGGCTTAGACTCGCCCGCTGAGTGCTGCAGCTTGCCCAGGGCAGCTGCGCCTCAGGGCTTCGCGGAGGAGAACAGCAGCCACAGGCCGTATCCCAGCAGCGCGGCTACGATGGCCAGGTTGAGCAGCACGTACAGGCGCAGCAGCACAGCCAGCACGGGTCCCAGGACTGCCGGCAGAATGGTGGCGCCCACCAGAAAGGCGGCGGCTGCCAGAACCATCACGCCATGCCCGGCGAACACCGGCTGCAACGCGATCGACTGGAGCCCGTGCATCGGCGCCCAGTCCAGCGACAGCAGAGTTGCCAGCAACGCGGCCACGACGGACCCGAGAAGCACGCGGCTCGACGCCGAGCCCTCCTCCAGCCACCTGCACTGCTCATCGACAAACGCCAGCGGCCACGTCTTCGCTGTCACCCATTCCAGCAGGCGCATCAAGTGCCGATTGCCAGTCTCATAGCGATGATGAACCGGCGCGAACCACGGCGCGACATAGTACTGCAGAGCCGACGCTGTACCTTTTCCCGGCCTGTCCTTTTCGTTGCTGTAGGCTCCTGCGATCCATGCTCTGCGTCTCCTCATCTCTGGCTCAGTGTGCCAACCGCGCACCGCTGCTTCCGCGCTTCAGCCTGCGCTGTTCGTCGCAAGCTGCACTTCGGAGCTAACTGCCTCACACACAAGTTAGAGTGACATACTTACTGGTGATTCGCGCGGATCATAAGTAATAGCAGACGCATGACCATTGGCGTTCGCCGATCCTGCTATCGTTTTGTATCGCTCTGCTCACTTATGGAACTTGCGGATCAATCCTGTGTGACTGCGGTCCGGCCTGGCGAAGTACTTTCAGGGGAGATATTTTTCTGTTCCACCTCTTGACCTGTCTAAAACTGTAGGGTTCACAGTAGAGGTGGACGATGTTGACCGTGACCAAACTCGCCCGGCGGTGCGGGATGAGCCGGACCGCTTTGCTGTACTACGAATCCATCGGCCTGATGCCGGCGGCGGAGCGCAGCAGCGGGAATTATCGCTGCTATGGGGAAACCGATGTGCGCCGCCTCGAGCAGATCCGCGCGTATCGCGACGCCGGCCTCAGGCTCAACGACATTCGCGTTGTCCTGGATCGGCCTGGCGGTGACGCGCTGCGGGTGCTGGAGCGGCGGCTGCTGGAAATCGATGGCGAGATCGGTGCGTTGCGCGCGCACCAGCAGGCGATCCTGAAAATGCTGCGCTACCGGCCTCTGAGGAGGGCAAAGATGATTACCAAAGAGAAGTGGGTTTCGATTATGAAGGGCTGCGGGCTGAGCGACGAGCAATGCACCGCTGGCATGCGGAGTTCGAGCGCTCGGCTCCGGCTGAGCATCAGGAGTTCCTCGAGTTTCTGCACATTCCGCCAGGTGGAGATCGGGAGCATTCGGGAGGAGAGCCGGAAGGCCGTTTAACCAAAGCAGGGCGTGCGCAGGACTGCAGCCTGCGCTCGCCTCGCTTAGTGGTGGCCCGGCCAGAACTGCTGCACCATCAGGATCACGCTCAGGATGCTGACCACCACTGCCGTTGCCCAGGCGACTCCGTTGAACCAGTGGCTGTTGACCATGTCGCCCATGAGGTCTTTGCGGTTGATGAGCAATAGCATGAGGACGATGACCACGGGCAGCAGAATCCCGTTGAGCGCCTGGGACTCGATGGCCCACTTGATGAGCGGGAAGTTGGGGATGAGCACGACCGCCGCTCCGCCGGCGATGAGCAGCGTGTAGAGCCAGTAGAAGATGGGCGCTTCGTGGAAGCGCTTGTCGACGCCGGACTCGAGGCCGAGGCCTTCGCAGACCACATAGGCGGTGGAGAGCGGGAGGACGGAGGCGGCGAAGAAGCCGGCGTTGAAGAGTCCGAAGGAGAAGAGGATGAAGGCGTAGGAGCCGGCGAGGGGCTTCATGGCTTCGGCGGCGTCGGCCGGCTCCTGAATGGCACCCATGCCGTGAACCCAGAGGGTGGCGGCGCAGGCGACGACGATGAACCAGGCGACCACGTCGGTGAAGATGGAGCCGACAATGACGTCGACACGCGAGCCGGCGTAGCTGTCTTTCGTCACGCCCTTCTCGACGATGGAGGACTGCAGGTAGAACTGCATCCAGGGCGCGATGGTGGTGCCGATGACGCTGACCACCATGAAGACGTAGCTGGGGTCGCGGAGGACCGACATTTTGGGCAGCTTGATGGTGGCGATGGCCGCCTCGTGCCAGCCAGGATGCGCGACACGCCAGCGATGATGTAGCAGAAGTAGATCATCGAGGCGAAGAGGAAGACTTTTTCGACGCTCTTGTAGTCGCCGCGGACGGCGAGCAGCCAGACGAGGAACGCGCAAACGGGGACGGAGATGTATTTGGAGACGTGGAAGAGCTGCAGGCTGCCGGCGATGCCGGAGAACTCGCCGATGACGTTGCCGAAGTTCACGATGACCAGCAACACCATGACGATGATGGTGATGCGGAGACCGAATTCCTCGCGGATGAGGTCGGAGAGGCCTTTGCCGGTGACGGCGCCCATGCGCGAGCACATCTCCTGCACGACGATAAGGGCGAGGGTGACGGGGAGCATGGTCCACAGCAAGGCGTAGCCGAACTGCGCGCCGGCCTGGGAGTAGGTGAAGATGCCGTTGGGATCGTTGTCGACGTTGGCGGTGATGAACCCCGGGCCGAGCACGGCGAGGAAGAGCAGAATCCGGGTTCTCCAGCGCTTCAGCATGTAGGCTCGGCGAGTGCAGTGCGTTCAGTTCGGGATTCCGAGCCGGCGGGCCCGGGATGCAGAGGGAGCGGCGAAGGATCAGTGTAGGCGAGGGAACGCGATTTGTGTCTGGCGAATTAGGGTGACTTTGGATAGGCGCCGCGACCGCTGCAGGAACGTTTCTGTAGACTGAAAATCAGCATGAAATCGCGCTTGTTTTCGGGATGTTTTGCGGGGCTGCCTCTTTTCGCAGCCTGTCTTTTTCTGATGCACGCGGCGGCGGCGTTCGCCCAGGGAACGCGGCTGTGGAACGAGTCGCGCTTTGAGGATCTGGAGCGCGGAACACCGAATGGCGTGGCCGTGACCAGCGATGGATATCTGGTGCCGGGGCCGGAGAGCAAGCTGGTGTTCGCGACGCCGTCGACCTATGTATGGGCGGTGGCGACGGACAAGGAAGGCAACGCGTATCTGGCGACGGGGACGCCGGCGACGGTGCAGCGTGTGACGCCGGATGGAAAATCGACGACGCTGTTCACGACGCGCGAGATGAGCGTGCAGACGGTGCGGATGGGTCCGGACGGGATGGTGTATGCGGCGACGCTGCCTTCGGGCAAGGTGTACAAGCTCGATCCAAATGCGGAGGGCAGGAACGACGATACGGCGACGCTGGTGTTCGATCCGGCCGCGACCCAGGAGAAGCCGAAGTATGTGTGGGACCTGGCGTTCGACGCGAAAGGGCGGCTGTATGTGGCGACGGGCGCGCCGGCGGCGGTGTATCGAGTGGCGCCGGGTGGGAAGCCGGAGGTTTTCTACAAGAGCGACGAGGAGCACATCCGGACGCTGGCGTTCGACAAGGCGGGAAATCTGATTGCGGGCTCGGATGGAACGGGGCTGGTGTACCGCATCGATTCGCAGGGGAAGGCGTTTGTGCTGTTCGACGCGCCAAAGAAGGAGATCACGTCAGTGGTGGTGGCGCCGGATGGAACGATTTATGCGGCGGGCGTGGGCGAGAAGGGGCGGAACAATCTGCCGCCGCTACCGGTGACGGGGCAGGCGTCGGCGACCGTGACGCTGACGATTGTGCAGCCGGGGTCGGTACAGGCGTTCAGCGGGAACTCGCTGATCCCGGATGGGTCGGAACTGTACGCGATTCCGAAGGGCGATGGGCCGCCGAGAAAGATCTGGGGCGGGAAGGACGACATTCTTTACTCGTTGCAATGGACGCCGGAGGGCGTGCTGGCGGCGACGGGAAATCGCGGGCGGATTTACCGGATCAAGGACGATGGGACGTGGGCCGACGTGGCGCATCTGGAGGCGTCGCAGGTGACGGGCTTTGCCGATTCGCCGCGCGGGGTTTATGTGAGCACGGCGAATTCGGGGAAGGTGTTTCTGCTGAGCCATGGGCCGGGAGCGGAAGGAACCTACACGAGCGAGGTGTTTGACGCGGGTGTGTTCGCGCAGTGGGGACGCGCCGAGGTAGAGATGGGCTCGACGCCGGTGAACGCGGTGCAGCTGCTGGCACGGGCGGGGAACATCGAGAATCCGGAACGCGCGTGGGGCGCCTGGAAGACTTTCACGCCGAATGCGGGGGCGGTGGGCGTGGACTCGTCGCGCTTCCTGCAATGGAAGCTGGTGGAGCATGCTGGAACGCAGGTGGGCGGGGTGGCGATCAATTATCTGCCGGTGAATCTGCCGCCGGTGGTGGATGAGGTGATGGTGGCGCCGGGGGCGCGGGCGAATTCGATTGGGCAGCAGCCGGGACAGCCGCAGCCGGTCACGCTGAATTTTGCGTCGACGCAGAACCAGGGCGTGAACTTCGGGCAGGAGCCGGGGCGTGAGCCGTTATCGGCGGTGCGGGATCGCGAGGCAGTGACGGTGCGCTGGGCGGCGCACGATGACAATGGGGACCAGCTGAGTTTTGCGCTCTACTATCGCGGCGAGAGCGAGCACAACTGGCAGTTCCTGAAGGATCACATCCGGGAGCGGTTCTACAGCTTCGACGCGTCGCAGGTGCCGGACGGGCACTACCGGATCAAGGTGGTGGCCAGCGACGCGCGCTCGCACAATCCGGGTCAGGCGCTGACGGGCGATAAGGTGAGCGACGAATTTGTGCTGGATACGACGCCGCCGGTGGTGTCGGGGCTGGAGGCGCACATGGTGAACGGGAAGATTCACGTAGTGCTGTCGGCGACCGATGCGACGTCGCCGGTGACGCACGCGCAGTTCTCGGTGGATGCGGGGCGCTGGCAGTATGTGGCGCCGGTAGGGAACATCGCGGATTCGCCGATGGAGAGGTTTGAATTCGATGCGCCGCTACCGAAGCCGCGCGCGGAGGACGAGGCCCCGGTGGATCCGAGCGAGCATGTGGTGGCGGTGCGGGTGTTCGACCGCTACGACAATATGGTGACGGTGAAAACAGTTGTCACGAAGTGACAACTGTTAGCTATTAGCTGTTAGCTTTTAGCCCTTAGCTAAGAGCTGGAGGCTAACGGCTAAAGGCGTAAAGGATGAAGTTCGAATTATTTGTAGCGGCGCGGTATCTGCGGGCCAAGCGCCGCCAGGCGGTGATCGGTGTCATTACGTGGATCTCGATTGCAGGCGTGGCGGTGGGCGTGGCGTCGCTGATTTTGGCGCTGGCGATCACCAACGGCACACGGCGCGACCTGCAGGAGCGCCTGCTCAGCTCGACGTCGCATGTGGACCTGATGCGCACGATGAGCGACGGCATCCGAAACTGGCGTCCGCTGCTGGATCGGCTGAAAAAGCTGCCGCATGTGGTGGCGGCGGCTCCAGGACTGTATGAACCGGTGCTGATCTCGCGCAATGGGGCACGGGCCGGCGGTGCGATGCTGAAGGGGATTATTCCGTCGGAAGAGAAGACCGTGTCCGACATGCTGCACAACCTTGCGCAGGGCAGCGTGGCGCCGCTCGATGAGAATGCCAACACCGAGGACGAGTATGGCGCGCCGACGCCGCCGATTGTGATTGGCAGCGACCTCGCGGATTCAATCGGGGCGAGCCTCAACGATGTAGTCATGGTCACCAGTCCGCAGGGCGATCTGACGCCCTACGGGATCATTCCGCGCTATCAGCGGTTTCGCGTGGTGGGGATTTTTCACTCCGGGTTCTATCAATATGACTCGAGCTATGGGTTCATCCGGCTGGTGGACGCGCAGCATTTGTTTGGCGAGCCGGACCTGATCTCGATCATTTCGTTTCGCGTGGACGATTTGTACAAGGCGAACACGATCGGCGAGGAGATCCAGAAGGCGGCAGGACCCGGCTTCATGACGACAAACTGGATGGAGCAGAATCGCGAGCTGTTCCGGGCGCTGAAGCTGGAGCAGATTGTGACCTTCATCGTGATTGGGCTGATCGTGTGCGTGGCGGCGCTGAATATTCTTATTGCTCTGACCATGATGGTGATGGAGAAGACAAAAGACATCGCCGTGTTGCTGTCGATGGGCGTGCAGCCGGGACAGGTGCGGCGGATCTTTCTGCTGCAGGGGCTGCTGATCAGCTTTATCGGAACGGCGATTGGGCTGTTGCTGGGCTATGCGCTGGCGTGGGCGGGCGGGCACTACCGGTTCATTCATCTGCAGGCGGATGTGTATTCGCTGGATTATTTGCCCTTCGCGCCGCGGGTGATGCATGGCGTGCTGGTGACGGCTTTGTCGCTGGGGGTGTCGTTGCTGGCTACGATTTATCCGTCAAGCTCGGCGGCGAGGGTTTTGCCGGCGGAGGCATTGCGGTATGAGTGAGGCGGGGGACTGGGCTCCGGGAGAAGACACGTTTCCAGGGCGGCGAGCGCGGATGCACCGGGCGAGCCGTTCGAATGCCACATGTGGAAATAGTTATTACTGGCCTGCCGGGGCCGCCTTCTTATGCTCCACGAAGGTGTGTGCCTGATGACAGCTCACACACGTCTTGCCATTCATGAATGGATCGGACTTTAGTTGTGCCACCTGATCGGCGTGACAGGTGTCGCACGTGCTTAACCCCGGCGTGCCCGCGAAGTCCGGTGCGGTTGTCTCGCCATGGCACACGGTGCATTCCACACCGTTGGCGGCATGGGGGCTGGCTTTCCATTGGTCGGAGATCGCCTTGTGGCAGGTGGCACAGGTATCCCCGGCTGGAATCAGCCGATGGAACACATGTTTGGCTTGATCCTGCTGAGCCATGGCAGGTTGGACGGCAAGAGCCAAAACGAAAAGGCCGAACAGGGTTAGACCGAACATGCGCGCACCGAAACGATTCAAGGACAGGCCTCCTGGATACGGTCTTCAAGTATCGAACCGGCGATGGGCCGCAATCAGTGATATAGATCACCACTCACGGAATATGATCTGCACAAGGGCTGCGAGGCCTTCCACAAGATTCACGCCAGGGTGCGCCCTTTCAGGACCACTGCGGCCGTGGCTTTGCTGTCACCAGAGTCGGCCAACCGTACAGCGGGCCGCGGAAGGAAAGCAACCGCAGATCCTTCGTCCCCTTCGCCCTGCTCAGGGCCCTCAAGATGCCGGCATTGAAAATCGTCCTATACTGGAGCCATGGAAGTACGCCTGAGCCCCGAAGAAGAAGCGCGGTTGGCGGCCATTGCCGAGGTCGTTGGCACCAATGCTGAGCAGTTAATCAAGGATGCGGCGTTGAACCTTCTGGATGAAGACCGGCGCTTTCGCGAGGCGGTTCGCGCCGGTATCGCACAGGCCGACAGAGGCGAGTTCATCGAAGAATCGGAAATGGATGCTCGTGTGAATCGGATGTTCTCGTCCTGAAAAATGCAGATTCGGTGGATGCAGCTGGCCGCGGACGATCTTGAGTGAATCGCGGACTACCTGAAAGAACACCATTCGAGCTATGCGGAGTTGACTGTCCGCGAATTATTTGCAACCGTGCAATCCCTGAAAACATTTCCGCGCATCGGTCGGCTCGGCCGAGAGGAAGGAACGCGGGAACTTGTCTTTGGGCGTCTGCCTTACATCGCGGTTTATCGTGTGAAAGATGATGCTATTGAAGTCCTGCGAATCTGGCGCACGTCCCAAAATCGTCTCTGAAACCTGAACATCCCTGATCCGCGCAACGCATCCTACTGGTCGTACTCGGCCCCTAACCCCAGGGAAGGAAACCCAGCAGGGATGAAGGGAAAGTTTGCGCTTCTTGGTGCGGCCGTCCTGCTCGTTGCGCCCCTCGCCTTTGCCTTCTCGTTTCTGACCCACGAGACGATCATCGATGCCACATGGGTGTCGGGCATCAAGCCGGTTCTGCTGGCGAAGTATCCCAACACGACGGAGAAGGAGTTCGAGACGGCGCATGCCTTTGCCTATGGCGGCTGTGTGATTCAGGACGCGGGGTACTATCCGTTTGGGCATCCGCCGTTCAGCGATCTGGCGCATTACGTGCGCACCGGTGACTTCATCACCAACCTGATCCGCCAGGCGCATAACGTGAATGAGCTGGCATTCGCGCTGGGTGCGCTGTCGCATTATGTGGGCGACACGATTGGGCACATGGAGGCAGTGAATCCGGCGGTGGCGATCGAGTTTCCGGAGCTGGGGAAACAGTACGGACCGGTGGTGACGTACGAGGAGGGCCCGCATCAGCACGTTCGGACGGAGTGGGCGTTCGATATCGATCAACTGAGTCACGCGCGGTTTGCCCCGGCCGTGTACCTGCGCAATGTTGGGTTTCGAGTGCCGCGCCAGTTGCTGGAGCGCGCGTTCTATGTCACGTATGGGCTGCAGCTGAGCAAGGTGATCGGGAATGAGGGACACGCGGTCGCCAGCTATACCTGGGCGGTGCGGCAGTTTCTGCCGCGTGTTTCCTATGCCGAAGTGGTGCTGCACCGGAAGAGCTTTCCGCCGGACGAGGACCTGCCGGGGTTTCATACCTTCGCAGAGCGGCTGAAGAAAGCGTCGGCGGACAACGGCTGGGAGCAATATCGCAAACACAAGGTGAGCATCAGGACGCGGATGGCAGCGTTCGTGATCTTTATCCTGCCGAAGATCGGGATTTTGTCGGACCTTTCGATTCGCGGTCCGGACAAGGATTCCGAGGAAAAGTATGTGGAAGCGGTGAATGCGGCGATCGACCGCTATCAGCAGTTGCTGGGTGAGTTGGCGGGCAAGGACAAGGATGGGTTTGCGGTGCCGGATCTGGATCTGGATACGGGCTATCCGAGCCGGCCGGGGACCTATCGCCTGATGGACGAGACGTACGCGACCCTGCTGCACGAGGTGACGGAGAAGACGGCGGTGCCTCCGCTGGGGCTGCGGCAGAATATTCTGGCGTACTACTCGAACCCCAATGCGCCGATAGCAACGAAGAAGCACCCGAAGAAGTGGGCGAGGGTGCAGGAGGAACTGGAAGTGTTGAAGAGCATGCCGGCGACGCGGATTCCGAATGCGAAATGAGAGAAGAAGCCTGTAACCGTACCCTGTAGCGGTTAGCACGAAGCGGGAAGTGTATTCTGCCTTTGGCATGAAACGCATTCTGACGGCCGTGGTCCTGATTCCTGTGGTGATCGCAGTCATCTACCTGTCACCGCGGTGGCCCATTGTGCTGATGAGCGCGATTTTTGTCATTGCAGGGCTCGCCCTCTGGGAGTATCTGGGGCTCGCCGACGCGATTGGCGCAAAGACGCCGAAAGTTGTCGTCATTGTCTTGCTCGCCATTCTGTTGGCCGTGGTTTTTCGGGTTCCCGAGCTGATGGCGCCGGTGATTGGAGCGATGGCGCTGGCGCTGCTGGTGATCTGCACGTTCCGCTCGCCGCTGGAGCGCGTGCTGCCGGATACGGCGTTTTCAGTTTTCGGGCTCCTTTATGTTGGGTTGCCGATGTCGACGCTGTATCTGCTGTCGGCGCAGGATAACGGACCGTCGCTGCTGCTGTTTCTGCTGCTGGTAGTTTGGGCGGGAGACATTGCCGCGCTGTATGTAGGGCGCTCGTTCGGGCGATGGACGCTGGCGAAACGGCTCAGTCCGAACAAGACCTGGGAAGGTTCGATCGCGTCGGTTGCGGCGAGCGTGGGCATCGCCGCGCTGCTGGTATGGGTGGGCGGGATACTGACGGCGCGCAGTATCGAATACCTGTCGTATCCGGGCACATACGTGCACTGGATGGTGCTGGCGGTACTGCTGAACATCGCCGGCCAGGTGGGCGATCTGGCAGAGTCGGCGATCAAGCGGGCCGCGGGCGTGAAGGATTCGGGCAAGCTGCTGCCGGGGCACGGCGGGTTTCTGGATCGCATCGATGCGCTGCTGCTGGCCGCGCCGTTGCTGTGGTACGCTCAGTTAGCTCAGCAGTCGTTTTGAGCTGCGAAGAAGCGGTCAGCTGGTGAAGCGGTCAGCGAAAGTCCGGTCAGCTGAAAAGCGGTCAGCGGCTCCGCTGGCCTTCTGGACGGAAGAAATCCTCCCTTGAAACAAATTGCCATTCTTGGATCGACGGGCTCGATCGGCCGGAGCACGCTGGATATTGTTGCGCGCTATCCGGAACGATTCGCCGTAGCCTCCCTGGCGGCGGGGCGCAATGTGGAGGCGGCGTTCGAGCAGTGCGTGCGGTGGCGTCCGCGCGTGGTTTCGCTCGCCGACGAGGAACTTGCGGCGGACCTGGCAGGGCGGTTGCGCGCGGCGGGCGTGAGCAGCGAAGTCGTCTGGGGCAGCGCCGGCACGGTGCGCGTGGCGACTCTCAAGGAAGTCGAATTCGTGGTGTCGGCGATTGTGGGCGTGTCGGGACTCGAAGCGACGTACGCTGCGGTCGAGGCCGGGAAGACGATTGGACTCGCAAATAAAGAAGCGATGGTGGCGGCGGGTGAGATTCTGACGGCGACAGCGCGCGCGAAAAAAGTCCCGCTGCTTCCCATCGATTCCGAACATAACGCGATCCACCAATGCATGCGCGCGGGAGAGCGGCGCGAGGTGCGGCAGATCTGGCTGACAGCGTCGGGTGGGCCGTTTCGCACGCTGCCGGCCGATGAGTTTAAGAACATCACCGTGGAGCAGGCGCTGCATCATCCGACATGGGTGATGGGGAAGCGGATCACGATCGACTCGGCGACGCTGCTGAACAAGGGGCTGGAGATTATTGAGGCGTGCCGGCTGTTCGATCTGCCGCCGTCGGCGATTCGGGTGACGGTGCATCCGCAGTCGACGGTGCACTCGCTGGTGGAGTTTGTGGATGGGAGCCTGCTGGCGCAGATTTCGGTGACGGATATGCGGCTGCCGATCCTGTATGCGCTGAGCTATCCGGAGCGGGTGGAGTCGGACTTGCGGTTCGACATGGCGGCGCTGAGCGATCTGCACTTCGAAGCGCCGGATCTGAAGCGTTTTCCGTGCTTACGGCTGGCGTACGAAGCGGCGGAAAAGGGCGGGGCGCATGCGATTGCGCTGAATGCGGCCGACGAGGTGGCGGTAGACGCGTTCCTCGAACGAGTCATTCCCTTTACGGGGATTCCAGATACAATAGAACAGGTACTCGAGACAACCCCGGAGACGCATCCGGCGACCATCAAAGAAGTGCTCGCGCTGGACAGGCAGGCGCGCGAGCGGGCGCGGGAAGTTTTGGCGGGCCAAGGAGCGGCTCGTCGTTGAGTGCGGAATTCTCCGGTATGCTGCCGAAGTTCTTGCGGTTTTCGTCGAACTAAATTTCCGATATGCCTTTCGCCGTCATAGCGACCGTTTCGTTTCTTGTTGTGCTTGGGATCATGGTGCTGGTGCATGAGTTTGGGCACTTCGCCGTGGCCAAGCTGTGCGGCGTTCGCGTCGAAGTGTTTTCGCTGGGGTTCGGCACCCGCCTGTTCGGCGTGAAGTACGGCGACACGGACTACCGGATCAGCGCGCTTCCGCTCGGCGGATACGTGAAAATGTCCGGCGAAACGCCGGGGTCGGAGACGACCGGTGATCCGGGCGAGTTCAGCGCGCATCCGCGGTGGCAACGGGTGCTGATTGCTGTGGCCGGGCCGGTGGCCAACTTCATTCTGGCGTTTGTGCTGATGGCCGGCCTGTATACGATGCACAACGAGGTGGAGCAGTATCTGGCTGCGCCTGCCGTGCTGGATGTGGTGCCGACGAATTCGCCCGTGGCGCGCGCGGGCCTGCAGACCGGCGACCGCATTATCCACTTCGATAACCAGAAGAATCCGACGTGGGAGACGCTGACGGATCGCGCGCTGCTGGACGTGAACACCACGGTGCCCATCACGGTGGAGCGCACGGTGAACGGGCAGACGAAGCAGTTCAGCACAGAGCTGCTGCTGGCCGATCCCTCGCACGGACAGGATTTGGATCTGGAGTCGCTGGGGTTGTTGCCCATGGAGCAGGACGGGCCGGTGGGCGTGTCCGACGTGACCCCGGGCTACCCGGCGGCGAAGGCGGGGCTGAAGCCGGGCGATGGCGTGGTTTCAGTGAACGGGCAGGCCGTTCACAGCGTGGCTGCGATGATCGCGGTTCTGAACGAGGGCGGCAGCAAATCGACGAATCTGGTCATCGAGCGAGAGGGAAAGCAGTTCAGTGTTACCGCGCAGCCGGTCTGGACCGAGTACTCCACGGGTCAGGCGCCGGGTTACGCGCTCGGAATTGTGCCGACGCCGCCGCCGTTCACGGTGGAGCAACTGCCCCTGCCGAAGGCGATCCAGCGGTCGATCAGCTACAACCTGCACTATTCGGGACTGATTCTGGACATCCTGCACCGCATGTTCACGCGGCACGGGCAGGTGATGCAGCAGCTGAGCGGACCCATCGGCATGGCGCGCATGACCGGCGAGGCCGCGGAGATGCACGGGTGGCAGCCGATCATCGGGTTGACGGCGCTGATCAGCCTGAACCTGGGCATCATGAACCTGCTGCCGATCCCGATTTTGGACGGCGGGATGATCCTGTTGCTGTGCGTTGAGGGTATGCTGCGGCGCGATCTCAAGCAGGAATTCAAGGAACGCATCTATCAGGTCGCGTTCGTCATGCTGATCCTGTTCTTCGCCATCATCATGGTGAACGACGTGTCGAAGCTGAATCTGTTTCAGCATCTGAAGCCGTAGAGACAGGGATTAGGGAACAGAGCTCAGGGCGCAGGGCACAGCGAATTCCTTTCGAGCGGTTCGCGAAGGATTCCGTCACAATCGACACAGAGAGTCAGCCAATTGCTATTGGTGGGGGCTGGTAGCCGAAGGCGCTTTCCAGTGCTGCCGCCACTTCCAGAACCAGCTCATCCGCATACGGGCGGCCGGCGATCTGCACGCCGATGGGAAGACCTTCGTTGGAGCGGCTGACAGGGACGACGGCTGCGGGTCCGCCGAGCAGATTGAACCATTGCGTGAAGCGCATCGCATCGAAATATTCAACGGTCTGGCCGTCGATGGTCCAGCTGCGCTCGAAGGGCTTGAACGCGGGAATGGAGCAGACGGGGCATAGCAAGATGGGAAATGCGCGCATTTCGTCGAGGAGACGGGCACGGACTTTGTCGGACTCAACCCAGGCGTCGAGAAGGGAATCGGCGGTGAGCGGCGGTGCGGCACGGTCGATAGCAAGGAAGTCGCGAAAGGTGAGGCTGAGTTCCTCTTCTCGGCCGCGAATGGCCGGTGCGTAGAGCATCGCGCCGCACTGGACGAAGAAGGTGAACCACAGTTGGCGCGCGGCTTCGAGGGATGCGGGGCGGAAGGGCTTCAAAGTGAACCCCTGGTCTCGCAGAGCCTGGACCGCTTGCTGGATGGCGGCGCGGGTTTCTGCCGTGACCGGAACGAGTCCATCGTCTTCGAAGTAGCCGATGGGGACTTGTTTTGCTTCGTCGCGCGAGACGGCGCGATGCGGAACGGGATGGCTGTTGGGGTCGATGGCGTCCGGACCCGCGAGCGTTTCGAAGAGAAGGCGGACATCGCCGATGGTGCGCGCCATGGGGCCGATGGAGCCGAGGAACGCGAAGGGACCGTGGCACGGCGGCAGATGTCCGGCGGCGGGGAAGCGCCCTGCTGTGGGCTTGAGCGCGCAGATGCCGGTGAAGTGTGCTGGCTCGCGGACGGATCCGCCGCTGTCGCTGCCGAGACCGGCCGCGGACATGCCCGCCGCGATGGCTGCGGACTCGCCCCCGCTGGAGCCGCCCGCGGTGGAGTCGAGGTTCCAGGGGTTGCGCGTGCTGCCGTAGAGAAGATTCTCCGTCTCATAGGCCATGAGGAACTCGGGGCAGTTGGTGGTGCCGAGGATGATGGCGCCGGCGGCCAGAAGACGATCCACCAGGACAGCGTTCTTGTCGGGGGTGAAGCCGCGGTTGAGGGTGCTGCCGGTTTCGCAGCGGTAGCCAGCGACAGCAATGGAGGATTTGACCGTGACCGGCAGGCCGGCGAGCGGGCCCGGGCGGCGGTACAGGGCTTGCTCCCGCACGCGGTCGGGGTCGAAGTCGACCGAGGGCGTTGAGTTGGGGATTAAGGCGCTGAATCTGAGCGATGTGTGCATCCGCGAGTTCAGCGCGGCGGGATTTTTTGGGACTGGAGAAGTTTCCAGCTGCTCGGTGGCCGGGCAAAAGCGTGAGCAGACATGGTGGGATCGAAGGCTGATTATAATTTGGCGGGTGAAGAGCGAATTTCCCTTCGTCCTGCGCGTTCCGGTTGACTCCGCTCGTGGGCGGGGATTCTGGGGCGCGAAACAACGGTTGATCGACCGATTCTGATTCCTGGCGTCGCCGGCCGGCGTGTGCTGGTGACCGGAGCGGGCGGGTTTATGGGTCGGAGATGGCGCGCTTTTCGCGGCTTCGGGCGCGCGAGCGATCGTGCTCTCGAGATTGCCGAGCAGGCGCTGTTCGACTGGATCGGGAGATGGCGGCGCGAGGTTAGGCGGGCGCTCGGTGCCGGTGCTGGGAAGCGTGTGCGATTGCGCGTTGCTGTCGGCGGTCTTTGAGCAGCATCGGCCGGAGATGGTGCTGCATGCGGCGGCGCTGAAGCACGTCCGCTGATGGAGCGGAATCCGTTTGCTGCTGTGGAGACGAACGCGGTGGGAACGTGGCGGCTGGCGCGGATCGCAGCCGAATACGGCGTTCGCAGGATGATTCTCATCTCAACCGATAAAGCGGTTGCGCCGCACAGCATCATGGGCGCGTCGAAGCGGATCGCTGAGTTGGCCATGCTGGCGCATCCAGGAACCACGGCGGTGCGGCTGGTGAATGTGATCGGGTCGCCGGGGAGTGTGGCGCCGCTGTTCGCCGAACAGATTGCGCGCGGTGGCCCGGTCACGGTGACGCATCCGGCGGCGCGGCGATACTTCTTCACGCTGCATGAAGTCGTGGCGTTGCTGGCGGAGGCGGTCGAGAGCGACGGGGCGCGGGGCGTGCTGGTGCCCGAGCCCGGTGAGCCTGTTGCTATCGCCGATCTGGCGCGACGGATGATTGCGGCGAGCGGGCGGGATGTGCCCATCGTCTTTACGGAGTCACGCCCGGGCGACAAGCTGAAGGAGGCTCTTGTTGGACCGCGGGAGCGTTGCGCCGGTCATGTTGCATCTGGACTGCGCAGCGTTGTGGGCCCTGGGTTTGGAGATTTGGAGGCGCGGATGCATGGGCTGGAGGCAGCTGTGGCCGCGCGCGATCTTCCGTCGTTGCTAGGGTGGTCGAGGAACTGTTGCCGGACTACGAGCCGAGTGCGCTGCTGCGCGACGCAGTGTGCGCACACCGATGAAGCGGCGCATTGCTGTTGTCACAACGTCACGTGCCGACTACAGCCATTTGTACTGGCCGCTGAAGCTGCTCGCCGAGCATCCCGACGTCGATCTGCAGCTTATTGCTATGGCGTCGCATCTGTCGCCGGAGTTTGGGGCGACGGTGCGGGAGATCGAGAAGGATGGCTTTGCGATTGCGGCGCGGATCGAGACGCTGCTGAGTTCGGACAGCGATGTGGGGATGGCCAAAAGCATTGGTGTGGCCGTGTTGGGACTGGCCGACACGCTGGGCTCGATGCGGCCGGACCTGCTGCTGCTGATCGCCGATCGCTATGAGATGCTGGCGCCGGCGTCGGTGGCTCTGTCGCTGCGGATTCCGATCGCGCATATCGAGGGCGGCGAGATCAGCGAAGGCGCAATCGACGATGCGGTGCGCAACGCGCTGACGAAGATGAGCCATATCCATTTCACGTCGACCGAAACGGCGCGGGCGCGAGTGATAGCAATGGGCGAAGAGCCGTGGCGGGTGCATCGGGCCGGGGCGCCGTCGCTCGATCATCTGCGTCGGAGCCGGCTGCTGACGCGCGACGAGGTCGAGACAGCGTGCGGGCTGGATTTCCGCGTGCCCGCTCTGCTGGTGGCGTATCACCCGGTGACGCTGGAGAAGGACACAACGTGCGAGGCCGATGCGCTGTTCATGGCGCTGGAGCAGATTGCCGCTGAGGGCACGATGCAGGTGCTGTTCTGCTATCCGAATGCGGACGCGGGGAGCCGTCTGCTGGTGGCGAGAGGCCGGGAGTTTGCAGGGCGTCACGGGGCGGCGAAGATATTTGTGAATCTCGACGCGGTGACGTACTGGAGCCTGCTGCGGTGTGTCGAGGTGATGGTGGGCGACTCATCGAGCGGGATCATGGAGACCGCGTCGTTTGCGTTGCCGACGGTGAACGTGGGCGCGCGGCAGAAGGGGCGGGAGCGGGCGCGCAACGTGCTGGACGCGGCCGCCGATGCGGATGCGATTCTGGCGCGGATTGCGGAAGCGCGGAGCGAGACGTTTCGCGCATCGCTGGAGGGGATGACAAATCCGTATGGCGACGGACAGGCGTCGGAGCGGATTGTGCAGGTGCTGACGACGTGTCCGCTTGGGCAGGAATTGCTGGTGAAGAAGACCGGGAACAGGGAATAGCTAATAGGGAATAGGAAGAACTGTGACGATACCGCTGTCGGCGCCGGATGTCACCGAGGTGGAAATTGAGGCGGTAGCTGCGGTGCTGCGAGCCACTCGGCTGAGCCTCGGTCCGAAGCTGCGGGAGTTCGAAACAACGATTGCGACGTATGTGGGTACACCGCATGCAGTGGGCGTGAGTTCGGGGACGGCGGGGCTGCATCTTGCGCTGCTGGCTTTGGGGATTGGCGCGGGCGATGAGGTCATTGTGCCGTCGTTCGCGTTTGTGGCGGTGGCGAACGCGGTGCGGTACGTGGGGGCGACGCCGGTGTTTGCGGATATCGATGCAGAGTGCATAAATGTTGAGCCGGCGAGCGTGGAGGCTGCGATCACCGAGCGGACGCGGGCTCTGATCGTGGTGCATACCTTTGGGCGACCAGCGGATATTCCGGCGCTGATGGAGATTGCGGCGCGGCGCCATCTGGCTGTGATTGAAGATGCGTGCGAGGCGATCGGCGCAGAGATCGGCGGCCAGCGCGTGGGGAGCTTTGGGGATGCCGGCGTGTTCGCGCTTTATCCCAACAAGCAGATCACCACGGGCGAAGGCGGAATGGTGGTGACGCGTAATCCGCAAATAGCACGGCGCATTGCGGCTTTACGTAACCATGGCCGTTACGAATCTTTGCCGGCGCCGGAGATGCCGGAGGCTTCCGATCAGTGGTTCGAGCATCAGGAGCTCGGGTTCAATTACCGGCTGTCGGAGATGCAGTCCGCGCTGGGGCTGGCGCAGCTGGCGCGCATCGAGGAGATTCTGGCGCGGCGCGACGCGATTGCACGGCGCTACTGCGAACGGTTGCGGGACGAGCCGAATCTAATGCTGCCGTCGACCGATGTTCGGGGTCAGCGCCTGAGCTGGTTTGTCTTCGTGGTGCGGCTGGCGGAGAGATTTTCGCAGGAGGATCGCGACGGCGCGCGGCGAGAGCTTGCCGCGCAAGGAATCGCCACGGGGCGCTATTTTGCGCCGATTCACCTGCAGCCGGCCTACGCGGCGTGGCGCGAGAGCTCGAGGCTGCCGGTGACCGAATCGGTCGCAACGCGGACGCTGGCGCTGCCGTTTTTCAATCGCATCGCCGACGAGCAGATCGAACAGGTGTGCGCGGCATTGAGAGGTGCACTACGAGCCCGCGCGTGACGATGAATCGAGGGGAGGGAACCTCTTTCATCATCCCCAGAACGAGTCATCGAGGTTTTGCAGGCCAATGCTAGGATGAGGCCATGCCCGCCAGCCGGAAGAAATCAGCGAAACGGCCGAGCGCCGCTCCCGCAAAAGCCCGCTCCCACGCGGCCGGCAGTCCTCGCGAGCTGGTGGTGCTGACCGGACTATCCGGATCGGGCAAGGCGTCGGCGCTGAAGGCGTTCGAGGACCTGGGCTTTTACGCGGTGGACAACATGCCGGTGATGCTGGTGCCGCCGTTTGCGGAGTTGGTGGCCCATTCGCGCGATATCCGGCGAGCGGCGCTGGTGGTGGATGTGCGCGAAGGGCAGAGCCTGGAGAAATTTCCGGCGATCCTGCGCGATATTCGGCGCACGCTGCTCGACCACAGTTGTGTTTCTTGAAGCGGCGAAGGCGGCGCTGCTGGCGCGGTACTCGGAGACGCGGCGGCCTCATCCGCTGGGACGCGAAGAGCGCGTGACGCGGGCGCTGAACGAAGAGCGAAAGCTGCTGGAGCCGATTCGCAAGGTTGCCGATGTGGTGATCGATACGACAAAGTTCAATGTGCATGAACTGCGCGCTTATATCCAGAACAAGTTTGTGCGCGAATCCGGCGGCAAGAGCCTGCTGATCTCGTCGATCAGTTTCGGATACAAGAAGGGCGTGCCGCTCGATGCGGATCTGGTGTTCGATGTGCGCTTCCTGCCCAATCCGCACTTCGTGCCGGAGTTCCGGAATCTGACGGGGAAGGATCCGAAGGTCGAGAACTACATCGTCAGTTTTCCGCAGACGCGGGAGTTTCTGGATCGGGTGACGGAGATGCTGGTGTTCCTGCTGCCGCATTACATCAACGAAGGGAAGAGCTATCTGACGCTGGCCTTTGGATGCACGGGCGGGCAGCATCGATCGGTGATGATCGCCGAAGAGGTTGCGCGCCGCCTGGCGCGCCACGGCTACAGCGTCAAAACGGCGCATCGGGATATACCGCGGTAAAGCAGGGCTCAGAGCACAGGGCTCAGGCACGCGCTCACGCCGCGTGCTGGGAGATGGACAGTACGTTGCCGTCGGGATCTTTGAACCACGCGACCTTGTCGCCGTTGGGGAAGGTGCAGACGCCGTCGGCATCCTGGCCCATGTTGGGATAGTGTTCGAAGTTCACGCCGGCCAGCCCGAGTTTTTTCATCGTGCCAGCGATGTCGCGCGCTTCCCAGCCGAGGACGGTGCCCTGTGCGGGCGTGAAGCTCTTCGCTTTGGCGATGCGCAGCATCACGCCGTTCATGTCGAAGACCAGGGCAAAGCCGTCGTCGCGCAGGAAGCGGAGACCGAGCTTGTCGCGATAGAAGGCAATGGCTGCGTCGGGACTCTGAGTCGTCAGAAACGTCACTACGCTGTCCATAGAAACCTCCGCGTGCGGAACATCGTACACGGTTCATGTTTCCGGGCAACAGGTCGCCAGCCGGAGTTTTGTCCCGGCTTTTCCTCACTGGAGCGGCGCGATCCTCGGCGGGCCGCCGTTGACTGACAACCTAAAATAGAAGCAGGACAAATAGAAACGAGACATGGCGGAATTCACCCATCTGCATCTGCATACGGACTATTCGCTGCTGGACGGCGCGTGCGACGTGGAAAAACTCGTGCAGCGCGTCGCGAGCATCGGGCAGAAGTCGGTCGCAATCACCGATCACGGAAACATCTACGGAGCCGTGCACTTCTTTGAAGCGGCGAAGAAACACAACGTGCATCCGATCCTGGGATGCGAGCTGTACATCTGCAAAAAAGAGGATCATCGCGAAGATCCGCAGGGCGATGACTACAACCATCTGCTGGTGCTGGCGGAGAACGAGGAGGGCTATCGGAACCTGGTTCGCATCACGTCGGAGGCGTCGCTGCACGGGTTCTATCGCAAACCGCGCATCAGCAAGAAGTATCTGGCGGAGCACGCCAGGGGGCTGATTGGTTTTTCCGGCTGTCTCGCCGGCGAGCTGTGCGAGAACCTGATGGCGGATAAGTACGACGCAGCGCGCGCGACGGCGGCGCAGTATCAGGACATTTTCGGCAAGGGAAATTTCTTTCTCGAAATTCAGGACCAGGGGCTGGAGCTGGAGAAGAAGATTCAGGCGGACCTGTTCCGGCTGGAGAAGGAACTGGACATTCCGCTGGTGGCGACCAACGACAGCCACTATCTCTGCGAGGACGACGCGCATGCGCATGAAGTGCTGCTGTGCGTGCAGACGCTGTCGTCGATCCACGATCCGAAGCGGTTCAAGTTTGACTCGGATCAGTTTTACGTGAAGTCGGCGGCCGAGATGGAGCGCCTGTTCAAGCATGCGCCGGAAGTGGTGAAGCGAACAATGGAGTTTGCCGAGCGCTGCCACTTCAAGCTGCACCCGGTGGATAATCCTTTTCCGGAATTCTCCGTTCCGCCGGGTCACACGATCGACAGCTATTTCGAAGAGATTTGCCGGCAGGGTCTGAAGAAGCGCCTGGAGACTGCCGTGAGCGACCTGGCAGCGCGCGGAGTTCTTCGCAGCCCGGTACACGAATATGAAAGCCGGCTGAACTTTGAGATCGGCATCATCAAGCAGATGAGCTACTCGGGGTACTTCCTGATCGTGTGGGACTTCATCAAATACGCGCGCGATCATGGGATTCCGGTGGGACCGGGGCGCGGATCGGCGACGGGTTCGCTGGTGGCCTATGCGATGGAGATCACAAACATCGACCCGATGCAGAATGTGCTGCTGTTCGAGCGCTTCCTGAATCCGGAGCGGGTGACGATGCCGGATATCGACGTGGACTTCTGCCAGAACCGGCGCGGCGAAGTGATCGAATATGTGACGCGGAAGTACGGGCGCGAGCAGGTGGCGCAGATCATCACGTTCAACACCATGGCGGCGAAGGCGGCGATCAAGGATGTGGGACGCGCGCTGGATATGCCGTACGGTGACGTGGATCGCATCGCGAAGCTGGTGCCGGCGACCATCGGGGTGACGATCGATCAGGCGCTGAAGGACTCCCCGCAACTGCAGGAGGCGTACGAGGGAACGCCACAAATCAGAGAGCTGATCGACACGGCGAAAAAGCTGGAGGGGTTGGTGCGCGGCGCAGGCGTACACGCTTCGGCGGTGGTGATTGCGCCGCGGCCGCTGACCGAGCTGGTTCCGCTCAACAGAACCAAGAACGACGAAATTGTGACCGCCTACGACATGAAGGCGGTTGAAAAAATGGGCCTGCTGAAGATGGACTTCCTGGGTTTGGCCACGCTGACGGTGATCACCGACTGCGTGAAGCTGATCGAACAGACCCGCGGGGAGAGGGTGGACATCGACATGGTTCCGCTGGACGACCCGGAGACGATGAAGCGGGTGTTCCACACCGCGCTCACGTCGGGGATTTTCCAGTTTGAATCTCCGGGGATGCGGGACATTTTGCGGCGCTACAAGCCGGACACGGTGGAAGACCTGACCGCACTGAATGCCCTCTATCGTCCGGGCCCGATGGACATGATCGACGACTTCATCGAGCGCAAGTGGGGACGGCGGAAGGTGGAATTCCTGCTGCCGGAGATCGAGGAGATTCTGAAGGATTCCTTTGGGGTGATCGTCTACCAGGAACAGGTGATGCGAATCGCCAACGTGCTGGCCAGCTACTCTCTGGGCGAAGCGGATTTGTTGCGCCGTGCGATGGGAAAAAAGAATGCCGAAGCGATGGCCGATCAGCGCGACCGGTTTATCGAGCGGTGCGGCGGCACTCGGACATCCCAAAGGCGCGGCGATCGAACTCTTCGATCGCATGGAGAAGTTCTCCGGTTACGGGTTCAATAAGTCGCACTCGGCGGCTTATGCGCTGGTGGCGTATCAGACGGCGTATCTGAAAACGCACTATCCGGTGGAGTTTATGTCGGCGCTGCTGACGTCGGAAATTTCGAAGCCGGACAACGTGGTGAAGTACATCAAAGAGTGCCGGGAGATGGAAATCTCGGTCGAGCCGCCGAATGTGCTGCACAGCGATGCGGACTTCACGCCGCACGGCGACAAGATTCGCTTCGGGCTGACGGCGATCAAAAACGTGGGCCGCAATGCGATCGATTCGATCCTGGTCGCGCGCGCGGAGCTGGCGAAGGAAGGGAAGAGCTTCGCCGGATTCCAGGAGTTCTGCGAGAAGATCGATCTGCGGCTGCTGAACAAGCGGGTGATCGAGTCGCTGGTGAAGGCGGGCGCGCTGGATTCGTTTGGGCGGCGAGCGCAGCTGCTGGCCGCCGTCGACAAGATGATGGAGCGCGCGCAGAAGACACAGCGCGACCTGGAGGCGGGACAGGCGGGGCTGTTCGGAATCTTCAACGCTCCCGTGGAGGGCGCGAAACACGACGATCTGCCGAATGTGCCGGACATGGAGGAGAGCCAGCGTCTTGCGGCGGAGAAGGAAGTGCTTGGCTTCTTTGTCTCGGGTCATCCGCTGGATAAATACGCGGAGAAGCTGCGGAATCTTCCGGGCGTGGTGGATATCGAAACAGCGCTGGAGATGAAGCCGCCACCGTCGAACGGGCGTCGCGGGCAGGCTCCGGAGAATGAGATTGCGATTGCCGGTGTGATGCTGGGGCTGAAGGTGGCGAAGTCGAAGCGCTCGGGCGAGCTGTACGCGCAGGCGGCGCTCGAGGACGCGAGCGGCAAGATCGACTTGATCTGTTTTCCGAAGGACTACGAGCGGCTGGCGGAGTCGATGCGCATCGAGGCGCCAGTGCTGATTCGCGGTCAGCTGCGGGCGGAAGAGGAAGCGGCGCCGAAGCTGTGCGTCTCGGCGATTCAGGCGCTGGAAGATGTGAAGGTGCGGCTGCCGATGAATGTGCGCATTCGCATCCAGCTGGATCGCGTGAGCGAGACGACGCTGGAGGACCTGCGCGACCTGGTAGTTTCCGCGCCTGGGCCCGGGCGGCTGATGCTCAACGTGGAGCAGATGGGACAGTACTGCGTCGTGATGGAGCCGGAGCAACTGCGAGTGGCGGCGGATCGCGCCTTCATCGACAAGGCGGAGCTGCTGCTGGGGCGGGGAATGGTGCAGGCGGTGGATTAGTCGCAGAGCTCAGGGGCGCAGAGTACAGGTCGGGGATCGGTGCCCGTCTACAATGCGTAAAGCGTCATGAGTGAGCTCGTCCCCACGGCACCCGCGCACGCTCCGCATCGCCGCTGGCGGATCGCGGTGCTGCTGGGCATCGGCGTGCTGGTGAACTTTTTCGACCGGGTGAATGTCTCGGTCGCCTTTGCTTCCCTGCATGCGCAATGGGGCATCACGGCGGTCACGTTCGGCTATCTCGCCAGCGCCTACAACTGGAGCTACGCGGCCCTGCAGGTGCCGGTGGGCGTGATTCTGGACAGGTGGGGTGTGCGCCGCATCGGGCGCGTAGCCGCCTTGCTGTGGAGCGTTGCGTCGGTTGCGTCGGGCCTGGCGACGGGTGTCTACAGCTTTTTTGCGGCGCGGCTGCTGCTGGGCATCGGCGAGGCGCCGACGTTTCCAGCCAACGCAAAAGCAGTGGGCTACTGGTTCCCGCAGCACGAGCGGAGTTTTGCCACGTCGCTGAACGATGCGGCGGCGAAATTCGCATCGGCGATTGGCGTGCCCATTCTGGGTGTGTTTGTGATTGCCCTGGGCTGGCGGTGGAGCTTCATCTTTACGGGCTTCGTCAGCTTTCTCTATTTCCTGCTGTTCTGGGGCGTGTATCGCAATCCGAGCGAAGATGCGCGGCTGAGCCCGGCGGAAAAGCAGTTGCTGGCCGAAGGAAAGGCGCAGCCTGAGATAGCGCCGCACCATCGCGCACATGGAGCGCCGATACTCTATCTATTGCGGCAGCGCCAGGTGATTGGCGCGACCATCGGGTTTGCCGCGTACAACTACGTGTTCTACCTGGTGCTCACGTGGCTGCCGAACTATCTGTCGATGAGCCTGCACGTCGACCTTCTGCACTCGGCCCTGGACACCAGCATTCCGTGGCTGGTGGCGACATTCACCGATCTGGCGATCGGCGGGTGGATGGTGGATGCGCTGGTGCGGCGCGGCGTACGGCCGTGGCTGGTGCGGCAGGCGGTGCTGGTGGGCGGGCTCACGTTCGGCATGGGGATTTATGGCGCGCGATTCGCGCATACGCCCGCAGTGGCGCTGGCGTGGATCAGCCTGTGCATGGCGGGACTGGGCGCGATGGCGCCGGTGGGCTGGTCGATTCCCACGTTCATTGCGCCGCGCGCCAGTGTGGGCCGCGTCGGCGGCATCATGAATTTCGCAACGCAGATTGCGGCCATCTCCGCACCGGTCATTACTGGGTATT
The DNA here is from genome assembly GCA_963702285.1 of uncultured Acidobacteriaceae bacterium. Classification (GTDB taxonomy): domain Bacteria; phylum Acidobacteriota; class Terriglobia; order Terriglobales; family Acidobacteriaceae; genus Palsa-343. Next base: position 29,835 of record CAVPCB010000031.1, on the reverse strand, counting down.
TTGCGCGAGCCCACAACTTTGGCGGATCGTTTGCCCTGGCTGCAGTGGTGCTGGCGGTGGGGATTGGCGGTTATGTCTTCGGACTGGGGAAGCTTGAGGTGATTGCGGAACCGTGAATCAGAGCACAGGGCACAGGGCACAGCTCTCAGAGCACAGTCAGTGGAAACCGCGCGCGGATTTCGTAGCGTGAGCCTTCGGGTCCGGGGAAGGATTCGTAGAGGACGAATTCCTGGGCGGTGAATTCGGCGTGGAGGGCCGAGTTGTTTTTCTCGACTGCCTTCTGCAGAGGCGCGAGGGCCTTCGCACCGCCGCGACTCTTCGCTCTCGCCAGCGTGATGTGCGGACTGTAGGCGCGGTCTTCCGGTGTGAATCCGCAATGCCGCATGGCGGCGGTGACGAGTTGCTGGAGGGCGAGCAATTCCGGTGTGAGCGTGACGCCAGCCCGGAACACGCCCGCACGCTCGAAGAATCCCAGGCCCTCGATGCAGACGGAAAATGGCGCCGCGCGAACGGTTTTCAACTGCTCGTACACACAGGCGGCACGGTCGTCTGTGACCGCTCCCAGAAACTGCAGCGTCACGTGCCAGCTTTCAGGAGCTGACCAGCGCACGTCGGGCCCGGAGCGCGTTTCGAACTGTCGCCGGATGCCCTGAAGTGCCTCCGACACAGCCGCTGGCAGGGCGATGCCTACAAACAGCCTCATCAGCACAGAGTATCGAAGTGCCCATCTGTCCAGAGGATGAAGAATCGTTCAGATGAAGGTGAATGGCGGGCTTCGGCGTTGAGCAGTGCTGCGCGCGCGTCGTAAGATCACATTCGTTCGCCAACAATGCGAGAGAGGTTTGTAGTGAGAGGAATGCCTGCAGGAAGGTGGTTGATGGTTCTTGCCTGCATCGTGCTTGTTCCGCTCACAATGTTTGCGCAAGGTTCCAACGATTCGCCGCTGCTTCTGAATCTGCCGGATGCTCCGGCGCCGAACGGGGGACAGAGCACCACGCAAAGTCAACCCCAGAGCTCATCAACCCAGCAGACCCAGAACAAGGACAAGAACCAGCCGCAGTCCGGCAATGCGCCGACGCTGGGCGATCTGGGGTTCACGCCGCAGCAGACGCTGGCCAACGCAGAGATGCAGAAGCGGCTGAATGAGCGCACGCACGATCTGAAGATGCATCAGACCTTCGGCCTGATCACGGCCGTGCCCATGTGCGCGACCGTGCTGGTGGCGGGCGGCGCGAAGTCGAAGCGAAACCGCTCGAATCCCGGTGCGCCGGTAACGGGGCCCAGTTCTTCCGGAGTCGATCTGCACGTCGCGCTCGGCTCGACGACAGCGTTGCTCTACGGAGTCACGGCGTACTACGCCATCGCCGCGCCGAAAATTCCGGGCGTGAAGCCGAAGGGAGCGATCAAGTGGCACCGCGACCTGGTGTGGATCCACGCGCCGGGCATGGTGCTGACGCCGATTCTGGGAGCGATGGCGCTGAACCAGGAGAACAATGGCGAGCACGTGCACGGCATCGCGTCGGCCCATTCGTATGTTGCGTGGACGACGATCGCCGCCTACGGCGTGTCGATCGTTGCGGTCTCGTGGCCGATTCATCTCAAATTCTGGGAAAAGAAATGAAGCTTGCGGTTGTGCTTCTGCTGGCCGTTGTTCCGGTTACGCTGCGCGCGCAGAATCAGTGGGTGCTGACGCAGTCGACGCTCACGTGGAACGTTACGCATCCGATGCACGAGGTAGCCGGAACCAGCCACGCAGCCAGGGGCAAGGGCAACTGCAGCGCGGGCGCGTGCGATTTTCTGATTGCGGTGCCGCTGAACACGTTCGACTCGGGCGACAGCAATCGCGATCTGCACATGCTGGAGACGGTGCGCGGCGCCCAGTATCCGATGGTGATGGTGCGGACGCATCTGGCGCAGGCGGCACTCAGCCAGCCCACCATCGACGCCGACCTCGAAGTCCAGTTTGCCGGACAGACGGCGCACTACAGCCACGTGACGCTGCACCGGGTGAGTCACGGCAACGACGTGGAGATTACGGGCACGATCCCGGCGACCTGCTCGGATTTCAAAATCGACCGGCCATCGTTTCTCACCGTGCCGATTCGCAACGAGATCCCGGTGACCGTCGACACCACCTGGAAGCCGGAGTAATCCGCCCGCCCAACCAATGCAGTCCGCTCATGCCTCTCGTAGAATGAATCTCTGAACGGAGGTTGCCATGTTCCTTACACGGCTGCTGCGCTCCTCGATGTCGGTTGGATTCCTGCTCGGCCTCACTGCGTGCAACGCGAGCGCCGCGGGCCGCGCGCCGATTCCGCCTGCTAATGCTGACGTCGCTCTGGCTGCGCAGCCGGGCAAGGCGAAAGCGGTGTTCGCCGGTGGATGCTTCTGGGGAACGCAGTCGGTCTTCGAGCGCGTGAAAGGCGTGATCGACACGACAGCCGGTTATGCCGGTGGTTCCGCGGCCACAGCAACCTACGATCAGGTGACGACCGAGACCACAGGACACGCGGAGTCGGTGGAGGTGGTCTACGACCCGTCGAAGATCACCTACGGGCAGCTGCTGCGCATCTTTTTCTCCGTCGCGCACGATCCGACGCAGCTCAACCGCCAGGGTCCGGACGTGGGTACCTCATATCGCTCGGCGATCTTCTACATCGGCGACGAACAGAAGCGCATCGCGCAGGCGTACATCGCGCAGCTCGATGCAGCGAAGATCTTCCCCCAGCCGATCGTGACCGAGGTGACGCCGCTGAAGGGCTTCTATCGCGCCGAGGACTATCACCAGGATTACGCGCTGCACAATCCGGACAATCCCTACATTCTGGTGTGCGACCGGCCGAAAGTCGAGGCGCTGAAGCAGCAGTTCCCGGAGCTATTCAGGGAATACAAGGGGCACTGAAAACGAACACGATTGACTTCGATGGCGTTGCCCGGCTGTCCAGTGGCGGAAGGCCGGCAGGCCGGCGTATGTTGGAGTAAGTTGTTGTCGTGCCAGGAGTTTGCGCAATTGTTGTATAAAGCTGGAGGCACGCCAGACAACGACTGGCCTCTTTCGTTCTTCCAATCTGGGTTGGGTTCTCAATCCCGCAAGACCCCCGGCCCCTGCTTCGGCAGAACTCGCGATCTTCCAGGATCGACGGCGTTCATGCACGACGCACAAGAGGAGTTCTAATGCGTTTTTTTTCTGTTCCCCTGGGACATAAATTCATCGCAGTCCTGTTGGCGGCGGCTGCAGGCTTCGGAATCCACACCTGGCTGGAGCGCCGCGCGGTCGAGACAGCAAACACGGCGGAGTTGTCCTTCAGCCTCCACGCAGCGCGGCGGCTCGATGCTGGATTTGTGCACGCCAGCGCACCGGCGGTGGTGTTCGCGGAGTCGGTCCTGAGCGACCAGAGAATCGCCGACCTGTCGAAGCCGGCGTATTTGTCGACTTCGGGAATGATGAGCCGGGTTGGCGAATTTCGCTCGCGACTGGATCTGACCCAGCCATCTCCGGAAGTTCTGCAGGTGCGATTCCGGGATCCGGATCCCGCGAAGGCAGTGCAGACCGCGAACACAATTGCCGATGCACTGGTGGCCTGGAGTCCTTCGCCCGACGCGCCTTCGGCATTGACCGAGCCGGCAACGGCAGCTACGACACAACCGGCGGCTCAGCAACCTCCCGCGACGAAGGCGACGCCGGCTCCGGCACTCACTCCGGTACCGGCGCCGGCAAAGAAGCCGGTCACAGCAACGAAGAGCCAGGCAACGAATAGCAACGAAGGGACTGGAAGCTCGTCGCCTCTTGCGGCCTCGCTCGAGCAATTACAGACGCAGTTGTCCTCGACGAGTCGGCAGATTGAAGAAGGAGCCTCGGCGGGTCATGCGAGGCCCGGATATGAAGGGCGCGCCTATGCGGAGTCGGAGCAGCAGCACTTGCTGAAGGCGCAGGTGCATGACGCCGAGAAGAAGGTGAGCGATCTGCGCTCGCAGTACGGCAGCGGCCCCAGCGCTCAGCGGCTGGGCGCGATCCAGCAGGCGCTCAGCTCGGTTCTGGCCGGTGGCAGCGTTGGCGTGAGCGCGAGCCAGTTGCGCCGCGAGCGTGACGGCCTGACCCGGGCGATCGCTGTCGTGCAGACGCAGCGCGCGGCGATCGAGAAGGAAGCCGGCGCGAGCGCGGAGTCCAGTCCGGCGCCCGCGACGCCGGCGCCGTCTGAGTCGAATGCGGCGGGCGCGGAGCAGAGCCCAGCTCCATCCGCGCCGAAGTCGAGTGCCATCTCCGAGAGCGATCTGGGCAAATCGGGTTCCGCCGCACCGGCTTCGTCGCAGCCGCAGCCTCCTTCTTCTGACGAACCGTTCGAGGATCCATCGCTCGCCAATCCATTTCGGATGGAGAAGGTCGCCGGAGCGGCTGCGCCCATTCAATGGTGGCCTGCTGCGGCAGGCGGTGTTGGCTGCGGGCTGCTTTACTGGCTTCTGGCCGCGATGATCTCCGGCCGTCGCGACGACGATACCGGCTATGCGGAGGACAACGTTTCATATGGGCGATTCATCACGTCGGATGCGCCTGTGACTCATGTTGCGCCGGCGCCCGAGCCAGCACCTGTGCACGTCGCAGAGCGGGACTCGTACCGCCGCGCGTCCTTCACCTGGGATCCGGGTCCGCTGGGGAATGCGGCGCGGGCGGAGAGCAGCGCTGCGGTCAAAGTCGAGGCGGCTCCGGCGGGCGACAGCCCCGAGGCCACGGCCACCCATCCTTCCGATGAGGCTTCGACCGGGCGCGAGGCGTTCCACCAGGAGAAGGCGGAGAACGTCGTCGAGATCGATCCGTGGGCGGACCTGGTGCAGAAGGCGCTCTCGGAGACGGACATCGGCCGCAAGTATGAAACTCCCCCTGCTGACCGAACCGATACGGCGGCTAAGAATGAGGATCATCCGGTCGCAGGGCATCCGAATCGCTGGGCAAGCTGAGAGAGGCAGGGAATGGGAGCAGGGGATAGGGAGCAGGGAGTAGCGCGCCTCGGATTGAACTAAACTGAGCTGTTATGGCTACCCTTGAGAATCCCACCGTTATCCTGCCGCGCAAGCCCCAGGGCGCGTTTCGCAATGAGCCGTTCGTCGACTTTTCGCAGCATGACAATGCGCGCGCCATGCGGGGCGCGCTGGAGCGGGTCGGCGACGAACTGGGGCACGAGTATCCGCTGATCATCGGCGGAGAGCGCGTGCGCACGAGTGCGAAAATCGAGTCGCTCAACCCGGCGCGGCCGGCACAGATCGTCGGCGTGCATCAGAAGGCAGGCGCGGAGCATGCGGACCAGGCCGTCCAGGCCGCTCTGAAGGCCTTCGAGACGTGGCGGTTTGCGCCGGCCGAGGAGCGCGCCTCGCTGCTGCTGGGCGCGGCGCAGCTGATCCGCGAGCGCAAGTTCGATTTTTGCGCCTGGTTGACCTACGAGGTCGGCAAAAACTGGGCCGAGGCTGACGCTGATGTCGGCGAGACGATCGACTTCCTCGAGTTCTACGCGCGAGAGGCGCTGCGTCTGGCCGCGGCGACACCGCCGATTCAGTTTCCGGGGGAGAAGGATGAGCTGCTCTACATTCCCCTCGGCGTGGGCGCGGTGATTTCGCCGTGGAACTTCCCCTTCGCCATCATGGCGGGCATGACGCTCGGCCGCCATCGTCAGCGGGAACACGGTGGTGCTGAAGCCCTCGAGCGATTCGCCGACGATCGCTGCGCGCTTCATGGAGGTTCTGGAAGAAGCGGGCCTGCCGCCCGGCGTGGTGAATTTCTGTCCTGGATCGGGCGCGTCGTTTGGCAACGCTGTCGTGGCGCATCCGAAGACGCGGTTCATCGCCTTCACCGGATCGAAGGAGGTCGGGCTCGACATCCATGAGCGCGCTGCGAAAGCACAGCCAGGGCAGATCTGGATCAAGCGCACGATTCTGGAGATGGGCGGCAAGGACTCGATTATCGTCGAGCGCCGATGCGGATTTCGACGCTGCGGTGACGGGTGTCGTCGCCTCGGCCTTTGGGTTCAGCGGGCAGAAGTGCTCTGCCTGCTCGCGGGTGATTGTCGAGGAGCCGATCTACGACGCCTTCGTCGAGCGGCTGCGCGAGAAGGTCCCGGAGCTGAAGGTCGGCGATCCCACCGGGAACGCGAACATGGGGCCGGTGGTCAGCGAGGGGCGATGAAGACCATCCTCGGCTACATCGAGATTGGGAAGAAGGAAGGGCGCTTGGTCGCCGGGGGCAACGCTGTCGAGACGCCGGAGAAGGGCTACTTCGTTGCAGCCGACCGTGATCGCCGACGTGGCGCCGAAGGCACGCATCGCGCAGGAGGAGATTTTTGGGCCGGTGCTGGCTGTGATCAAGGCGCAGCGACTTTGAGGACGCGCTGGCCATCGCCAACAACACCGAGTTCGGACTGACGGGCTCGATCTACTCGAAGGACCGCAGCGAAGCTCGATCGCGCGCGCCAGGAATTCCACGTCGGCAATCTCTACTTCAACCGCAAGAGCACCGGCGCCATGGTCGGCGCGCATCCCTTCGGCGGATTCAACATGTCCGGAACCGACTCCAAAGCCGGCGGCCCGGACTACCTGTATCTCTTCACGCAGGCGAAGTCGGTCGGCGAAAAGCTGTAACAGCAGGGAATAGGGAGTAGCTAGAAGCTGGTGGTACCGTGGGCCCGGTTTACCGGGCCCATTCACAGGCGGTGTGGAACTTACAGTTTTGCCGATGATGCACTCGTGCGAAGACTGTTGTCAGCGAACGCTGAGGCTATCGCCGTAGCTAATTGTGACATCACCGGTTCTTACCACCTCGAAGTTAACTTCTTGTGGCGTGCATCGCTGGCAGCTCAGAGCGAGATTGTGCGGGCCAGTCCACTTCATCTCGACTGGCCTGTCCCCGCTAACTCCGAGCACGATCGTTCCATGCGTGGAGTTGTCTGGTACGCCCTTTGCCAGAACGCTAACCAGCGTGGAGCCTTGGCTCATTGCGCCACTGTTTCTCTTTGAGAGCGTGGCGATATTTTCTGCACTCTCGGCATGACCCACGACGACATTGCTTGATACGGGCAGACATCCCAGAATGCCAATACTCAGCGACGTCATCGCAATCTTCAAAAACGAACCGGCTTTCATTGGTATTAGCACTCCACCACCTGCATTGGTATCGAGTCAAGACAGATGCGCTCTCAGCCTAAAATGGGGATTCCGGGCGGAGTGCCGGCGATCCGGAGGTTTCCAGAGGCGGATGCGGAAGAGCAGGCGCAGACCCTTCCGTTGCGCGATGGGCCGCGTCAGGGTGACAGACTTTGGAGGGGAATGCCGGGTAGTCCGAGCATCCGGCACCTTCGTCTCCGGTAAGAGCAGCAGACGCTCACGGTTACCGTCCGTGACCGTATCGCTCCCAGCTCCAGAAACAGAGGCGCTGCGCGCACCACCAGCGGCAGCGCCTCTCAGGTCAACGATCCGTCAGGAAGCGGAGTTCGTTCTAAACGACACCCTGGAGCATCTGGTCGCCGATCGCCTGCGCGGCCTCGGCCAGAATGCGATGGTGAATTGTGAACAGCGCCAGCTCCAGACGATCCGAGACCCCCGTCTTGTCATACACGCTGCGCAGATAATTCTTGATCACCTGCTCGGTCGTGTTGAGACGGACGGCGATTTCCTTGTTCTTGCAGCCCTGGACAATGAGCGCGACGATCTTCAGCTCTTTGGGCGTGAGACGGTCGCGGACGCGGCTGCCGACGCTGTCGTCGTCGGTGGCTGGCAGTTCGACTCCGGCCGCGCGAACATTGCGGTCGCCCTGGCCGACGTGCCGGACGCAATCGATCAGCGCCGGGCCGGTCACGTTACGATGGGCAGCTCCCTGAACGCCGGCGTTGAACCACGCCTGGATCGGCTCGCCATTTTCGGCGATCACGATGCTGTGGCTCCCGGCGGCGGCAACCCGCGGCACCAACGTTTGTGGGTCAAGTTTCAGCGAGGACGCGAAAACGAGAATCGCGCCACGAAAGGTATCGAGAGCGGGAAAGAGGCGGTCAGCCTCGGCGCACTGTGCAATGATGCGGAAGTCATCTTCCATCGCCAGAATTTTCGCAGTTCCGGCTCGGTAGATGGCCTGGCTGTCAGCAAGAATCAGCTTGTTCATGGGTTCCGCTTCCTCAATTGGTGCGTCGACGGGGGATGGCCCGAAGACTGGTGGGTACAAGCGCGTCCCAAATGGGGACGTGCCAAAACGGTCATCGTTCCGAGGAACAGAATCCGCTCGTGCGTTTCTGGTGAGCGCATCAAGTGCCACAACAGGGCGCCGGTTGAATGAGGGAGCTTTCCGGTGGTGGGTCGCCGGAAAGGGTTTCATCGATGACCTGGGTGTTGCCTTCATTCAGGACAAAAAGTAACCCGCGAGTAGTCGAAAGTCCTGTGACGCACGTCACGTCTGTAGTAACCAAGTTCCGCATGCAGGGAGGCGTTTGGCCTCCCAATTGCACAGTTTCCAAGGCAATCCAGCCATCCGCGAAAACCCGCGCCCCACCCTTCGCAGGAATCGCCGCCCGCCTGTAACTTAGTAGAAGAGCTTCAGAACGTAAGGAGTGGAGTGAATGGCCAGGCCCATCATTCTCGCCGTGGACGACGACGCCAGCGTGCTGGAAGCCGTGGTGCAGGACCTGCGCCGGAAATACGGGCAGGCCTACCGAATTTTGCGTGCCGGCTCCGGCCAGGCGGCGCTCGACACCTGCGCCCAGCTGAAAGAGCGCGGCGACGTGGTGGCCCTGATCGTGAGCGACCAGCGTATGCCCGGAATGGCTGGCGTGGAATTGCTGGAGCGCGTGCAGGAACAGTATCCGCAGGCCCGCCGCGTCCTGCTCACCGCCTACGCCGATACGGAGGCGGCTATCCGCGCCATCAATACCGCGCGCATCCACTACTACCTCACCAAGCCCTGGGATCCGCCGGAGGAACGCCTCTACCCGGTGCTCGACGATCTGCTGGAGGACTGGAACCAGGGGTTCAAGCCGCCCTTCGAGGGCATCCGCGTCGTGGGTCCGCGCTATGGCCTGCTGGACTACCGCGTGCGGAATTTCCTCTCGCGCAATCAGGTGCCCTACGTCTGGCTCGATCCGGAGCGCGACGACCAGGCGGTGGCTCTGCTGGAGAAATTCGGCGTCAACGACAGCAAGCTCCCCGTGGTCCTGTTCCAGGACGGCACTTCGCTGGTGCAGCCCCAGGAAGACGAGCTCGCCCAGAAGGTAGGTCTGCGCACCCAGGCGAAGCAGGACTTTTACGACCTGGTGGTGGCCGGCGCCGGCATGGCTGGGCTCGCAGCCGCTGTTTATGGCGCTTCAGAGGGATTGAAAACCCTGGTCCTGGAGGCTGAAGCTCCAGGAGGACAGGCCGGGAGCAGCTCGAAGATCGAGAACTACCTGGGCTTTCCCACCGGCGTTAGCGGAGAACGACTCGCCCGCGCGGCGTACGATCAGGCGCGGCGTTTTGGGGCGGAGTTCATCACCCAGCGCGCCACGGGAATCGTATCCGACGGCCAGTACCGCCAGGTGCGGCTGGCGACCGGCGCGGAGGTTTCCTGCCGCGTGAGCCTGGTCGCGGTCGGCGTTTGCTATCGCCGCATGGATGCACCCGGCATCGAACGCCTTACCGGATCGGGAGTCTACTATGGGGCGTCGATGGCCGAAGCGCAGGCCTGCAAGGACGAAGTGGTGTTTGTGGTGGGAGGAGCCAACTCGGCCGGCCAGGCGGCCATGCATTTCTCCCAGGTGGCCAAACAGGTAACGATCCTGGTGCGCGGCGATGGGCTGGAGCGGAGTATGTCGAAATATCTCATCGATCAGATCGCCGGCACATCGAATATTAAGGTGGAGACCCGAGCCGAGGTCGTCGAAGCCATGGGCAACAGCCATCTGGAATCGGTCAGGATTCGTACCTCGCAGGGCGACGAAGTCCGTCCTGCGTCGTCGCTGTTCCTGTTCATCGGCGCGGCGCCGCAGACGGACTGGTTGCCGGAGAGCATCATGCGCGACCCGAACGGGTTCGTGCTGTCGGGACGCGATCTGCGCCTCGAGGGTCAGCTGCCCAAGTCGTGGAAAGAGGATCGCGAGCCTTACCTGCTGGAAACCTCGCTGCCCGGTGTCTTTGTCGCCGGCGATGTTCGGCATGGTTCGGTCAAGCGGGCCGCGACCGCGGTCGGCGAAGGTTCGATGGCCGTACAGCTGATGCATCAGTATCTGGCGCAGTTCTAAAAGGAAAAGGAGCCGATGGAAGGCACGACGGCGGAATCGCAGCTCAGAGCAAGGACAGTACCACCGCAGGAGCTGTCGCAGCTCATCCCCCGTATTCCTATCCTCAGCCGGCTGAAGGAAGAAGATCAGGGCTGCCTCGGCGAGGTGCGGCTGATCGAGGCGCCCGCGGGTACCATGCTCGTGGAGCAGGGCAAGACGGTTCCCGGCTTCTGCATGATCATGGAGGGCGAGGTTCGCGCCGTCCGCATGGAACAGAACGGCAGCGAGACGCCGCTCGCCATCTACCAGGACGGCGAAGCCTTCGGCGAGGCTCCGCTGCTGATGGGCTACAAGAAAGCCGGCGTGCAGTGCCTGGTCACCCGCGACCTGCGCATGCTGGTCGTCAGCGAAGAGAACTTCTGGCAGCTGATGGCGACCTGCCCCAACGTGCGCCAGAACGTGCTCGCCACAGCGGCGCAGCGCGTCCACGCCTTCCAGGCCACCACGCTGCACAAGGAGAAGCTCATCTCGCTGGGCACGCTCGCGGCCGGCCTGATGCACGAGCTGAACAACCCTGGCTCGGCAGCCAAGCGTTCCGCGGCTCAACTGCGCGAGAACCTCACCCGTCTGCAGGACCTCAGCATGCGCTTCTGCCGGTCGCCGCTCACTCCGGAACAAGCCACGTGCCTGTTCGACATGCAGCGCGAAGTGCTCGCGCTCGACAAGCCCCAGGCCATGAGCAGCCTCGACGAGGCCGACGCGGAAGAGGAACTCGGCACCTGGCTCGAAAGCATCGGCGTGAACAACGCATGGAAGCTCGCGCCCACGCTGGTCGCAGCCGGCTGGCGGCGCAACGACGTGGCCTGCGCTCAGGATGCGTTCCCCGGCGAAACGCTGCAGGTCGCCCTCAACTGGCTCGAAGCGCTCATCTCCGCGATGCAGCAGCTCAGCACCATCGAAGAGAGCATCAGCCGCGTCACCGACCTCGTTATCGCGGTGAAGAAATACGCCTACGAAGACAAGAGCGGCGAGCACGTCATCGATCTGCACGAGAACATCGCCAGCACGCTCACCATTCTCGGCCACAAGTTTCGACACAAGCAGCTGGTCATCGAGAAGAACTTCGACGCGAACCTGCCAAAGATCAAAACGCGCGGCACTGGATTGAGCCAGGTCTGGACCAACCTGCTCGACAACGCCATCGACGCCGCGCCCGAAGGCTCAAAGATCCGCATCCGCACCTGGAGCGAGAATGGCAACCTCTGCGTGGGCATCGCCGATGAGGGCGGCGGCATTGCTCCCGAAATTCGCGAGCAGATCTTCCAGCCCTTCTACACCACCAAGCCGCCTGGCGTGGGAACCGGCCTCGGCCTCGACATCGCCAAGCGCATCGTCACCGCGCAGTACGACGGCACCATCGGCTTCACCTCGGAGCCGGGCCGCACGGAATTTGTGGTGAAGCTCCCCGCCCCCCGCGACTAAGCTTCCGCGGCCATCCCGACCCAAGCGCCGCCACCAATCTCATCCCCTTCAACTGCCTGCGACCCTCAGGGACAAGGCACGAAAATGCCGGTCATCAGAAGGCTGATCTGGGCCTGGGGTACCCCCCTGGGGGTGGTGGAATTTGTCCCGTATTTGATTCTGCTGGGGTTGCTGGGTAATGGGATTGGGGTATTACCTCCTGGAGGGAGCCGGTCGCCTGTGGCTCGGCATCGGAGGTCCCCCAGTCGAAGGGTTCCCAAACGTCGGCCGGGGCGGGTTGGGGCTGGGTATCGACGGCGCCTGGTTTGGGATGGGATTTGCGCTGGCGCCTGGGCTTGAATTTGCGCAGGATTTCGCAGCCTGGGCAGCGCATGTCGGAATCAGGACCGCCGCAGTGGGGATGGCGGTGGGAGCAGTGGGGGTTCTCGATGGGCTGGAGGTGGGGATGGAGGGTGGGATCGATGCCGTGGACGAAGAGCTCGCGACAGGTGGGGCACTCGCAGTGGGTGAAGGGGTCGGTGGAAGGGAGCGGGTCGGGGCGCGGGGTATTGGGCGCGGCATCGAGGACGGCGAGGGGATCGACGCCGGGCGCGGGACGGGCCCAGTGGGCGTTGGGAGCGGGCTGGTCGCCGTCGGCGGCGATGGGTCCGTATTCGTCGAGGGCGAGGGTGTGGACCTGGCTGTAACCGGGTGTCCTGGGTTCCGGAGACCCGTGATTGGGCTCCGGCGTGGGGGCGGAGGGATTGGGAGTGGGCAGGCGGGCGAGCCGGGGAAGGGTGGAGGCGACGATGGAGAGAGCGTAGAGGATGGTGCGGGCGCGTTCGGGGTCCATTTTGAGCGTGAGGAGGCCGTGGACGATCTGGGTGGTGACGAGCTGGACGGAGGCGTGATCTTCAAGGAGGGGGATGGAGACCTGGGTGGGGTGAGGGAGAGTGGGGTGGCGGTGGCGGGCGTGGGAGTAGCAGAGGTGGGAGTTGTCGAGGGCATCGTTTTTGCAGCGCTGTCCGGCGGTGGTGACGGCACGGCAGGGCGCGTTGCGGGCAGCGGGGATTTCTGTTGATGGAAGGTGGGTTTCGGGGTTCAGGGCAGTTGCATCGACGGACATCGTGTTCCTCCTAAGAACGGGCACATGGCCCCGGGTCTGATGGGCGAGACCGGGATCCAATAAAAAAGCCTCACCAGATTTGGCGAGGCTTGGTTGGGGACACCTATCCCCTTGATATCAGGCTAGGGTACGGGGATGGGGGAGGCAAGGAGAATCGAGGGCGGAGCTAGTCTTTGGTAATGTCGGCGGGGCCAGAATGGGAAGCGGTGGAGTGGGGAGGCGAATGTTCCAGGACGGGCGACCGTGCGCCTGTAACTGTCGATGAGCGCATTGGGCTGGAAGCGTCAACTGAAAACATCCGGCGCGGATTGGTTCCGATAAGCCGACTTATGAGGACTCAACGGGAAACGCCCACGCTACCATCCTGGCGAACTCTTCTCTCCAGAAATCTCCGCCGTGCGGCCCGACTCGCTCCTTCATCACTACATCCGCACCGCATTGTGGAGCGCGCTGGCCCATGTTCTGGCGTTGTCGAGAAAGAAAGGTTCCTGCGTGCCGGCGACAAGATAGGTACGCGGAAGTGGAGACGGCATACGAACGGGCGGCTTGTAGCCTCCACCGGGAGAAGCGCACAGGATGGCTCCGTAGATTTGCGGGTGCCGAAGCCCGAGAGCGAGAGCCAGCTCTCCGCCCGCCGAGGCACCGAAGATTGCGGTGCGTTCGGCAGACAAGGCTATGCCGAGGTACGACCTCGTCCATCGAAATACATCTTCGACGAAGAACGTTTCATGTGCAGCGAACCGCTCGGGGTCAAAGCCCGGCGAGTACTCATGAAGGCGCAGTGTCTCATCGGCCACGCTATGGACACCCACGACCATCGTTGATCGCACTGCTGCCTTTTCAAGGCAACGGCCCCACTCGGCGATTCGTTGACCATCCCCCGCAAACACGATGGCTTCAGGCGGCTTGTCGGGGATGTATACCGTGACCTCGCGCCCGCCATCAAACTCGAATGTGTCGGTCATAGTCCCGAACTTGAGCGTACCAACTCACATCAGCTGCACGGGTAATGATAGACGCCGTTCTCGTCAGTAAGGCTTCTCGAAGAGCGAGAATCGCCAATTCACTCATCGACGCAGCATTCTGGACGTATCACCGGCCGACCGGAAGTTACCCGAGGCTAAAGGCGGTAGCTTCTGAGCGGCGGATTCCCTGGCGTGAAGAGTTTGCGGAAAAAGCCGCCTCTGGCGGTGAAACAAAATCTCAGGGGCTAAAGCCCGGATCCATTTTTGGCGCTTTACGGCACGACCGAGGTCGTGCCCTGATACAAAAATCACGACCCACAATGTTTTTCCGCAAGCTGTGAAGGCCGGGGCCTTTCAAAGCGGCGAGTTTCTTCCGCAAGCCGGTTCAGAGTCGTTCCCAGATATGAGACCTGGATAAGCCGGGATCTTACTTCGTACGTCGGGTGATCGGATTGGGGCACGGCTGCTCCCAAAATGGAACACGGCAGTACTTTGGGGTGGGGCCGCTGACGATTTGTATTGATGTGGGGCCGGAGGTGGAGCAAGCTTCTTGCTGTGGGGTGAACCTGGCCTTCCCTGCATTTGGGGTTTGTTGTTTTTTTCCGCAAGCTGGGAAGGGCGTGCCCTGACACTTTTTCGTGTCTGGTCCCTGAGGGTTGCAGGCGGTTTGAGGGGGTGCTGTATGACCGGCATTGCGAAGTTTCGCACGTGGATGGCCCGGGCCTGAAGGCCCTTTGTTCTTGGGCGGCGGTTCCCACAGGCTGAAGCCTGTGGCTTCTACCGTCGCGCCGCTGACGCGCCGCCGCAGGTGTGGTTCGTGTTTTGCAAGCAAGGGTGGCGGAAGGGCGGGATTGGGGAACTTTCGCGACTGGTACTCGGGGGGCTGAAAACCCTTGAGCCTTGAGCCTGAGCCTTGAGCCTGAGCCTTGAGCCTGAGCCCTGAGCCCTGAGCCCTCTGCCCTGAGCCCTCTGCCCTGCGCCCTCTGCCCTGAGCCCTCTGCCCTGCGCCCTCTGCCCTGCGCCCTGCGCCCTGTACCCTGCGCCTTGTACCTTGTAACCTGAAGTCCCATGCTGCTCGAACTTCGAGCCGAAAATTACGCGGTCATCGATCACGCCACCGCCGGCTTCGGGCCGGGGCTGAACCTGCTGACCGGTGAGACCGGCGCGGGCAAATCGATTCTGGTCGATGCGCTCGCGCTGCTCATGGGGCAGAAGGCCTCGTCGGGAATCGTGCGCCACGGCGCGGACCGCGCGGTTCTGTCCTGTGTTTTCCAGTCCACGGCGGGCGCCGAACTGATCCTCGAAGCCAACGGCATCGATGTCGACGGCGATGAGGTCATTCTTCGCCGCGAAATTTTGGCCGACGGCAAAGGCCGGGTTTACGTGAACAATCAGCCTGCGACGGTTGCGGTTCTTCGCGCGCTCGCGCCTGAGCTGGCTCTGGTGCACGCGCAGTCGGAAACGCTTTCCGGATTCGATCCGGGGCAACAGCGGCTGCTGCTCGATCGGTTCGGCGGAATCTCCGCTGAAGCGGTGGCTGAGGCCTTTGCGCGCTGGCGAGAAATTCAGAATCGCCTGGCTGAACTGGAGAAGGACGAACAGGATCGTCTGCGCCTCGCCGATTTGTGGAGTTTCCAGGCGCGCGAGATTCAGTCCGCTGCGCCTGAAGCCGGCGAAGATCAGGCTCTGGAGACCGAGCGGCGCGTTCTGATGAACGCCGAGAAGCTGCACGTTGCGGCGACGGCGGTCACGAACGCGCTTTACGAAGGCGATGCGTCGGCCGAATCGACGTTGCAGACCGCGCAGAAGAACCTCGAAGAGCTGGCGCGCTACGACGGGGCCTTTGCCGAATCGGTGCAGCAGATCGCTTCGGCGCGCGCGATGGTCGAAGACGTGAGCGCAACGGTGCGCGATTATGCGGAGCGCATCGACGCGAGTCCGGAACGGCTGGCGGAGATCGAAGACCGGCTCGCGCTGCTCGACCGGCTGAAGCGCAAGTATGGTGCTGGTCTCGCCGACGTGATTGCGTTTGGAGAAGAGGCTGCGCGGAAGCTGGCCGAGATCGAGAACCGCGACGAGATCGTGAAGGAACTGCGCGCCGACCTGGCGAAAGCCGGCGACGCGTATCGAATCGCGGCTCGCGCGCTGACCGCCGAACGCACTGCGGCGGCGAAGAAGCTGGAGAAGCTGGCCGAGGCGCAGATCAACGACCTCGCGATGAAAGCGCGGTTCGCGATCGCGGTCGCCGCGGCAGAAGATCCGTCCGCCTGGACTGCTCACGGCTGGGACGCGGTCGAGTGCCGCATCGCGACGAATCCTGGCGAACCGATGCAGCCGCTCGACCAGATCGCTTCGGGCGGCGAGATGTCGCGCGTCCTGCTGGCGCTGAAGGTGAGCGTGGAAGACGGCGCTGCGCGCGGCCGGGCGAAGAAGGCGCAGGTTCCGCGAACCCTGGTGTTCGACGAGATCGACATTGGCATCGGCGGACGAGCCGCGGAAGCCGTGGGCCAGAAGCTGAAGGCGCTGTCGCGCGCGCAGCAGGTGCTGTGCATCACGCACCTGCCGCAGATCGCCGCGTTTGCCGATCAGCATCTGCTGGTCGAGAAGCACGAGACGCAGCGCCGGGGGGACAGCAGGACGCGGACCTCGATCCGGCTGCTGACCGCGCAGGAGCGCGCCGAGGAGATCGCGCGGATGATCTCCGGCGCAACCGTGACGGAAACCTCGCTGCGCCACGCCGAGCAGATGCTGAAGTCCAGCGCCGCGGTGTGAGTGTAGATAATGCTGCCTATGACAGAACCGATCAGAGTGGGCGTTGTTGGATTCGGGCTTGCCGGGCGCATCTTCCACACCGCCGTGATTCAGGCAACGCCAGGTTTGGAGCTTGCTGCTGTTGTCCAGCGCAGCGGCGACGACGCGAAGAAGGAATATCCGGAAGCGCATGTGGCGCGCAGTGTCGAGGAGATGCTCAGCGATGTGAGCATTCGCCTGGTGGTGATTGCGACGCCGAGCTACTCGCACTACGACCTGGCAAAGCAGTGCCTGCACGAACAGCGGAACGTGATCATCGACAAGCCCTTCACGCTGACGTCAGAAGAGGCAGCGAAGCTGATCGCGGTGGCGCGCCAGAGGAAGCTCACACTGACGGCGTATCAGAATCGCCGCTGGGACGGCGACTTTCGGACGGTGCGGCAGGTGATCGCGAGCGGCGAACTGGGTCGACTGGTGACGTTCGAGTCCCGCTTCGACCGCTTTCGCCCTGCGCCGCGGCGGGACGTGTGGCGTGAGAGCGGCGGACCAGGCGGAGGAACGCTGTTCGACCTCGGTCCGCACCTGATCGATCAGGCGCTCACGCTGTTCGGGCCGCCCGACACGATCACGGCGAGCGTGCGGGTGGAGCGTGAAGGCGCGGCGGCAGACGATGCGTGGGACCTGTTTCTGGAGTACGAGCATCCGCATCGCATGACGGTAATGTTGCGAGCGACGCTGACGGCGTGCGCTCGAGGCCCGCGATACGTCGTGCACGGAACGAAGGGGAGCTTTACGAAGTGGGGACTCGATCCGCAGGAGGATCAGCTGAAGGCGGGCATGCGGCCCGGCGAACCGGGGTTTGGCGAGGAGGCGGAATCGGCGTGGGGCGAGCTGACGAGCTGCGGCGATTCCGGTGCGTCCACGCGACGGGTCAGGACGGAGCGCGGCGATTATCGCGGCTTCTACGACAACGTTCGCGACGTGCTGCTGGGCAGGGCGGAGCTGGAAGTGAAGCCGGAGCAGGCGTGGCGGACAACGCGGCTGATCGAGCTGGCGCGGGAGAGCAGCGGGCAGGGTCGACGGATCCGGGTGGATTTCGGTGCTCAGCCGTAGAACCAGGCACAGGGCGCAGAGCACAGGGCACAGGTCACAGGTCACAGGTCACAGGGTGCAGGGCACAGCACAGGGCGCAGGGCACAGAGCTCAGAGCTCAGGGCACAGGGCACGGCACAGGGCACAGGGCTCAGGGCTCAGGGCACAGGGCACAGCACAGGGCACAGGGCACAGAGCTCAGGGCACAGGGCACAGCACAGGGCACAGGGCTCAGGGCACAGGGCACAGAGCTCAGGGCACAGGGCACAGCACAGGGCACAGCACAGGGCACAGGGCTCAGGGCACAGGGTGCAGGGCGCAAAACAAGAGCGCTGAGATACTTCCCTCGGCGGCTAAAGCCGGGCGCATAATTGGCGTTTTCGGCGCGACTGAAGTCGTGCCCTTTCAAAACAGTGGCAGCGCATGGCTATCGAGCCATCAGCTGTTGGTAACGAAATCTCTGCGAGAGGCCACCAGAGCTACAGAGCTGGGGTTACATCTGTATGGAAGAAGTCGCGGCCTTTGAAGAGCAAGGGCTCCGCGAAATCTTTGGCTAGCGCGTATGCGAAACAATCGGCGAAGTTGAGCTGAGCGGGATGACCGCTGCCTTTGCCGAAGTCGCGATAAGCTTCGCGCGCGATCGGGCCTGCCTAACGGTTACCGGCTCGATGGATATCTCAGCCTCACGAATCAGGTCATCGAACTTGCGGCTGACGATTGCATCGCGCACACTGTCGATGACCACAGCCGCTTCGACATAATTCGCCGCCGACATGTGGCACTCACTCTGCGCGATGGTGCGAGCGAAGTCGGCTGCTTCAGGCTCCCGGCGAACGATGGCGACGATCGCCGATGAGTCAACGATCATTTCGGAAGCCCTTTTTCGTCGAAGAGCAGATCGTCGGGGTTCAGATTCTTGAATTCCTCGGGCAAACGCGCTGCGCACTCGGCTCCGATCTTCATCAGGCGCTCGGCCATGCCGTGTCGTTTAGAGCGCCGAACGCGCTCCAGCCGCTCGCGAAGGGACTCCGTCACAGCGCCGGTGATGCTTTCGCCGGTGATTGCGGCGAGTTCGCGAGCGAGGGTGTGGGTCTCTTCATTTTTGATGTTCAGGCTCATGATTCTACCTTTCCACCATGATCTGCATCCATTCTACCATTACGGATTGATCAATAGGATGGTCTGAACCTAAGCCATTGCGAATCTATTCGTTACGTAGCACGGCCATGGGGTCGGTCTGGGCGGCGCGGCGCGCGGGGACGAGCGTAGCGAGAAGCGCTGCGACGACCAGCAGGGCGATGCTGGCGGCGATGGCGGCGGGGTCGGCGGCGCTGGTTTCGTAGAGCAGGCTGTGGACATAGCGCGTCGCGGCGAAGGCCAGCACGAGCCCGGCGAGGATGCCGCCGGCAACGGGCGCCGCGGCCTGGCGAGCGACCAGACGCATGAGGGTGGGCTTGTCGCAGCCGAGCGCGATGCGGATGCCGAATTCCTGCTGGCGCAGCGAGACGGAATAGGCGAGGACGCCGTAAATTCCGAGAAGCGCGAGCAGAAGCGCCGCTGCGCCAAAGCTGGAGAGGAGCAGAGTCTGGAAGCGCTGGTCCGAGACGGAGTCGGAAACCTGCTCGTCGAGCGACTTGAGCGATGTGATGGCGACCTCGGGATCGACGCTCCAGATGGCGCGGCGGATGGAAGTGGCGAGCGCCGATGCAGACTGTGGACTGCGCACGAGGAAGGTGAAGCGCCACCAGGGTTGCTGCCAGTAGGGGATGTAGATCATCGCCGCGGTATGGTCGAGCTGGTTAATGCGCGCGTCGGCCAGGATGCCCACGACGGTGAAGTCGGTCTTGTCGTTGAGGTGGATGATGTGTCCGATGGGGCTCGTGTCGGGGAAGATGGTGCGGGCCGCATCCTGGGAGATGAGGATGTTGGTGGGGTGGTTCTTGTCGTCCGCAGTGAGATCGCGGCCGGCGACAAGGGGAATGCGGAGGGTGGTGGCGTAGGTGGGGCTGATCCAGCGGATATTGGCGTTGGGCTCATGGCCCTCGGGCACGGGGTGGTCGGGGCGAGTGACATTGTCGATCCAGGTATCGCCGGCGAGGGGAAGCTCGGAGGTGGAAGCGGTTGACTGCACGCCGGGAATCTGGGCAAGCGCAGAGAGGGCGCGATCGATAAAGCCGGATCGGACGGCCTGATTCTTGTCGGCATCGTGGCCGTACTGGGGCGCATAGAGGAAGGCACGGGCAATGGTCACGCGGCTGGAGTCGAAGTCGCGGTTCTGATGGAGCAGGGTGGAGAAGCTGCGAACAAGCAGGCCGGTGACGATGAGCAGCGTGACGGTGCAGGCGACCTCGGCGGCGACGAGCAAGTGGCGAGTGCGCTGGCTCTCTCGCCCGCTGGAAACGCGGGTAGTGCTGGTTTGCAGAGCGGACTGCGGATCGACGCGCATGGAGCGCAGCGCGGGAAGGAGTCCGAAGAACAGCGCAGTGAGGATCGAGAGTCCGGCAGCGGCCAACAGGACAGGGATGGAGACATGCACGGCGCCGATGCGGGGCAGGCTCTTGGGCGCGGCGGCAATGAAGAACTGGACGCCGGCGAAAGAAAGCAGGATCCCGAGGGTGCCACCAATGAGCGCGAGAACCAGCGAGTCGGCAAGAGCGGAACTGACGAGGCGATCGCGGGCGGCGCCCAGAGCGGCGCGGACGGCGAGTTCGCGCTCGCGGGAAACGGCGCGAGCCAGCTGCAGATTGGCGAGATTGACGCAGCCGATGAGCAGGACGGCTCCCACGGCGGCGAGCAGCAGCCAGAGCGCGGTGCTGATGCGGCCGGCAACCTCGGTGATCATGGGAAAGACCAGCACGGTGGGATTGGTGTGGAGATGATGCGCTTTGTTGAAGGCGGATTGCAGGGTGACGAGTTCCGTGCGAGCCTGATCCGGCGAGATGCCGGTGCGGAGCCGGCCGAGCACCATGAAGTTGTAATCGCCTTCATCGTCCCTTTGGTCCGCATCGAGGACCATGGGGTGGAAGAGCTCGTAGGGGTTGACTGCGCTTTGCGCGACCGACGCGTAGAGTTCACTGACGCGGGGGAATGAAAAATCCCTGGGCAGAACGCCGATGACGGTTTGCGGAGCACCGCCGTCGCGCAGGGTCTGGCCGATGGCGTGGGGATCGCCATGGAAATAGCGTTGCCAGGCATTCAGGAGAGGACAACGACGTTGTCGTGGCCTTTGGTGGCTTCGGTGGGGAGGAAGCCTCGACCGAGGATGGGATGAATGCCGAGGACGTCGAAGAAATTGGGTTCGACGCTGAGGCCGCTGACCAGCTCGGGGTGATCGGTGCCGACTGAGAGGCTGGAGTTCCGGTTGTTCAGGATGCAGAGGCCGGAGAAAGTTTTCGCGTTGCTCTGCCAGTTGAGGAAGTGGTTGGGATTGTCGGGCAGCGGGGTGGACTCGAGCTGCGGCAGCAATTCATGCAGCATGACGAGGCGGTCGGGACTGGGGAAGGCGAAGGGCTTGAGCAGGACCGAGTCGACGACGGAGAAGATGGAGGTGACCGCGCCGATGCCGAGGGCGAGGGTAAGGATGGCGGTGATGGCGAAGCCCGGCGATTTGCGGAGGGTGCGGACGCTGAAGCGCAGGTCCTGCAGGAAATTTTGCATGCGGCCTCTCGGTGGGTGATGTCAGCGGGGGTGTGAAGCCCCATGATGAACCAGGGAATAGGCCGCTGCAAAGGGGTTTGTTCGCTGAAAGTGACGGGTGGGACTAAAACCGGGCACAGAGCGCAGGGCTCAGAGCACAGGGCTCAGAGCACAGGGGCCAGCTCGCAAATCAGTCAGCTGCGCAGGCGCGCGAGCAGGTCCTGCGGGATGGCCGGTCGCGGGGTGAGGGAGGAGTTCGGTTAAGATGCTGGCCTATGGACAAACAACATTTCTTTTTCAGGCTGATTCCGCCGCGGGCGAGTTTTCCAGGGGATGCGAGCGCCGAGGAGTTGGGGTTGATGAAGCATCATGCCGATTATTTTGCGGCGTTGTTTGCGGCGGGGAAGGTGGTGCTGTACGGGCCGGTGCGTTCGGCGGCGGGAGCGTTCGGCGTGGCGGTTCTGGAAGTGGAGAGCGAAGGGGAGGCGCGAGAGATCGCGGGGAACGATCCTTCGGTTGTGGGCGGGCTGAACCGGTTTGAGGTGGATTCGATGCGGGTGTCTGCGGCGCGGGCGAAGGCGTGAGGGCAACGATTCCCTGGGGTGCACGTTCGCTCCTGTCATGCCATTGCTGGTCTCGGACGGAGGGCGAACCAGCCGAGGAGCAGCAGAACGAGGAATGCCGCATCGGTCCAGGCCCATGGGATCCAGAGGGAGGGCACGCCTCCGTGGGCTTGATACCAGAAGACGAGACCGGAGTAGGAAGCCTTGAGAGCGACGCCATAGAGGATAGTGTCGCGGCGGGCGACGGGGTCGGCTAGCGGCGCGGAAGAAGATGACTGCAAAAATGAGGAGCAGCAGCGCGGGGAACTGGACGTAGCCGTAGTGGTTGGGTGGCGTGACGTCAAAATAGCGGAACATCGCAGCAGGCGCGGCAAAGAAGATAGAGGCCAACGACGCCATCGAAAGCACCACACAAGATAAGGACGATTCGAATCCAGAGATGAGGCATGGGCGATGCTCCTTTTATAGTGGACGGAACTGTGGGGTTGCTGCGGGATGCGGCGCTGCCCGTGAAGGTTTCTGCGGAAATGATCGCGGCGCGCCAGGGTTGCCTCTTCCGAGTAAATCTGACTTGCGAGGGTTCTGAGGCCCCCTTCCAACTCGGCGACGGACATCTTCGCCGGCCGGAAGTTGACATCGAAGAGGGTGCAGAGTTCCCAGGCTTCGTCGCGTAGGATTCGACCCTGGCTCTTGAGGCGCTCGTAGAGAGGAGTACCGGGGAAGGCTGTCTGGACGGTGATCTGCACATCGAAGAGGCCGCTCTGCTGGACGAACCTGCCAACAGCTGCGAAGGAATCGGGGCCGGTGCCGTCGAGGCCGAGGATGAAGCAACCATTGACGCGGATACCGTGATCCTGGATGGTGCGAACTGCATCGAGGTAACGGTCGACTTGTCTGGCTTTCCAGTTGGAGCGTTGTTCGAGGCCGTCGAGTCCGGAGAAGGAGGTGCTTTCGAAGCCGATGAGGACCTCGGCGCAACCGGCGTCGCGCATGGATTTCGAGGAGCTCGGGGTCGTCGGCGACGGAAATGTCGGTTTCGGTGAACCAGCGGATGTCCTCCGGGGCGAGGGCCTGCATCAATCCACGCGAGATGGTTTTTTTGAGGCAAAGGTCTTGTCGTCGGCGGACTCGATGAAGCCATTCCCAAGGGTTTGATCTCTCAAGCTTCAGCGAGGCGCGGTCGATGGGTTTGACCTTGTAGGCGGGCCGAAGGCGGTGGAAGCGGCGCCAAAACTCGCAGCGGAAGGGCAGCCACACTGCATCTGCACGGTCGACGGATTATCAGGCAGAATAGAGCAGGTCGAAGCCGGCCGGCGAGCTCGGCGAAGTCGAAGGCGCAGGCGCGGGCGTCGAGGTCGACGGGGCGAAGGGTAGCGGCCGAATCGACAAGTCGGTCATGATCCATGGCCAGGAGCGGGTTCACCTTCCCCGATGACGATTGCATCAGGGCGTTCGGTGCGAGCTTCGTCGGGGACGGCGCTGACGTGCAGGCCGCCGAGGTCGCTTTCGTGCCGAGCGCGCGATAGCGGTCGGCGAGGGCGTAGGCTTCGTTGATCTGCGCGGAGAAACTGGAGATGGCGACGACATCGAACTCTTCAGGCACGCCGTCTATGGCGGCGATGTCGGGAATTTCGAGGTAGTGCGTGTCGACGGAGGGCGGAGTGAGTCCGGCGAGGGTGAGCAGGCCGAGGCTGGGCAGCGATGCAATGACCTTGTTGCGCTCGACGAAGCCGGGGAGTGTGAGCCCGAGAGCGGTGAGTTCGGGATTGTGAGCGCGGACGCCACTCATAGCGATGAGGCCGAGTTTCATTTGCGCCACCATCCGAAAAGGATTGCGATTACCCCAACGGCAACCGAGACGACGGGGATGGGAAACAGGTGACGGAAGGGCTTGCGCCAGGCGGAAAGAAAGCAGCAGAGGCGGCATGGCGATGCGCGCGAACGACGCAGGACTACGTGGCAGTCTTCAGGAACGGTGGCGCGAGCAGGCAGCTGCGCTGCGGTGGCTGCGAAGACAAGATTGAGAAAGCCGAGTCCGAAGAAGGAAATGTGGCCAAGACGGGTGAGGCGGCGGCGCCAGGAAATCGTAGCCGCCCATCCAGTCATCGCGGTAGAAGAACAGGCCGAGGAGAGCACCAGAAAGCACTCCGGCGAACATGCCCAGCCAGCCGCCCAACAAGGTTCAGAGCGGTCACGGCCGCCTCGTTTCTCCGGCTTTGTGGAGGCGATTGATCGCGGAGCACTGCCGCGAGAACCCGTCCTGTCCGCCGGATTTGCCTCGGATTCTACTGCGCCGTCGCCGGATTGCAAGAAGAGATCATGTGGCGGTATCTGAAGTGATTTAGGTGAAAGCGCTCAGGGCTGGAAGACGAGGCGGGCGTCTCCGGGGGAGTTCCAGAGTTTTTCGACGTCGCGCAGGTGAGCGGTAGTGAGGTTGATCTGGAAGGGTTGTTTGGCGGCGGCGGCGAGGATGGCGCGCAGAGAGGCGAAGATTTTGTCCATGGAGACGCTGCCGAATCCGCTGCCGAGGAGTTCGAGTCCGGAGCTGCGGAGGACGGCGGCGGGCAGGGAGATATTGGGTCCGGCGCTGTTGCCGATCTGGATGTAGCGAAGGCGCCCGGCATCGTGGTCGAGGCCTTTTTGCACGACTGCGGCGAGAAGGGCTTCAGCGGGGGAGCCCCAGAGGTAGTCGAGCACGACGTCGATTTTGTTAGCCAGCTCGGCGCGGAAGGCGGCGACGAGCGCGTCGTGATCCTGCTGGAGAGAGATGGTCGCGTCTGCGCCGAGGGCTTTGGTTTCTTCCAGAGCCAGGGGATTGCGGCCGACGGCGACGATGCGTTTTGCGCCGAGGCGGCGGGCGATCTGCACGGCCATGTGTCCGGCAGAACCGGTAGCGCCGAGGATGAGGACGCTCTCGCCGGCGGTGAATTGTGCGCGATGTTCGAGGGCGGCCCAGGCCGACATGCCGGGGTTCATCATGGCGGCGACGGTGGCGTCGTCGTCGAGGGCATCGGGGAGGGGCGTGCAGATGGCGGATCGGGCGATGCTGCGTTCGGCGAAGGTGCCGTAGGGCGGGTGCGTAGAGCCGAACAGGACGCGGGTGCCGTCGGGCGTGCGGCCGACTCCGTCGACGCCGGGGATGAAGGGGAGCTCGCCGGTGCTGCCGTAGTGGGTCCCTTTGGCCAGCGCTTTGACGATGGGGTGGAGGCCGGCAGCGGTGACGGTGATGAGGACTTCGTCCGATGTGGGCGTGGGGTCGGCGAAGGTGGTGTAGCGGGGCGGGCGATCGAAGGACTCGACGAGGGCGGCGTTCATGAGTACAGGGTACAGGGCCAGGGCTCAGGGCCAGCGCAGGGCACAGAGCACAGGGCACAGGGCGCAGAGCACAGGGCACAGGGCGCAGAGCTCAGGGCTCAGGGCACAGAGCACAGCGCACAGAGCGCAGAGCTCAGGGTGCAGAGCTCAGGGCACAGAGCACAGGGCACAGGGCACAGGGCACAGAGCACAGAGCACAGAGCACAGAGCTCAGGGCTCAGGGCACAGAGCACAGGGCGCAGGGCTCAGGGCACAGGGCACAGAGCACAGGGCGCAGGGCGCAGGGCACAGAGCGCAGAGCACAGGGCGCAGGGCACAGGGCACAGGGTACAGAGCACAGGGTGCAGAGCACAGGGTACAGAGCACAGAGCACAGAGCTCAGAGCTCAGAGCACAGAGCACAGAGCGCAGGGCGCAGGGCGCAGGGCGCAGGGCTCAGGGCTCAGGGCACATAGCTCAGAGAGTTACGGACGTTCGAAGTTGTCAGGGCTTCGCGTCGTGATACGAGGCTGCGGTGGCGCGGATGCCTTCGGCGTAGGGTGTGGCGGAGACTGCGAAGGTGCGGGCGTATTTCGAGGAGTCGAAGAGGTAGGGCGCGTCGTTCTGGTAGAGCATCTCGTGGAGTTCGCCGACGACGGGTTTGAACCAGCCGTAGGTGCGGACCAAGAGCGGCGAGAGGACGCGGTATTTGGGCTCGCGATTCATGGCCTGAGCAGCGGTTGTGATGAACTCGCGGCCGGTGGGCGGGTTGGGCGCGGTGGGCAGATGCCAGGTTTGGTTCCAGGCGGATTCTGACTCGGCGAGGGTGAGGACGGCGCGGGCGGCGTCGGGCGTGTAGATGAGGGAGTGGGGGACCTGGTCGTTGACGAGCCAGGAGGCTTTTTGATTCTTGCTCCAGGCATCGAAGACGAGGACGTTGAGAACGCCGGTGGGGGTGGCGGGTCCGTAGAAGTCAGGGGCGCGGGCGATCATAGCAGTGAGCGAACCGGCTTTGATTTCGTCGAGCAGGGTGGTGGCGATCCGGGCGCGGATTTCACCTTTGCGGCTGCAGGGGTTGAACGGGGTTTGTTCGGTCATGGGGCCGGAGACGCGGCCGTACATATAGACGTTGTCGAAGAAGAGGAGCTTTGCGCCTGCGCGCTTCGAGGCTTCGATGGAGTTGGCCATGATGCGCGGCCACTGCTCGGCCCAGACTTTGCGGTCGTATTGAAGGCCGGCGAGGAGCAGGACGACGCTGGAGCCGGCGACGGCGCGGAGGGTCTGATCGCGGTCGGTGAGGTCGGCGGCTACAACTTCAGTGGCGCCGGGTGTGGGGCGCGCGGTGCGGCTGACGACGCGGAAGGGCTTGTTTTGCGCGGCGAGGAGCGGGGTGAGGTGGTTGGAGATGACGCCGCCTGCGCCGAGGATGGTGATCATGGGGGGACGTACCTCTTTCAGCCTACATCTTCGCTGTGCGCAGGCGCGGCAGAGAGACGCAGGCCGAGAGCTCGGACGACGCGAAGGACCGTGCCGAATTCAGGATTGCCGTCGGCGCTGAGGGCACGGTAGAGGCTCTCGCGAGAGAGGCCGGCGTCCCGTGCGACTTCGCTCATGCCGCGGGCGCGTGCGACGACGCCGAGGGCGTCCGCGATGAAAGCGGGTTCCTCGGTTTCAAGCGCCTCGGTCATGTAAGCAGCGATGGCCTCAGAGTCGTCCAGGTACTCAGCGGGATCGAAGGGTTTGGTTTTGGCACTGTTCATAGGGTCTCCTTCGCCAGACTCCTGGCGGCTTCTATGTCTCGGGTCTGCGTGCTTTTGTCTCCGCCACAGAGAAGGATGATGAGGACAGACCCGCGCTGGACATAGTAAACGCGATAACCTGGTCCGTAGTGAATTCGGAGCTCGCTGATTCCTTCTCCGACAGGCCGGACATCGCCGGCATTGCCAAACGCGAGGCGGCGAATCCGAGCTGCGATTCTCGCTCTGGCCTGTGAATCCCGAAGGCCGTGAAGCCAGAGAGAGAACGTCTCGGTCTCCCGTATCTCGATCACGACCTGATTAGTGTACCTTAAAAGCTACACTAATTCAAGAGCTAATCGTGGCGATCGCGGAACCTATAGGGATTGGGGGCCGTCAAGGGGGTGTCCGGGATGGCTGGTTGCGCGGGTCTCCTCAATAATCGCCCTGATGTGCTTTGTTTGCGCTGCGGAAATGGGACAGTATTTTGCGGCCCACTCGACAAGTCCATCGATTGAATCGCCGTCTGGGCGCTCCAGAGCGGCACCCTGGTTCAGAAGCATTTTCAGAAACGGGGCATGGCCCGCCTGAATTGCCAGAGTCAGAGCTGTGTCGCCGAACTTGTTTCCCAATTCCAGGCGCGCCCCTCGCTCGATGAGCAACCGCCCGCTGGCGGTATTGCCGGCAAGTGCTGCCGCCATCAGCAGGGTCCAACCAAACTTGTTCGAGAGATTCGGGTCCGTGCCGTTGTCGAGCACCTGGCGGAGAATCGGAGTATTACCGCGTCTGATGGCGGTGGTGATTTCGCGCCAGGACATCTGAGTTTTTCTGAGGGCCAGTTGCGGCATTACGGGATCTGTGATATCACAAGAATATTCAAGTTTGCTCTCAGGAGCGAGCCTGAATTTCATGCAGAGTGGCTGAGGGACGGGCCCTGTGACGCCACGACAACCGGCTCGAGCAATTCGGGATCACGGTGTCAACTCTCGCCCGCTGTAACAAGCGGGGTACATGAGATTCGGGGTGCAGCTTTAGCGCATCTCGCGAAATCCCAGGTAGTCAACGTAAGTACGTCGTCACGCGTGCCCGTATTTATTTCCCGACGCCGCTCTCGAACACGAGGGTGCGATGGCTGCTGCTTACGAATTGCGTTGCCGGGAATGCGGGAAGCGTTACGAAAATGCTCCGCTGACGATCTGCGAAGAGTGCTTTTCTCCGCTGGAAGTTTTTGTCGATCTGGACGAGGCGCGGCGGACGGTGACGCGCGCGACGATTGCCGCGGGTCCGACAAACATGTGGCGCTATCAGGCGCTGCTGCCGGTGCCGGACGATGCTGTTCCGGTAACTCCTGCGGGGTGGACGCCGCTGCTGCGCGCGCCACGGCTGGCGGAGCGGATTGGCGCGAAGAATCTTTGGATCAAGAATGATGCGGTGTGCCTGCCCACGCTGAGCTTCAAGGATCGCGTGGTGTCGGTGGCGCTGGAGAATGCGAAACGGTTTGGGTTCGACACGGTCGGCTGCTCGTCGACGGGAAACCTGGCGAACGCGGTGGCGGCGCAGGCGGCGCGCATGGGACTGAAGACGTTCATCCTGGTGCCGGCCGATCTGGAACCGGCGAAGATTCTGAACACGCAGGTGTACGGCGCGACGCTGGTGCGGATCGACGGCAACTACGATCACGTGAACCGGCTGTGCTCGCAGATTGCGGATCGGTACAACTGGGGTTTCGTGAACGTGAACCTGCGGCCGTATTACGCGGAAGGGTCGAAGACGGTGGGTTTTGAAATTGCGGAACAGCTGGGCTGGAAGCTGCCGGATAACGTGGTGGTGCCGATGGCGGGCGGCGCGCTGATCGTGAAAATCCGCAAGGCATTCAAAGAGCTGGTGACGCTGGGGCTGGTGGAAGACAAGCCGGTGCGCTTTTTTGGAGCGCAGGCGACGGGATGCTCGCCGATATCGACAGCGGTGAAGACGGGGGCGGATCACATCGAGCCGCAGCGGCCTTCGACGATTGCGCGGTCGCTGGCGATTGGGAATCCTGCGGACGGGGTTTATGCGACGCGGTGCATTCGCGAGAGCGGCGGCTGGGCCGAGGACGTGTCGGACGTGGAGATTGTGTCGGCGATCCAGGAACTGGCGGAGACTGAAGGCATCTTTACGGAGACGGCGGGCGGCGTGACGACGGCGGTGACGGCGCGGCTGTATGCGCATGGCAGGATTCATCCCGACGATCTGACGGTGACGTGCATTACGGGCAACGGGCTGAAGACGACGGATGTATTGCAAGGCGCGTACGAGCAGCATGCGGCGATTCGTCCGCGGCTGGGGGATTTCGAGGAGTATCTGGCGGAGCAGAAGGAAGAACAGGAACTGGAGTTGGGAGGGGCTTATGTCGGTTAGGGTTTTGTTGCCGAACGCATTTCAGAAGCACACGAACGGGGCGCGGGAATTTCAGTCGAGCGCGGGGAATCTGCCGGCGCTGATCACGGAGATGGAGACGACGTTTCCGGCGCTGAAGACGCATCTGCGGGATGAGGTCGGGCCAGGTGCGGAAGTTCATCAACTTCTATGTGAACGAGGAAGACATCCGGTTTCTGGGGAACGAGAAGTATGCGTTTCAGGATGGGGATGAGGTTCTGGTCATTCCCTCCATTGCCGGCGGCGCCTTCTCGGATGCGCGCAGCGCGTCAGTGCCCCGGACGGCCGATTCCCCGAAACGCGTCCATCCGCACGGCCAGTACTGTTGCTCGTATTGCGGGCAGGAAACCTGCCTCTGGGGTACTAGCCCCTTCGACTGCGCGAAAGATTCCCGAAGTCCGGAACAATCCACTCTGTGTCGAGACCCAGGGAGGTTGATATCAATGACTCGCTTTCACCTGGTCCTGCCTTCGCTGTGCGTCCTGCTCTCCAGCGGATGTTCTCATTCGCGATTTGATCCAGCCGTTGAGGGCTCAAGGCTCCTGCATTGGGACGCCGAGTGGGCCCAGATCGT